>NZ_DASYMU010000138.1:0-7624 GCF_036008905.1 Amycolatopsis sp. | reverse complement strand
CCGCCACGATCTCTCGTGGCGGGCCTTCGATGTCTACAGGCTCAGAGTTCCCCGGCGACCCCGGCCAGTTCCGCGCCGACGGTCTCCTTCTCCTCCGGCTCGGCAGGGCGTTTCTTGCCCGTCAGCAAGGACGCGACGGCGCCGAGCAGGCAGACCCCGATGGCGAACCAGAACGCGACGGCCAGTCCCTGCGAGAACGGCCCGGAGATCAGGTTCGGGAAGAAGCTCCGCCCGGTCAGGAAGCTCGCCTGGTCCGGGGAAAGCTGGCCGAGCTGGCTGCCGAGCAACTGCTGGATCGGGTTGTAGCCGAGGAACGCCGCGAACAGCACGGCGACCGCGGGCAGGCTGGCGATCTGGTCGGCGGCCCCGGCCGAAACGCCGTGCTCGACGAGTCCCGACCGCATCGTCGCCGGCAGCGTCGACGACAGCCCGGCGATGATGAGACTGAAGAAGAAGCCGATCGAAAGCACCATCGCGGAGTTCTGGAAGGTCGTCATCATCCCGGCGCCCGAACCCCGGGCGTCCGCGGGCAGGCTGTTCATCACCTCGGCGCGGTTCGGCGAGGAGAACATGCCCATGCCGATGCCGTTCAGCAGCAGGATCGCGGCGAACGCCCAGTAGTTGAAGTTCACCGGGATCACGATCAGCAGCACGAACGTCAGCGCCGTGATGAACAGGCCGGTCGACGCCAGCATCCGGCTGCCGATCCGGTCGGACAGCACCCCGGACGCGGGCGCGGCCACCAGGAACCCGACGGTCATCGGCAGCATGTAGATCCCAGCCCACAACGGGGTCTGCTCGAAGCTGTATCCGTGCTGTGGCAACCAAATCCCCTGCAGCCAGATGATCAGGATGAACTGCAGCCCGCCTCGTCCGAGAGACGCGCAGAGGTTGGCGATGTTGCCGAAGGTGAAGGCCTTGATCCGAAACAGCGACAGGGTGAACAGCGGGTTGTCGACCTTCATCTCGATCACCACGAAGGCCACGAGCACCGCGATCCCGCCGATGAGGCACGACAGCACGAACGGGCTGCCCCAGCCGGTCGGCGACGAGCCGTAGGGCTGGATGCCGTAGGTGATCCCGACCAGCACCGCGATCAGGCCGACGGCGAAGGTGATGTTGCCCCACCAGTCCATCCTGGCGTGCTTGCGGATACCGGTGTCCCGCAGTTTCAGGTACGCCCAGATCGTGCCGAACAGCCCGAACGGCACCGACACCAGGAAGATCAGGTTCCAGTTGATCGGCGCGAGCACCCCGCCGATGACCAGGCCGAGGAACGAACCCGCGATCGCCGCGACACCGTTGATCCCGAGCGCCATGCCTCGCTGGTTGGCCGGGAACGCGTCGGCGAGGATCGCCGAGGAGTTGGCCATCAGGAACGCGCCACCGATGCCCTGGATGATCCGCCAGCCGATGAGCCACAGCGCGGCGGTGTCCCCGTCGAACCAGGTGATCGCCAGCATGACCGACGAAACCGTGAAGATCGCGAAGCCGAGGTTGTACATCTTGGCCCGGCCGTACATATCGCCGAGCCGCCCGAAACTGACCACCAGCACCGCGGTGACGACCAGGAAACCCATGATCATCCAGAGCAGATAGCTGGTGTTCGCGGGCTCGAGCGGGTTGATCCCGATGCCCTTGAAGATGTCCGGCAATGCGATCAGCACGATCGAGGAGTTGATCGTCGCGATCAGCATGCCGAGGGTGGTATTGGACAGCGCGACCCACTTGTACCGCGGTCCGAGTTCTTCCATCGTCATAGTTAGCCATGCTAATTAAGTTGCTTAGGGAAAGCAACTACTTGGAGTAACTCCGTCCCCCCTCTGTGGCAAGCTTCACTCCCGGGAAACACACCTACGCGAACGGGAAACACGGGTGTTACGCGTCTGCGTAGTCGTGTTCCCCGTTTGGGTAGGCGTGTTACGCGGGGATGGTGGCGAGGCGCTCGCGGACGAGGTCGGCTTCGAGCAGCGACATTTCGCTGTACAGAGCCAAAGCGCGTTCCCAATGACGGCGCGCGTCTTCGCCATTGTGTGCGTCGCCGAGGCCGCGGTGCGCCAGCGCTTGTTCCGAGGGGCATTCGGTTTCGACGGCCAGGAGCAGCGCCGCCTGATAGTGCCCGACGGCGTCGGAAGACGCGCCGCGCGCGAGGGCGAGACCACCGAAACTGTTGAGCACCCGGGTTTCCACGCCACGGTCACCACAATCACGGGCGATGGCGAGCGCTTCTTCCAGATATCTGCCGGATTCGTCGTGATTGCGCAATTCCTGGTGGACGTCGCCGAGATTCATCAGGGCGACGCTTTCATTCGTCCGGCTGCCGGTTTCGCGGGAAATGACGAGCGCCTGTTCGAGCCGTTCGAGTGCTTTGTCGTATTGGCCGAGCATGCGGTGGACGGCTCCCAGCATGCAGAGCGCGTAGCCCTCGCTCGCGCGGGTGCCGGTCGCGCGGAAATGGTCGAGGCCTTCTTCCAGGAAATGCGCGGCCTCTTCGTGCCGCCCCATCGCCGAGAGGACATCGCCGCGGTTGGTGCTCACATAGCCTTCGTTCGTGCGGTCACCGGTTTCGCTCGCGAGCGGATGCGCTTGGTCCAGGTGGTCGAGCGCCTCGTCGAAGCGGCCGAGCCCCCGGCAGGCGACACCCAGCAGTACCAGTACCAGGACCTCGCTCGTCCTGTCCCCCGTCTCACGCGCGAGCGAAAGCGCTTGCCTCCCATAGGAATAGGCGTCGGCGAAGCGGCCCAGCGCGCGGCAAGCCAGGCCGAGCGTGCACCGGACGTAGCTTTCGATACCGCGGTTGCCGGTGTCGCGCACGATGACGAGCGCCTCTTCGAGGTAGCGCAACGCCTCGCGCGAGCGGCCCATCCGCCAGTGCCCGAGCCCCAGTAGGGTCAGCGGATCCACCTCGCTCGCGCGGTCGCCGGAGTCATGCGCGATCGCCGACGCGTGCGTGTGCAGCACGAGCGCTTCCTCGTGATAGCCGCCGACGTCGAGGTAGTGCCACAGGACCCCGGACAGGTTGCGGAGCAGGTCCGGCCAGCCGTGCCGGGTCGCGTGCGCCGCGACGGCGAGCAGGTTGTGCCGCTCGGTTTCCAGCCACACCTGGGAGTTCGCCGCGCCCGGCCAGCCGACGTCGAGCCCGGGTTCGGTGATGGCCGGCCGGAGATGCGACTCGTGCGGGGAAACGACGTCCATGGCCCGCGACGCGGCGTGGAGGTAGAAGCCGAACAGCCGCGTCAGCGCGTCCTGGCCTTCCGGCTCTTCGGCGAGCTCACCGGCGTAGACGCGCAGCAGATCGTGCAGCTGGAACCGGCCCGGCACGGTTTCCTGGACGAGATGCGCGCGCACCAGCGTGTCCGTCAGCCGCGCGGCCTCGCCGAGGCCGGTGCCCGCCAGCGCCGCCGTCGCGTCGAGGGTGAAGTCGCGGCCGGGATGCAGACCCCACAATCGGAACACGCGCGCCGACTCCGCCGGGAGATGGCGGTACGACCAGGAGAACACCGCCCGGACCGCGGTCAGCGGGTCCCCGCCGCCGTCGAGCAGGTCCAGCCGGCCGCGTTCGTCGGCCAGTTCGGCGACCAGCGCCCGCAGTTTCGCCCGTGGCCTGCTGACCGCGAGCTCCGCGACGAGCCGGAGCGCCAACGGCAGCTGGGCGCAGTACTCGGCCAGCGCCTCGGCGGCGTCCGGCTCGACGTCGACACGTGTGCCGAGCAACGTGCGGAGCAGGTCGAAGGCCTCGGCGGGGGAAAGCAGATCGAGCGGGAGGCGCCGGGCGCCGTGCCGGGCGACCAGCCCCGGCAACGAATCACGGCTGGTGACCAGGACGAAACAGGACGACGAGCCCGGCAGCAGCGGGCGGATCTGCGGCACCGAACCGGCGTTGTCCAGGATCAGCACCATCCGCAGGCCTTCGAGCACCGTGCGGTACTTCGCGGCGCGTTCGTCGGGTTCGGCGGGGATCTCCTCGCCGTCGACACCCAGCGCGCGCAGGAATCCCGACAGCGCGTCACCCGGCTCGACCGGCCGCCCTGGCCCGAATCCCCGCAGGTCGAGGTACAGCTGACCATCGGGGAACCGGTCGCGCACGCGATGCGCCCAGTGCACGGCGACCGCGGTCTTGCCGACGCCCGCGGTGCCCGAAACCACCGCGATGCGCATGTCGGTCGCCGGGTGTTCGTCGCTGGGCACCAGGCTGTCCAGCTCGGCCAACTGGGCCGCGCGGCCGCGGAACCCGGCGACGTCCGCGGGCAGCTGGGCGGGACGTTTCGGCGCGGGCCGCGGGCCGCCGAGGTCCTGGCGCAGCACTTGGGCCTGGGCGTTGCGCAGCTCCGCGCCGGGCTCGATGCCGAACTCGCTGACGAGCTCGCGCCGGATGTCGTCGAACAGCCTGAGCGCCGAGGCCTGCTGACCGGAACCGGCGAGGGCGAGCATCAGCCGGGCGTGCGCGGCCTCCTGCAACGGTTCTTCGACGATCAGCGCCCGCAGATGGACGGCCGCTTCTTCATGATTTCCCTTTGCCAGTGCGACATCCACGTACGCGAGCACCACCTCCGAGCGGCGCCGCGTCAGGGCCAGGCACGCGGGATGCTGCCGGAAACGTTCGACGTCGGCCAGCGCCGGGCCGCGCCAGAGACCGAGCGCGGTGCGGTACGCCTGCTCGGCGGCTTCCGGGTCCTTCTCGGCCTCCGCCACGAGCGCGTCGAACCGGAGCAGATCCAGCTGGTCCGCGGTGACGGCGAGCCGGTAGCCGCCGTTGGCGGTGAGGATCGTCCGCGCGGGCTCCCGCGGCGCGCGCCCGGGTTCGAGCGCCTTACGCAGGCGGGAGACGTAGGTGTGGACCAGTTCCAGGCACGACGACGGCGGACGGTCACCCCAGATCACGTCGACGATCTCTTCGCGCCGCACGACCTTGTTCGGTTGCAGCGCGAGCAAAGCCAGCAGCCAGCGCTGTTTCGCGGCGTCGACCTCGACCAGGTCCTCGCCGTGCCGCACGGTCAACGGCCCGAGCACGTCTATGCGGAGTTCGCCCGCGCCGGAGCCGTTCTCGCCGAGCGCCTCGGCCAGCCGCCTGATCGTCTCCGTCCTGGGGCGGCTGACACTGCCGAGCTCGGCGTTGCGAACAGCCCGCACGCTGACCCCGGCACGCTCGGCCAACTGGACCTGAGTCAGACCCGCCCGGACGCGGCGTTCGCGGAGCCACACGTCGAAAGGCAGTCTCTGGTCGTCCACGGGCACGATCCCTTCACGCCGCCAGGGGGTCCCCGCCTCACAACGTACCCACCCAGCATCGCGAACATGCCGCCTCCGCACCAGCCCCTATCCCCGCGTTCTGCGTTTTCGCAGGTCAGCGCGGCGAAGTCAGCGGCATCCGGGTCCAGCCCGAGTACAGGCCCGGGTACACCGGCCTCGACTAGCGTGGGCAGGTGCCGGTGACGGGCTGCGGATCGAGAAGGTCCCACGCACGTTCGAGGGCGGCCGTCGCATGGGGTACGACGGCCGCCCTCGAACTTGCTTTTTCGTTTTTCGCCCCGGTCGACCCGGTCGCCATCTGTCGACAGATGGCGATAGTTGCGCACGCCGGGTATCACGAGATGTCGACATCTCGTGGCTGGGTCAGAGGGCGCTGGCCAGGCGGTCGGCGAGCATGCGGGTGAACTTCGACGGGTCGGTCAGCTCCCCGCCCTCCGCGAGCAGCGCCATCCCGTAGAGGATCTGCGCCGTCTCGTTCAGCCCGGTCTCGTCCTTGGTTTCGCCGACGGCGGTGCGCAGGCCGGTGACCAGCGCGTGTGCCGGGTTCAGTTCGAGGATGCGCTTGCTGTGCGGCAGCGCCTGCCCCATCGCCCGGTACATCTTCTCCATCGTCGGCGTCATGTCGTGCGCCTCGCTGACGAGGCACGCGGGGGACGTCGTCAAGCGCGAAGAAAGCCGGACCTCCTTGACGTCGTCGGCCAGTGTCGTGGTCATCCACGACAGCAGGTCGGCGAAGTCGGTCTTCAGCTGGTCGCGCTCGGACTCCGCGGCTTCCTTCTCGTCCTCGGTGTCGAGGTCGAGCTGGCCCTTGATGACCGACTGGAGCTGCTTGCCGTCGAACTCCGGCACCGACTCGACCCACATCTCGTCGACCGGATCGGTCAGCAGGAGCACCTCGAAACCCTTGGCGCGGAACGCTTCCATATGCGGCGAGTTCTCGATGACAGCCCGCGACTCACCGGTCAGGTAGTAGATATGCGACTGGCCGTCCTTCATCCGCTCGATGTACTGACGCAGCGTGGTCTGCTTCGCCGGGTCGTTCGTCGAGGGGACGGAGATGAGGTCCAGCAGCGTCTCGCGGTTGTCCGAGTCGCTGAGCAGGCCTTCCTTGAGGACGCGGCCGAACTCGGTCCAGAACTTCTCGTAGTTCTCGGCGCTCATGTCCTTGATCGTCGAGAGCACCTTCTTGACCAGCCGCCGGCGGATCAGCTGGATATGCCTGTCCTGCTGAAGGATCTCGCGCGACACGTTCAGCGAGAGGTCCTGCGCGTCGACGACACCCTTCACGAACCGCAAGTACTCCGGCATGAGCGCTTCGCAGTTGTCCATGATGAACACGCGCTTGACATACAACTGGATGCCGAGCTTGGCCTCGCGCGTGAACAGGTCGAACGGCGCCTGCGACGGGATGAACAGCACCGCCTGGTACTCGAAGGTGCCCTCCGCCCGCATGTGGATGGTCTCGAGCGGCTCGTCCCAGGCATGGCTGACATGCCGGTAGAACTGCTTGTACTCCTCCTCGTCGACGTCGTCCTTCGACCGCGCCCACAGCGCCTTCATCGAGTTGACCGTCTGGACCTCGGTCTTCGACTCGCCCTCGGCGTCGGTCGTCTCGGTCTCCATCCGGATCGGCCACGCGATGAAGTCCGAGTACAGCTTGACGATCTCGCGGACCTTGCGATCCGAGGTGTAGTCGAACAGCTGGTCTTCCTCGTCGGCGGGCTTGAGGTGCAGCGTCACCGACGTGCCCTGTGGTGCGTCCTCGACCGGCTCGATGGTGTACGAACCCTCGCCGGCGGACTCCCAGCGGGTGCCTTCGGTCTCCCCCGCCCGCCGCGTCAGCAGCGTGACCTTGTCGGCGACCATGAAGCTGGCGTAGAAACCGACACCGAACTGGCCGATGAGGTCCTGCGACACCGACTCGTTCGACTTCTTCATCTTTTCGAGCAATTCGGCGGTGCCGGACTTCGCGATGGTGCCGATGAGGTTCACCACGTCGTCCCGGGACATGCCGATGCCGTTGTCGCGGACGGTGAGCGTGCCCCCGACCTTGTCGACCTCGATGGCGATGTGCAGGTCAGAGGTGTCGACCTGCAGTTCCTTGTCGCGAAAGGCTTCCAGCCGGAGTTTGTCCAGCGCGTCGGAGGCGTTGGAAATCAGTTCGCGCAGAAAAGTGTCCTTGTTCGAATAAATCGAATGGACCATCAACTGCAGAAGCTGGCGCGCCTCGGCCTGGAATTCGAGCGTTTCGACCCGCGTGTCCACCGCATTCCTTTCAAGATACCTACCCGGAAAAGCGGCCGGCACCGGCTGTGAACCCCCAGGCCGGGCGACCGCACGCCGAGCTTACCCGCGGGTCGTGAGTGCGTAACAG
>NZ_DASYMU010000137.1:0-14929 GCF_036008905.1 Amycolatopsis sp. | reverse complement strand
GGGGGCACTGGATGCCCCCAACGCCGCTTTGGGGTACTTGGTCCGTCCGGCTCAGGGCGGTCCCCGGGTTAGCCGGTGGTGTGAAGGGGTCCTTCCTTGCGTTTTCTGGTAGGAAGGGTCCCTTCATGGCGGTCCTGAGGTTGGTGCGGGCCTTCGGCCGAAAGCGGGCGCGCGCTGTGGGTTTTTCGCCTGCGCCCAACGGGATTACTGCGGTAGCGGAAGACTTGGCCGTGGTCCGCTTACGTGCAAAGAGGACTACAGGGGGCGTCGGAAGCCGAGGATGGCGAAGACGACACCGGCGGCCGTGATGATGCTGCAGATCACGATCGCGGGCAGCACGGCACTCGTGTTGGCGAAGCCCAGTGCCACAGCTCGGGTCGCGTCCACCGCGTACGTCAGCGGGTTGACCTGCGCGACGACCTGCAGCCACGCCGGAAGGTCCGCGACAGGAACGTAAGCACTCGAAGCGAACATCAGCGGGAACAGTGCGATGAAGCTGATGTTCTGCATGGGTTCGGCCCGGCGTAACCACGTCCCGAACGCCAGGAAGACCCACCCGAGCGCCCACCCGACCATCAGCGCGAGGAGCAGCGATGCCGCCATGCCGCCGAAACCGCCGTCGGGCGAGTAGCCGAGCATGGTCGTGGCCAGCAGGAGGATGACGACGACCTGCACCGCGCCGCGGGCCAGATCGGACAGGCTGCGCGCGACCAGCATCGACGCCGGTTGGATGGGCAGCGACCGGAGTCGTGAGACGACGCCGTTCTTGAGGTCCTCCACGAGCCCGACCCCGCTCTGCAGCGAGGACTGCACCGCGTTGTCCACCAGCACAGCCGGCACCAGGTAGTCGACGTAGGAGATCCCGGGCGGGAAGTTCGGGGTGGAGCCGAGGTTGGCGAACACCTGCGTGAACAGGAACAGCATGACGATCGGCTGCAGTAGGCCGAACAGGATGATCTGCGGATCCTGGACGAGCGCGCCCAGCGACCGCTCGGTGAGGATCATTATCTGTGACCACAGGGAACTGCCGGGCCACCGGACCGCCGTGGCGCTCCCTTGGGCTCGGGCGAGGGTCGAGGTCATGGGGGTCTCCACGGTGCTCATGCCGGTTGGCGGGCGGTCTTCTTGGCCAGTGCCAGGTAGACGTCGTCCAGGGTCGGTTCGCCGAAGGCCAGTTCCGCGGCTTCGATGCCGTCGTCGTCGAGGGCCCGGATCACGGCCGCCAGCTCCTTCGACGCCCCGACCGGAGTGGTGATGGTGACGCCGTCCGGGCCGATGGCGGGCGCCATGCCCGCGCGTTCCAGCGCCAGGCAGGCGGCGACGGGGTCGTGGCCGGGCTCAAGGGTCACCGTGACCGACCGCTGGCCGACCTGCCCCTTGAGCTGGGCGGCCGTGCCGGAGGCGACCACGGAGCCGCCGGAGAGCACCGCGATGGTGTCCGCGAGCCGGTCCGCCTCGTCGAGGTACTGGGTGGTGAGCAGGACGGTGGTGCCCTGCTCGACCAGTGTCTCGACGATCTCCCAGAGGTTGATCCGGCTCGACGGGTCCAGCCCGGTGGTCGGCTCGTCGAGGAAGATCACGTCGGGGCTGCCGACGAGGCACACCGCCAGGTCCAGCCGCCGCCGCATCCCGCCGGAGTACGTCTTGGCGAGTCGTTTCGCGGCGCCGGTCAGGTCGAACACCTCGAGCAGCGTGTCGGCACGGCGCTTGGCGGCCTTGCGGTCGGCGCCGAGCAATCTGGCGATGAGCACGAGGTTGTCGCGCCCGCTCAGCCGCTCGTCCACCGACGCGAACTGGCCGGTGAGGCCGATGACCTCACGCATCTTCCGCGCGTCGGTGGCGACGTCGAACCCGGCCACCCTGGCCGTTCCGGAACTCAGTGGTGTCATCGCGGTGAGGATGTTGACGAGCGTGGTCTTGCCGGCGCCGTTGTGCCCCAGCAACGCGAGGACCGAGCCCCGCGGCGCGCTGAGCGTCACCGAGTCCAGCGCGCACACCGGCCCGAACGTCTTGCTGACGCCGATCGCTTCGATCATGGGTCGCCGGTCGTCCGGCCGGCTTGGCATGAGCGCGGTCATGGGTGGTCTCCCAGCAGCTGGTTGGTCGGTGGATCAGCCGGCGGTCAGCCGGTCACGGATGAGCCGCAGGACCTCTTGCTGGTGCTGCATCAGATAGAAGTGGCCGCCGTCGAAGACCGTCAGCTCGGTCTCTTCCGAGGTGTGGTCGCGCCAGAGCCCGGCTTCGTCGAGCGTGGCCTTCGGGTCGTTTTTCCCGATGAGCACGGAAAACGGCGATCCCAGCAGCGGCCCCGGCCGGTAGCGATAGGTTTCGGCGGCGGTGTAGTCGGCGCGGATCGACGGCATCGCCATCCGCATGATCTCCTCGTCGCCCAGCGCCCGCGTGTCGGTGCCGCTGAGGCCGCGGATCTCGGCGATCATGCCGTCGTCGTCACGCTGGTGGATCCGCTCGTCGCGATGGGCCGACGGCGCGCGCCGGGCCGAGACGAACAGCCTCAGCGGCGCGGGCAACCCGGCTTCCTTCATGCGGAGCGCGATTTCGAAGGCCAGCGTGGCGCCCATGCTGTGCCCGAAGAACGCGACCGGGCGGTCCAGTTCCGGCCGCAGCGCGGCGAAAGTGGCGTCGGCGAGCTCGCGCAAGTCGTTGATGCAGGGCTCTCGCAGACGATCCTGCCGCCCCGGATACTGCACAAGGCCGACGTCGATGCCCGGCGCCAGCCCTCGCGCCATCGGCACGTAGAAACTCGCGGAACCACCGGCGTGCGGCAGGCAGATCAGCCGGGGCGCGCCGGGCGACGCTTTCGCCGGGCGACGCACCCAGAGACCGTGGTCGATTTCGGTGTTCGTCACAGCTTCCTTTCCGACTGCGTGATGGCCTTTTCCGTCAGCGGGTGGCATGAAGGGGCTTGCCACCGAAGCATGCGAGAAGACGGTGACCCCGTGCCACCCCGCATAACACCGAAATTCTTGTGTTACACCTAGATGATTCGATTCCGTTTGCCCCGCAACGGAAGCCGGATCAGTGCTCGGGGACCGGCAGTTCGGCGTGGACGCGCCAGCGGCCCGCGGACGGGCCCGCCGACAGCGACCCGCCCACCGCGCTCGCCCGTTCCCGCATGTTCAGCAGCCCGGTCCCGGCGCCCGGCTGACCGGCATACCGGGGTTTCATCCCCGCGGCCTCGAGTTCGTTGGTGACTTCGACGGTCAGTATCCCGTCGGCGCGCTGGATGTCCACCCTGGTCCGCGCGCCCGGCGCGTGCTTGACGGCGTTGGTGAGCGCCTCCTGGGCGATGCGGTACGCCGTGAGATCGACAGCGGCCGGCAGCGTCGCGGATCCGTCCATTTCGGACTCGACGTCGACGTGCATCCCGCTCGCGCGAGCCGATTCGACCAGTTTGGACAGTTGCGCCAGCCGGGCCGGGGCCGTGGTCTCCTCGTCCGAGCCGCCTTCACGGAGCAGGCCGATCATGGCCCGCATCTCGTCGAGCGCGCTGACGCTGTTTTCGCGCACCGACCGCAGGACGGTGTGGGAGGTGGCCGGATCGGCCGTGCTCATCGTCAGTACCGCTTCGGACTGGATCGCGATCGCCGACAGGTGCCCGGCGATGACGTCGTGCAGGTCGCGGGCCATCCGGGCGCGTTCGGCGGCGACCGCGGCATGCCGGTCCAGCTCGCCGATCCTGGCCAGCTGCACGGCGTTCTCGCGTTCGTTGTCCGCGATATCGCGCTGCTGGCGGACATTCGTCGCCCACCACACCGGCATGATCAGGAACGGCATCGCCGCCAGTGCCGCGATCAGCCCCGCCCGCCAGCTCGTCGACAGCAGCAGGACAACCGCGACCATGGTGAGCGTGCCCAGCGCCGCGATCGTGATCATCGCGCGGTGTATCCGGCGCGAACCGTGCAGTGTGGCGACGTAGAGATGGTCGGCGAACACGAGCAGCACCGGGATCGTCGGCCCGAGCGCGAAGTCCACCATGAGCAGCGCCGTCGCCGCGATGAGCGCGGTGGGCGCGAGACGGCGGACGAGCCGCAACGCGCACATCCCGGTCAGCACCAGGAACCTGGCCCAGAACGGGACCGGCTCGGTCATGTTGACCAGTGGGAACATCCCGGACACATACAGCACCAGCCCGGCGAGCCAGGTCCCGAGCGCGATGAGCCCGTCCTGGCCGAGCAGGGGCAATGCGCGAAAACGCCGTACCAGCAAGGACATCCGGTCATCCCAGCACGCCCGACCGACCGTGTCGTCCTCCTAAGTGATGAGCTGCTGTCGTGCCGTTCGCGGACGCGGCGGAGTGCCCTGGCCGACAGACTTCGGGGTATGGACAGAGCATTCGACTTCATCGCGGAGAATCCGATGGCGGCGGTGATCGTGGGAGGTGAGATCGCCTTCTGGGTCTTCATCGTCGTCGGACTGGTGGCCCGTTACCTCCTGCGGTTGCGGCGGACGAGCACCGTGGTGCTCGCGTTGACTCCGCTGGCCGACCTGATGGTGCTCGTCGCGACCGTCATCGACATCCAGAACGGCGCCCAGGCGAGCATGGTTCACGGCGTGGCCGCGCTTTATCTGGGCTTCAGCGTCGTTTTCGGCCCCGGCATCATCAGAAGAGCGGACGCGCGGTTCGCGCACAGGTTCGCCGGTGGCCCGGCGCCGGACAAGCGCAAGAAGACCGGCCGGGAGAAGAGCCGGGCCAAATGGCAGTCCTGGGGCAAATGCGTGTTCGCCTGCGGGATCGCCGCGGCCGTCCTTTTGGGACTCGTTTATCTCGTCGGCGATCCGGAACAGAGCAAGCCGTTGCTGGGCTGGCTTCCCGGACTCGGTGTCCTCGTCGCGGTGTGGTTCGTGACCGGCCCGCTGTTCGCGTCGAGTGGTACCAAGGAAAAGAGAAGAACGAGCGTGTCCCGCTGACCCGGCGCCGGATTTCCTCGCCCACCGTATCAACGGGGTAGGTTGGGAAGTCCGGATCTTAGGGGGATTTCATGGTGGATTTCGAAGCCGGAGCGCCGGTCTCCGGTGACTTGGATGTTCGGTGGAACCACGGTGCGCGCCCGGCTCGGCGCGACACCGACCAGCCCATCCAGGTCCACGCCTACGACGAGCACACCTTCGTGCTCCGGCAGAACATGGCCGTGCACTACGAAGCGCCGTTCCTATACCTGCTTTTCGGCAACAAAAGGGCGCTTCTGCTCGACACCGGCGCCACCGCGGATTCCGGCCTGTTTCCGTTGCGCGGCACCGTCGACGCGCTGGTCGCGAAGTGGCTGGCCGAGCATCCGCGTACCGGCTACGAACTGATCGTGGTCCATTCGCACGCCCACTCGGACCATGTCGCTGGGGATTCCCAGTTCGACGGCCGCCCGGACACCACGGTCGTCCTCGCCGACCTTGACAGCGTCCAGTCGTTCTTCGGGTTTTCGGCCTGGCCGGACGAGACCGTCGAGTTCGATCTGGGTGGCCGAGTTCTTGAGATCACCGGGATCCCTGGCCACCACGACGCGTCCATCGCCGCCTACGACCGGTGGAGCGGTTTCCTCCTGACCGGGGACACGGTGTATCCGGGCCGGTTGTACGTCAACGATTTTCCCGCTTTCACCGCGAGTTTGGACAGACTGGTGCGGATAGCCGGGAGCAGGCCGGTCACCCACGTCATGGGATGCCATATCGAGATGAGCCGCCGCCCCGGCCGCGACTACCCGATTTGGGGGACATATCAGCCCGACGAGCCACCGCTCCAGATGACCGTGGCACAGCTGGGCAAGGTGCGTGAAGCCGCGATAGCGATCACCGAGCGGCCCGGCGTCCACGTCTTCGACAACTTCGTCATCTTCCACGGTCCGTGCCGGCGGTCGATGCCGAAGTACCTCGCGAAAGCGGCCTGGGCCAGGCTTCGCAGCCGGCTTGTATGAGTCTTGTACGGGCGTGACGCAACCTTCCCTCGGACCTTGAAACCCGACGAAGGCGAGCGATCATGCCCGAGCAAGTGCCCCCGGACCTCGTCCGATCCACGTTCTCCCGACGTTCGCTGCTGCGTGCCGGTGGTGGTCTCGCCGCGACGACGGCACTGCTCGGCACCGGCGCGATGTTCGCCGGACCGGCCTTGGCCGCCATTACCGCGATGCCGGCGTCGAAGCGTTTCGACCTCACCGAGCCGTCCTACGACGAGTTCCGCAGCAAGATCCTGCACGAGTCGCACCACGTCATGCAGGGCTTCGCCTTCGACAACCAGAACGTGCGCATCTTCATCGTGAACGCCCGCAACGGCGGAACCGGGGACGACCTGTGCATCACCCAGGTCAACTTCTCCGGCGAGATCCAGGGCTCGATGCATCTCGGCAACGCCGGGCACGGCGTCTCGATCGGCGTCGAAGCGGTGGGCACCGACTCGTACATCTGGATGGAATGCGATTCGGACGGTCCCACCGGCGACGGCCGCGGCACGGCTTTGGCCAGGTTCAAGTTCGTCAACGGTGGCACGCCGTCGGTGAAGAAGTTCCTCACCGGGAGCAAGACGATCACCTGCGCCACCGATCCGATCAACAAGCGGATCGCGGTGCGCCGCAGCGAAGGCGGCGCGATGTTCTACAGCGTCTACCCGCTCGCGTCCGCCGCGGCAGGCAACTTCAGCGCACCGCTGGTGCATTTCGCGCAGCCCGCGCTGGCCGACACCTCGGTGACCTTCCAGGGCTACACCATCTACGGCCAGTATCTGTACACATTGGACGGTACCGGCCACGCGAACTCCGCGGACATCAACTCTTACGTCACGTGCATCGACATGAACACCGGCAAGGTGAAGAGCCGCGCGCTGACCAAGGCGGGGGAGTCGCTGGTGTTCCGCGAGCCGGAGGGCCTCGGGATCTACCGGAGCCTGGCCGGGGAAACACGGTTGTACCTGGGCTTCGGCTCGCGCAGCAGCATGGACAACATCAACCGCTACGCGAACCTGTTCTACAAGAACGTCCTCATCGACTGAGGCCACGTAAGCTGCGTAGGTGCAGACACGACCGACACTCAGCTGGTCGGCCACGGGAGAACCGTTGCCGCGGACGACCAGCCTCGACGACGTCGCCCCGATCGTCGCCGGCGGCGGGGTCGTGGTCCTCAGCGGTGCGGGGCTGTCCACCGAGTCCGGTATCCCCGACTACCGTGGCGCGGCGGGCAGCCTTCGCCGTCACACCCCGATGACCTACGACGTGTTCGTCGGCAGTGAGGAAGGCCGTCGCCGGTACTGGGCCCGCAGCCATCTCGGCTGGCGCACGATCGCCAGGGCGAACCCGAACGACGGCCACCTCGCGGTGGCCGCGCTGCGGGAGCACGGCCTGTTCTCGGGTGTCATCACGCAGAACGTCGACGGGCTGCACCAGGCCGCGGGCACCTCCGGGGTGGTGGAACTGCACGGCAGCTTGGACCGGGTCGTCTGCCTGGGCTGCCGCCGGACCAGCCCGCGTGAGGAGCTGGACAGGCGGCTGCGGGCGGCGAACCCCGAGTTCGAAGGCGAAGCCACCCGGATCAACCCGGACGGCGACGTCGAACTCGCCGAGGAGGTCGTCCGCGGGTTCGCACTGGTCGCCTGCACCGACTGCTCGGGCGTGCTGAAACCGGACGTCGTGTTCTTCGGCGAGAACGTGCCGCGGTCACGCGTGGAGAGCTGCTACCGCCTCGTCGACGAGGCGAACGCGTTGCTGGTGCTCGGTTCCTCGCTGACGGTCATGTCGGGGTTGCGGTTCGTGCGGTACGCCGCCAAAGCGGGCAAACCGGTCCTGATCGTCAACCAGGGGCAAACCCGTGGTGATCAGTACGCCACGGTCCGTGTCGATCTCCCGCTCGGGCGCGCGCTGACCGAACTCGTCGCCCGTACTCGGCAGATTCCGGCCTCCACCAGGCGATAAAGCGGTATGGTGCCGCGCATGACCGGGGCTTGGCACCTACAGGACGACAACGCACCACTGACCGGCGAGCGGGCCGTCGCACTCGTCCGGCAACGCGTGGCGCAAGGGCAGCTGGAAACCTGGCTCGAGCACGACCAGGGAAAACGGCTGGCGGTGGTCAGCAACCGGATCCGGGCGCTCGTCCTGCTGATGGACGAACCTGGCGACGCCGGGGTCCACGCGATCGACCCCGCGGGCAAGGGACGTCAAGACGGTTACGTACTCGGTAATGGCCAGCGTGACATCCACGATAACCGCGACACCCTTCCGCTCGGGCGGGCGCTCCGGACCGTGGAACACATCGTCGAGCACGACTGCCCGCCCGCCGACGTCAGCTGGCAAATCGACCGCTGAGTCCTCAACTACCGGAGTGCCACGAGATGTCGACATCTCGTGATCTCTTAGCGCCTAAGAGATCGCCATCTGTCGACAGGTGGCGAAGCGCGGGACTCAGGGGCGCTGGAGACCGGTCCACGACCAACGCGGCATTGGGGCGTTCGCCGGGATGGTGGCGTCCCGTTCCGGGTACGAAAGCACTTCGTCGACGGCCCACCGCATGTAAGCCAGCAGCGCTTCGCGGAACTCGGGATCGGCGGGCAAGTCCGCGTCGTCGGCCGCGTGCCTGAAGCACTCGACGAAGCGGCGGCCCATGTCGGTCATGTCCCCGTTGCCCGCGTGCATGGTCAGTATTCCGGAGTGGTCACCGCACGCCTCGGAGTAGCGCGGCGGCCCGCCCATGACCTCCGCCCAGTAGGCGGCCAGGCGTTCGACGTGCTGAGGATGCTGGTCCGGATGCGAGAACGGGTGGTTCAGTTCCGGATCTTCCAGGCATCGCCGGTGGTGCGCGGTGGCCAGCGCGAGAAACGCGGGCTCGCCGCCGGCGAAGTCGAACAGCGTCGGGCGCATGTGGTGAGCCTCGCACACCGAATCGTTGTGCGCCACCTGCTTCAGCGGCCGCGTAATTTGTGGCCTACCAGGCAAAATCTGACAATACTGGACAGATGACCAAGCGTTCAGCCGTCCCGCCGGTCCCTGCGTGGTCCCGCTTCCCCCGGATGCACGCCGGTCGTCCGCTCGTGGTCTCGGTTGTCGTCTTTTGCCTGGCCATCGCCTCGGCCTCGGTGTGGGGAGCGGTCGACATCCGGCAGCGCGACGTGCGGATGCGGAATCACGGGGTGCTGGTGTCCGGCTCGGTGACGAAGGTCGAAACCCATAAAAGGACCACGAGCGTGCTCATCTCCTTCAGCACCCGGGATGGCAGGACGATCGTCACCCGGCCGGAGACCTTCGAGGGTGTCCAGAAGGCTTTTGTCGGGCAGACACGGACCCTCAGGTACGACCCGGAGAACCCCGATGGCGGACCGCAGGACATCGGGGTGCCTCCGGACGAGTGGTCCGCTTTTGTCACCCTGCTCGCCGTGGCCGGGTTGTTCACCGTTCTCGGAACCGGTTTCTGGTTGTCCGCGCATCTGGCGCGACGCGACGCGGCCCGCCGTCCCAAAAGTAAGGCGGAGCGGCGTCAGCGGTCTTAACCCGCCAGTGCGGTGGCCAGGGTCGCGGCCGAGATATTCCGGCCGCAGGAAATGACGGCGACGCGTTTCCCCGCGATGTCGGCGCGCCGGGCGCGGGCCGCGGCGAAGGCGGCCGCGGCGGAGCCTTCGACGAGCTGATGCTCGGTGTCGATCACCATGCGCAGCGCGTCGCGGATGGCTTCCTCGTCGACGAGCGCCCATTCGTCGACAAGCTCGCGGACCAGGTCGACCAGGCCGAGCCCGAGTGGCGCGTCCACCTCACCCTTCGCGAGCCGGCGGAGTACGTCACCGACAACCTCGAGCGCAGCGGCTCGTGTGACTACCGCCTGGATGGTCGCGAGATCGACAAGCCGCTCAAGCCCCGTCTGCCCGTCCACCTAGGCAGACTATCCAGTTTCGACAAACTGTCTAGGTCTTTGTGGCGGCAGAGGTACGGGCGGAGCGCAGGAGCTGGTAGACGGTGGCACGGCTGACGCCGAGGGCGGTGGCCGCGTGTTCGGCGGCCTTCCTGGTGGCGAACAGGTCCTGCTCATCGAGGACGCGGATGATGTCGACCCGGTCTGACCTGGTCAGGGCCTCGCGCCGGAGATTGCGCGACCGGCACCATTCGTCGACGCTCAACGCGATCTGCTCACGCCAGTCCCGCTCGAACAGGGCGTCCACCCGGGGCTGGACCGTCGGTGACGCGGCGAGCGAAGTCAGTGCCGCGACGACCGAGTCCAGCGGCGACCGGTCGAGGTTGACGCACAACATCCCGCGAGTGGTTCCCTCGTCGTCGCGGATGACGGCGCTGATCGAGGTCAGGCGGCGGCCGTCGAGCGCGACCTTCTCGTAGGGCCCGATCACCGCACCGTCGTCGTCGGCCCCTGGCAGCTCCGAGACCAGCGACGCCTCACCGACCTGCCGCGCCGAAAACGCGTTCCAGATGCCGACGATCGTGTCCGTGCCCAGATCGTGCAGGACGACTTCGGCATTCGGATGCAGCAGCTCGGCGATCGCCTGGCAGGTGGGCGTCATCCGCTCGGCCCACGACGGGAGTTCCATGGCCCTACGGTAGCCGGGCCGCCCGTCAGCGGTGTTGATCCCCTGGCCGGGGCCAGGAAACCGTTTGCTGCACGCCCGTCATGGGTAACCCACACAGGTGATAAAACTGAAGGCTCGCTGGCTGCGCACCACCCTCGTCATCGCCGCGGTGGTCGTCGTGGTCGCCGCCGTGCTGCAGGTCGTCGGCGCATTGCCGAAGCTCGACCTGTTCGGAAAGTCCACAGTGGACCGCAGTCAACCGGCCGTGCTCCATGCCGTCCGCGACCTCAGCCAGTATCACGCCGCGGTGGGCGACTTCCAGGTCGTCATCGACATCGAGGACGACGTGAAATGGGTGCCGGACGCGCTCGCCGGGCAGCGCACGCTGTTCGTGGCGGCGGGCACGGTCAACGCCTACGTCGATTTCGGTCGCCTGGCGGAGGATTCGATCGTGGTGTCGCCGGACGGCAAATCGGTCCGGCTGGCCTTGCCGCCCGCCGCGCTGGACAAGCCGAACCTCGACAACAAGCGCAGTTACGTCTTCAGTCAGGAGCGTGGCTTGATCGACCAGCTGACCTCGCTCGTCGACCCGCCGAACCAGCAACGGTTCTACGTCGCCGCGGAAGAGCGGATCGCCGCGGCAGCAAAGGAATCGGGCCTGGTGGACAAGGCCGAGCAGAACACGAAGACGATGCTCACCGGAATGCTGCAGGCGCTGGGGTTCCAGGTCACCGTCACGAACGCGGTCTGAGGAATCAGCCGGTGAACACGGTCCGGCGCAGGAACGGGTTGCGGAACTTGCCCTCGGGATCGAGCCGGTCCGCGAGTTCGCGGAATTCGGCCAGCTTGGGGTAAAGGCCGTCCGCGGACGGATCCATCCGGAACAGCTTGCCCCAATGCGGGCGCGCACCGAAGGGCGCCAGCCGTTCCTCGATCAGCGGCAGCACCGCTTCGACCTCCGGCCACAGCGGCTTCCACGTGAAGTGGATCGCGACGCGGTCGCCGCCGTGGACTGGGCTCAGCCACAGGTCGTCGGCGGCGATCGTGCGGATCTCGGACACCAGGAGCAGCGGCGACACCTTGTCGGCCAGACCGCGGATCGCCTCGAAAGCGGCGATCGCGTCCCGCCGCGGGACGAAGTACTCGGTCTGAAGCTCGTCACCGGCGCTGGGCGTGAAGCCGAGCCGGAAATGCGGCAGCCGGTCGTACCAAGGCCCGATCACGCCGAGCTGCTGTGTGCAGTTCACCGCCGACATGCCGGCCGCGCGCACCGGGTGGCGGGGCTCGTTCGCGGGCAGTGCGCCGAACAGATCGGTGCGGGCCTCGACCGGTGCGCCGGGCTCGACCTTGGTCTTGAGCCAGACCTGGTCGACCGTGTCGTCGGCCCAGTTCGTGAACAGGCTGACGCTGTACCCGGCGTCCTCGATCTCGTCGAAGTGCCGGGTGGCCGCCTCCCATGGCAGGTGATCGAAAACGTGCTGCCGCAGGTCGAACCGGGGCACGACGTCCAGGGTGAGCCGCGTGATGACACCCAGCGCCCCGAGTCCGACGACGAGCCCGGGGAAGACGTCGGGATCCGCGTCGCGGGAGTACTTCCGCAGTTCGCCGTCCGCGGTGACCAGTTCGATCGCGGACACGGCCGCCGCCAGGTTCTGGTGCCGCTCGCCGGAGCCGTGCGTCGCCGTCGCGATGCTGCCCGCGACCGTGCAATGGGGGAGTGACGCCAGGTTGGCGAGGGCGAACCCGGCCGCGTCGAGCGGTTCGGCGAGATCGCCGTAGCGCGTGGTTCCGCCGATCGTGACGCTCGCGTTTTCGGCGTCGATCTCGATGGGGACGTCGATGTCGGCCACGCTCAGCTGCACGCCGCCGTCGAAGTCCGCGATGTCGTTGAAACAGTGCCGCGTGCCCAGTGCCTTGATCCGGGACGCCCGGGCGACCAGTTCACGCACCTGCTCGACCGTGGTGGGCCGGAGCACCTCTTCCGCGGCGTATTCGTGATTGCCGGCCCAGTTGAACTCGCTCGCCACTTCGCTGTTCTCCGCCCGTCGCCGAAACCCTTGCCGCTCAACGTCAACATACCGAAACCGCCCGGCTCAGCGGGTGTCGCCGGGATGCTCCCCGATGGGGATCTCGTCGACGAGTTCCGCGGCTGTTCGTGTTGCCGCGTCACGGATCTGTTCGTCGAGCCGCCGGAACAGCCGTTCGGCGCGGATCGCGGGCCAATCCTCCTTCAGGTGCTCCGCCGGGAGATGCGGGTCCTGCCGCACGAGCTGGAGCCATTCGGTGTGGAGGAGCAGCCGTCGCACGAGGTCGTCCGGCAGGGAGGGAAGCGGGTCGGCCGTGTCCCACCGGGCGAGGAAGGCTTCGTAGCGCGCGGCGATGACGTCGGTGTCGAACGCTTTGTGCACCAGGTCGGCAGATTCCGTCGGCTTCGCGTGCTGCGCGGTGAAGACGCTGACGTTTTCGGCGAGTCCCAGCTCTTCGATGATCTCGGACGCGTCCTGCGTGCCGGGTGCGATCCACAAGCCGTTCTGCAGCATGCCGAAGCCGGCCCAGATCAGCCGCGAGCGAAGGTCGTGGCGGTCACTTCGCCGGGTGTCGGGCAGTGAGAACCCGACCAGTGTCCAGTTGCCGTCCCAGTCCCGGTTGACCGCGCCGGTGCCCCAGATCCGCCGTTTTCCGTCCTCCAGCACGGTGATCGCGCGTGCCGTCAGTCCGAAGTAGACACGGCGGCCCTGGCGGTGCCGGGTCAGGAGGCCCCGGCCGACCATGCGGGTCAGCGTCGAGCGCACCGCCTGCTCGGAGACCCCGACGCGGTCGAGCACCTCGATGATGCTCCCGGAGTAGACGGCGGCGTCCCGGCCCAGCAGGTGGAGCCCGAAGAAGTTCAGCAGCAGGAACTGCGGGCGCGCGGACAGGCTGAGCGGGTTCTCGTCGTCGTCGATGGCTGCCACGGCACCAGCGTAGACGGCCGTGGGCGGGCGGCTCCAAGCTGATGTTGTGCAGAATGTTGACGGAGGTTGTAATTGTGACGTACTTTGTCCGGAGCACGGTGCCTGTGTCCCCCAACGACGAGGGTTTGAGCCATGTCGAGTTCAACCGCACCTCCCCAGAACCAGATCCAGCTCCGGCGAGCAGTCGCCTCGAGTTTTCTCGGCAGCCTCATCGAGTACTACGACTTCCTGCTCTACGCCACGGCGTCGGCGGTGGTGTTCAACAGGGTGTTCTTCTCCAACCTCGATCCCGCGGTCGCGACGATCGCGAGTTTCGGCACCTTCGCCACCGGCTATCTCGCCCGGCCGGTGGGCGGGGTGATCTTCGGCCACTTCGGTGACCGGCTGGGCCGCAAACGGATGCTCATCCTGACGATGACGCTGATGGGCGTGTCGAGCTTCCTGATCGGGCTGCTGCCGACCTACGCCCAGATCGGCGGTGCGGCCCCGGTGGGGCTGATCCTGCTCCGCGTGGTCCAGGGGATTTCGGTCGGCGGCGAGTGGGGTGGTGCCGTGCTGATGTCGGCCGAACACGCCACATCACGGCGAGGGCTGTGGGCCAGCTTCACCAACGCCGGCGCGCCCTGTGGCGTCGTACTGTCCACCTTGGCCCTCAGCGGGACGGCCGCGGCCGTCGGCGAGGACGCGTTCCTGTCCTGGGGCTGGCGTATCCCGTTCCTCCTCAGTGTCGTGCTGCTGGCGATCGGCCTGTTCGTGCGCTCCCGCGTCGACGAGACGCCGGCTTTCCTTGCGGTGAAACAAGCCTCGGCCCGGAAGCGGCTTCCCGTGGTCGCCGTTCTCCGCGACCAGCCACGCACGCTGCTGCTCAGCATCGGCGTCGGGCTGGCGGCGTTCGTCGCCCAGTCGACGCTGACCACATTTGTTCTCGCCTACGGGGTGCAGGTCGGGCACGGACGGCAAGCCGTGCTCAACTCGCTCACTGTTTCCTCGGCTTGCGCTGTCATCGGCATCATCTGGTGGTCGGCCGCGTCCGACCGGTTCGGCAGGCGCCCGATCGTGCTGGCCGGGGCGCTGGTGATGGCGGTGTACGGGTTCGTGCTGTTCCCGTTGGTCGACAGCGGCAGCGGCGCGTTGCTGACGCTGGCTTTGGTGCTCGGCCAGGGCGTCATCCATCCGATGATGTACGGCCCGCTGGCCGCGCTGTACACCGAGTTGTTCGACACCGAAAGCCGCTACACCGGCGCGTCACTCGGGTATCAGCTCTCCGGGCTCGGCGCCGGGCTCAGCCCGCTGCTGTTCGCCGAGATGCAGCGCGCGACCGGCGGGCATTCGACCGTCGCGATCTCGTGGACCCTCGCCGGGTTCTGCGTGCTCACCGCCGTCTGCATCCTGGCACTGAAGGAGACCAGCCGACGGGACCTGACCTCGGCCAAAACAGTCGTGAGTGCGTAACAGTGTTAGAACACTGTTA
>NZ_DASYMU010000136.1:0-14562 GCF_036008905.1 Amycolatopsis sp. | reverse complement strand
ACTGGCTCCCACCGATGAGGAAGGTGGCCTCACGGTCCTCCCAGCACTCGTAAATGTTGGGACAACCGGCCTCCTCACACACCGTGTGCAGGCCCTCGCGCTTGACCAGCGCCTTCAGCTCCGTGAACTCCGGGCCCATCTTGGCCTTCGTCTTGATCCACGGCGGCTTCTTCTCAATCGGCGTCTCCGCGTTGCGAACCTCTAACCGCAACAACTTCCGCCCATCCGGTGCAGCACTCATCCGAGGTCCGCGTACAACGGGTGCTTCTTGGCGAGCAGCTCGACGCGGGCGCCGAGGGTCTGCTTGGCGGCGTCGTCGAAGTCCGGCCGCAGCGCGAGCGCGATGATGTCGGAGACCTCGGTGAAGTCCTCGGCGGCGAACCCACGGGTCGCGAGCGCTGGAGTGCCGATGCGCAGGCCCGAGGTGATCATCGGCGGGCGCGGGTCGAACGGGACGGCGTTGCGGTTGACGGTGATGCCGACCGAGTGGAGCCGGTCCTCCGCCTGTTGTCCGTCCAAAGTGGAGTTGACGAGGTCGACGAGCACGAGGTGCACGTCGGTGCCGCCGGTCAGCACTCGGACGCCCGCGTCGGAGCAGTCCTTCTGCGACAAGCGATCCGCGAGGATCCGGGCGCCTTCGAGGACGCGCTCCTGACGCTCCTTGAACTCCTCGGAAGCGGCGATCTTCAGCGCGACGGCCTTGGCGGCGATGACGTGCTCAAGCGGTCCACCTTGCTGACCGGGGAACACCGCCGAGTTGATCTTCTTCGCGAGCTCCTGGCGGCAGAGGATGATTCCGCCGCGCGGGCCGCCGAGCGTCTTGTGCGTGGTGGTCGTGACGATGTCGGCGTGCGGCACCGGGTTCGGGTGCAGGCCCGCGGCGACGAGACCGGCGAAGTGCGCAATGTCCACCATGAGCTTGGCGTCGACGGCGTCGGCGATCCGGCGGAACTCCGAGAAGTCGAGCTGACGCGGGTACGCCGACCAGCCGGCGATGATCAGCTTCGGCTTGTGCTCCTTGGCGAGACGCTCGATCTCTTCGAGGTCGACGATGCCGGTTTCCTTGTCGACGTGGTACGCGACGACGTTGTAGAGCTTGCCGGAGAAGTTGATCCGCATGCCGTGCGTGAGGTGACCGCCGTGCGCGAGGTCGAGACCGAGGATCGTGTCGCCCGGGTTCAGCACGGCGACCATGGCGGCGGCGTTGGCCTGCGCGCCGGAGTGCGGCTGGACGTTGGCGTGCTCGGCACCGAACAGCGCCTTCGCGCGATCGATCGCCAGCTGCTCGATGACGTCGACGTGCTCGCAGCCACCGTAGTAACGACGGCCGGGGTAGCCCTCGGCGTACTTGTTGGTGAGCACGGAGCCCTGCGCCTCGAGCACGCTGACCGGTGCGAAGTTCTCCGACGCGATCATCTCGAGGGTGGACTGCTGGCGGCCCAGCTCGGCGGCGACCGCCTCGGCGACCTCCGGGTCCACTTCGGACAGTGCGAGGTTGAACGAGCTCATGATCAGCCTTCCTGGATCAGCGCGGCGTACGCGGCGGCGTCGAGCAGCTCGGGAACGTCATCTGCACGCACCCGGAAGAGCCAACCTTTGTCGAACGGGTCCGAGTTGATGAGCTCGGGGGCGTCCACTGTGGCCTCGTTCACCTCGGTCACCTCGCCGGTGACGGGCGCGTACAGCTCGCTGACCGACTTGGTCGACTCGATCTCGCCGCAGACCTCGCCCGCGGTGACCTTGTCGCCAACCGCCGGGAGCTGCACGAACACGATGTCACCGAGGGCTTCGGCGGCGAACTCGGTAATGCCGACGAGCGCGACACCGTCCGCTACGCGCAGCCATTCGTGTTCCTTGGTATAGCTCAAATCCTGAGGAATGCTCACTTTATTCCTTCACGCTTGTAGAACGGCAGGGCGACGACCTCGACGGGCTCGATCTTGCCGCGGATGTCCACCGATAGTTTCGTACCCGGCTCGTTGAGCTCGGGCGTCAGGTAGGCCATCGCGATCGGGTAGCCCAGCGTCGGCGAAAGCGCGCCGCTGGTGACCTCGCCGACCTCGGCGCCGTCGTTCAGGACCTGGTAGCCGTGCCGCGGCGCACGACGTCCGGCGCCTTTGAGGCCGACGAGCACGCGGGCTTCATCGGTCTCGGCGCGCTTGGCCAGCTCCGCCTTGCCGACGAAGTCGCCGGCCTTCTCGAACTTGACGACTCGCCCGAGGCCGGCCTGGAACGGGCTGAGCTCGACGCTCAACTCGTTGCCGTACAACGGCATTCCGGCTTCGAGGCGCAGCGTGTCTCGGCAGGCGAGCCCGGCCGGGAGCAGGCCGTGCGGCTCGCCCGCCTCGGTCAGGATCTGCCAGACGGCAGGCGCTTCCGCGGCCGGGACGTACAGCTCGAAGCCGTCTTCGCCGGTATAGCCGGTGCGCGCGAGAAGAACACTGTGCTTTTCAGAAAGCGGGCCCTTCACGTTCGCCTGAACGCTCGCGTAGTACTTGAGTTCCGGCAGGTCGGCGTCGGTGACAGCGCCGACGATATCCGTCGCCCGCGGGCCCTGGACGGCGATGAGCGCGACCTCGGCGGAGCGGTTGGTGACCACGGCGTCGAACCCGGCGACCCGCTCGGCCAGCGCGTCCGCGACCACGGCGGCGTTGCCCGCGTTGGCCACGACCAGGAACTTCTCGTCCTCCAAGCGATAGACGACCAGGTCGTCCAGGATGCCGCCGGTGGCGTCGCAGAGCATCGAGTACCGGGCGCGGCCGACCTTGACCGCGGACAGGTTGCCGACAAGCGCGTAGTCGAGCACGTCGGCGGCCTGCTTGCCGGTGACCTCGATCTCCGCCATATGCGAAAGGTCGAAGATGCCCGCGGCCTCGCGGACTGCCTTGTGCTCGGCGAGCTCACTCGAATAGCGCACCGGCATGTTCCAGCCGGCGAAGTCGGTGAACAGCGCGCCGAGTTTCCGGTGCACCTCGTGGAGAGGGGATTCGGTAGCCATGACTCTCAGTCCTGGTAGGCGGTGAGCGGCGGGCAGGAGCAGACAAGGTTACGGTCGCCGTGCGCACCGTCGATCCGGCGGACCGGAGGCCAGTATTTCGCCTTCGGGTCAACTCCCGCTGGATAGACGGCGAGCTTGCGGTCGTACGGCAGGTCCCACTCGCCGACCAGGGTCTCGGCCGTGTGCGGAGCGCCGCGAAGCGGGCTCTCCTCGGCCTTCCAACGGCCCTGTGCGACGGCGTCGATCTCGCCGCGGATCGCGATCATGGCGTCGCAGAACCTGTCGATCTCACGCGTGTCCTCGCTCTCCGTCGGCTCGACCATGAGCGTGCCCGCCACCGGAAACGACATCGTCGGCGCGTGGAATCCGTAGTCCACCAGGCGCTTCGCGACGTCGTCGACGGTCACGCCCGTCTCCTTGGTGATACCCCGCAAGTCGAGGATGCATTCGTGCGCGACGAGCCCGCTCTGTCCGGTGTAGAGCACCGGGTAATGCGGCGAGAGGCGCGAAGCGACGTAGTTCGCGGCGAGCACGGCGACCTTGGTCGCGGTCGTGAGACCCGCCGCGCCCATCATGCGGACGTAGGCCCAGGAGATCGGCAGGATCGACGCGGAGCCGAACGGCGCTCCGGAGATCGGGCCGACACCGGTTTCGGGGCCGGCGCCGTCGTTGAGCGGGTGGTTCGGCAGGTAGGGCGCGAGGTGCGCGCGGACCGCGACCGGGCCGACGCCGGGGCCGCCACCGCCGTGCGGGATGCAGAACGTCTTGTGCAGGTTCAGGTGCGAGACGTCGCCGCCGAACTCACCGGGCTTGGCGAGGCCGAGCAGCGCGTTGAGGTTCGCGCCGTCGACGTAGACCTGGCCGCCGCCCGCGTGCACGATCCGGGCGATCTCGTCGATGCCGTTCTCGTAGACGCCGTGCGTGGACGGGTAGGTGACCATGATCGCGGCGAGAACGTCTTTGTTGGAGTCCACTTTGGACTGAAGGTCTTCGAGGTCGACGTTGCCGTCGTTGGTGCAGGCGACGACGACCACGCGCATCCCGGCGAGCACCGCGGACGCGGCGTTGGTGCCGTGCGCGGACGACGGGATCAGGCAGACCTCGCGCTGGGTGTCGCCGTTCGCGCGGTGGTACGCGCGGATCGCGAGCAGACCGGCGAGCTCGCCCTGGCTGCCCGCGTTGGGCTGCAGGGAAACCTTGTCGTAGCCGGTGACCTCGGCGAGCCAGCCGGACAGCTGGTCGACGAGCACGCGGTAGCCCTCGGCGTCCTCACGCGGCGCGAACGGGTGGATGCCCGCGAACTCCGGCCAGCTGATCGGCTCCATCTCGGTGGTGGCGTTCAGCTTCATCGTGCAGGAACCGAGCGGGATCATGCCGCGGTCGAGCGCGTAGTCGAGGTCGCTCAGGTGGCGGAGATAGCGCAGCATGGACGTCTCGCTGCGGTGCGACTGGAACACCTCGTGCGTGAGGAAGTCGGTGTCGCGGGCGAGGTCCAGCGGCAGAGCCGCACCGATTTCGATCTCGCCGTCGACGCCGAACGCGGCGAGCACCTTGGTGAGGAGCTCGGGTGTGGTGACCTCGTCGCAGGCGACGCGGACATGGTCGGCGTCGATGTGGCCCAGGTTGATGCCGCTTTCGCGGGCCGCCGCGTGGATCTCGGCGGCGGTGCCCGGGACGCGCGCGACGACGGTGTCGAAGAAGGCGTCGTGGACGATCTCGACGCCACCGGCGGTGAGTGCCGCGGCGAGGCCGGTCGCGAGACCGTGGACGCGGTTCGCGATGCGCTTGAGGCCGTCGGGGCCGTGGTAAACCGCGTACATCCCGGCGAGGACGGCCGGGAGGACCTGCGCGGTGCAGATGTTGGACGTCGCCTTCTCGCGGCGAATGTGCTGCTCACGGGTCTGCAGCGCGAGGCGGTACGCGGGGTTGCCCGCGGCGTCGACGGACACGCCGACCAGGCGGCCGGGCAGCGAACGCTCGAGGCCCGCGCGGACCGACATGTACCCGGCGTGCGGGCCGCCGTAGCCGAGCGGGACGCCGAAACGCTGCGTCGCGCCGGCGGCGATGTCCGCGCCGAACTCGCCGGGAGCGGTGATGACGGTGAGCGCGAGCAGGTCGGCGGCGGCGGTGTAAAGCGCGCCGGCCTTCCTGGCCGACTCGGAAATCGCGCGGTAGAAGCCGACGCCACGCAGCACGCCCGAGGCGCCCGGGTACTGGACGACCACGCCGAAGAAGTCCTCGGGCAGACCGGTGAGCAAGTCGCGGACCTCGACGTCGATGCCAACGGCCTCGGCGCGCGTGCGGACCACGGCGATGGTCTGCGGCAGGCACTCGGCGTCGAGGACGACGGTGTTCGACTTGGACTTCGACGCGCGGCGCATCAGCATGACGGCCTCGGCGACGGCCGTCGACTCGTCGAGGAGCGAGGCGTTCGCGGTGGTCAGGCCGGTGAGCTCCGCGACCATGGTCTGGAAGTTGAGGAGCGCTTCGAGGCGTCCCTGTGAGATCTCTGGTTGGTAGGGCGTGTACGCCGTGTACCAGGCCGGGCTCTCGAGCACGTTGCGGCGGATGACCGCGGGCGTGAAGGTGTCGCTGTAGCCGAGGCCGATCATCTGGACCATGGGCTTGTTGAGGGCGGCGAGCTTACGCAGCTCGGCGGTGGCTTCCTCTTCGGACGCGGCGGGCGGGAGCTGGAGCTCGCGGGTGGCGCGAATCGCCGTCGGGACAGCGGCTTCGACCATCGCTTCAAGACTGGGATAGCCACACTCGGCGAGCATCTTGGCCTGCTCGGAGTCCGACGGGCCGATGTGACGCACGGCAAAAGGAGAGCTGGTCAGGGGAGCTCCTCGGTCAGGCGCCGGGCAGACCCGTGCGCTGGGAACTCCCCCTCTGTCATGGCACCTGAGAGCTTCACCACTGTCTGTAATTCGCAGAGCAGCGGCTTTCACCTTGGGTGAGACGCGGGTGCGCCTGCTTTCCAGAGTGGCCTGGCTCGAAGCGGTAGTTGTACCTGAGAGATTCCGGGGAGTTTGCTCCTTCGGTGCATCGCCACCTACACGATGCTCTCCCGCTCCAGCTCGTAACGGCCCTGTCTTCAGTTGTCTCACGCGCACCGTACCTGGCCAGGCACTTCCCCGTCCACCTCGCCGAGAGCGACTTCACTTCGGGGTATCACGAGATGTCGACATCTCGTGATACCCCGCGTCCGCAACTATCGCCATCTGTCGACAGATGGCGAACTAGAGGGGCGTGACGTAGGCGCCGGAGATGCCGCCGTCGACCAGGAACTGCGAAGCGGTGATGAACGAAGCGTCGTCGCTCGCGAGGAAGGCCACGGCACCGGCGATCTCGTCGGGCTCGGCGAACCGGCCGACCGGGACGTGCACCAGGCGACGGGCAGCGCGCTCGGGGTCCTTCGCGAAGAGCTCCTTGAGCAGCGGCGTGTTCACCGGCCCCGGGCACAGCGCGTTGACCCGGATCCCCTCACGCGCGAACTGCACGCCGAGCTCGCGGCTCATCGACAGCACCCCGCCCTTCGACGCGGTGTACGAGATCTGCGAAGTCGCCGCCCCCATCACCGCGACGAACGACGCCGTGTTGATGATCGAGCCCTTGCCCTGCGCCTGCATGTGCGGGATCGCGTACTTGCAGCACAGGAACACCGAAGTCAGGTTCACCTGCTGCACCCGCTGCCACGCCTCGAGCCCGGTGGTCAGGATCGAGTCGTCGTCGGGCGGCGAGATCCCGGCGTTGTTGAACGCGACATCCAGCGACCCGTACGTGTCGACAGCCGCCTGGAACAGCGCCTTGACCTGCTCCTCGTCGGTGACGTCCGTCTGCACGAACAGGCCGTCGACCTC
This sequence comes from Amycolatopsis sp., assembly GCF_036008905.1. Taxonomy (GTDB): domain Bacteria; phylum Actinomycetota; class Actinomycetes; order Mycobacteriales; family Pseudonocardiaceae; genus Amycolatopsis. Next base: position 7,704 of record NZ_DASYMU010000136.1, on the reverse strand, counting down.
GTCCGCGGCGGCCTTGCCCGGTCCTTCGGAGACGTCGGCGATCACGATCTTCGCGCCCTCGCTCGCGAGCCGACGCGCGGTCGCGAGGCCGATACCGCTGGCGCCGCCGGTGATCACCGCTACGCGGCCTTCAAAACGCTGCATGTTTTCCTCAGTCCTCCGTGCTGATAAAGACGTTTTTGGTCTCGGTGAACGCGTCGACTGCGTCCGGCCCGAGTTCCCGGCCCAAGCCGGACTGCTTGAAACCGCCGAACGGCGCCCAGTACCGCACCGACGAATGCGAGTTGACCGACAGGTTCCCCGCCTCGACCCCGCGTGACACCCGCAGCGCACGCCCGACATCGCGCGTCCAGATCGATCCGGACAGCCCGTATTCGGTGTGGTTGGCCATGTTCACCGCGTCGGCTTCCTCCGCGAAGGGGACGACGGCGACCACCGGCCCGAAGATCTCGTCGGACGCCAGCGGGTCCTGCAGGTTCGGCGGGGTGACGACCGTCGGCGGGAACCAGAAGCCCGAGCCCTCGGGCGCGGTGCCCCGGAACGCGACCGGAGCGTCGTCCGACAGGTACGAGGACACCTTTTGCTTGTGCTGCGCCGAAATCAACGGTCCCATCTCGGTCTTGTCGCTGCCGGGATCCCCGACGACAACGCCCTTGACCGCGGGTTCCAGCAGCTCCATGAACCGGTCGTACACCGACGCCTGCACCAGGATCAGCGACCGCGCGCAGCAGTCCTGACCGGCGTTGTCGAACACACCGTAAGGCGCGGTGGCCGCGGCCTTCTCCAGATCGGAATCGGCGAAGACGATGTTCGCGTTCTTCCCGCCCAGCTCCAGCGTCACCCGCTTCACCTGCGCGGCGCACCCGGCCATGATCTGCTTGCCGACCTCGGTCGACCCGGTGAACACGATCTTCCGCACCGCGGGGTGGTCCACGAACCGTTGCCCGACAACGGATCCCTTGCCCGGCAGCACCTGGAACACATCTTCGGGGATACCGGCTTCACGAGCCAGCTCACCGAGCCGGATCGCGGTCAACGGCGTCAGCTCGGCTGGCTTCAGCACCACGGTGTTCCCGGCCGCCAGCGCGGGCGCGAAGCCCCAGCCCGCGATCGGCATCGGGAAGTTCCACGGCACGATCACGCCGACGACCCCGAGCGGCTCGGCGAAGGTCATGTTCACCCCGCCCGGCACCGGGATCTGCTTGCCGAACAGGCGTTCCGGCGCGGCCGAGTAGTAGTTCAGCACGTCACGGACGTTGCCCGCTTCCCAGCGCGCGTTGCCGATGGTGTGACCGGAGTTCGTGACCTCGAGCTGCGCGAGGTTCTCGATGTCGGCGTCGACGGCGGCGGCGAACCGGCGCAGGAGCTTCGCGCGATCGCCGGGGGTAACCGCACGCCAGGCCGGGAACGCCGCCTGCGCCCGCGCGATCGCGGCGTCCGTCTCTTCCGCCGACGTCGACGCGACCGACCTCACCACTTCCTCGGTGGCGGGGTTGATCACGGAAAACACTGTCATGAGCTGCCTTTCTCGCGTGCTGCCGCTACGAGCGCGGCGAAAAGTCGTCGGTCGTCGAGGTCCTGCTCGGGATGCCACTGGACGCCGAGCACAAACGCGTCACCAGGCAATTCGAGGGCTTCGACCAGGCCGTCTGCCGACCAGCCCACCGCTTCGAGCCCACGGCCCAAGACATCCACGGCCTGGTGGTGATAGCAGTGGCACTTGATCTCGGGCCCGAGGATCGCCGACGCGCGGCTCCCCTCGGCCAGCCCCACTGTGCTGGTCCCGAAAGTCGCCAGCGCTGGCTGGTGCTCGGCGCTGCCGATGGCCTCCGGGAGATGCTGCGTCAACGTCCCGCCGAAGGCGACGTTCAGCACCTGCATCCCCCGGCACACGCCCAGCACCGGCAGCCCGGCCGACAACGCGGCGTCCAGCAGACCGAATTCGAAGGCGTCCCGAGACGGCCGGATGTAAGTCTTCTCGTGCGGTTCCTGGCCGTACCGCGAAGGTTCGATGTCCGCGCCGCCGGTCAGCACCAGAGCGTCCAAAGCGGACACCAGCTCGGCGTACCCGGCACCGACCGGCGGCACCATCACGGGCACCCCACCGGCTCGCACGACGCTGTCGACGTACACGCCGTGCAGCAACGCCGTTTCTGTGTCCCAGACACCGAACCGCGCGGGTTCGAGATAGGTCGTAAGCCCGATGAGGGGCTTAGAGCCGCTCAAAACCACGGACACGCTCCCAATCGGTGACGGCGGCGTCGAAGGCGGAGACCTCGATGCGCGCGGCGTTCAAGTAGTGCTCGACGACGTCGTCGCCGAAGGCCTCGCGGGCCAGTTTGCTCTCGCCGAACAGCGCCGCGGCCTCGCGCAGGGTGGTCGGCACGGTCGGTTTCTCGCCGCTCGTGCCGGCGTCGTAGGCGTTGCCGTGGAACTCGGGCTCCAGCGGCAGCTCGTTGTCGATGCCGTTCAGCCCGGCGGCGATGAGCGCGGCCACCGCGAGATATTGGTTGACGTCGCCGCCGGGCACGCGGTTCTCCACGCGCAGCGACTCGCCGTGGCCGACGACGCGCAGCGCGCAGGTGCGGTTGTCCGTGCCCCATGCGACCGTCGTCGGCGCGAAACTGCCTGGTACGAAACGCTTGTACGAGTTGATATGCGGTGCCAGGAAGTACGTCAGCTCACGCAGGCTCGCCAGCTGCCCGGCGAGGAAGTGCTCGAACATCTTCGAGAACCCGCCGAGCTCGTCACCGGCCAGCACGGCCTCGCCGTCGGTCGAGCGCAGGCTGATGTGGATATGGCAGGAGTTGCCCTCGCGCTCGTTGTACTTCGCCATGAAGGTGAGGCTCTGGCCCTCCTGCGCGGCGATCTCCTTCGAGCCGTTCTTGTAGATGCTGTGATTGTCGCAAGTGGACAGTGCGTCGGCGTAGCGGAAGGCGATCTCGTGCTGGCCGGGGTTGCACTCGCCCTTCGCGGACTCGACATACAACCCGGCGCCGGTCATGTCGTTGCGGATCCGCCGGAGCAGCGGCTCGACGCGCGCGGTGCCCATCAGCGAATAGTCGACGTTGTACTGGTTCGACGGCATGAGGTCCTGGTAGCGGCGGTCCCAGGCGGCCTCGTAGGAGTCGTCGAAGAGGAGGAACTCCAGCTCGGTGCCGACGTACGCGCCGAGGCCGCGCTCGGCGAGCCTGTCGAGCTGCTTGCGCAGGATCTGACGCGGCGACTCGGCGACCGTGCCGCCTTCGACCTTTTCGATGTCGGCGAGCACCATCGCGGTGCCCTCCTGCCATGGCACCAGGCGCAGGGTGCTGAAATCGGGCTTGAGGACGAAGTCGCCGTAGCCGCTGTTCCAGGAGGACATCGCGTAACCGTCGACGGTGTTCATGTCGACGTCGACGGCGAGCAGGTAGTTGCAGGCCTCGGTGGCGTGCGGCACGACCTCGTTGAGGAAGTACTCGGCGGCACAGCGTTTGCCCTGCAGCCTGCCCTGCATGTCGGTGATCGCCACGAGGACGGTGTCGATGGTGCCGTCTTCGATCAGCTCGCGCAGCCCGTCCAGCGTGAGCATGCCTCTCCTGGGTGCCATCGAAGCCTGTCCCTCCATGTCAGGGCCTTCCATTTAAAGGATCGAACCAGATCCTTTGTGGCTACTTTTTACCTGTACGCCTGCCAGCCGTCAACCTTTAAAGGTATGTTTCAGTTCCATTGAGCCATACCCTTCCGTCTGTCGGCGTTCCGCTGCTGAGAGTTTCATGTGAAAGGCGGCATTACGGGACGTTCTGACCCCTCGCGTACGTTAAGCCGAGTAAGAGAGGTGAGACGAATGACCACAGCATTCCAACGGACCGCATTCACTCAGCCCCAAGCGAGGCCGCAGCTCCCTACGCTGCCCAGCGGATGGCCGATCGGCTCCTACGAATCGTACGAGGACGCTCAGAAGGCCGTCGACCACCTCGCGGGCAGCGACTTCCCGGTCACCGACGTCACGATCGTCGGCGTCGAGCCGATGCTCGTCGAGCGGATCGCCGGCAAGATGAGCTGGAGCAAGGTCCTGACCAGCTCGGCGATGTCCGGCGCCTGGTTCGGCCTGTTCCTGGGGTTGATGCTGACGTTCTTCACGCCGAACGCCGGCGCGCTGCCGATCGTGATCGGTGTCGTCGCGGGTATCGCGTTCAACCTGCTGTTCGGCGCGCTCGGGTACGCGGCGAACAAGAACAAGCGCAGCTTCATCTCGCAGAGCCAACTGGTCGCGCGTCGCTACGACGTTCTCTCCCAGCCGCGCACTGCCGAGAAGGGACGCGAGCTGCTCGCGGACTTGGCCGCGAAGAGCGCGTTCGCCAGGTAACCGTGCTTGTTTGACAACTAAGTACCGCTCGAGATCGTCGAACGGTCGAGAGCTTCCCGATCACTGAGCCGTGGCCTGCTGCCGGAACGCAGCAGCCCACGCCAGCGTCGGACGTCGTGACGAGCCGGATGCGTCTCGGCGAGGAATTCCCGGAGGATCTTCAGGAACCGCTGAGGATCACTCCGATGGGGGAAATGTCCGGCATCTTCGAAGATCTCCAGGCGACTGCTCGGCATCGCCTCGTGCGCGAGTCTCGCGTGCGGACTCGGCACCACGTGGTCTTGTGTGCCCCAGACCAGCATCGTCGGGATCCCCTCGGTCAGGTAGCACCTGTCGAGCATGTTCACCACCTGGCCGCGCCAGTCGACGACCGAGCGCAGCGTCCGCAGGAACGCCTGACGCGAGGTGGATTCGACCAGCCGGACGTACTTCGCGACGACGTAGTCCAGATCCGAACCGAGGCCGATCCCGCCGGTCAGCCGCAGGATCCCGCCGAAGCCCCTGAGCGCGGCCCGGACCGGCAAGGTGCCGATCAGCGGCAGCATCAGGCCCGCTCCCGGCGCCGCGGCCAGCCGCAACAGCGGGTGCACCCCGGGCCCGAGGCCGCCGGAGCCGACGAGCACTAGCCGTTCGCACAGCTCTGGGAACTGGTAGGCGAACTGCATCGCGACACCGCCACCCAGTGAATGCCCGACCACGCTGACGCGCTCGATCTCCAGGGTGGCCAGCAGATCGCGCATCCCGCACGCGTACGCGGCGACCGAGTAGTCGGCGCGCGGTTTGGCCGAACCGCCGTGGCCGAGCAGGTCCGGCGCGATGACCGTGAAGTCGCCGGCCAGCGACGCCAGCACGTCCAGCCACGTCGACGAGTCGTCGCCGATGCCGTGGATGAACAGCACCGCGGGCCCGCGTCCCGCCAGGCGATAAGCGCGTTCGTACCCGTGGATGACCTGGGTCCGCAGGTCGAAGGTGTCCGAATCGATCCCCGTCAGCGCAGGTCCGCCGGTTTGCTGCTGTGGGCGCACCTGCTCAGGAGACCACCGCGACATTGCGGGCGTGTTGCGCCGACGATAAGTGAACTGGCGGGCGAGCCCCGACCTCCCGCCCGCCAGTTCGGGCCCCACCTAGCCTGTCGGCGTGGTGGCAGTAGATGGCGGAGGGGGCGTGGCCGGCGCCGACGGCGTGGATGTCGTCGACGGGGGCTGGGTGCCCTTCGGGATCGCCACGCTGAACGGCACTTCGGCGTCTTCGCGGCAGGCCGCCCGGCCCGCGTTGTACCCGTCGTAGACGCCGTACTCGTCCACCGCGCCCTGTTTGATCTGCGGACGCGGGAACCTGTTGTCCTCGCCGAGCTTCATCTGCGTGCCCGACCGGGGTTCGCAACCGTACCGCGGCACGGTGAGCGGACGGCCCTTTTCGTCGTAGAGCAGCACGTCGGTGAGCGGTTTGCCCTGCGCGTCGAACACGTAGACGTTGTCGAGATTGTTGGTGCCGTAGTACAGATCCGGCTTACCGTCCGACGTCGTATTGGAGGTGGAGTAGCTGGGCGACGAACCGTAGTAGTTGCGGCCGACCAGCCGATCCATCTGGTACCCCAAGAGCCCCAGCATGCTCCCGATGACGAAGGCGGAAATCGGCAGGCTCAGCCAGAGCAACCGCTTGTCCCCCTTGGTCTTCGGCCCGAACCACACCGCCGCCACGGCCGCCGCCGCGAACAGCGGGAGCGCGAGCAGCCCGCGGGTCCGCGCCACCACCAGAAGCAGGCCGAGCAGCACCAGCAGCACCGCGCAGACGAGCCACCAAGCCGGCTGAAGCGACCGGAAGTAGCCGACGACCTTGGTGCCGCTGCCACTGGCGAAGCTGCCGAACGACGAACGCAGCTTGCGCACCTCGGGCAGCTCGGCCAGCGTGTCGAGCCCGGCGTTGGCCACGTACCAGGCGCTGAGCACCAGGACCGGCCCGAGGATGACGAACACGAGCAGCACGTCGGCGCTCAGTTCGACACCGACGGCGAACCCGGTGATCCCCACCCCGACGATGGCCGCCACCAGACTCCACAACGCGAGCCTCGGCGCGAAGGTTTTGCTCTTGGCCCTGCCACCGGGCGTGCCCGGTGGCAGTGTCGCCGACGGAGGCGGATAGTCCCCCGCCGCGCGGAGTTCGGCGGCGTAAGCCTCCGGTGTCCCCAGCTTCTCGATCAACGCCTCGACCCTGGCGTCCTCGCCGATCTCCTCGGCGATCTCGGTCATATGAGGACGGACGTCCTCCAGGATTTCCTCGACCTCGGCGGCCGGAAGATCGGTCAGGGCACTCCTGACCCTGGCCAGATAAACCCGGACCGCGGCCGGACTCTGAGTACTCATGCTGCCTCTCCCACCAGACCGTTCATCGTCGAGGCGAAGGCCTGCCATGTCTGCGCCGATTCGACGAGACGCCGGCCCCCCGGCTCGTTCAAGCTGTAGTACTTGCGATGCGGACCCTCTTCGCTCGGCACGACGTACGAAGTCAGCAGGCCCGCCTTGTACAACCTCCGCAGCGTCCCGTACACCGACGCGTCCCCCACTTCGTCCAAGCCCGCCTGTCTCAGCCGACGCAGTACGTCGTAGCCGTAGCCGTCTTCCTCACGGAGCACCGCGAGGACGGCGAGATCGAGCACACCCTTGAGTAGCTGACTGATCTCCACTTGCCCTCCAGTCTTACGCACTGAAAGCTACCACGCTATGCGCAGTAGTGCGCACAGCGGACCCCTCCGTGTCGCGACGTAACGAACTACTTGACCGTCTCGACTGGGTGGGAAACACATCCTTCGAGGAAGTGCCCACGTGAAGCGCACCCTGACGATCGCCCTGATGCCGATTCTCGTGCTCGCGCTGACATCATGCTCGGGCGAGTTGCGGACCCCGACTCCGAGTTCGGCCGCTCGCACACCTGCTCCCGCGACCACAGTGTCGACGGTCGTGACTTCCGTAACGACAGCGCCGGCCGCGGCAACATCCACGACATCACGGACGCCCGCGCCGAAGACGCACACGAGCAGCCGTTCGCGCGCAGCCTGCGTCAAAGACGAAAACCAGTGCTTCGATCCCGAGACAGGAGCCAAGTGCGAGACAGGGAGCTGCGTCAACGTCGCTCGCGGGCTCAGCAGCGATGACGTGAAACGACAAACGGAGGAATGGCTGCGGAACAATCCCGGCTACTGCGCTGTCGGCTCGACAGGCGCGGTCGCTCCTTGCGACGGCTGAGTCCGCCGCCAGACCGTCGGCGGGCACGCCTTCGCCTGCCGACCAGGCCACCGACCGCGGTCGGCGTGCCGCAGGATTACCCCAAAGCGGCGTTGGGGGCACTCGACGCCCCCA
>NZ_DASYMU010000135.1:0-54940 GCF_036008905.1 Amycolatopsis sp. | reverse complement strand
GTTGAGGCCGCCGGTGTCATCGAGGCGGTGGGCCCGGACGTGAGCGACTTCGCCGTCGGCGACGAGGTGCTCGGCTGGCCGCTGACCGGATCGTATGCCCAGTATGCGCTGGCCAGCTTGCTGATCGCCAAGCCCGCCGCGCTCGACTGGGACCGGGCCGCGGCGTTGCCCGTTGTCGGTGAGACCGCGCTGCGCGTGGTGGCGCTGCTCGGGCTGCGCGGCGGCGAGACCCTGCTCATCCACGGTGCGACCGGCGCGACCGGCGCGATCGCCACCCAGTTGGCCGTCGCCCAGGGCGTGACTGTGATCGGCACCGGCAGCGCCTCCAACAGCGACTACATCGCCTCCCTCGGCGCGACTCCGACGACCTACGGCGAGGGCCTGGTCGAGCGCGTGCGCGCGCTCGCGCCGAACGGTGTCGACGCGGTGCTCGACGCGGTCGGCCACGGCACGCTGCCCGACTCGATCGAGCTGCGCGGCGGCACCGAGCGGATCGTGACCATCGCCGACCCGGCTGTGGCGGCCGCCCTCGGTGTCACCTTCTCCGCCGGCAACGTGCAAGACAGCACCCTTCCTGAACTGGCCAAGCTCGCCGAGCAGGTGGCCAGTGGTGAGATCACCATCGCGCTCTCGCGCACCTTCGCGCTCGCCGACGCGGCCGCGGCGCACGAACTGGTCGAATCCGGCCACCCCGGTGGCAAGATCCTCATCGACCCCAGCTGACCGGCGAGAAACGTACGGGGCACCGAACTCCAGGGCGAGGAGCGCGACCGCCGTCGCATTCCTGCTGTCCGACGAGGCCTCCTGCAGCAACGGCGCATTCCTCGCTGTCTACGGCGGCTTCCTCGCCGTTTGCCGTATCCGTGACGGTCCTCGCCGAACACCCGCTCATGCGACTTAGCGCGGCGGCCCGGTGGATTCCCGGACGACGACCTCGACGGGGTCGGTGACGACCTCGGTGATGGTTTCTTCCGGGCCCCGCTGCGCGAGGAGTTCCAGCGCGCGGCGGCCGAGTTCCTCCAGGGGCATACGCACGGTGGTCAGGCTCGGGACCAGGTGGCTGGCCAGGGCCATGTCGTGCACGGCGATCACCGAGACGTCCCGCGGCACCGACAGGCCCCGTGCGTGCACGGCGTGCAGTGCGCCCACGGCGGAGGCGACGTTCGCGACGAACACCGCGGTCGGCGGGTGGGGGATCGACAGCAGTTCGTGCATTGCGGCGGCGCCACCGGCGGGGGTGTAGTCGGCGTGTGCGATGTGGCCGGGGTCCACGTCCAAGCCGGCCGCGGCCATCGCCGCTGAGTAGCCGGCGCGCCGCCGCCTTGCGGTGTCCGCGCCCTCGGGACCGGCAAGGTGCGCGATGCGCTGGTGCCCGAGCGAGACCAGATGGTCCACGGCCAGCTGGCTGCCCCGCTCGTCGTCGAGGATCACATACCGGTGCGAGCCCTCCGTCCGGCGGTTCACCAGCACCCATGGCACCTTCGACGCTCGCAGCTGCTCCAGGTCGTGCCCGGACTCCTCACCGGCGAACAGCAGCCCGTCGACCCTGCCTTGGCCGAGCAGGTCGAGGTAGTGCCGCAAACCGATCCGCACCCCGTTCGAGCTCGCGGTCATCAGCCCGTAGCCGAGCTGCCCCGCGGCCTGCTCGGCGCCCTTGATGATCTCGGCATATACCGGGTTCGCGAAGTCCGGGATGAACAGGCCGTACACGTAGGCGCGCGCGGTGCGCAGACTGCGCGCCGCGGCGTTGGGCCGGTAGCCGAGCTTGTCGATGACGTGCTGCACCCGGGTACGGGTTTCGGGTCGGACACTCAGGTTCGGGTCGTCGTTGACGACCCGCGACACCACGGACCGGTCGACTCCCGCCAGCCGCGCGACGTCGTTGAGCGTCACTTTGGCCGGCCGTGCCGGTTTCCGCATATCCGGCATAGGCCTCCGCCTTTTCCGCCTGAAGCATTCCTGCCCACCCTAACTGTCGCGAGCCGGAGGTTGGGCAGGCCGGGCTGGGCCGTGCGATGCCCGGCCGGTGGTACCGAAGCGGTCCGCACCGCCGCCGAAGACAGGTACGCGGTCAGAAGAGGCACAGGGGGTTGACGGGCGATCCGGTCCCGCCGGGGACGCGCAGCGGTGCGACGGTGAGCAGGAATTCGGCCGTGCCGAGCTCGGCGCAGACCTCGACCAGTCCGGCGAGGCGCGGGCAGTCGAGCAGCACCAGCCCCATCGCCACCAGTCCGATCTGGTGCAGCGGCAGCGGGACGGCCTTACTGGGGAACGGGATCTGGTCGACGCAGTCACCGCTGTACACGGCGACTTCGCGTTCGTGCAGCCAGGGCAGGCAGCTCGCGTCAAGCCCGGCGCGCACGCTCGGGTCCTCGGTGCCCTGCTCGGCTTCCCGGCGCTCCAGGCCGACGTGCACGAACACCGCGTCGCCGGAGGTGACTTCGGTTCCGGACAGGCGCTCGGCGGCGGTCAGATCCTCGGCGGTGACGGCCTCGCCCGGAGTCAGGAACGGCACCCCGCGCACGGCCGTGACGTCCAGCAGGACGCCGCGGGTGACGATCCCGTCCCGTTGCGCGTGGATCGAACCGGACCGCAAGCCGTCGGGCCGCAGCAGCTCGTCCGAGCGGCGGCCGTTGTAGGCGTTGCCCTCCCAGAACACGTGGGTGATCGCGTCGAGGTGGGTGATGGCGAATCCGTGCGGAGCCAGCTCGAAACTGTCCAATGCGGACGTCGGGGACGTCGAATCGAACAACATCCGGTGCCGCAGCGGATCCGCGTTCAGCTGATCGGCCACTGTGGACAGATCACGGCCGATGGACACGCTGCGGCCGTGCTTCACCAGTGCGGCGGCCGCATGCCGTGTGGCGTCGGTGATGTAGTTCAGCGTGCCGAGCTCGTCGTCGGCACCCCACTTGCCGGTGTTGGAACAGCGGTCGAACAGGGCAACGATCTCGTCGTCGGTCACTGATTCGCTCCTTCGTCCGGGTTCAGCCGGTGTGCGGGCGGCTGGACCATTTCGAGCACGATCTGGTCGGGATCCTCGAAGTAGCAGGTGAATCCGCCCGCGTTGATCCCGGCCGTGATGTCGTTGGGCGGCGAGTAGAACTTGACGCCCGCCGCGGTCAGAGTCCGGTAGCGGTCGTGGATGTCGTCCACGGTCAGCGCGAGGTGCGCGGCACCGGGATTGCGGATCTCGGCCTCGCCGCGGGTGCCCTTCGGCTGCAGATACTGCACGAGCTCGAGGTCGTGGCTGGACAGGCCGCGCGGCTGCCCGGGCACCACCAGCTGCGCGATCCGCAGATGCGCGTCGGGATAGCCGACCAGCCGGCGGGTGTACTCGTTGCTCTGTTCCTGGGTGTGGATCAGGTCGAAGCCGAGCTGGTCGGTGTAGAACGCCACCGAGGTGTCCAAATCGGACACTGTGAAACTGAAATGCCAGACGCCGTGCAACACGTGAACTCTCTCAATCCATTTCGAGGCCGCCGCAGACGTTCACGGCCTGCCCGGTGATGTAGGAAGCGGACGGCGAAAGCAGGAAGCCCACTGTCTCGGCCACCTCCGCCGGGGAAACGATGCGCCCCAGCGGGATCTGGGCGGCTTGCTTGTCGAACGACTCCTGCGGGGTGATGTGCTCGATCTTCGCCTTCGTCTCGTGGATGGCGCGGGTCATTTCGGTGTCGACCACCCCGGGACAGATCGCGTTGACGTTGATCCCGAATTCCGCGAGGGCCTGGGCCGCCGAGCGGACGACGCTGATCACGCCCGCCTTGCTCGCCGCGTAATCCGCGGCGGTCGCCCGGCCACCGCGCCCGGCGACCGAGGCCACCGCGACCATGGCTCCGCCGCCGTGCTCGCGTGCCCGCCGGGCCACCGCCTGCAGCAGCAGGAAGGTGCCCTTGAGATTGACCGACATCGTCAGGTCCCAGCTGTCCTCTGGCAGTTCGAGGAATGGCCGGTTGCGGATCATCCCCGCGGCGCTCACCGCGAGGGTCAGCGGCCCCAGCTCGTTTTCGGCCATGGCCACGACCTGCTCCACGGCTGCGCCCGAGGTGACATCCACGGGATAGACGCGGGCCACGCCACCGTCGCCGGTGATCAGGTCCGCGGTCTCCTGGGCCGGCCCCGTCGCGATGTCGGCGACGGCCACCTTGGCCCCTTCCGCGGCGAGCAGCCGGGCGCACGCGCGCCCGATCCCGCCACCCGCACCGCTGACGATCGCGGTCTTTCCGTCGAAACGTCCCATTGAACCTCCTCGTTCTTGGGGCTTCTGCCTTTAGATTTCTGTGCTCCACAACGCGAGTGCTGCGTTGACGGTCTCATGTGGACGGCCGAGATAGGACTCGGGCGGCAGCTCCTCGATCGTCGCGGCCACCTCAGCCGGCAAGGCATGGCGCAACGCCGTGAACAGCGGTTCGCCGGTCGCGCGGCAGTGGCCCACGGCTTCGTAGACCACGTCGTGGGCGCGTTCGCGGCCGAGCCGGTCCGCCAGCCGCATCATGTACGCCTCCGCCATCACCAGGCCGCCATCGGCACGCAGATTGGCGCGCATCGCTTCCGGGAACACCTGCAGCCCGGCCGCGATCGAGGCGGAGGTGCGCAGCGCGGCCGCGCTCAGGCAGACCAGCTGCGGGAGTACCTGCCACTCCGCCTGCCATTCGCCCGCGGCGCGCTCGTGCCCTGCCTCCATCACCCGGAACAGTGCCGAACTCAGTGCCCCGGTGGTGGCCGACAGGCCGATCACCGCCTCGGACTCGATCGGGTTGACCTTCTGCGGCATCGTCGAGGACGCGCCTCGGTGGTGCCCGGAGGCCTCGCCGACCTCGGCGATCTCGGTGCGTGACAGGTCGACGACCTCGCGGGCGAAGCGCGCGCAGGTCCCGGCGAGCAGGGAGCAGACCAGCCCGAACTCGGCGAGCCCGTCGCGTGCCACATGCCACGGGACGTCCGTGGTGCGCAGGCCGAGCAGCTCCGCGACCCTCGCGCGCAGCGCCACCGCGCGGTCGCCGTACGCGGCGGAGGTCCCGCCCGCGCCGAACAGGGACACGACCGCGAGCCTGGTGCGAGCCGCCGCCAGCCGGTCGCGGTGGCGCGCCAGCTCACCGACGTAGGTGGCGAGCTTCGCGCCGAACGTCGTCGGCACGGCCTGCAACGCGTGGGTGCGCCCGGCGATCACGGTCTCGACGTGTTCCTCCGCCAGCCGGGCCAGCGAATCGCCGAACTCGGTGAGCAGCTCGCCGAGCCGGGCGGCGGCCTCGTCCAGCTGCAGGGCCAGCCCGGAATCCATGATGTCCTGGGTGGTGGCGCCGTAGTGCACCCGTCCCCGGTGGACCTCGGGCAGCGCGGCGTCGATCTGGCGGACGAGCGACAGGATCGGGTACCCGACCGTGCGGGTCTCCTTCCAGAGCCGTTCGTGATCGATGTTCCCCGGCTTCGCGGCGTCGGCGATCGCCCGCGCGTCGGCGGCGTCGAGTACGCCCAGTTCTCCCTGTGCGGTGGCCAGTGCGGCCTCGACGCGCAGCCACGACCCGACTGTCGCCTCCTCGGACAGGACCTGCGCGGTGCGGTCGTCGCCGTACAAGCCGACGAGCATCTCGAAGCGCTGCGGACTCATCGCCCTCCTTCTTGCTCGGTAGTCGATCAACATGCAGTCAATCGATTGTCTAATCCTACGGCGGCTCAGAGTCAAGCTCAATGCACACCGGGTTTGCAAGTCTCGGAACCCTGTGTTTTAGTGAGATCAATCGTTTGACTAACCGAGCGGGACACCGCGGTGGTGGAGGTATCGATGACAACGGATCGGCTCGCAGCTGACCTGCGCGCGATGTGGCGGATCAGGGCCTTCGAGGAGAAGATCCAGGCCCTGCACAAGAACGGGGACGTGCGAGGCTCGGTCCACCTGTGCATCGGCCAGGAGGCCGGCCCGGTGGGTGCGTGTGACGCGCTCGGCGAGCCCGACGCGCTGTTCGCGACCTACCGCGGGCACGGCTGGGCCATCGGCCGCGGGACGCCGCTGCGCCCGCTGTTCGCCGAACTGCTGGGCCGCGCCACCGGCGTCAACGGCGGCCGGGGAGGCTCGGCGCATTTCAGCGCCCCCGAGTACGGCTTTTACGGCGAGAACTCCATCGTCGGCGGCGGGGCTTCGCACGCCGTCGGGGCCGCGCTCGCCGGCAAGTACGACGGCACCGACCGGCTCGCGATGACCGTCTTCGGCGACGGCGCGATGAACCAGGGTGCGGTGCACGAGGCGATGAACTTCGCCGCGGTGTTCGGCCTGCCGGTGCTGTTCCTCTGCGAGAACAACCGGTACTCCGAGCTGACCCCCATCCGCGACATGGTCCGCAACGAGCAGCTGACCGACCGCGCCACCGCGCTCGGCATGCCCGCCACCCGCATCGACGGCAACGACCCGGCCGTGGTCCGCGAGACGGTCGCCGATCTCGCCGAGGCCGCCCGCGAAGGCGGCGGGCCGGCGTTCGTCGAGCTCACCACGCAACGCCTTGTCGGGCACTACATCGGCGACGTGCAGCAGTACCGCACCAAGGAGGATCTCGAGGCCGACGCTCTCGTCGAGCCGATCGTGGTGGCGACCAAGAAGCTCGCCGAGTCCGGTGTGGACACCGACGCCATCGAGCGCGAGGTCCGGGAAGAAGTGGAAACCGCGGCGCGGCAGGCACTCGCCGATCCGGCCGCCGACGTCAGCAAGGTCAAGGAGCACCTCTATGCCTGAGCTCAACTACTCCGGCGCCGTCAACGCGGCGCTCCGCCGCTGCCTCGAAGAGATCCCGGAAACCCTGCTGTACGGCGAAGACGTCGCCAAGCCCGGCGGCGTGCACGGCGTGACCCGCAGGCTGTGGAAGGACTTCGGGGATCGGGTGTTCGACACCCCGATCAGCGAGTCGGCGATCCTCGGTTCCGCGATCGGCGCGGCCATGCTGGGCCGGCGGCCGATCGTCGAGATCATGTGGGCGGACTTCTTCCTCGTCGCGCTCGACCAGATGGTCAACCAGGCCGCCAACGTCCGCTACATTTCCGAGGGCCGGCTCACCGCACCGCTCGTGGTGCGCACCCAGCAGGGGAACTCGCCCGGCGCCTGCGCGCAGCACTCGCAGAACCTCGAGGCGCTCTTCACGCACACACCCGGCCTGCGGGTGGCGATGCCGTCGACCCCGCAGGATGCCTTCGACATCATGGTGTCCGCCGTGTACAGCGACGACCCGGTGGTCGTGATCGACAACCGGACGCTGTACTTCGGCGACAAGCAGGAGGTCGTCACCGACGCCGCGCCCGCCCCGATCGGCGGCAGTCACCTGCGCCGCACCGGTGACACGGCCACCGTTGTCACCTGGGGCGCGATCACCCACCAGGTGCTCGCCGCGGCGGACCGGCTCGCCGAAGAAGGCGTGCAGGTGACCGTCCTGGAAACGCCGTGGCTCAACCCGTTCGACCACGACGCGCTGCACCAGTCCCTTGCGTCCACCGGCGGACGGCTCGCCGTCGTGCACGAGGCCAACACCACCGGCGGGTTCGGCGGCGAGGTCATCGTGCGCGCGCTCGAAGCGGGAGTCCTTTCCGGACGTCCACTTCGGATCGGCACGGACGATTCGCGGATCCCCGCCACTCCCGAACTCGCCGCCGCCCTCATCCCGGGCGCCGACCGGATCTTCACCGAGCTGAAGCAGTTCCTCACGAGGTGAACTGAACCCCCTGGAGTCCCCCCTTCCTGGAGTCAATGATGACCAAGGTTCGTTACCAGGTGTTCGCGATGAACTTCGTGGCCTGCCTGATCAACTACGGCGACCGCATCGCCCTGTCCGTCGCCGCACCGTTCATTCTCGCCGAATTCCATTTCTCGCCCGCGCTGTGGGGAATCATCCTCAGCGCGTTCTTCTGGACGTACTCGCCGTTCGCGCTCCTCGGCGGATTCATGGTCGACCGGATCGGCGTCCGCAAGGCGTACACGATCTGCATGCTGGTGTGGTCGCTGACCATCCCGCTCACCGCGAGTGTGTGGAGTGCCGCGTCGCTCATCGTCGCCAGGCTGCTCTTCGGGGCGGGGGAGGGGCCCCAGGCGCCGATCAGTACCAAGCTGACCGCGAACTGGTTCCCGATGCGGCAGACCTCCACGATGCTCAACCTGGCCCAGTCGGGCACCACGATCGGGCCGATCATCGCGACCCCGCTGGTGGTGTGGGCGTGCACGACCATGGGCTGGCGGCCCGCCTTCGTCATCCTCGGCGCCCTCGGGATCGTGTGGTGCGCGGTGTGGTGGTTCGTCGCCAGGGACCGGCCGCAGGACCATCCGCGTGCCGATGCCGCCGAGCGGGCCTACATCACCGCCGACCACGAGACCGTGCCGGGCACGGCGAATGAAGGAAAGGTCCGGTTCTGGGCGCTCCTGCGCACGCCGTACGTCCTCGCGTTGGCGATCGCGTTCTTCGCCTACTCCTGGGTCCTGTTCATGTTCCTCACCTGGTACCCGACCTATCTCGTCGAGGCGCGCGGGGTGAACAAGGCCGACCTCGGCGGGATCGCCACCCTCCCGTGGGTCGCGGCGACGGCAGGCTTGATCGCCGGCGGGTTCATCGCGGACAGGCTCATCAAGCGGTCCGGCAGCTTCGTGAAACCGCGCAAGTGGATGATCGTCGGCTGCCTGGTCGCGGTGGCGGTCTGCTTCGGGCCGTCGCCGTTCGTCCAGTCGCCCACACTCGGACTCGTGCTGGTCTGCGTCGCGATCTTCTTCCTGCTCGCCAGCTACCAGTACCAGGCGCTAGTCGTCGCGCTGGTGCCCGAAAGCCATCGCGGCCGCCTCGCCGGTGTGATCCAGATGTGCTCGACACTGGCCGGCATCTTCGCGCCGATCGTGACCGGCGCGGTGGTCGAGGCGACCGGCAGCTACACCCCGGCGTTCGTGGTCGGCGCCGCGCTGGCTGTCGTCGGCGCACTCGCGGTCCTGGTGCTCGTGCGGGAGAAGCGGATCGTGTCCCCGGCGAGCCCGGTAACGGCCGCCGCACTGGCCTAGTGTTGCGTAACCCTGCTCGTCTTACGATTTGCTGGGGCTCAGGCGGCGCCTCGCTGCGTTGTCGAACAACCAGGTACAACAGAGGTACCCGGTTGTCCTCCGCCTTGCGATGCATCCACCTGAATCCCCAGCAAATCGTAAGGAAGCAGGATTACACAACACTAGGTCGTGTCGGCGGCGAGCGGGTGGGTCGCGAGCGCGGTCACGGAGATGTCGGCATAGCTCCACACCGGCAGGCTGGTCAGTGCGTCGTGCAGCTCGTCCGGCGTCGATGCCGACCAGATGCCGACGTTGGCCAGCCGGCCGGGAATCCGCCAGATCTGGCGCAGCGTGCCGGAATCACGGAGCACCCGGCCGCGCTCGGCCTCACGCCGAAGCAATGTGGCCCGCTCGGCCTCCGCCAGCTCTGGTGGCAGGCTCACCTCGATCCGCACCAGGAAGTCCATCTGCCGTCCATTCAGTCCAGTGTGGATTTGATTCGTCGTGCGGCGGCGGCCGGTTCGTCCGTCGAACCGGCAACCAGCCGCCCGCCTTGTCCGATGTGGACAAACGTTTGCCCGATCGTAGGCCTGGCTGTTGGCGGCGGTCAACCAGCGGCGGCAATATGGCTATTGACAAGAGATCGGGCACGGGTGAGGCTGTTCACACCGATCCAGTCAATCGTTTGTCCTGGCCTCGTGTCGAGCGTTTGCTCGAGGCCGCCAAGCACGTCGTTTCCGGTGCTTGTGTCCCAACCACCCAGCAACCTGATTTCGAACGGGGTCAAACCAGTGAGCGCAGTCATGCACAGAGCAGTGCGGAAAGTAGTGCGCAGGAGATTTCCGGCCCTCGCCGCGGGAGTCGCTTTGGTGGCGTTCACGGCGGCGTGTGCGTCGCCCGATGCCACCACGCCGGGCAGTTCGTCGAACTCCGGCGGTCCCTTCACCATCGGCTTGGCCAACCAGCAGGAGTCGGTGACCTTCCCGGCCGCGATCACCAAGGGCGCCAAGGACAAGGCGGCACAACTCGGTGACAAGCTGGTCTCCCTCGATTCCCAGGGCGATCAGCAGAAGCAGGCCAGCCAGGTCCAGGACCTCATCGCTCAGCAGGTCAGCGCCATCCTGCTGGTGCCGCTTTCGCCGGGACCGGCGCAGGCACTGGTGGATCAGGCGAGTGCGGCGGGTATCCCCATCGCGACCGTCCACGGTTACGTCGGAGCCGATCGCGCGGTCGACGACCCGTACTCGAAGCTCAAGTTCGTCCTGGACGAAAACGAGGCCGAATCGGGCGCGACGGCCGGCCAGATGGCGTTGAAGGCCTTCCCCGCGGGGGGCCAGGTCGCCGTGATCACCGGTGCCCCCGGCTTCGTCGAGAACACGACCCGCGTCACCAAGTTCCAGGCCGCACTCGACGGCGCTGGGGCGGGCAAGTACAAGATCGTCGCGAACCAGCCGGGCAACTGGACCAAACAGGACGGTCAGTCGGCCTGTCAGAACATCCTCGCCGCCAATCCCGCGGTCGGCCTGCTCTACGCGATTTCCGACGACATGGCCGTCGGCTGTGCCGCCGCGGTCAAGTCGGCCGGGTCGAGTGCGAAGGTCATCGGCATCGGTGGTTCGGCGGCCGGCATCGAGGGCATCAAGTCCGGTGAGCTCTACGGAACCGTCTGCTACAAGCCGTATGACGAAGGCGGCATGGCGGTGCAGATGATGCACGACGCGCTGGCAGGCAAGACTTCCACCCCGCCGAAGACGACCTTCTACGACACACCGGGCGTGACGGCCGACAACGTGTCGAGCTGCGTCCCCCAATGGTGACTCCCGTGGCCCCGTTGCTTGCCGTCGAGGACGTCCACAAGGTCTACTCCAGTGGCACCCACGCCTTGCGCGGTGTCTCACTCGCTGTCCGGCCCGGCACGGTCCACGGGCTGATCGGTGCGAACGGCGCGGGGAAGTCGACGCTCATCAAGATCATCTCCGGGGTGGAACCACCCAGCAGCGGCGGGCTTTCCTGGAAGGGCGAGCCCGCCACCTGGACCAGCCCACTCGGCGCGCTTGACGCGGGCTTGGCCGCGGTCCACCAGCACACCCCGCTGGTCGAGCCGATGAGCGTGCTGGACAACGTGTTCCTCGGCCGGCGTGAGTCGGCCCGCTGGGACGCGCCGGCCCGGCGGCAGGAGCTGCGCGAACTGTGCGAGCGGATCGGGTACGACCTGGAGCCCGACGAAGCCGTCGGCAAACTCTCGGTCGGTGGCCGCCAGATGGTGGCGATCCTGCAGTCGCTGGCCAGGAATCCCGCGCTGGTGCTGCTCGACGAACCCACAGCCGCGCTGTCGCCCACGGAACGGGACATCCTGTTCCGGTCCGTGCGGCGGCTGCGCGAGCTGGGCACGACCTTCATCTACGTGTCGCACTTCCTCGACGAGATCCTCGATCTCACCGACCATCTCACCGTGCTGCGGGACGGCCAGGTCGTGGTCGACGAGGACACGAGTGCCACCACCGAACAACAGCTCGTCACCGCGATCGTCGGTGCCCGGCTCGCCCGGATCGAGCAGAGCGGGCCCACGCCCGCGGCTGCGCTCGGCGAACCGCTCCTCACCGTCGAAAACCTGTCGTCGCCCGGCAACTTCGGCCCGGTCAGCTTCACCGTGCGTGCTGGTGAAGTCGTGGGGATCGCGGGGCTGCTCGGCAGCGGCCGGACCGAGCTGCTCGAAGCGATCTTCGGCGCGGACGCCGCCGCGAGCGGCAAGGTCCGGATCGGTGAGCGGACCTTGCGCGGGCGATCACCGCGCCGCGCGGTCCGGGCCGGGCTCGCCCTGGTCCCGGAGGACCGGTCGCGGCAGGGCCTGCTGCGGGACTGGGAGATCTGGCGGAACACCTCGCTGCCGTACCTGCCGTCGATGTCCTGGCGTTCGCTGGTGCCCGATCGTGACCGTGAACGCGGCTTGGCCGGGCGGGCGGTCGCCGATCTCCGGATCGCGGCAGGCTCGGTCGAGACGCCCGTCGGCGAACTCAGCGGCGGCAACGCCCAGAAGGTCGTTTTCGCGAAATGGCTCTACGGCCCCGCGAAGGTCTTCCTGCTGGACGAGCCTTCGGCAGGGGTCGATGTGGGTGCTAAGGCCGACATCGTCGGGCTCATCCGGAGCCTGGCGGCCGACGGCAAGGCAGTGCTCATCGTCTCCTCCGAGTTCGACGAGCTGCGCGGCGCGTGCGACCGGATGCTGGTCATGCGCAGGGGGCGGATCGTCGCCGAACGATCCTCGGCCGCCACCGATCTCCATGAACTGACCGCTCTCGCCAGCGGCCTCTGACTCAATCAACAACGACAGAGAGCGAAACCCATGAGCTCCGCCACCACGACCGGCGACCGTCCTTCGGGCGGGTGGCGCCGCGCGTTGTCCCCGCGTTCGGCAGGCGTCGTCTACGCGCTGCTCCTCTTGGTGACCATCTTGACGATCACGACGTCGGCACAGGGCCGCCCGCCGTATCTCAGCAGCGTCAACCTGAGCAATATCCTCGATCAGGCCTCCCTCATCGGGATTCTGGCGATCTTCATGACGCTCACACTGATCACCGGCAACTTCGATCTCTCCGTCGCGTCGACCGCGGCGCTCGCCGGGACGGTCGCGTTGAAACTCGTCGACCAGTACGGCGCGCTTTTCGCGCTCGTCGCGGCCCTGCTGACCGGTGCCGTGGTGGGATTCGTGAACGCGGTGCTGGTGCAGAAGGTCGGCGTCAACGCCTTCATCGTCACGCTCGGCACCTTGACCGCCGTCCGCGGTGTCGTGCAGGCGATCCTCGACGGGCAGAGCATCACCGCCAAGAACAGCTCCTTCCACGATTTCGCCACCGCGCGGTGGGCCTTGCCGTCGGTGGCCGCCGTCGTCATCGGTGCCCTGCTGGTGATCGCGGCCGTGGTTCTGGCCCTGCGCAAGGAAAACCGGATCGCCGGGCTGGGTGCGACAGCGCCCTTGTCCCTGTCCGGCATCGCGCTGGCCTTCATCGCCATCGCTCAGCCCAAGATGCTCACCCAGACCACACCGGTCTGGATCATGCTCGCGCTGACCGTCATCGTGAGTCTTGTCCTGCGGCACACGGTCGTCGGGCGCAATCTTTACGCCACGGGCGGCAATTCCGAGGCCGCGAGGCTTTCCGGCATCAGCGTCGACCGCTACAAGATGGGTGCGTTCGTCCTCAATGGACTCGTGGCCGGCGCCGTCGGCGTGCTGTACGCGGGCCGGTTCAACTCCGTCGACCCGACCGTGCTGACCGGAGGCGAGCTCACCGTCATCGCCGCGGCCGTGCTCGGCGGAACGTCGCTACTCGGCGGTTCCGGGTTCGTCTCGAAATCCGTGGTGGGCACACTCATCCTGTTCACCTTGAGCAACGGCTTCAACGTGCTCAACATCGGCTCCAACTACCAGAACGTCGTCCAGGGCGGGGTGCTGGTGGCCGCCGCGGCGTTGTACACGGCGACCAGTTCCCGTGGCCGTTCTGTGGTTCGTTCGTGGTTTTCGCGGCGCACCCCCAGCGGTGGCACGGCCGGGGTACCCGCTGTCGAAGCAGAGCAGCCGAAAACCGCCGCGGACGCCGGGGAATTGGGTGGCTTGCGGCGGTGACCGGTCACGTCGGCGGTCTCACCTCGGTGGTGCCGTGCTGTCCCGGACGATCAGTTCCGTGGTGTCGCGCACGACCTTTTTGATGTCCGCGCCGACATCCTCGTCGAGCAGGGCGAGGATGCCGGCACGGCCCATCTCGGCCAGCGGCATGCGTACGGTGGTCAGCGCCGGCGCGAGGTTCGCCGCCAGCGCGATGTCGTGGATGGCGACCACGGACAGCTCGTCGGGGATTTTCACCCCGGCCGAGCGTGCCGCGGTGAGCGCGCCGATCGCGGCGGCCACGTTGGCGACCAGCACCGCGGTCGGGCGCTCGGGCATCGCGAGGAGTTCCCGCATCGCTTCGGCCCCGGCCTCGCTCGTGTACCCGTTTCCGACGACCAGGGCGGCGTCGGGCTGTAGCCCGCCCGTGCGCAGCGCCCGGCGGTAGCCGTTGAGGCGCCGCCGGGCGGTGTCGCTTTTCACAGGGCCGCGGATATGCGCTATGCGCCGGTGGCCGAGTTCGATCAGGTGCCGCACGGCGATCCGGCTCGCCCGTTCGTCGTCGGCCAGGATCATCCGCTGGACGCCGGGAATGCGCTGGTTGACCGAGACGACCGCGCGGCCGGTCGCGATCATCGCTTCGATGGCGTCCGGCGGAATCCGGTCGGAGGCGAGGAGAAGTCCTTCGACGCGGCCCGAGGCGAGCATCCGCACATACCGCTCGGGACGGTCCTCGAGCGCGGTGCCGGTCAGCAGCAGCGCGTCATGCTCGTCGGCGGCCTGCTCAGCGCCCTTGATGATCTCGGCGTAGATCGGGTTCGCGAAATCGGGAATCAGCAGCCCGAAGGTGCCCGACTGCGCTGTTCGCAGGCTGCGGGCAGCGGCGTTCGGGTGGTAGCGCAGCTCCTTGATCGCCGCGACGACCCGCGCGCGTGTCTCGTCCTTGATGACCAGCCGCTCATCGCCGCTGATGACCCGGGACACCACAGAGGGGTCGATGTGGGCGAGCGCCGCCACGTCGGCAAGGGTGACTCGAGTGGGCCGCTGGTTTCTTGGCACGGTCACCGCGCCGGAAGTGCTTGTGTGGCACCGGAATCGATAGCCGCGTAGCAGGCCTCGACCAGCCGCAGGGTGTCGAGGCTGTCGGCGCCCGTCGTAGGTGCCGGGGTGCCGTCGGCGATCGCGGCGAGCAGCGCACGCATGGGGCCGGCGAACGCGTCGGGAATCCAGCGGGTGGTCACCGGGTAGGGGACCCAGCCATCGGTAGGGAGCGCGATGCTGTTCACCTCCAGGGTGTCGGGACGGCCATCCGGATAGTCGTACAGCAGTCCGATGGTCCCGCGCACACTGCCCTGCGAACCATCGACGCGCAAGCGGGCGTAGTGGTCTCCGGTGATGTTCTCGTGGTTGACGTTCACCAGTGCGCTGCGGCCGTCGTCGTACAGGAGCGTGGTGGTCGTCCTGGTCTCACCGGCCGCGAGCTGGCCGGGGCGCCGCCCGGCGGCGCAGAAGACGCGCTGGGGAGTGCCGAGAATCGAGCGGATCGAGTCGAAGTAGTGGATCGAGTGGTACATCAGGTCCAGCCGCGGCGAGGTCACCAGCCAGTTCCACGCCGACCAGTCGGTGCTGATGTTGACGTCGATGGTGACCGAGGTGAGCTCACCCAGCCAGCCCGCTTCGGCAATGGCCCGGGCGGCCGCGATTCCTTCGCCGTAGCGCATCTGCTGGTTCACCACCAGTTTCCGGTCCAGTTCCGCGGCGAGCTCGACGAGTCCGCGGGCCGTGTCACTGTCCACCGCGAGCGGTTTCTGTGCCAGGACGTGCTTTCCGGCGCGCAGCGCGCGACGCGCGATCTCGGGCTGGGCTTCCGGCACCACGGCGATGTCGAGCACATCGATCTCGGGGTCTTCGAGCAGTTCGTCCAAACTGGACACGCGTGGCACGCCGAACCGGTCGGCGACCTCTTTCGCGAGGTCCTGGTTGAGATCGCAGATCGCGGCGACGGGCAGGCCGGCCTTGCGATACGCCGGCAAGTGTCCGACTTGGACGATCGCACCGGCGCCGACCACGCCGATCTTTCGGTGATGGCCGGGCGGAATGGTCAGCTCGCAGGCGGCCGCGATAGGGGCGAACATGTCGAGCACGGAGGGTCTCCTGGATATCTCGAGCGAACTTCGGATGGCGGATCTCTTCCTCATTTGACCACCGCGTGATAGGAACAGTCAATCGTTTGAGTGGAAGGTGTGAATGGATGTCAGAGACGACGTCGCTGGTAGTGCTCGGCCGGAAATTCGAGGGGTTCGACCGCGCGCTGACCGCGCAACTGCGAGAGCTGTCCGAAGTGGACGCACGCTTCGAGCTGGTTGAGATCGGCGATCTGCAGCACCAGATCCTCGACGGCAACGGCACGTCTTCGGGCGAGTACGACGTGCTCATGCTCATCACGGACTGGCTGCCGTCGCTGATCGAATCGGGCAAGCTGGTGCCACTCGATGAGTATTTCGACGCCGATCCTCCGGAGGGCTGGCCGTCGGCATGGGTGCCGTCGCTGCGTGACCTGCAGAAAGGACCGGACGGCAAGACCTACGGCGTGGCCTACCACGACGGTCCGATGCTGCAGCTCTACCGCACCGATCTGTACGCCGACCCCAAGGAACAGGCCGGTTTCGCCGAACGGTTCGGCTACCCGCTCGCACCGGCCGCGACCTGGTCACAGTTCCATGACCAGGCGGTGTGGTTCAACCGGCCGGAAGAAGGCTTGTACGGGACGGTTCAGGCCGGTTTTCCGGACGAGCACAACAACGTCTACGACTTCCTCACGCACCTGTGGAGTCGCGGGGGAGAACTGGTCGACGCCGACGGCCGCTCGGGCCTGGACCAGCCCGCCGCCCGCGAGGCCATCGGCTTCCTGCACGACCTGTGGCACGTGAGCAAGGTCGTCGACCCGGCTGCGGCCGAGTGGGACAGCGTGGCTTCCGGAGTGCATTTCGCGGCCGGAGAAGCGGCGATGATGGTCAACTGGTGTGGTTTCGCCGCACTGTCGGCCGATCCGCAATCGCCCACGCACGGTCTCGTCGGGTGCGCGCCCACCCCAGGCCACGACGGTGCCAACGGCTCCGCGGTGACCATGAACGCCTACTGGGTACTTACCGTGCCCCAGGGCGCGCGCGAGCCCGAGCGGGCCGTCGACCTGGTCCGCAAACTCGCGACCCACGAGATGGACGTCCTCACCGCGATCGGAGGTGGCTCCGCGACCCGGCGTGACTCCTGGGCGGCTCCGGAGGTCCAAGCGATCGCGCCGTACTACGAAGTGCTGGAAGAGGCCCATGCCCACGCACGGTCGGTGCCGGTCGACTCTCGCTGGCCGCAGATGGCGGCGATCCTCAACGAGATGATGCGGGCAGTTGTTTCCGACGTTGCCGGGCAGCAGGCACTCGACGTCGCGCACCGTGAACTGGAGGCACTCCTCCGCCGTACCGCGTGAACCGGATTGCCTGGCGACCGGACGGCGCCGGTCGCCAGGCAATCCCGGCCCCTCTCCCGTGTTTCCAAGCCTGTCATGATTCCGCGTCGGGTTCGTTGGTCGTCGGGCGCAGTGCGGGGAGCCGCACGGTGAAGGTTGTGCCACGGTTCCCGGTTTGCGGGTCGGTGATGGTGATGGCGCCGCCGTGTGCGGTGGCGATGTCGCGGGCGATGGAGAGTCCGAGGCCGGTGCCGGTGGTGTCGCCGGCTTTGCGGGTGCGCGCGGCCTCGAGTCGGACGAACCGGTCGAAGACTCGGTCGCGGTCGGCGGGGTCGATGCCGGGGCCGTCGTCGGTGACCTGGATGACGGCGTCACCGCTGGGGCCGGTGGTGACGGTGAGGCTTACGGACGTGGCGGCGTGGCGGTCGGCGTTGTCGAGCAGGTTTCGGATCAGGCGGGTGAGCTGGTCGGGGTCACCCGTCACGCGGACGCCCTCGGCAACCTTGACCTCGACCGGGATGCGGGCCGACGCGGTGTCGACGGTGGTTCGGGCCACGACGGCCAGGTCGAGCGGTTCGCGGTGGCGATCGAGGGCGTTGCCATCGGCGCGGGCGAGGAGCAGTAGTGCGTCGACCAGGTGTTGCATGCGGGCGGTCTCGGTGACTGCGCGCCCGGCGAGCTCGGGCCAGGGCGCCCGGTCGGGGTGGGCGAGGCCGACCTCGAGAGAGGTGCGGACGGTGGCGAGTGGGGTGCGTAGTTCGTGGGAGGCGTCGGCGACGAAGCGGCGCTGGCGGGTGGCGGAGTCCTCCAGGCGGGCGAGCATGGTGTTCAAGGTGCGGGCCAGGCGTCCGATCTCGTCGTGGCTGCTCGGTTCGGGGACGCGGCGGTGCAGGTCGCTGCCGGTGATCTCGGCGGCTTCCACCCGCATGCGCTCGACCGGGCGCAGCGTGCGCCCGATCAGGAACCAGGAGATGGCGACCGCGCCGATGAGGACCGGCGGCAGGGCGTAGAGGAGTTTCCCCTGGAGGTCGTCGGCCAGGATGCCGAGAAGGCGGGTGGAGCTGCCGGCGTAGATGACGACCGGCGTGGTGCCGATGACGTAGCGCTGGGCGACGACGCGTTCTTCGCCGCGTCCGGCGCCGGACGCTGTGGGCTGAGGCGTGGTGCTGCCGCTGGGCAGGGTGTACAGCGCGGGCCGGGTGTCGACGTTCGCAGTGGCGGCGACCACGGTGCCGGAGGAGTCGACGACCTGCGCCCACATGCTGGGGTCGTCGGTGGCGGCGGGCAGGTTCGCCGGCCAATCCTCCTCGGTGGCGGAGCGGGCAATGGAGGCCGCGTAGGCGTTGAGCGTGGTGGTCACGTTCGCCCGCACCGAGTTGGCGAGCGCGATGACCAGGATGGCAGTGGCCAGTGCGGCGGTGACGGCAATGGCGAGGGTGGCCAGGACGGTGAGCCGCAGCCGCAGCGAGCGACTCGACCTAGGGTTGTGGGTCAATGCGGTACCCCGTTCCTCTGACCGTCTCGATGGTGCGGACGCCGAAGGGCACGTCGATCTTGCGGCGCAGGTGGTGGATACGGACCTCGACGACGGCCGGGTCGCTGTCGGACGTGGCGTCCCAGCAGTGTTCGAGCAGTTCGGTCTTGGAGACGGCACGGCCGGCCGCGCGCAGCAGGTACTCCAGGACGATGACCTCGCCCATGGTGAGCGCGACCGGCTGGTCACCGCGGCGGACCTGGCGGGTGGCCGGGTCCAGCGTCAGCTCCCCGGCTCGCAGCAGCGCCGGCCGGGCGGGTGCGCCCCGGCGCAGCAAGGCACGCAAGCGGGCGAGGAGAACCGGATACGCGAAGGGTTTCGTCAGGTAGTCGTCGGCGCCGAGGTCGAGTCCCTCGGCCTGGTCGAGATCGGCGTCCATGGCGGTGAGCATGAGTACAGGCGTCCACCTGCCGGCCTCACGCAGCCGCGCGCACACCTGGTAGCCGTCGAGGCCAGGCAGCATGACGTCGAGGATGATCAGGTCGAAGTCGTGCTCGGTGGCTTCCCATAGGCCGTCGGTGCCGTTGGCGACGAGTTGCACGGTGTAGCCCTCGGCGCGTAGTCCCCAGGTCAGGGAAGCGCCGAGGGCCTCGTCGTCCTCAATCACGAGGATGCGCATGGCTCAAGCATGCACGGACGGCTGCTTGTCCGGCCTGTTCAACGCTCTGTCGTGGTCGCCGGCCGCGCCGCCTGGCCGGACGCGTAGCAGGCGTGCCGCCCAGGCGGGCAGATACCAGTTGGCGCGGCCGAAGAGGATCACGAGCGCCGGTGTGAGCAGCGTGCGCACCACCAGCGCGTCGATGAGTACTCCGCTGGCCATGCCGGTGGCGACCATCTTCACCGTCACGTCCGGGGAGGACGCCAGCGCGGCCAGTGCCAGGAACAGGATCAGTGCCGCGCTGGTGACCAGACGTCCGGTACGACTGACCCCCTCGACGACAGCGGCACGGGTGTCGCCGTCGCGGTCGTAGGCCTCGCGGACCCGGGACAGGATGAACACCTCGTAGTCCATGGAGACCCCGAACAGGAAACCGAACATCAGCATCGGCACGAACGCGGCGATCGACCCGGTCGCCGGGATGCCCCAGAACGCCTGGGAGCCGTAACCGAGCTGCCAGACCAGCACCAGCACGCCGTAGGCCGCGCCGACGGACAGCAGGTTGAGGGCGACGGCTTTCGCGGGCAGCAAGAGCGACCGCATCCCACGGGCCATCAGCAGGAAGGTCACCAAGGCGACCACGGCGAGCAGTATCGGGAACCAGCTGGACAGGATGCCGGCGACGTCGGCGGCCTGCACCTGGTTGCCGCCGATCATGGCGTTGTGCGGGGCGGCCGCGTGCAGGTCGGCCACCGCCGTGCCGGTGTCGGCGGTGCCCGTTTCGCTCTTCGGCAGCGCCATGATCACCGAGCTGTTCGTCTGTTGCCAGGCGGGGGTGTTGGCGACGAGCACGCCGTGCACGTCGGGCAGGGCGCGCAGTGTCGCGGCGGTCGCGGCCGGGTCGGTGCCTGCCGGCAGTTCGATCGGGACCGAGGTGAGCACACCGGTCGGGAAACCGTCGTGTTGAAGAGCCTCGAGTCCTTGCTGGGCCGGGCCGCCGGCGGCGAGCGAGGTGCTCGCGGGCGACGCGATGCTGAGGGTCAGACCGAAGCCGGCGAGCACCGCCAGGATCACCCCGCCCAGCGTCGCCGCGGTCTTGGGCCGCGCCACGATCGTGCGCGCGATCCGGGTCCACGTCCGGTCATCGCCGGCGGCCCGGCGGCGCCACAGCCGGATCCGGTCGAGCCGCGGACCGACAGTGGACAGCAGCACGGGAACGACCGTGAGCGCCACCAGCGCCGCGATGGCGGGGATGAACACGCCGGACAGCCCCACTCCCTGGACGAACGAGACGGGCACCACGATCAGCGCGAACAGGCCGAGCGAGGCGATGACCGCGCTGACGGTCACCGAGTGCCCGGCCAGGCGGGTCGCGCGGCGCACCGCCTCGTGGTTGTTCGCGCCCTGCTCGCGTTCCTCGCGCCACCGGTTGACCATCAGCAGCGCGTAGTCGATCGACAGACCGAGCCCCAGCAGCGCGACGATGAACTGGACGGAGGGATTGATGGCGATGTCGGTGGCGTAGGTCAGGCCCCAGATCGCGAGCTGCATGGTCAGCACGGACACGATCGCGGACAGCAGGGGCAGCAGGGCGAGCGCCGAGCCGAACACCCATGCCAGAACGAGGAGGGCGAGGCCGACACCGACCAGGAGCTCGGAGAACACGCTGGCCCCACTACCGGGGGAGTCGGCTTTGAGCTGCTCGATCCCCGTCTGATGCACCTGGGCGCCGGGGACGGCATGGGTGAGCGCCGAGCTCATCGCGTCCATGATCGGCGCCGGGACCGCGCTGCCCATCCCCGGCGGGTACACCATTACCAGCGTGGACGCACCGCCGGTACCGACCAGCGTGCGGTCGGCGGTGTTGGCGTAAGACAGACTACGAATCCCCGGTACGGACGCGGCGGTCTTGTCAGCCGCGTCGAGGCCGGCCTTGACGGCCGGTGAGTCAGCGGTGATACCGGACGGCAGATCGACCACCAGCACGCTCGGATTGGCGGCCACCCCGCCGTAGTCCCGCTGGAGGGCGACGTTGGCGTCGTAGCCGGCGCTGCTGATGGTGGTTCCGCCCCTGAGGCGGTCGGCGACATGCGGTGCCATCAGCACCCCGGCCACGGTGACGGCGAGCCAGACCAGGCCCACCCACAACCGGTGCCGCATCACGAATTCGGTGAGGCGCTCCACATCGGACTCCCTGATCTTGGGGCCGCCCCAAGCCAGGGCCGGCGACGGCGCCGACCGTAATCGCCGCCACCTTACGATTCCCTTAACCAGCCGCGGCGCCGATTGTTCAGCCTCCGAAGTGCGGCATAGATTCGCTCGCGCCGTTCTCCAGTTCGACGCTGACCGACCAGGTTTACCTCTGAGAACCTATGAGAGAACGTTCATGAGCAGCTACCTCATCAGCCGGGAATGGCATCTGGTTGCCCGGCCGGACGGGTCGTCCGCAACCTGCCGATTTCGCTCTCCGGGAAGGCACGGTGGCCGCCCCTGTGGGTGAGCAGGTCCTTGTCCGCAACCGGTACCTGTCGGTCGACCCCTACATGCGTCGGCGGATGGACGATGTCGAGTCGTACGTGCCACCGTTCCGGCTGGGCCGCCCGATGGACGGCGGTGCCGTCGGCGTCGTTGTCGAGTCCGCATCGGACAAGTTCACGGTGGGACAGCACGTGCGGCACATGCTGGGCTGGCGTGAATACGCTCTGCTCGACGCGGATGAGGTGACAGCCGTCGACGCGGACGCCGCCCCGTTGTCGGCGTACCTCGGCGTGCTGGGCACGACCGGGCTGACGGCGTACGCCGGACTGCGCAGGATCGCGCAGCTGAAGGCCGGCGATGTCGTCTTCGTCTCCGGCGCGGCCGGCGCAGTGGGCAGCCAAGTCGGCCAGCTCGCGAAGCTCCTTGGTGCTTCCCGGGTGATCGGATCCGCAGGAGCGGACGACCGGTAGTGGACATCGAATGGCCACTACCGGTCATGATGGGACGATGGCGAACACCTCACATCGGGCGTTGCGGCTGCTGTCCCTGCTCGGATCAGGACGGCAGTGGTCGCTGCGCGAACTCGCCACCCGGCTCGGGGCCAGCGAACGCACTGTCCGCCGCGACATCGAAACCCTGCGCCGGCTCGACTACCCGGTCGCCACCATCCACGGCCCCGGCGGCGGCTACCGGCTTGGCACCGGGCGAACCCTGCCGCCGCTGCTGTTCGACCACGACCAGGCCCTCGCGGTCGCGGTGGCCCTGCAAACCGCGCCAAGCACGATGTTCGGCCTCGGAGACGACACGGCGCGGGCATTGGCCACCCTGCACCAGGTCATGCCCCCTGCGCTGCGGGCATCGATGGAATCACTGCGCCTGACCCGGCTGCAGAACTATTGGGAGTTCCCCGCGCCCCCATCGACCCGGCCGCCCTCACCGCCGTCGGAACCGCGGTACGCCACCGCCACCTCCTTGTCACCGAGACACTGCGTCCCGACGGCACACGCCCCGAACCAGGTGACCCCGACTTCCTGCCCGCCCACCGCATCGAGCCTCACCGCCTGGTCGTCTGGGCCGCCCGGTGGTACCTGGTCGCCTATGACCTCACCGATCACCAATGGCGAGTGCACCGCGTCGACCGACTGCACCCCCGCCCCACCACGCAGCACTTCTCCGCCCGCGCGCTTCCCGGCGACGACCTCGCTCACTTCGTGATGAGCACCCACGACCGCGGCGACACCTCCGCCGCCTGGCAATGCACCGGGACCGCCCGACTCAACCTGCCCGCTCACATCGTGGCCCGCTGGGCACCAGGCGGCTCCGTCGTGGAACACGTCGACACCGAGCACTGCCGGCTGACTCTCGGCGCCTGGTCCTGGGCCGCATCGCCGGCATCCTCGCCACCTTCGATACCGAACTCACCGGCCTCCATCCACCCGAGCTCGTCCACGCGTGCCGACGCCTCGCACGCCGATGGGCAACTATTGCCGACACCGGAGAGAACCTGGGCCATTTCTCATAACTGGTCAGGTGTGACAGTTCTGACCAAGAGGGATCCGAGGCGAAGAACAAGCTCACCGAATCCTTCGTGACCACGATGATGGCGAGCTCACCGCCGGCAGCAACTTCACGATCGCCGACGTGGTGGGGGACTGGCTGTCGTACGGGCTCAATGGGCGCGAGGAAACACCAAGCGGAACCGGACGATTCTTGCTGAGGGGCTCACCACCCGAACGGGAACGTCACAGAGCAGATCTACCGGCATTAGCACAACCCGATGATGGAGAAGGGGCTACAGCGATGAACGAGATCTTCCCCGCCGTGGTGCTGAGCTGGAGGCGTAGCCACTCAGTTATTGATGGGAAAGGCGAATGTGGCGTGGCTCGGGATGTCGCAAACGGGCCGTTAGTGATGTTGAGCCCGTAACGGCGCGTTTGCGACATCGCCGATCAACGGTGCAATGTGAAGCGGACAGTCGGGAGTGCGAAACGGTCGTGCGGACGGTTCCGCTGGGCAGGTGGGTCGTGAGTGGCAACGAGTGTTCTAACACTTGTTGCCACTCACGAGCCACCCACGCGGCCGCCTGACCTGCGATGCCCTGAACGGCGCGTTCGTGTCACTCGATGACCTCAACGCGTCGTTCAGGGCATCCTGCGACACGCCACGTTGCCTTACCCGCCAATAGTCAATCGGAGGCGAATCGGGAGTTGGCGGCTCCACAGTGGACAAATGAAAAGTACCGCTGACCGTGCTGGCCAGGGGTACTTTTCACGGTGGTGCGCCCTCGTTCCGGCGGGTTCCGACGCGCGCGACCGGAGGACATCCGCTGCGCTATCGAACCTCGCCACCGCTGAGCCAGAACGCTGGATTCCGTCCTGGTGACCGCCCGCGGCATCGGTGTGGGCGACACCGATGCCGCTGATCCCTCAGCGCACCTGAGGGAAGATTTCCTTCTGCAGCCAGGAGTACAGCTCCCGGGCTTCGTCCACCGCGCCGAAGGTCGGGACGATCAGCTCGTCCAGGCCGGCCTCGCGCCAACGGCCGATCGCGTCGACGATCTGCTGTTCGGAGCCACCGACGACGAATCGCCCAGGCGTCGACGTCTCCTTCCCGGGCTGCAGCATCGCCTGCGTGGTGCGGCGGATGGACCGCGGGTCGCGGCCGATCCGCTCGCAGTGCTCGTCGAGGACGGCGGACTTCTGCGCGAAGACTTCGGGCGTCGACCAGCAGTTCCACTCATCCGCGTGTTCGGCGACAATGCCGAGCATGCGGCGTTCCCCGCTGGCGCCGATCAGGATCGGAACCCGTGGGCGGACGACGGGTACGCGCGGCGCGTCGGTGATCGTGTAGTACTCGCCGGCGATCGTGGTCCGCGGCTCGGTCAGCAGTCCCCTGAGCACGGTCAGGCCTTCCTCGAACCGGTCGATACGCTCACGGACGGAACCGAGCTGGATGCCGTAGGCGGCGTGCTCGTTGAGCTGCCAGCCCGCGCCCACACCGAGCACCAGGCGGCCGCCGCTGAGCGCGTCGATGGTCGCCGCCGTGTTCGCCAGTACGGCCGGGTGCCGGTAGGTGATACCGGCGACCAAGCTGCCCAGCCGGACACGGGGCACCGCCGCCGCCAGCGCGGCCAGCAGGCTGAAGCACTCGTACATCACCGGCTCCGCGACCTCCTCGGTACCGGAGTTGGCCATGAAGTGATCCGCCATCCACACGCTGTCGTAGCCGGCCTGCTCGGCCTCACCCGCCACTGCCAGCACGTCCTCGGGGGACCACGCGGGACTCACCCACGCCCCGACCGCCAGTTCCGCCACGAAGTACTCCTCTCGTCGGGCCACATCTACGAGGGCCCTGTCCTCACCTTGCCACAACGGGGAATCCGGTGCGGGGCGGCGGTTGCGTGCCTCCGCATTTGTTCATCGGAGAGCGCCCAGGAACGAATCAGGGAACAGCTACACCCGACGAATCGACGTTAAGAATGGGCGTGCCGTATGCCGCAATTGAGGGCTGACATGAAAAGGTCGACGCCGATGGTCATTCGCGCGACAAACTCTTCTCGAGTGGTCGCTTCGTGCTTGATGCCACCGGCAGTGCTCAGCAACGTCCGGGCCATGTCCTCTGCCATACCTGCGCGCTCAGAAGGCAGGTCGGCCGCGATGGCAGCAGTGACCATCTCGAGAAAACGCTTGGGATAGTCGATGACAATAGGGCCCAGCAGTTCCGGATTGGTCTCGATCAAGATGGCGACCTCTTTCGCCATGGGACCGATGTAACGCCCGGTCCATAAGTCGAACGCTTCGATCAGCCGATCGCGAAGCGGGCGCTTACTGTCTGCCAGAGACCGCTTCGCGGCATCGACATCGCTGTTGAGGGCGTGGGTGACGGCGGCCCGGAACAGGTTCTGCTTCGAGGTGAACAGGAAGTACAGACCGGGCCGGGAGATGCCGGCAGCCCGGGCGACATCATCCATTGACGCCTTCCTGTACCCGTAGCGGGCGAAGGTCTCGAGAGCGGCTCCTAGGACGTACTCCCGTCGGCCACTCTCATTCTGACCCTCTTCGACGATGACGGACTCCGGGTCGCTCACGGGCGCTAGCGTACCACCAGCGAGACGACCTAGACAAACTAAGCCGATAAAGTATAGTCGGTTCAGCCGGGACTACTGCCGGTTGGTTGTCACGCGGATAGGACCCGATCGGCCTCCACCGCGGTGAACGTTCGTCCTTCAGGAGGCCTCCATGCCAACACCTCATCGACTGATCACAACCCGATTCGATGCCAGCAGCACCGCTGACGACGTCGTGGCGGGCCTCGACCTCGCCGGCGTCCGCGCCATCGTCACCGGCGCGTCGTCGGGGATCGGCGTGGAGACGGCCCGCTCCCTCGCGCGCACCGGAGCAGAGGTCACCCTCGCGGTCCGCAACACCAGCGCCGGCGCGAAGACTGCCGAGGACATCGCGGAGTCGACCGGCAACGGCAAGGTTCACGTCAGCGCGCTGGATCTCGTCGACAGTTCCTCCATCGCCGAGTTCACCCACCGGTGGACCGGGCCACTGCACATCCTGATCAACAACGCCGGCGTCATCGTCAGCGACCTTGTCCGAACCTCGGAAGGCTGGGAACTTCAATTCGCCACAAATCACCTTGGCCACTTCGCCCTGAGCCTCGGCCTGCACGAAGCCCTCGCCAAAGGAGCCCGCGAACGGGGTGAGGCCCGTATCGTCTCGCTGAGTTCCACGGGACACATGAGGTCGCCGGTCGTGTTCGACGACATCCACTTCGAGCGGCGCGAATACGACCCTCAGGCCGCGTACTCGCAGTCCAAGACAGCCAACTCGCTCTTCGCGGTCGAAGCCACGCGCCGGTGGGCCGCCGACGGCATTGTCGCGAACGCGGTCAACCCCGGGGGCGTCTCCACCGGCCTGCAACGGGACTTCACCCCAAAGCAAAAGGACTATTTGGCCGCAGCCGAGGCATCTGGAGTCTTCGTCTACAAGACCGCCCAGCAGGGGGCCGCCACGACACTCGTCGCGGCGGTCGCCCCCGAATTCGCCCGAACCGGCGGCCACTACCTCGATGACGGACGCGAGGCCTACACCGTAGGCAACGACGCGGATCTGTTCGACAACAGCCACGGTGTCAAGGAATGGGCGCTCGACCCCGACGCCGCCCAGCAGCTGTGGACGGTGTCGCTGGACCTCATCGGCCATCCCGCAACACGCGAGACGGCGGCGTCGTAGAGGAGACCGCCACCGGCGGCGTCGACTGTCGGCGTCGGGAACACAACACTCCCTCTGGAGCCTCCAGTGACGAGCGCGTCTTCCTGGATCAAGGACGTGTGGCGGGGATGCGAGACCGCGGCTTCGGCCGACCCGCGTCGTGGGTGGCCGGGCGCCTGCTGCAGCAGGCTGGGCGCCGTCCGCACCCGCCGGTCCCGCTACCAGCCGTCGTGCTGTGGCTGGTGGTGGCGATCCCGTCGATGCCGCAATTCGTGTTCCCTCCGCTGCTGCGCGCGCTCGAACGCGAGCCGAACCAGATTGAACACCACGGCCAGGTCTGGCGCGTGCTGACGTACGTGGTGGTCCAGGACGGCGGTGTGGTGGGGACGGTGAGCAACCTGGTGCTGCTGGCGGTCGTCGCGCTGGTGACGGCGCAACGATGCGATCGGGGACCACCGTCGGTGTTTTCGTGCTCGGCGCACTGTGGTTCGCCGGGGTGAGCCTGGCGTTCGGACGTGCCGGGATGGGGAACTCCGGCGCGACTTTCTGCCTGGGGGCCTGCCTGGGCGGTCTGGCGGTGATCCGCGGCCGCGACATACTGACCCGCGTGCTTCCGGCCATCCCGGGGATCGTTCTGTCGCGCTGTCCGATACGCACGGGTACGCGCTGGTGTTCGGCACACTGGTCGGTCTGCCGCCGGGCGGCACCCTCCGCACGCAGGTTCGCAGGGTCGCTCCTCGTCGACCTACCCGCGAAACTACCCTCGACGAGGCCATGGGATAACCTGGGACCTACCGTCACTAGGCGTCAGCGACTCGTTCGGCTCCTGACCTGGAGTGACCTCGGCTGCGGTGTTTCAGTCCGCCCGCATCGACACGCTCCCGGCACATCAAAGCGGTGAGCACTTTCGAACGCTCCCACATCCCCAGCTCGTTCCAGTTTCTGGATGCGTCGACGTTGTCCGCAATCCCACACTCAACCGCAGCCTTGTCGCCAACCACGCCGACCGAGGCAGGACCACGCAGATTTCTCAGCCGCGCAAGAGAATGGAGCGAAAACCCATGAGTACCAACAGAATTACCAATGGCGTCGAGCGAGCGATCATCGAGAACATGCTCGATCGCAACCGCGAAGCCCTGACCGAGACCGCACGCGGCTTCTCCGAAGCCGACGCCCGCCGACGACTCGTCCCGTCACTGACGACACCGATCTCATTGATCAAGCATGCCGCGGCCGCCGAACGGATCTGGTTCCAACGATTCTGGGCGGGACTCGACGAATCCGAATGCGACGGATACTCGAACCGAGACGAGGGCACCTTCACCGTCGCAGACGACGAATCCCTGGCCGACGTGATCGCCGAGTTCGAGCGTGCAAGCCAACGATCACGTGTGATCGCCTCCCGCTTCAGCCTCGACGACACCAAGGACAATCCCCGTGAAGGAACAGTCAGCATGCGATGGACCCTGCTCGCCATGATCGAAGAATTCGCCCGGCACGCAGGACACGGCGACATCCTTCGCGAACAGATCGATCAGACCCCATCTCGACAGCCAAACCCGTGAAACTTCGGCGCTACCAAGCACGTGTCCCCGGCGCTGCAGTGGTCGGTGGAGGACGACGAGTGGAAGTCGTGGACTCCCTGCGACGACTGCAAGACATCCCGTGTCCGGACACGCCGATGAAGCTCGCGGAGCGGCGTTGGGCCTCCTATGCCGATGACCCGATGCTCTTCGCCGGTGACCACCTGCTGCACACCCGTACTCTTCGGTGCTGGTCGAAGGTCCTGAGATCGCGATCTCTCCGGTGGGTATCCCGCAAGGCTCGTGCAGGCGACAGTCGGTGAAGGTGGCGATGGCTGCTGTCGCCTGCACAGGTACTGCACTCGGTTCGTGAATTCCTGCCCAGTTGGCGTCAGTCTGTCGGGTCGAGTCCGGCGAAGTACGCGTTGAGTGCTTTCCAGCCGTGCCAGGCCCTTGTCACGCCGAACTGGGCGTTGAAGCGCAGGACGGCGCGGACGTCGTCACGGGAAGCGCCGCCGCGCACGGCGCGGCCGATGTGCGCGTGGAACGTCTCGTCCAACGTCTGGTAGTGCACGTCGACGCTCAGGCTCGCGAATCCGCGCTCCCGCTCGGTGAGTGTGTCCGGACCGTGTCCGGAACGCATCCGGGATTGCAGGTCGAAGTGCTCGAGGAAGTGGTCGTCCAGTTCGCTCAGTTGGGTGCGGACCGCCTCCGGCAGCGGGCTGGGTGCCGCGCCAGGGCCGGTCGTGAGGAGGTCGTCGGACAGCGGCTCGACCTCCGGGCGTGGAATGCCGTTCCCGGCTTCGAATTCGGCGAGCCGTTCGAAGCCTGCGGTGGCCGCGTGGTACCCGCAGTCGTAAGAAACGAAGCGCAACAGTGCGCGAATGTCCGCAGTGGACACGCCGTGGGCCAAGCCCGTTCTGACGTGTGCCTCGAACGCGAATCCGAGGCTCGCCTGGCAGACGTCGGCCACCACGCACAGGAAGGTCTTCTCGCGGTCGGTCAGTTCGGGAATCGCCCGGGCGTGCCCGGCGGTGGCGCCGACCATCTGGGCGAACACTGGGTCCACCGCGGCCAGCCGCTCCAGGTTGGTCGCGGGGTTCGTCTCGGTCGTAGTACTCAAGGGAACTCCTGTAGGTAGACGGTCGTAGCGCTACACCTGTAGTCTGAAGAGACACTACAGGTGTAGCGCAATGGTTGTCCAGCTACACTGGCGAGATCATGGGACAGACCTCGAAGCCCGCTCCCCGACGGCGGCCCAACGCGCGAGGCCACGGTGATCTGCTGCGCGAGGAGATCACCGTGGCCGCCGCGAGGATGCTCGACGACATCGCCGACGACGAGGCACTGTCATTGCGTGCCGTGGCGCGCGCGGTGTCGATCGCCGCGACCTCGGTCTACCTGCACTTTCCGGACCGGGACGCGCTCGTGCTGGCGGTCCTGCGGCGCTGCCACGAACAGTTGGTCGATGCAGGCGACGCGGCCGCCGCGGAATGCGGTGACCCGGCGGCCGCGCTACGCGCACGCATCCTGGCGCAGGCAGCATGGGCGCAGGAGCATCCCGGCCTCTACAAGGTGCTCCACGAAAGCAAGGTGCACCGGCGGCTGGGCATGCCGTTCAAGAAGGTACTGGCCGAGCGCACCAGTGTGGCCGTGCAGGACTGCATGGACGCCGGACTCGCCCCGGCCGACGACGCGGCCACCGTCACGATCGACCTCCGGACCGCCGTGAACGGCATGCTGACGCAACGCATCAACGAGCCCGACTTGCCATGGCCGCCCGCCGAGGAACAGATCGACCGCTTCCTCGCCAAACTCGTCGGCCTCACCCCGCCGGCCGCGGCCGCGGATCCTGACGTCGTCCGGTCGACGTAGCCGGCGAACCGCAACCGCCGCAAAGGAGCTCCCGAACTCCAACGAGTCGGCATCCGACGCCCTCCAGTCAAGGTTATGCGCTCTGCACGGCTACTTGCGGTGGTGCAACGCCAACGCCCGCCATCCCGATGTCCTCGCCGCCCAACGCCGCGAACGGCAGCTGGATCAGGCGGAAGCTCGCTGACAGCCGCGTTGGAAGTGTCCTCACCGACGATCCGGGCGTACGTGGTGGTGTCTCTCCTCGCGGGCGCTCGGACCGAGGAGATGCGCACGCTCACGTGGTCGCACGTTGATCTGCAAGGGAATCTCGACGCGACGCCGCCGCTCCTGCCAGCATCCGGGTGTGGAGGTCGGTCCGGGGCGACGGCGACACCAAGACCCGGAAGTCTCGCCGAACGTTGGCGATGCCCCAGCGGTGCGTGGATGCCCTGGAGGACTTGCGGGGGCGCAGGGAAAGGTTTGGACTCGAGTGGGGGAGAAGTGGCAGGACAACGATCTGGTCTTCGCCACCCGAACGGGCACCGAGTTGCTGGCGGGCAATGTCCGCCGGGCGTTCCGGTTGGTGGCGAAGGCGGCCGGGCTGGAAACGGGGGAGTGGACCCCACGTGAGCTACGACACAGCTTCGTCTCACTGCTATCGGACAGCGGCGTGCCGATCGAAGAGATCTCTCGCCTTTGCGGCCACAAGGGGTCGGCCGTCACGGAGCAGATCTACCGGCATCAGCTCAACCTGATGAAGTCAGTCACTCGGCAGCGAATCGGGCCCTGGCAGTTCCACTGTGGACAAAAGAAAAGTACCCCTGACCGTGCTGGTCAGGGGTACTTTTCATGGTGGTGCGCGATACTGGGATTGAACCAGTGACCTCTTCCGTGTCAGGGAAGCGCTCTCCCGCTGAGCTAATCGCGCGAGGCGGAGGCGGGAATCGAACCCGCGTACAGGGCTTTGCAGGCCCTTGCCTGAACCACTCGGCCACTCCGCCATAATGCCGGAGTACCATATCTCGGTAGGGCTTTGGTACCTTACAGCCCTACCTTATACGGCCCCTGCTGCGGGGTGTTGCCGCAGTCGAGCGGACGACGAGATTCGAACTCGCGACCCTCACCTTGGCAAGGTGATGCGCTACCAGCTGCGCCACGTCCGCACTCCATGACTCCGTTTTTGTGACTCTGTAAGAGCCGCAACCCCGTCGCCGTGGTGTGTTAAAACCATATCGGACCCCGATTCGGCCCCTGCACGGGGGGTGGCCATTCGGTGTCGGAAGCCTGTCATCAGCTCAAATCGTTGGGGATGAGGTGGGTGAGGGCGTCGTCGACGTCGACCCACAGGTGCTCGTTGCCGGGCAGCACGACGTCGTAGGTCCGGTCGAGGAAGTCGGCCAGTTCCTGTGCCGACGCCTCGAACATGGCGTGGCCTGACGGCGAGTTCAGTTCGATGACGACGGCCTCGGGGTCTTCCACCGAGGGGCGGATGCGCACATCGCCGTCTCCGGCGTCGGCGAGGAGGCCGTCGGCGAGGAGGTCCCGGGCGTAGACCCATTCGACCCAGCCGGCGCGACCGGTCCGGAAGGCGGCGACGACCGCGTACGGGTCCCGGGTGTCGTAGCGCAGCTCCACCTTCACCGGAACCGCGGGCGTCCGCGGGGCCAGCAGGTCGAAGACCGCCGTCGAGCGGAGCGTCACGTGATCGTTGCGCATCGTCCTACCCTTCCTCCCTTCCCGGCCGGGTTGACCGAGTGCTGATGATGTGACGCGCGAGAACGTCGATTCCGTCATGGGATCTCCGCAGATCACCCGTATGGGTCGTCAACGTCTTCGTCCAGCCATCATCACCCTCGACGCGCAGCCGTCGGCATCCACCCCTGCTGGTCGTCCTCTGTACATACTGACCGGTTTACTTCCCGCGCGGTAGCACCGTCGCACGGATGTCGGAGCCGTCACTTTCGCCGCCGCATCCGCACAACCTCGGTTAGCTCGGGTTTGTTCGTTCCGTGGCGGCCCGCCGACACACCGTGCCCGCGGTGAACCACCCGTTTGCCGGGGCCTGAAAGTGGTGCGGTAGAGTTCCTTCCACACCGCGAGCGGGCGATTAGCTCAGTGGGAGAGCGCTTCGTTCACACCGAAGAGGTCACTGGTTCGATACCAGTATCGCCCACCAGCTTTAGCGTGTTCAGGGCCCCGATCTGCGTCGGGGCCCTTTTCATGTTATACGCCCAATGGTCATGCCTGGCGGCTTTCAACGGTCGTCGTCATGGCGGGCGCGGTCCACTTGCGAGTGCGCCGCGTCGGGGCTTTCTGTTGTGCCCCTACGGTTTTTCGGGCATCGGAGTTGCCTGATCGGGCAACTTCAGCCGAAAGGCGGTGTTGTCGATGAATCGCGTCACATCGGCGGCGGCGGTCAGCGGGGCCAGGTGTCCCGCACCCGGGAGCAATTCGAGCCGCCCGTCGCGACAGGCGGCGACGAATTGCCGCTCATCGGTACGGAAATGGTCCTTGGCGCCATTGACGAGCCACGCCGGGCCGGGATAGCCGCGCAGGTCGGCGAGCGGGTTCCGGGCGAGGATGGCGTCGACGACGTCGGGGATCGCGGCATTGGAGACGCCGCCGCCGGTGAATGCGGCGGCGGTCTCGCGGCCCAGTAGAGCGGTGCTCAGGAATCGCGTGAGGCGGGCCCCGCTGTCGGGCCGCCGGGCGAACAAGCCCGCGGCCAAGAGATAAGGACGCGCGCGGGCGGGCGTCGGCAAAGTGGTGCAGCCGAAGGCCACGAGCCCGGCGACCCGCTCCGCCACATCGTGCCGCTCACCCGGATGCCGTGCACGAGGACCACTGGCAGCGGATCGTCGGTCATGAGCGCGTCCCTTTTTTTCGGAAATGCAACGCAACGTTGCGTAGTGTTTCCGGGATGACCGCGCATGCGATGAGTGGTGCCAGGCGCCCCGGGAGCGGCCCGAGGCAGGCTGAGGCGATCTTCACCGCCACTTTGCAACTGCTGGAGCACGGTTACGACGGGTTGACCATGGAGGGAGTGGCGGCACGCTCCGGGGTCAACAAGACGACCATCTACCGCTGGTGGCCCGCCGAGGACGCCCTGCTGGGTGCCGCGCTGCTCGACTCCTCGCTGCTGGAGCTGGCGGTGCCCGACACCGGCAGTCTGCGCGGGGATCTGCTCGGCTTGACCGAACACGTTCTGCGACTGCTCCACACCGAACCGACCGTGGCGGTGATCGCCGGCGCGCTCGCGGCCAATGTGGGAAGGCCGCATCTCGCCGAGCTGGCGAAGACGTACTTCGCGGACAGGCTGGCGAAGGAGTTGGTCGTTTTCGAGCGCGCCGAAAGGCGTGGTGACCTGCGCGCGGGAGTGGATCCGATGCTCGTTCTCGACCTGCTCGCCGGTGCGGTGTGGGCGCGGGTGATGATCCGCCAGGCGGCCCGTGCCCGACGATTTCGCCGCGCAGGTCGTCGACCTGGTGGTCGCCGCGGTGGCGGCGTGACACGCGGTTCTCCTGTGGGGCCGGTCACAATGTCGCCAGTGGGCGTTCGGCACTGGTCCGCTCGCGACGGACGTCCCGCTCGCCGTGACGGATTGGTATGTGACGAAATATTTGTCGAATGGCTCATCACTGACGAACGCCGATGCGGGCCGCGATGATCGCGGGGGCGGGCGGCAAAGGATCCACAAAGGCGTCCGGTGTCCCCTTTCGTCCTCATTGGACGAAACCGCACTGAAGTGTCCACTGTGGAAAATGCACCACTGATCCGCCAATTGGAGTAATACCCGCCATTCGGCGTAAGTCATTCATTTTCTGGCTACGTTGCGTAGTTGTTTAATCCAGACCCGCCTGTCACCCGTCGTCATGTTCTCGTTATCTTCCGGGTGGTCGTTTGCGCGACTCGGCGGCCGAAATCCGTTTGTGACCGGTGTAACGCTGCCGTGAGAGTCACCGATACCTTGGCGTGTGTCGCCCGTTTGGTAACTGATTGTATAGCTCAGTCGGTTACTCTCCGAAGTCACTTTCGTTCACTCGAAGTGATGCGCGAACTCACATCAGTCAACGATGCGGGAGGTCCCATGGACGAGTCGGTGCGGTCACCATCACCGATTAGTGACGTACTTCCGCATATCGATCTTCAGGCGATTCCCCGCCCTTCTCCACGACCGGTCCGCGTGGCGGAGGCCGCCGCGACAGTCGAAAAATCGGCACCCAGCACGCCCTCGACGGCCTGGGAGGCCCGCTATCGGGCGTGGGTCATCGCCAGTGACGTTTTCGCCACCGCGCTCGTGATCGCCATCGCCGCGGCGATCATCGACAAGTTCGCCCCGCATGACATGCACGCGCTCGGCACGGCCGCCGCCGTCCTGTGCTCCCTGCCGATCAGCCGCGCCTGGAGCCAGCGGGTGCTCGGCGAGGGGGCGGAGGAGTACCGAAGACTCGGGCGAGGCCTGATCACCGCCGGGGTGCTCGTCGCACTGGGTGGCCTGCTCTTCGGCGCGCTCGGCGTCCAGGCGTGGGTGTTCATCGTCGTCCCGACCATCGCGCTCGTCGCCTTCCCCCAGCGTTACGTCCTGCGGCGCGTCCTGCACCACCAGCGCCGCCACGGCCGCTGCCTGCTGCCCGTGATGGCCGCGGGCAGCCCGGAGACCGTCCGCGACCTCATCGAGCGCACCCGGATCGAGCCGCACGTCGGCTGGCGCGTCGAAGCCGTGTGCACCTTCACCGGCACCGGCGCGGATCGCGGCGACGGAGAGGTCGACGGCGTCCCGGTCGTCGGCAGGCTCGACGAACTCGCCGCCCAGGTCCGCCGTGGCGGTTACCGGGTGGTCGCGGTGACCGCCGACCAGTACTGGACCCCGCGCCGCCTCCAGCAGCTCGCCTGGGACCTCGAAGGCACCACCGCCGAGATGGTCGTGGCACCGGTGCTCATGGAGGTCGCCGGTCCGCGTCTCAACGTCTCCGGCGTGCTCGGGATGCCGCTGCTGCGCGTCACCGCGCCGATGTTCACCGGTGGCCGCCGGCTGGTGAAGGAAATCGTGGACCGGTTCGCCTCGGCCCTGATGCTGACGCTCTTCGCGCCGCTGCTGCTGGTCATCGCCGCCGCCATCAAGCTCAACGACCGCGGGCCGGTCATCTACCGGCAGCGCCGCGTCGGCCGCGACGGTGACACCTTCACCATGCTGAAGTTCCGCACGATGGTCACCGACGCCGACAAGGCCCGCAAGGACCTCGAAGCCTCGAACGAAGCCGCCGGGCCGTTGTTCAAGATGCGCAAGGATCCCCGGATCACCCGCGTCGGCTCGCTGCTCCGCCGGTACTCCCTCGACGAGCTGCCCCAGCTCTTCAACGTGTTCTCCGGCAAGATGTCGCTGGTCGGGCCCCGGCCGCCGCTGCCGGA
This sequence comes from Amycolatopsis sp., assembly GCF_036008905.1. GTDB lineage: Bacteria > Actinomycetota > Actinomycetes > Mycobacteriales > Pseudonocardiaceae > Amycolatopsis. The sequence goes on along the minus strand of NZ_DASYMU010000135.1, from coordinate 19,264 downwards.
GGAGACCAAGACCTACGCCGCCGACGCCCGCCGCCGCCTGCTCGTGAAGCCGGGCCTCACCGGATTGTGGCAGGTCAGCGGCCGCAGTGACCTCTCCTGGAACGAGAGCATCAAGCTCGACCTGCGTTACGTCGAGGACTGGTCGCTCGCGCTCGACATGGTCATCCTCTGGAAGACCGTGCGCGCCGTCGTCGTCGGCCAGGGCGCTTACTGAACCACCAGGACATCCGCGAGCCCGGCGATTTCCTGCCGGTAGCGCTCCACAGCGAACCGGACACCGGCGTCCCGCTGTGCGAGCTCGGCCCTTTCCCTTGTGGCGGGCCAGTCTTCGACCAGTGACTCGATCGCCGCGGCGAGCGCGGCGGGATCCCCGGCGGGCACGACGGTGCCGAACCGGCCATTGTCGACCGTCTCCGGCAGGCCCTGCGCGTCGCTCACGATCACCGGGACCCCGGCGAGCTGAGCCTCGACCGAGGTATTGCCGAACGGCTCGACGAGCGAAGGCACGATCGCGATGTCGGCGTTGCGGTAGGCCTCCCAGACGTCGCTGTGGAAACCGTTGAGGCGCACCGAATCCCGGAGCAGCCCGGCGTCGATCAACTCGAGAACGCGCTCCTCGAACCATTCGTAGCCAGGGAACACCGAGCCCAGGATGTCCAGGTTCGCCCTGGTGCCACCGCGTCGCAGCAACGTCATCGCCTCGACCGCGACGTCCGTTCCCTTGCGCGGTGAAACCCGGCCGACGAGCAGGATCCGCAGTGGTTTGGCCGGTTCCTGTTTGACCTCGGCCTCGGCGGGGCCGGGAACGCCGTTGTAGACCAACGCCATTCGCCCCGCGAGCACTTGCTGTGCGGCCATCAGCACTTTGAACGTCGCCAGACTGTTCACCACCACGGTGTCCGCGAACCGCAGGGGCCAGGCGAGCGCGTAGCGGATCGGCCAGGGCACCGCGTCCTCGGCCTCGTGCACGTGGGCGATCACCTTCGCTTTGGCCAGCCTGGCCAGTGGAAGCCACAACGGCACCGTGACCGTGTTGACGTAGACCAGATCGGGGTAGTGGTTCCGCAGGAGCCGCCACGCCGGGGCGATGCCTTTGACCGTTTCGGCGAGCAGCCGCAGCAGTCCGGCCGGGCGCAGCGCGGCCTTGCGCAGCACCGGTGTCGGGCAAAAACTGACCATGGCACCGGCTTTTTCGACAGCGTCGACCAGCGGTCCGGGCTGTGGCAGCGTCACCACGACTTCCCAGCCGGCTTCGACCATCGCGATGACCGATTCGAGGAAGACCCGGTCCGAACCGTAGAGCTCCGAAGAGGCGTGGGCCATCAATACGAGCCGTGGCGGCAAAGTCAAAGCCGTTCGCCTTCCGCGCGTTTCACCGTGAGGTTCACCCAGGCGACGATGACGAACAGCCAGGTGCAGGCCACGTTGGCCGGGGCGCCGAGCCCTTCGGTGAACACCGAGTTCGCGATCATCGCGAGCGTCAGCGCGAGGATCATCCCACGGTCGACCTGGAATCCGGGCCGGGAACGGGAAAGCCGGGTGGTGGTGAGCAGGATCGTCGCCAGCAGCGCGAGCCAGGTGAGCGCGCCGAGGATTCCGGTGTCCATCAACAGGTTGACCAGTGCGTTGTGCCCGCCGCCGAGCCCGATGCTGTCGAGGAAGAGCCCGCGTGACGCCGTCAGCCCGAACCCGTAGAGCGGGTGCTGCGGGAACAGTTCGAAGGCGTAGCCCCACAGATCGGTGCGGGAATTCAAACTCGCCAGCCGGTCCAGCGACTCGCCGCGGGCGAAGAACGACTCGATCGCCGCGGAACTGGTCAGCGCGATGGCGATCAGCACCACCGACAGCACCACCCCGGCTTCGACCTTGCGCTGCCCGCGCCATCTGGTCCAGACCAGGACCAGCACGCCGACGATCGCGCCGATCACCGCGCCGCGGGTCTTGGTCGCCAGCAGGCCGCCCCCGCAGATCGCCAGCAGGACGAGGTAGACCGGCAGCCGCCACCGCGGGCCCGCCCGGTCCAGCCCGGTGGCGACCAGGTATCCCGCCAGCAGCACCACGGCTATCGCCAGCATTTCCCCGGCCTGCACGGGATGGACGTGCAGCCAGGTGAACCGGCCGGCCTGGGTCCGCAGCTGCGGGAACGGGACGAGCACCCCGAACAGCACGGAACCGGTGATCAGCAGGATGAACCCGTGCGCGATCCGGTGGATGTCGGCGAGGTTCCCGTGCCGCGCGATCGACCGGCCCAGCGCGAGGATCACCAGCACCTGGGCACCTCGCACGAGCGCGAGGGAGAGATACGGCGAATAGAGCGCGGATCCGGCCAGGATGAAGGCGTAGGCGAAACCGAGGAACGTCAGCACGTTCACCCGGCGCACGCGGGTCGTCGGGCGGAACTTGACGAAGAGGAAGCACGCGACCAGCGCGTAGACGGCGATCTCGAGCAGGACGAACGGGTCCGCGTTACCGGCCACGGACTGGTCGTTGGCGCGGAGCCGGAACTTGAAGTCGCTGGCGACGACGAGCGCGAGCACGCAGACGACCGGCCACACCCGTGTCGACATCGCCGAAGGGCGACCGCCGTTGAGAGTCAGGTCACTAAGCGGGGAACGGCGGCTCAGGCTCATTGGTCCCTTCGGGGCCGCGCTGATAACGATTCCGGCAGTCGGGCTACTCCGCGCCAGCGAACGGTGTAACGAATGACTGGACCATTGATATTACTATGCTGACACTCATCCAGGTGATACCGGCCGGTCTGCCCGGTGCGTGGTCTCCGCTTTGAGCCGATCGAGTGACTTGATTAACCGGAGTCGGCCCGCACGAAACGAACGGGGAACGATGCGCATAGCGATGATTGGCACTCGGGGCGTGCCGGCACGCTATGGGGGTTTCGAAACCTGCGTCGAAGAGGTCGGTCACCGGCTGGCGAAACGGGGACACGACGTCACCGTGTACTGTCGCCGCGCGGACGGTTCCGAAGGCGGTGACACCGCCGAGATCGAGGAGTACCTCGGGATGCGGCTGGTTCATTTGCCCGCGCTGCGCCGGAAAACCCTCGAGACGTTGAGCCACACCGCCCTGTCGGTCCGCCATGCCTTCGTCGAACGACCGGATGTCGCCTTCGTCTTCAACGCCGCCAACGCGCCGTTGCTCCCGTTCTTGCGCCTGCGCCGGATTCCGGTGGTGACCCATGTCGACGGGCTCGAGTGGAAACGCGCCAAGTGGAATGGCGCCGGGCAGCGTTACTACCGGGCCGCGGAGTCGCTCGCGGTGCGCTGGTCCGACGCGCTGATCGCCGACGCGGCCGGCATTCAGGACTACTATTCCGACCGGTTTTCCGTCTCGGCCGACTACATTCCCTACGGCGCCCCGATTCTCGTTGATCCCGGTCGGGGAAAGATCGCCGAACTAGGGCTGCTTTCCGGTGAATACCACCTCGTGGTCGCGCGTTTCGAACCGGAAAACCATGTCGACCTCGCGGTCGAGGGATATCTGCGCAGTACCGCCCAGCGTCCCCTGGTCGTCGTGGGCGCCGCGCCTTACGCCGACCAGTACACCGCGAAGATCAAGAAGCTCGCCGCCGGGGACAGCCGGGTCCGGCTGCTCGGTTCGGTGTGGGACCAGGGTCTGCTGGATCAGCTCTACGGCAACGCGCTCACCTACATCCACGGGCATTCCGTCGGCGGCACGAACCCCTCGCTGCTGCGCGCGATGGGCGCCGGCGCCGCGACTTCCGCCTTCGACGTCAACTTCAACCGCGAAGTGCTCGGGGAGTTCGGCCGCTACTTCACCGGGCCCGACGACGTCGCCGCGCTCTGCGAACAGGCCGAGGCCGATCCCGCGGGGACGGGCAAACGCGGACGCGCGCAGATAGCTTCACTCGATCGCTACGAGTGGGACGACGTGGCCGACAAGTACGAGACGCTGGCCTACCGCATGAGCGGCAGCCGCGACCGCAGCCGGAGCCCCGTGGACTGAATTTGCTGTGTCTTCTGCAGGCAAAGCCAAAGACCGAATTACTCCCCAACCCCCACCGAAAAAAGGAATACCGCATGTCTCGTTTCCGTAGGCAGGTGTGCGCTGCCGCCGCCGTGCTCACCGGGATGGCGCTGACCGTCGCGTTGCCGCCGGCGCCGGCCTCGGCGGCCGAGTCGATCCCGACCGTCACGGCGGGAGCGATGCCGACCCCGCAGGTCGACGGCATCGTCTTCACCGTCGCGATCGTCGGCAACACCGTCTACGCCGGTGGCCGGTTCTCCAAGGCCCGTCCCGCCGGCGTCGCACCGGGTGGCCCCGGCGAAGTGGACCGGACCAACCTGCTGGCGTTCGACCTGACCACCGGTGACCTGCTGCCGTGGGCGCCGGTCGTCGCGGGCACGACGTACACCTCGGCCAACAACCCAGGCCCGTACTGCAAGACCGTCGGTACCAACACCTATCTCTGCGACACGGTGTTCCGGATCAAGAAGTCGCCGGACAGCTCGAAGATCTACGTCGGCGGGGACTTCGACAAGATCAACGGTGTCCGCCAGGCCAAGATCGCCGGCTTCACCGTCGCCGACGGCTCGATGGACACCGGCTTCCGCCCGGTCGTGAACAGCCGGGTGCGCGGCATCGGCGTCACCGCGGACACGGTCTACGTCGGCGGCGGGTTCACCACCGCCAACGGCGCCACCCGCACACGGCTGGCGGCTTTCGGCACCGACGGTTCCCTCAAGCCGTGGGCTCCGACAGCGGACAGCGAGGTCTTCGCCGTCGCGGCGGCCGCGCCCCAGGGCAAGGTCGTCATCGGTGGCGCTTTCGGCAAGCTCAACGGTGTTTCCCGCCGGGCCATGGGCGCGGTCGACGCGACCAGTGGCACGAGCGTGACCTGGCCGGCTTCCCCCGGCGCGGGCAGTGTCGTGACCGACATCGTCACCGACGGAAACGGCACCGCGTTCATGGGCGCCTACGACTTCTCCGGCGTGAACCCGCGCTTCGAAGGGCGCGGCGCGGTCGACATCGCTTCGGGTACGAAGAAGTGGTTCGACGGCTGCCTCGGCGACACGCAGGCCGTGACGGTCAGCAACGGCGTGGTCTACAGCGGATCGCACACCCACGACTGCGCCCCGTTGAACGCGGCGCCGGCCGGCGGCCCGATCACCTACTACCGGCTCGTCGCCGAAACAGCGGCGGTAAGCCGGACCTCGACGATCAACTTCAACCACGTCAACGTCGGCGACCCGCTGCCCGAGTTCCTGCCGTGGTTCCCGAACACCAACGGCGGCCCGCCCGGATCCACCTGGGACAACGGCCCGTGGTCGCTCGACTCGAACAGTGAGTACGTCGTCGCCGGTGGCGAGTTCACCACCGTCAACGGCCAGGCGCAGCAGGGTCTCACCCGGTTCGCGGCACGCGGCGTCGCGGGCGCGGTGAACAACGGCCCGCAGGTGCCGTTCACGGCGCCGACGCTGACCAAGAACGCCGGCAACCCGGTGATCTCCTGGACCACCACCTGGGACGCGCAGAACTCCGACGTCACCTACCAGGTGATGCGGGTCGGGACTTCGGGCCCGATCTACTCGGTGACCCAGAGCTCGCGGCCGTGGCTGAAGCCGCAGCTGAGCTACATCGACCGCGCGGTCACCGGTGGCACCTACTACGTCCGCGCGGTGGACGCCGACGGCAAGGCCATCGGCTCGCCGCAAGCCACCATCTAGCCCCGAGGTACGCGGCAAAACGCTATGAAGGGTCCCTTCCTCCCATTTTTCGAGAGGAACGGACCCTTCATAGCGTTGTAGAGCTTCGCCATCTGTCGACAGATGGCGATCTCTTAGTTCGTAAGAGGTCAGGTGATGTCGACATCTCGCGGCTAGCCGCCGCTTACGGCTTTTTGAGGGCGCCGATGTCGGGGGTGGCGGTGGGCGGGAGGCCGAGGGCGGTGGCGATGTCGGCGGGCAGGGGGCGTCCGGCCTTGAGACACGGGGAGCCGGGGCGCAGGGTGTAGTCGCCGTTGGCGGGGTCGGTGAACGGTGACGCGTCGAGAGCCAGGCTGCGGGTGTCGCTTCCGGTGCCCTGCGAGAACTCCGCCAGCGAACCGTACTCAGTGGACTGACCCGACCCGCGCACCCAAATGACCAGCGGTGCCTTATTTCCTTGCGTGGAGCGGAAATAGGCGTTTCCGTCCGAGGAGGACACGAAGGCCGGGTTCGCCGCCGGGGAAGCCTTGTAGTCGGCCGATTCCACGATCGGCCGGGTGGCGTCGGTACCGGCGTAGAGGTTGTTCACCAGCGTGACGTTGTCGGTGCGCCACGAAAGCCCGAGCTGCTTCGAGTACGGATCGGACTCCGGGCCGCGTTTGTCGTTGTACAGCCCCAGTGTCGTCCCGTTGCCGGCGAACGTGTTCTGGTAGACACGCACGTGGTCCGAGCTGGAGATCTTCAACCCGCGCGCGGCGTTGCCGGTCATCGTGTTCGATGCGATGAGCGCGCGCGAGGAGACCTCGTAGTACAGCCCGTTGACGGCGTTGCCCCGTGCCACGTTGCGGATCACCGTCGCGTCGGTGCAGCCGAGGTCGCACCACCAGCCGTTGCCGATATTGTCGGCGAAGCTGTTGTCGGCCACGTAAGGACGTTTGGTGCGGGTCAGCTTCGCCCCACCGGCACCGATCGCCTCACCGCTGAGCGAAAACCGTTCCTGGTTGTTGGCGGTGAAGCTGTTTCCTGTGAGCCGCAGGTCGTCCGCGCGGTTCGCGACGAGCCCGACGAGCCCGTTGTTGCGGAACGCGCCGCCGGTGACCTTGCCACCCGGCTGGAACACCGCGAGCCCGCTGGACGCCGACCACGCGAAGGTCGCGTTTTCGATCGTCACGTCCGGCGCGTTGACCACGACCATCGCGCCACGCTTGCCGTAGTCCTGATTGGACCCGTACTGGGCGACACCGATACCCCGCAGCACACTGCCGCCGGAGTTCGTGTCGAACTGCAGGAAACGGTCGAAAACCGTGGCCTCCACCAGTTTCCCGTTCGGATCGTCCCCGACGAACAGTGCCTTCGCGGCCCGGTCCACGAAGAACGTCCCTGGCCCGACCTCGTCGGTACTGCCGACCTGCCGCAGCGCTTTCCCGTTGACGAAGGCCATGTCCGGCGAACCGGCGAGAGAGTGCTCGGGGTCGATGATCTCGGGGGTGAAGCAGTTCTGGCAGAGGTCGGTCGTCCAGCCGTCGTGGCGCCACGCCTTGTCCGCGCGCGCCCAGGACGTCACGACCAGGCTGCCTTTGAGCCAGACGTGCTCACCCGGGTACGGCTGCAGGGTGATGCGTTTCTTCACCAGCCCGACGGTTTCCCGGTAGGTGCCGCCGCGCAGCACGACCGTGCCGCCGGGGGCCACCAGCGCGATGGCCGCGGCGACCGAGCGCAGCGGCTGGTCCGCGGTTCCCGGCGCGCCGTCCTTACCGGTGGGGGAGACCAGGATCGCGCCGGGCGGGACCGGATAGTCGGTGCCCGCCAGCGGGAGGTCGGCCGCGGGGGTGCCCCCGCCCCCGTTCGCGGAGCGCCACGCGGGGTTCCCGGCGGGTGTCGTCGCCATCGCCAGCACGACGACGAGCGCGAGCACGCCGAGGGACAGCGCACCCCACAGGAGGAACTGTCTTCGGGAACGGTTGGGCATCGGGTAAGTATGGCTTGGGTCTGGTCGTGTCCCTTGATCGGTGGTTTAAGACGGCACAGCGATCAGCTTGCGCAGTGCGGTGCTCGACGTGTGGATCGTGTAGGGGAAATACACGATCCGGGCGCCGACCGACGCCAGTTCGCCTTCGAGCTTGATCCCGCGTTCGGTGCCACGCCAGTCGTCGCCCTTGAAGAGCACGTCGAAGCGCAGGTGCCGCCAGGCGTCGAACTTGTCGACGTGGAGATCCGGCACCGCGTCGTCGACGTACCGGATGCTGCGCACGATCTCCAGCCGTTCCTCGAACGGCACGATCGGCAGCTTTCCCTTGGCCTTGAGCACCACTTCGTCGGAGACCACACCCACGACGAGCCTGTCGCACTCCGCGGCCGCCCGCTTCAGGATGTTCAGGTGTCCGATGTGGAACATGTCGTACGCCCCCGGGGCGTAACCGACGACCGGCATCGCCGCCCCTTCCGTTCGGTTTTCCGTCTCGCTCATGCGTCCAGTGCCGCCATATCGGTGTACCACTTGCGTAACGCGGCGACGAGGAACAGCAGATTCGTCACGAAGAGGACCCCATAGGCTATTGCGAACACCGACGGGAAGCCGAGCAGCAGGAATGAGAGGCAGAACAGCCCGTAGTCGGTCGGGACGACCAGGAGCGACCGCACGATCGACGGCTTGCCCGAGGTGTCGCGTTTGACCCCGTGAACGCGCCGCAGCTGGTCGTTCAGGATCATCGCGAAAAACATTACCGCCGCGACGATCTGGAAAGCGATCGGCACCAGCAGGTAACCGCGTGGCAGGTCGAAGAAACGGTAACCCGAGACGAGCACGGCCAAATGGAGTGAGGAAATCTTGGCCGCGTCGACGATGTGGTCGAGCCATTCGCCCGAGGTGCTGCCACCGCCGCGCAGCCGCGCGAGCTGGCCGTCCGCCGCGTCGAGCGCGTAGCCGATGACCAGCGCCAGGCAAACCACGATGCCGATTGGTACGGACGGCTCGGCCAGCGCGATCGTCGCTATTCCGGCGAAGGTGAACAGGGCGCTGACACCGGTGATCTGATTCGGCGTCATACCGAGCTGATACGCGGCCGCGGCGAGATAGCCACCGGCGCGGCGGTTCACGAAACGGGAGTACGCCGGCGCTCCTTTGGCGGTCTTCTGCGCGGCCGGAAGCCGCTCCAGCGCGGCTCGGAAACCCGTCTTCGGCGGCTCGGTAACAGTTCGGGCAACGGGTTCGGAGGAGCTCATTCATCGCCCGTCGACAGGCGCGGGGGCAGCGCGCGGATATGGCAAATCATGGGCGGCGTACTCACGGTCGGGGAGGGTGGTGAAGCTTCGGTTATCCGGACTAATCTATCAGCGGGCCCCGATCGTTACAGCCGCGATCAGATCACACTTTCGCCTGCTCACGCGGCGCGTTTTCGCCGTCGCTGAGCCGAAAACTCCGGCGTCGGCCGTCGGGTGGGCCGGAACCCGGCTGTTATATTCTGATTCGCCACGCTCGGCTTAACGATCGGACACAGAACGCATGGACGACCAGCCGTCACCGAAGATCCTCGAAGCGCTCTGGAGGTATCGGTGGAGTTCGCTGGCGATCGTGGTCGGTGTCGTCGTCCTCGGGGTGCTCGCCGCGTTCGTGGTCTCCGGCAACTCCACCGCGCTGGCCCGGATCGTGTTGAAGGCCCCCGACAAGGCCGGTGTCGTCGGTGTCGACGCGAGCAGTGAGTCCGCGTTCGTCCGTTATGTGAACCAGCGCGCGCTGTTCGTGGTGTCCGACCGCGTGCTGAGTGTCGCGAGCGCGAATCTCGCCAACTCCGTTTCGGTGGACACGCTGCGCAAAGAGGTCACGGCCAAGGCGTCGTCGAACGGTGAGGCCATCGAACTGACGGTTTCGGGCGGCGGCCAGCCGTCCTCGATCACCATCGCCGACGCGGTGAGCCGGGCTTACCAGTCGGAGTCGCGCGCCGACGTGCAGGCGTCCGGCCAGAAGATCCTCGACGCGCTGGCCGCCCGCCGCCGCGACGTCGTCGCCTCCATTCCGCCCGAGGCGGTCAACCGCCCGTCCGACCCGAACAACCTGGCCGCCGGCCAGACGCTGAGCGACCTGGACCGCCAGGCGACTTCGGTCCGGGTCGCGGCGGACCAGTTCGGGGACGGTGTGTCCTTTGTGGACAAAGCCGTCGAGGACACGTCCGCCGGCTTCGGTTCCCTGTTGCGGGACAGCGCGATCGGCCTGGTGCTCGGCGCGCTGATCGCCGCGGTCGTCGCCTGGGCCCGGGCGGACCGGGATCGCCGCGTCGGTGATCCGGACGACCTCGCCGCCGCGACCGGTGAGCCGGTGCTCGCCGAGATCGAGACGCTCGAAGAGTCCGAGGTCGCCGCACTCAAAGAGGTCGGCAGCCCGCCGCTGTGGTCGTACCAGTTCGCCGCCTCCGGCCTGCGCACGGCCGTCGACAGGGGCGTGGTCGTCGTGACGTCCAGTGCCCCCGGCGACGGTGGCACCACGTCCACACTGCAGATGGCGACCGCGGCGGCGCTGAGCGGCGCCAGGGTGCTCGTCGTCGACGCGGCGGTGCGTTCGCACGGCCTGTCCGACGTGCTGGGCCTGCGCTACGACCCCCACGGCCTGACCTCCATCGCCGTCGGCGCCATGCGCGCGGACGACTGCACCCGGGTCGTCGACCTCGGCGACCGCGTCTACCTCTGGGCGATCCCGGCCGGGCAGTACCAGGAAGCCACTCTCGACCACTTCCGCTCGAGCCTGCTGCAGAAGGCGGTCGCGTCGATGCGCTCGGCGTACGACCTGGTGCTCGTCGACTGCGCGTCCCCGTCGATCGCGCCGGAGGTCACGCCGATCATCCGCGAGTCCGACGGCGTGGTCGTGGTGGTCCGCCGCGATCGCGAGACCCGGGCGGTACACAAGCTGCGGCAGCAGATCGGCCTGCTCGGCGGCGTGATCACCGGGTACCTGTTCACCTTCGCCCGCGCGCGCCGGGACGCGCCCAAGCGGGCCGTCCACCCGGTGCGCCCGGCGCCCGCCCCCGCGCCGGCGCCGGTCTCGACACCGACCCCGCTGCCGTAGCCGGATGCGCCGGATCCTCGCGAAGGTCGGCGCCCCGGTCATTTCCCAAGGCCTGACCGCCGGGACGAGCCTGCTGCTCCAGGTGGTCGCCGCCCGGGGACTGGGGCTCGACCAGTACGGCGTTTTCGCGCTGTTCCTTTCACTCCTGGTGAGCGCGACGGCGTTGTACACCGGTTATGTCGGCGACAGTCTCGCCGTGCTCGACAGGCACGACCAGACGACCCGGTCGGCCCTGTCGGCCAGCGCGCTGACGGCGTTGCTGCTGTGTTTCGCGGTCGGTGTCGGCAGCGTGGCCGTGGTGCGTGACGGTGACTGGATCGGCGGGCTGGTCTACGCCGCGATGCTTGTCGTCTGGCTGGTCGAGGAGACCTTCCGGCGGCTGCTGATCGCCCGGCTGGAGTTCTGGAAGCTCGTCGTCAACGACCTCGCGTACCTGCTCGGCACCGCGCTTTCGCTCGCCGCGTGGTTCGTGTCCTCGGGCAAGGTCACACTGGTGATGCTGTTCGCCGCGATGGGGGTCGGGGCGGTGACGGCCGTCGTGGTCGGTTTCGCGCAGGTCCCGCCGCGCGAGCTGCGCCGCCTGAGTCCCAGTTGGGCCGGAGCCCGCGCGGTCGCGTCCTTCGCCGGGTGGCGGTCGCTCCAGGCCGCGCTCCGGCCGCTGGCGTTGCTGCTGTCGCGGCTGCTGGTGGCGAACCTGGTGTCGCTGGCCGCGGTGGGCTTGCTGGAGGCCGGGCGGCTGGTCGTCGCGCCGCTGCAGGTGATCATCAACGGCGCCGGGAGCTTCCTGCTGGCCGGGTTCGCGGCGGGGGAGCGCAGTGGTGACGGCAGCACCAAGACGCTGGCCAACCGCGCGGCGCTGATGCTCGTCGGGGTGACGGTGGTCGGGGGCGCGCTGATGGCGTTGTTCGCCCGCCCGCTCGGCAAGCTGATGACCGGCACCGAGGTGGAGCCAATGCTGCTGCTTGGCTGGGTGGCGTATCTCGGCGTCTGGGCGGCCGGGCTGCCGTACGTGACGGAGGTCGTCGCCCGCAAGCTTTCCCGGGCGGTGTTCGTGACCCGGCTGATCGACTCGGTCGCCGGGCTCGCGCTCGTCGCCGCCGCGCTTTCGGCGGGGCTTTCGCTGACGTGGGTGCCGTGGCTGATGGCGCTCGGCGGGCTCTACTCGTTCTGGCGGCTCCGAGCACTGGCGTTGCGGACCAGGAGCATCGAGCCGGTGAGCCGTGGCCGCGTCGACTACGAGGCCACGGTGATCATTCCGCACGTCTGACGCGGCTGGCTTCCCGTCAAGGGGAATGCGCGCGAATTCACTACCGGCTGACGACTAGCATCTAGGAGTCATCAGCTGTACCCGTGTGTTCGAAGGAGTCACCGTGTCCCATCCGTCGTCAGCCGCAGTCGTATCCGCAGCGAGCGTGGCGGTTCCGGCGGGCACTACGGCGGGTTCCGTGGTCCGCGAAGCCGGGTTACCGACCAAGGGCGCCGACGCGATCGTCGTCGTCCGCGACGCCGAAGGCAAACTGCGCGACCTCACCTGGGCGCCGGAGACCGACGTCGAGGTCGAGCCGGTACCGGCGAACTCCGAAGACGGCCGCGGCGTGATCCGCCACTCCGCCGCGCATGTGCTCGCGCAGGCCGTGCAGCAGCAGTTCCCGAAGGCCAAGCTCGGGATCGGCCCGCCGATCCGGGACGGTTTCTACTACGACTTCGCCGTCGAGACCCCGTTCACCCCCGAAGACCTGCAGGCGCTGGAGAAGCGCATGAAGCAGATCATCAAGGGTTCGCAGCAGTTCTCGCGGCGCGTGCTGGATTCGGTCGAGGCGGCCAAAAAGGAACTCGCCGACGAACCGTTCAAGCTCGAACTCGTGGACCTCAAGTCCAGCGACTCCACAGTGGACACTTCCGAAGTCATGGAGGTCGGCGGCGCCGAGCTCACCATCTACGACAATCTCGACCCGCGCACCAAGGAACGGGTCTGGAGCGACCTGTGCCGTGGCCCGCACGTGCCGACCACGAAGTACATCCCCGCGTTCAAGCTGACCCGCGTCGCCGCGGCGTACTGGCGCGGCGACGACCAGAACCCGCAGCTGCAGCGGATCTACGGCACCGCCTGGGAAACCGGCGAGGCATTGGACGCCTATCTCGAGATGCTGGCCGAGGCGGAGCGCCGCGACCACCGCAAGCTCGGCGCGGAACTCGACCTGTTCTCGTTCCCCGACGAGCTCGGCTCCGGACTGCCGGTGTTCCACCCCAAGGGCGGCATCATCCGGCGTCAGCTGGAGTCCTACTCGCGCGACAAGCACGAGGCGCACGGCTACGAGTTCGTGAACACCCCGCACATCTCCAAGGGCGGGCTGTTCGAGACCTCGGGTCACCTCCCGCACTACGCCGACACGATGTTCCCGCCGATGAAGTTCGACGGCGCGGACTACTACCTCAAAGCGATGAACTGCCCGATGCACAACTTGATCTTCAAGTCGCGCGGACGGTCCTATCGCGAGCTTCCGTTGCGGATGTTCGAGTTCGGCAGCGTCTACCGCTACGAGAAGTCCGGTGTGGTGCACGGCCTGACCCGCGTGCGCGGCATGACCCAGGACGACTCGCACATCTACTGCACCAAGGAGCAGATGCAGGGCGAGCTCCAGTCGCTGCTGACCTTCGTGCTGGACCTGCTGCGTGACTACGGTCTCGACGACTTCTATCTCGAGCTGTCCACCCGCGGCGATTCGGCGAAGTTCATCGGCGAGCCCGAGGAGTGGGAAGAGGCCACCGAGGCGCTGCGCGAAGCCGCGACCGCGTCCGGTCTCGCGCTCGTCCCGGACCCGGGTGGCGCCGCGTTCTACGGCCCGAAGATCTCCGTGCAGGCCAAGGACGCGATCGGCCGGACCTGGCAGATGTCGACCATCCAGGTGGACTTCAACCAGCCGAAGCGGTTCGGTCTCGAGTACCAGGCCGGCGACGGCACCCGTCAGCAGCCGGTGATGATCCACCGCGCGCTGTTCGGCTCGATCGAGCGGTTCTTCGGCGTGCTCACCGAGCACTACGCCGGCGCGTTCCCCGCGTGGCTCTCGCCGGTGCAGGTGGTCGGGATCCCGATCACCGAGGACCAGGTCGAGCATCTGCGCGGCGTGGAGAAGGCGTTGCGCGCCAAGGGAATCCGCGTCGACATCGACGCGAGTGACGACAGGATGCAGAAGAAGATCCGCACGCACACCACCCAGAAGGTGCCCTTCATGCTGCTGGCGGGCGCGAAGGACGTCGAGGCGGGCGCGGTGTCGTTCCGGTTCCGCGACGGCGGCCAGATCAACGGCGTGCCGGTGTCGGACGCGGTGGAGGCCATCGCGGGCTGGATCGCGCGCCGCGAGAACGGCTCGCCCAACGCGGAGGTGCTGGGAGCGGTTCTTGCCTGAGCCCGAGCTGGTTCGCCAGGACGGTGTCGGGGTCGTGGACGCGTTGCAGCGGCTGTGGACCCCGCATCGGCTGGCCTACGTCCAGGGGGACCGGACGCCCGTCGGTGACGAGCCGGCCGGGTGCCCGTTCTGCCGGCTGGTGGACATGGACGACGTGTCGGCGTTGATCCTCGCCCGCGGGAAGACGGTGTACGCGGTGCTGAACCTGTACCCGTACAACCCGGGTCACCTGATGGTGGTGCCGTACCGGCACGTGCCGGACTACCCGGAGCTGACCGCGGACGAGACCGTCGAGCTGGCGCAGTTCACGCAGCGGGCGATGACGGTGGTGCGCAAGGTGTCCGCGGCGCACGGGTTCAACATCGGGATGAACCAGGGCTCGGTCGCCGGGGCTGGGATCGCCGACCATCTGCATCAGCACGTGGTGCCGAGGTGGGGCGGCGACGCGAACTTCATGCCGGTGCTCGGGCACACGAAGGTGCTGCCGCAGCTGCTCGGGGAAACCCGCGAGCTGCTCGCCGGTGCCTGGTAGGAAACAGCGAAACGCCGAAGGGGATCCTCCTTGCCCTCCCCGGTGAGGAGGATCCCCTTCGGTGCGCCTGTGGTGTTTCAGGTCGTTCAGGTCGTTCAGGTCGTTCAGGTCGTTCAGGACTGGCGGGCGGCCTGGACCTCGATGACGATCTTGACCTTCTCGCTGAGGAAGCCGTTGCCCTCGGTGCCGATGCCGAAGTCGCGCCGGTTGATGGTGGCGACGGCGGAGACACCGATCGTGTCGACGTTCTCGTTCGCCGGGTTCGGGCCGATGCCGTTGAACTCGGCATCGAGGGCGACCGGGACGGTCTTCTCGCGCCAGGTCAGCTCACCGTCGATGAGGTAGTCGCCGTTGTTCTCGCGGATGCCGGTCGACTTGAACGTGATCGTCGGGTGGTTGGCGACGTCGAAGAAGTCGCCGCTCTTGATGTGCTCGTCACGGGGGCCGAAGCCGCTGGCGACCGAGGACGCGTCGATCTCGATGGAGACGGCCGAGTCGAGGATGTTCTCCGCGGTGACGATCTCGCCGGTGAACGACGTGAAGTTACCGCGCGTCTTCGCCAGGCCGAGGTGCTTGAGGCTGTAGGCGACATCAGAGTGGATGGCGTCGACGGCCCAGGTGCCGGTGATGTAGCCGGGAATCTGCGTGGTGGATGCACTCATCGGAGTTCTCCTAGATTGGATCAGGTTTCGTGAGCACAGTTGGTTGAGCCCTCAACATGACCGTAGCGCAAGATGGTTGAGGGCTCAACTGGAGGTATCATCACTCTCATGTCCGACACCCGATGGCTGAGCGACGAAGAGCAGGACGTCTGGCGGAACTTCGCCGCGGCCACCTCGATGCTGCAAGCGCATATCGAAGCCCAGCTGCAGCGTGAGGGCGGAATGCCCCACACGTACTACGAGGTACTCGTCGCGCTGTCGGAAGCACCGGGACGCACCTTGCGCATGAGCGAACTCGCCGACGCGCGATTTTCCTCCCGCAGCCGGTTGTCCCACGCCGTCGCCCGGCTCGAAGCCAACGGCTGGGTCCGCCGTGAGGCCTGCCCGACGGACAAACGCGGCGCCTGGGCGGTACTGACGTCCGCGGGCTTCGCCGCGCTGGAAGCCGCCGCGCCCAGCCACGTCGAAACGGTGCGGCAGAGCCTTTTCGACCCGCTGTCCCCGGAACAGGTCGAGCAGCTCGGGGAGATCATGGCCGCGATCCGGGCGAAGATGTCGCCCTCCTGCGAGGCCGCGATGGAAGAGTGCCCGTCCACCCAGTCCTGCTGAAAAGTCCACTCCACGGACCGGCGCGCAGGTAGTGCCGGGGTGGGTGGATAGGCTCTCCTGGCCCACCCGCCCCCGCAGCTAGGTGCCTGAAGAACCGATGCTCAACATCTTCGCGCGCGCTTCCGTCTCCCGCGTCACCGATCCCATCGGCAAGGCGCTGGTTCGCGCCGGCCTGACCCCGAACGCGATGACCGTGCTCGGCACAGCCGGTGCGGTGATCTGTGCCCTCGTGTTCTTCCCCAACGGTTACCTGCTGGCGGGCACGTTCACCGTGTGGGGCTTCGCCATGCTCGACCTGCTCGACGGCGCGATGGCCAGGGCCCGCGGTTACGGCACCCCCTTCGGCGCCGTGCTCGACGCCACCTGCGACAGGCTGGTCGACGGCGCGTTGTTCGCGGCGATCGCCTGGTGGTGCTTCGTCCAGGACGACAACCACCCCGCCGCGGCCGCCGCGCTGATCTGCCTGGTGCTGGCGCAGGTGATCTCCTACGTCAAGGCCCGTGCCGAGGCGTCCGGCCTCGAAGCCGACGGCGGCCTGATCGAACGCGCCGAGCGCCTGATCATCGCGCTCGTCGGTACCGGGTTGCACGGCCTCGGTGTGCCGTACGCCGTCGACATCTCGTTGTGGCTGCTGGCCGTGCTTTCGGTCGTCACGCTGCTCCAACGGGCCAATGGCGTCGCCAAGTCTGCGCGGGAGGCGCAGACGTGAGCGCCCTTTCGCAGCGGTTCAGCGAGTTCGGGTACGTCGCCGGTTGGCGAGCCTCACGCATGCTGCCGGAGTCGGCGGCTTCCACTCTTTTCTCCTTGGGCGCGGATTTCGCCGCCCGCCGTGACGGCGCCGGCGTCCAGCAGCTGCGCCGGAACCTCGCCCGGGTGGTGCCGCAGGCCGACGACGCCGAGCTGGACGAGCTCACCCGCCGGGCGCTGCGCTCGTACGCGCGGTACTGGCAGGAGACGTTTCGCCTGCCGTCGATGGATCACAAGGAAGTCAGCCGCAAGGTCGCGGCGTCGATCACCGGCGTGGAGAACCTCGACGCCGCGCTCGCCGAGGGCAACGGCGCCGTGATGGCCCTGCCGCACAGCGGGAACTGGGACGCCGCCGGGGTCTGGCTCGCCGACTATCTCGGCGGGTTCACCACCGTGGTCGAGCGGCTCAAGCCGGAGTCGCTGTACAAACGGTTCGTGGAGTACCGGGAATCGCTCGGGTTCGAGATCGTGCCGCTGACGGGCAGCAGTACCGCGATGCGGGTCCTGCTCAAGCGGCTGCGGGAGAACAAGGCGATCTGCCTCGTCGGCGACCGCGACCTGACGAACTCCGGGATCCCGGTCAAGTTCTTCGGCGAGCAGACCAGAATGCCCGGCGGGCCCGCCCGCCTCGCCGCGACGACCGGCGCCGCGCTGATCCCCGCGGGCTGCTGGTTCACCGAGGACGGCTGGCAGATCCGGCTGCACCCGCGCATCCGGGTCAACGCGCGCGAAGAGGTCCCGGCGGCCACCCAGGCGCTGGCGGACATCTTCGCCGGCGACATCGCCGCCCACCCCACCGACTGGCACATGCTGCAGAAGTTCTGGATCGCCGATCTGGAACAGGACCAGCAGGACGCACTAGGCGAAGCCACGAAATCATGAAGATCGGCATCGTCTGCCCCTACTCGTTCGACGTGCCCGGCGGAGTACAAGGGCATGTCGTCGATCTGGCGAAGGCGCTGCTGGCCAGAGGACACACCGTTTCGGTCCTCGCGCCCGCCGACGAAGACGCCGACCTCCCCGACTTCGTGCATCCCGCCGGCAAGGCGCTCGGCATCCCGTACAACGGCTCCGTGGCGCGGCTGCAGTTCGGCCCGGTGTCCTACGCCCGGGTCCGGAGATGGTTGCGGGACAACGCCTTCGACGTCCTGCACCTGCACGAGCCGACGGCGCCGAGTCTGTCGATGCTCGCGCTGAAGGTCGCCGACGGGCCGATCGTGGCGACCTTTCATACGTCTACACCGCGCTCGCGCACGCTCTCGGCGTTCCAACCCGTTCTGCGGCCGCTGCTGGAGAAGATCACCGCGCGGATCGCTGTGTCCGCGCTGGCCCGGCGCGTCCAGGTCGAGCATTCCGGCGGGGACGCGGTGGAGATCCCGAACGGGGTCGACGTCGATTTCTTCGCCCGGGCGAAGCCGTTGGACGGTTATCCGCGAGCGGGCGGGACGGTCGGCTTCGTCGGGCGGTTCACCGAGTCGCGTAAGGGGATGGAGGTTCTGCTGGAGGCGTTGCGGCAGATCCTTCCGGAGTTCCCCGAGCTGCGCCTGCTCGTCGTCGGCCGGGGAGACGAGGACACGCTGCGCCGTGAGGCGGGGCCGGAACTTTCGCCGCGTATCGAGCTGCTGGGGCAGGTCGATCACGAGACCAAGGCCCGGGCGCTGCGCAGCGTCGACGTCTATTGCGCGCCGAATATCGGCGGGGAAAGTTTCGGGATGATCCTCACCGAGGCGATGGCCGCCGGAACCCCGGTACTGGCCAGCAATCTCGACTCGTTCCGGCGGGTACTGGACGACGGGCGCGCCGGGGTGCTGACCGAGACCGGCGACCCTGGTGCGCTGGCGGACGCTCTGCGGGATCTGCTGACCGACCCGACTCGGCGAGCCTCATTGGCCGCGGCGGCGGGGGAGCGCGTGGCGATCTTCGACTGGTCTGTGGTGACCACTCAGGTGCTGCGGGTTTACGAGGCCGCGATCGCGGCCGATCCCCGGCGGGTGGTTTCGCAGTGACCGTCCTCGAGTGGCTGTTGATCGTCGTGGCTGTTGTCGTGGTGCTGGGTGGTTTGCTGCTGGTCGCCACGGCGAATCGGCTGGACCGGCTGCACGTGCGGATGGACGCCGGGTGGGCCGCGCTCGACGCCGCGCTGGCTCGTCGGGCGGTGGTGGCCCGGGCGGTGGCGGTGGCCGCTCCGGGGGCGTCGACTTCGGAGTTGATCCGGCATGTGGCTGAGCGGGCCGAGGCGGCTCCTCGGCCTGAGCGGGAGGCTGAGGAGAACGAGCTGACTTCGTTGCTGGCTCGGTTTGATCGGTCTGTGCTGCCTGCTGTTTTGGCGGATGAGCTGACTGACGCTGAGCACCGGGTGGTTATTGCCCGGCGGGTTCACAATGATGCGGTTCGGGATACTTTGGCGCTGCGGCGTCGGCGGAAGGTTCGGTATTTCAAGCTGGCGGGGACGGCTCCGCGGCCGGAGTACTTTGAGATCGCGGAACCTGTTTAGGGGGCCCCGTGTTCGTGAGTGGGCGCGGCTGGGTGGGTGGGTCGTGAGTGGCTA
This sequence comes from Amycolatopsis sp., assembly GCF_036008905.1. Lineage (GTDB taxonomy): Bacteria > Actinomycetota > Actinomycetes > Mycobacteriales > Pseudonocardiaceae > Amycolatopsis. The sequence continues at coordinate 22 of NZ_DASYMU010000135.1, read as the reverse complement.
CGAGTGTTCTAACACTTGTTGC
>NZ_DASYMU010000134.1:0-64922 GCF_036008905.1 Amycolatopsis sp. | reverse complement strand
CAGATACCCGCGGCCATGGCGAGCAGCCGTTGCGCGACCCGCACAAGAACCCCGGACGGGGTCCGGCCACCGTGACGTTCGAGATCGAGTTGACCTTTAAGGAGCTGGTTGACCGACTCGATCCACTGCCGGACCCCACCGAGGTTGCCGTTGCGGCAAGTCTCGTCTTTGCGGTCGGGACGCCGCAGCCGCAGCCCCAGCGCAGTGGTGAATTCTTCGACATCCCTACCCGCGAAACCCTTTGTCCGCCAACAGGACCTGACCGCCACGGATGAAATGGTGGTCGCACTGAAGCAACGCGGCCAGCACCTCACGTTCCCCGATCTTCGGGTTCGCCAGGCACCACATGACCGCCATCCCATCTCCGGTGCACACCAGATACAGCGTCAAGCCCCAGTAGTACCGCGAATACGACGCGCAGTAACCGTAGCCCGGCGCCATCGGAATAATGACACATCGAACCTCGACAGCGCCGCGGTGACGACACTGCTCGCGGGATACTGCGTCGTCATGGTGCTCCCCGCTGGAGTACTGCTCACCGCACGGATCGCCAGCCGGTCCCGCATCGAACCAATCCTGCAACGCATGAACACCTGGATCACCGAAAAAGCGGGCAGTGCCACCGGCTGGGTGCTCGCCATCGCCGGATTCCTCATCGCACGAGGCGCCGTCGCGAGGCTGTGGTTCCCGCACCTGCTCGGGCAAGGATAGTCCAGCAGTGATCCACGGTCCGTTCTGGCAGAAGTGACTCGATGTTGCAGCCAGCTGGAACGCTCAACCCCGGCTGACCTGGGCGAGCAGGTGTGCAGCTAGCGGGAATGCGGTGCGGGTGGTTCTCCTGCGATTCTGGAGTGGTGTTGCGCTGCCTGATCGTCGACGACAATTCCCGCTTCCTGCACGCCGTGCGCGGTGTGCTGGAGCGAGAGGGCATCACCGTGGTGGGCATGGCGTCGAGCCTCGCGGAGGCGCTGCGGAAAGCCACGGACCTGCGGCCGGACATCGTGCTGGTCGACATCGACCTCGGTGGCGAGAGCGGTTTCGAGGTCGTGCGGCGCCTACACAGCCCGACTGGAGCATCGACGACGCGGGCGATCCTGATCTCGACCCACTCCGAGGAGGACTACGCGGACCTGATCGCAGCCAGTCCGGCGGTGGGATTCCTGCCCAAGATCACCCTGTCGGGTGACACCATCAGGAGCCTGCTGGGCTTGGGAAAGCCTCGGAGGCCGGGCGATGACCCCGATAGCGAATAGCGGCTCATTAATGAGCGGGTCGCCGTGAATGGCGGCCTTACCGGTCGCATGCTCGTCGCAAGCGGGGTACTCGCGTTGGTCGTTGGCGCCGCCTTCACGGTTCTGTTCTTCTCGATAACCGACCTGCGCGTGGCCGAACAGCGCGCACGGCAGTCCGAGGAAGTGCTCGTGGCGGCCAACCGGTTCGAGCGGATCGTCGTCGATGCCGAGACGGGCACGCGCGGATTCGCCATCACCAGGCAGGAGAGCTTCCTCGATCCCTGGCGCGCAGCTCAGGCCGCTTTACCCGAGCAGGCGGCGAGGCTGAAACAACTTGTCGCCGACGGCCCCGACCAGCTGGTCCGTGCCCAGCGGATCAATCAGGCCATCGTGTCCTACTTCAAGGACTATTCGGATCCGATCATCGACGCCGCGCGGATTGATCCCACCGCCATCCGATCAGTGCCGGTGACCGAAGAGGGCAAACAGCGCATCGATGCGATCCGGGGCGAGTTCGACACGCTGGTGGCGGCCGAACAGGGCCTGGAAGTGGCATGGCAGAACGATTCCGAGGTGGCTGCCCAGCGCGCGGTCGTCACGGCGGCCGGTGGGCTCATCGGATCGATTGTCCTCATCCTGCTGTTCACGGGCTATCTGACACGGGCGATCGTCCGGCCGGTCCGCAGGGCGGCCGCCATGGCCGGCCGGCTCGCCGACGGCGATCTCGGGGCTCGGCTGGCCGAGCACAGCCCTGGCGAGATCGGGGTGCTGGAGCGGAGCTTCAACACGATGGCCGGCTCGCTGCAGGAGAGCCGTGCGGAGCTGGCCGCTTCGCGCGCACGGCTCGTGACAACCGCCGACCAGGCGCGGCGACGCATCGAGCGAGACCTGCACGACGGCATCCAGCAGCGATTGGTGTCGCTCGCGCTGGAGTTGCGTGCCGCGGAGGCGATCACACCGGCTGGGCAGACCGAGCTCAGGACACAGCTCGGTGAGATCGCTGACGGCCTGGCCGGCGCGACCGGCGAGCTGCGGGAATTCTCCCGTGGCATCCACCCCGCGGTTCTGTCCGAGGGCGGTCTCCGCCCCGCGCTCAGAGCACTCGCCCGTCGTTCGGCAGTCGCGGTCGAACTCACCGTCGAGGTGCCGGCGCGGCCGCCTGACCAAGTCGAAGTCGTCGCATATTACGTCGTGTCCGAGGCACTCGCGAACGCCGCCAAGCACGCCGACGCGTCGGTCGTCCGCGTCGAAGTGCGAACCCAGGACGCCCACCTCCATGTGTCGGTCCGCGACGACGGGATCGGCGGGGCCACGCCGGCAAAGGGCTCCGGGCTCATCGGTCTCACTGACCGGGTCCAGGCGCTGGGCGGGACGATCTCGATCACCAGTCCGGCCGGCGAAGGCACCACGGTCGTGGCCGTCCTGCCCGCCAGGTAGCGCGGCTGGCACCGGCTGGGAAAGCGGACTGGAGCTGGCCGGGCGGCTGAACCATCAGGAGGACTACCGCGACCTGATCGCCGGCTCGGCCGCCGAGGCGCCGGAATAGGCGACCACGGCCGGTGCCCGCCGCTCCTTCGCGGGCCGTCGTGTTCTCCCGGCGCGTATCGTGAGTGCGCATCACTGGCGACATCCGATCGGGGTCGAAGTGGGTGGTGACGAGAGAGCACAGCGACGGGTGAGGTCACCCGTCGCGCGCTGGCTGTCCGGACTGCTCGCGGGCGCGGTCGCGGTGGCGGCGGTGACCGGCGTGCTCGCGCTCCTCGATCCGCACGTGCCCGCGCCGCGCCTGCTGATGCTCTACCTGCTGGTGGTCATGCCGGTGGCCATCGTGTGGGGGATCGGGCTGGCGGTGGTCATCGCGTGCTTGAGCGCCCTGGCCTACACGTGCGTGTTCGTTTCTCCGCTCAATTCGTTCGAGATCACCGACTCGTGGAGCCTCGTCGCGCTGGTCATCTTCCTCATCACGGCGGTCGTCGTCGGGCAGCTCGCGGCCCGGCTGCGGCGGGCGGCGCTGCGCTCGGCTCGCCTGTCCGAGGAACAGGCGGCGTTGCGGCGGGTCGCGACCATGGTCGCGCGATCGGTCCCGGCGTCGGAGGTCTTCGAGGCTGTCACGTGCGAGGTCGGTCTGCTTTGCGGTGCCGATCTGGCCCGCATGGAGCAGTACGAGGAAGACGGGACCGTGACCGGCGTGGCTGTCTGGAGCAGGGTGCCGGCCCAGCTGGCGGTGGGGACGCGATTCGACCTCGACGGGCCGAGCATTGCCCGCGCCGTCCGGCACGGCGACGGTCCGGTGCGGGTCGAGAGCTTTGCCGACGCCACGGGCGCGATCGCCCAGGAGGCGCGTGAACTGGGTATCCGCTCGTCGGTCGGTTGCCCGATCGTCGTGGCCGGCCACCTGTGGGGCGTGATCGCCGCCTCCAGGAGGCGTGACGAACCCTTCCCGGCTGACACGGAGTCCCAGCTCGCGAGCTTCACCGAGCTGATCGTCACCGCCATCGAGAACGCGGACAGCCGCGCGCAGCTCGCCGCGTCACGTGCGCGGGTGGTCGCCGCCGCGGACGAAGCGCGGCGACGGCTGGAGCGGGACCTCCACGATGGAGCGCAACAACGACTCGTCTCGCTGGCGCTCGATCTGCGCGTGGTCCAGGACACGGTGCCCGAGAACATGCCGGAGCTGCGGGCGGACATCGGCCACGCCATCGACGCTCTTTCCTCGGCGCTGGAGGAGTTGCGGGAGATCTCGCGAGGGCTGCATCCGGCGATCCTGTCCGAGGGTGGCCTCAGGCCGGGGCTGCGCGCGCTCGTCCGGCGCAGCGCCGTCCCGGTAGAGCTGCGCGTCGACACCGGTTCCCGGTATCCGCCGCCGGTGGAGGTGGCGGCGTACTACGTCGTTTCCGAGGCGGTCACCAACACGACCAAGTATGCCGGTGCGTCCCATGTGGAGGTGACCGTCGAGCAGCACGACGCCACACTGCGGCTGTCCGTTCGTGACGACGGCATCGGCGGGGCGGACCCGGAGCGAGGATCGGGGCTGACCGGGCTACGAGACCGGGTCGAAGCCCTCGGTGGGGCGATCGGCATCACCAGCCTCGCCGGTGACGGCACGGTGATCCAGGTGTCGCTGCCGGTCGAACAGTCCGCCGGCAGACAGTCCTGAGCCCCTGCGAGCCGCCCGAGCAAAGATTCGATCAGGACGAAGGCTATCGCTTCCCTGCCTGTACGACTCGGGATGTCACGGTCAGCAGGGTCGTGGCAATGATGACCAAGGCGGCGGCTGAGGCGATGACCACGGTGGGGGTGGCGACCAGCAGAAGAAGGGTGCCCGCGGCAGCGCCGGCCAGCATGGCCAGTACCGAGCCGAGCCGTCGGTGGGGGCGGGCTCCGGGGCCGCCGGCGAGGCGACTGTCCGCGGCCAGGCCGGTAAGGCCAAGCGTGAGCACGGTCGTGGTCAGGTCAGGCACGGCCAAGCGCCTCACCGTGGCGTTCTGCAGGCCGAAGCCGGCGGCGAGCACGGCGATGGTGACCAGCGCGCCGTGTCCGGCGTAGGCCAACACACCGAGCCCGCCAAGCGCGGCGACCACGACGAGAAGGGCGGCCTGCACGGCAAAGGCGGTACGCAGCCACGTTGGGGACCGGCCTGCCAAGCGTGCGGCGATTCGCCCGCCGCCTACCGCTCCACAAAGGAACCCACCGATCGCCACTGCCGAGGCCAAAAGCGACAGCCCGGAGTCCGGCTGGAGGGCGAAGCCGAGGAACACGACGTTTCCGGTCATGTTGGCGACGAACACGTGCCCCATTCGGAGATAGCTCACCGCGTCGATCAGACCGGTGGCCACCGTGAGTACCAGCATGGCGGCCACCAGCCTGCGGCGGCTGGTCGGTAAGTCCACAGCCATGACAACCTCCTGAAAGCCGGTCAGGCCGGACGGGATGCCAGGATCGTCGCGACCACCGCCGAGAAGTCGAGCTCGCTCGCCCCTTCGCCAGCCGCCTGCTCGAGCCACGTGCGTGTCGCCGCGGCGAGTTTGAGGTCCTCGCCGGCCTTCGTGGCTTCGTCGGTGACCAGACGAAGGTCCTTCAGCGCGAGCGTCAGCTTGAAGTTCGGCGGGTAGGTACCGGACTCGATGTTCGCGCGCTTGGCCCGGACCGTGGGCCCGATCGGCGACTCGGCCAGGATGTCCAGCAGGGTCCCTTCGTCGAGCCCGAGTGCGTCGCCCAACGCCAGCGCCTCACCGAGCGCCGCCATCGCCACGCCGAGCGTCAGGTTGACAACCACTTTGGTCGCCGCGCCCGCTCCTGGGCCGCCCACGTGGTGCGGGGTGCCGAGCGTGGCGAGCAGCGGCTGGACTTGCTCGAAGTCTGCCGGCGTCGCGCCGACATAGATGGCGAGCCGGCCCGTGGTCGCCTCGGGGACACTTCCGCGCACGGGGGCGTCGATCAGGTGGCACGAGTTCGGCAGTCGCCGCACGACCGAGTGGATCATCTGCGGGCCTACGGTGGACATGTCGATGAACCATTGCCCGGAGCCGATGGCGCCGGCCACACCGTTGTCGCCGAACAGCACCTGCTCCAACGCCTGCGGGTTCGCCATCATCGTGATGACGGCATCGACGCCGTCGACCGCCTCAGCGGGCGACGCGGCCGCCCGTGCGCCCTGGTCCACGAGAGGACCGGCCTTGGCACTCGTGCGATTCCAGACGGTGAGATCGTGGCCGGCCTCCAGTAACCGGGTCGCCATCGGCGTGCCCATCAGACCCAAACCGAGGAATGCCAGCTTTGCCATGATTCTCCTTCTGTCACATGCCTTCTGGGTGCGGTCCCCACATGGGCACCGCGTCAGCGAGGATCGTGTTGATCTCGCCGAGCTCCGCCGGCGAGAGATGCGGGTCGGCAGCCGTCGCGGTGCCATCGAGCTGATCCGGTCGGCGGCCACCGACGATCGCGACGTCGACCGCCGGATTGGCCAGCGTCCAGGCGACCGCCAACCCGGGCAGCGTGACGTCCCGTTCCCGCACGAACTGCTTGAGCCGCTCCACCACCCGCAGGTTCCGCTGGAAGGTCTCGCCGGTGAAGTCCGGACTCTTGCCACGCCAGTCATCGGCGGTGAATGTCGTGTCCGGCGTCATGCGGCCGCTGAGCAAGCCGTGGGCCAGCGGTCCGTACACGAGCACGCCGATGTCGTGCTGTGCGGTGTAAGGCAGGATCTCGTCTTCTATGGACCGGTGGAACATGTGGTACGGCGGCTGCAGGGTCTCCAGCCACCCGAGACTGCGGAGCGCTTCCATCTCCTCGACGTCGTAGTTGGAGACGCCGACATAGCGGATCTTGCCTGAGGTGACCAGCTGTTCGAGCGCTTCGGCGGTTTCCTCGGCCGGGGTGCGCGGGTCAGGCCAGTGAATCTGGTAGAGATCGATGTAGTCGGTACCGAGGTCGCGCAGGCTCGCCTCGGCGCCCTCGCGCAGCCACTTCGCACTCGCGTCACGGAGCAGCGTGTCGCCTTCCATCCGCAAGCCACCCTTGGTGGCAATGACGACATCGTCGCGCCGGGCCCGCTGCCATAGGGCTTGTCCGAGCAGCCGCTCGGCGGCACCGAAGCCGTAGCCCTGCGCGGTGTCGAACAGGTTGATACCGAGATCGAGCGCCCGGTGGATCGCGGCGGTGCCCTCTTCGGCGTCGACCGCGCCCCATTCGCCACCGAACGCCCAGGTACCGAATGAGACGGCGGAGACCTTGAGCCCAGTCCGCCCGAGATTCACGTATCGCATGCTCGTTTCTCCTTGTGATGTCCGGAGTTTCTGATGTCCAGCCTCGCCGCGGCAGGCTTGGGTTTCATCGCCGCCAGCACCAATCGGGGCTCCTGGAGAGCTGGCGACTCCGCATACCGGCTAGCTGCAACGCCCGGCCGCCGGATTGGTCTGCAGCGTGGTCATTCCGTACCTGATGTCATCCGCCACAAGCTGCGCCACAATCGGTGGCGCAACGGCTCCATCCCGCGCCGAAGAGGACTACACCGAACTGATCCCGGCGAGTCCGGCGGCAGGATTCATGCTCAAAACCGCCCTGAGCAAGGAATCCATCCTGCTCGGGCGGTGAACGCTATCGGTCCGGTCAGCGGGCCTCGAGGAATCTGATCACCGCGAGTACCCGGCGGTGATCGTCGTCGGCCTCCCCGAGGTTCAGCTTGGCCAGGATGTGGCGCACGTGCTTCTCCACGGTCCCCTCGGTGACCCACAGCCGGCGTGCGATGCCGCCGTTGGAGCGCCCCTCGGCCATCAGCGCCAGCACCTCCTGCTCCCGCTCGCTGAGCACGGCGAGCGGGTCGTCGCGCTTGCGGGCGGCCACCAACTCCCGTACCAGGGCGGGATCCACCACCGAGCCCCCCTTGGCGATCCGCTCAAGGGTCTCGATGAAGTCCTCGACGTCGGTGATCCGGCTCTTGAGCAGGTAGCCGATCCGCTGGCCGCTGGCCAGCAGCTCCATCGCGTGCTCGACCTCGACATGGGCCGACAGCACCAGGATGGCGACCCCGGGGAACTCCTCGCGGATCTGCCTGGCCGCGTCCAGCCCTTCGGTGGTGTGTGTCGGCGGCATCCGGATGTCGACCACCGCCAGCTCCGGCTCGAGCTCGCGCACCAGCTCCACCAGTCGAGTGCCGTCACCGACCTGCCCGACGACCTCGAAACCGGAGCGTTCGAGCAGGCTGGCCAGGCCCTCCCGAAGCAGCACGTCGTCTTCGGCCAGGATCACCCGCATAGCGGCTCCACTGTCATGAACGCCATTATCGACCCCCGTCGTTCATTTACCACCGCCGAGATCTGCGCGCAGGCCGAAAGTGCGGTTTCTCGCACGGTGTGAACTCCGGCGCTCAGGCCGATGAATGGATGACTGCCCTGTCCGTGGCGGTCGAATCGGTTACTCCGCCGTAGTTCACCGCGCCGAACCCGACGACGGAGATGACGCAGACGGCGCCGGCGATCGCGGACGTCCATCCCTTGGCCCGAAGCCGGGAGGTCGCCGTCGGCGCCCCGGAGCCGGTTACGTGAGACCTGCTCATGGCCACCACACCCGCGGTCAGCAGGAAAAGAACTGTCCCGGCGGCAATGAACACGTCCGCCACGTTGTAGTAGACGGCGCCGAGATGAATGAAATCAACCGCGCCACGCACACTTCCGGGAGCGGTCAGATAATGCATGCCGAGACGATCACCAAGGTTGCTGATCCACCCGCCGGTCATGAGCGCTCCGGTGATCAGAATCATGACCGGGCGACACCGCCGTATCAATACAGCCACGGCGACGCTCAACAATCCGACGTCCAGCAGATCGAGCAACGCACCGGTCAGCGGATCGGCGTACCACCCGCCGACCGTGGCTCCCACAAGCGGGTTGCCACCGTCATTGATATGCGCGACCGAGGCGTGCCGCCAAGCCCACCATTTTGTCAGCTGATCCAGCACGATGACGGCGGTGAGCACGGCGAACACCATCGCTCGATGCCTCGATCGGGGTTCCCATCCCACCTCGAGCGAGGGAACAAAGGCAGTGGTGGAGTGCAGGCTCATGATTTTCTCCCTGACTTGTCGCCGTCAGCGCGTTTCTCTAACTTGCCAAGAGTCCCGTTTTGCCGGCGCCAGGTCTGCCTGGCAGGCGCCCGTTGTCCATTCCGGCTGGCTGGAATCCTGGGACTGCGCGCCGCCCGCCTTGCCCGCCAGCGGTAACCGCCGATTGCGGGTAGCGGGAATGCGCGAGTGCCACTGTGGCGCACCACACGGCGAGCCTCAGCGGGTCTTGACGGAACTCTTCGGAAACCCGGCGAAGCGGCGTAGCGTCTGCCTTCCGGCGTCGCGCGATGGGATGTTGTGACTGATGCGCAGGGTGTGGAACGAGACTCCTGGCGCTTTACGCGGTCTCTGGCTGGTGTTGTGGGGTATCGGCATTGCCCTGCTCGCGGCGGGCTGGTGGGGCGATCAGGCTGGGTTCTGGTCGAACAAGCCGTTCATCACCAATGTGTTCTCGTCGTTGACCGCGGCGATGTTCGGTATCCCGCTCGCTTTGATCGTGCTTCAGCGGCTGGGAGTGGCGCAGGCAGAAGCGGTGGAGGCACGAGCGGCACGGCGTCTGGCGGCCACGGTTGTCGACGATCTTGCCGCGACTGCCCCGAGACTGTGCCCTGGTCCGCTGAGCGACCTGCGCAACGCCGAGACCGAACTGCTGAACGTGGAGAGAGCGGCGCAAGAAACGATCAGACAGTGGGAAAGCACCCAGGACAGGGAGAGCCTGTGCGCATTGCGGGAGTTGATGGCAGACGGCACGCTGGACTCGGCGTTGGCGGATTTCAAGTCGGCCATCAGACCGGGCAAGCAGGCTGTTACCGCGGTGGCCGAGATTTCGGCACACTGGTCCTTCCTCAACTCCACCGTCCGAAGCCGACTCCTGGAGACCGGCGGGACGTGGCTCACCCCAGCTCTCGCCGCCCACATCAATGAGATGGTGCAACGCCTGGCGGCCGATCCGTACTTGGACGGCTGGCTTCGTGACCTCGACATGGCGATCAGAAGGTTCCAGACCACTTCGGACATGTCGAGCGCGCTCCACCGCCTATGGATCCAGCTGGAGATCGGGTACCTGATCGCAGAGGCCGTGAACCAGCTCATCGGCCTTACGGCCGAGGCGTCCAGCGCGCTCGGAACCGGCCGATAGGCCAGTCTCACCTTCCATTCGATCGTGCGGCCGTGCTCTCCCGATCGACCCGCTTGCCGATAACGCCGAATTCCAGCCAGCCCCCAGTCACGACGGGCACTAGCGGGGACGAGCACCTCGACTACCCGCTAGCAGGAATCAGCGGACTCCAGTCAGCAACAAGGCACTACGGCCGTTGGCAACGACGCCAGGCCAAGACAGTTACGCGAGGCTGTTCTCGCAACGAAGTTTCCTCGGTGAGACGACGCTCAGCCCGGTGGCGATTCGGCTCTGTGAAAGCGAAAGAAGAGATGAACATGACTCTTTGCGCAGCTGCCGAGCCGCATTCCACTGTCGCGGCCGGCCTCGTCGACGGACCGGTAACCGAGCCGACCGGTCGCCTCGTGGCACGCCGGTATCGCCTCAAGGCGGTCCTGGGCCGAGGCGGCATGGGTCGCGTCTGGCTCGCCGACGACGAGGTGCTGCACCGGTCTGTCGCACTCAAGCAGGTCCTCCTGAACGGGTTGGGCTCGGCACAGATGCGTAGGGAAGCTTGGGCGGCCGCCCTCAGCGAGGCTCGGGCGGCCGCGCGCGTCGACCACATCGGAGCCGTCAAGATTCACGATGTCGTCGAGGAGGACCACTGCCCCTGGATCGTCATGGAGCCACTGTCGGGACGGACACTGCGGGAGACGCTGCACGCGGCAGGGCCCCTGCCGGTCGACCAGGTGACAAGAATCGGCCTGTGCCTTGTCGACGTGCTGCAGGCGACGCATCAGGCGGGTGTGGTGCACCTCGATGTGAAGCCGGGCAACGTGCATCTCTGCGATGACGAGCGGGTGGTCCTGACCGACTTCGGTATCGCGTGCGCCATTGACGACACCCTCTCGGCGGCTGACACGTTCGCCGGCAGCCCGGCATACGTCGCACCGGAACGGGTGGACGGCGGTGAATTCGGGCCGGCGTCCGATCTGTTCTCGCTCGGCGCGACACTGTTCGCAGCGGTCGAGGGCAGACCACCCTTCGACCGGGGCTCCCCGCACGCCACGTTCACCGCCGTCGTCGAAGACGCACCGGCGCCGTTCCAGCGCGCGGGCCCCCTGCGCCCGGTCATCGAGGGACTCCTCGCCAAGGACCCGGACCGGCGGCTGAGCACCGGACAAACCCGCACCGCGCTCCGCGACATGCAAGCCGGCCACCGACCAATGGTCCATAAAGGACAACGCTCCCGCTGCCTGCGATGACGATGCGCTTGAACGAGGGCATCGTTGCGTCCAGGGTCAGCTCCCCCGAGGAAGGAAACCGACCGCCATGGAAAGCGACAACAAGCAAAGCGTATTCGACATCCATCAAGAAATGGCCACGCTGCCGGAGACGGCGGAAACGATGCTGTCCGACAAGTACTTCACCGACAAGGAGTCGGCCAGCTCCCGGATATTCCGCATCTACCGGGACCTTCCCCTGCACTATCACAACCACTGCGACGAGTACCTCTACGTTGTGAGCGGCAAGGGCCTGTTCCATCTCGACGGGAACGAGTACGAGGCGCGCCCGGGCGTGTTCCTGTGCTTCGAACGGCAGAAGGTGCACGGTTTCCCCCGCATCGACGAACATCCATTCGTCGTTCTTTCCATCGACGTTCCGCGCAGGCGACCGGACGACATCGTCTTCATCGACTCCGAATCGGACGACGCCACCACCTTCATGGCACGAAACGCCAAGTAGCCCGACTACGACACCCCGGCGGCCACCGTGGCGGAGACCGATGTGGTGCACGGCGCCTTCGCCTTCCACGGCTTCGTCGAATAACCGGGCAGTGCGATCTTCATTGGGCGTAGGCTGTCGGCTTACGCTCGTCGAGGTGCTTCAGTACCCGGCGCGCGGTGGTGATGTCGGCCTGCACATCCAGTTCGGCTACCGCGATCCCGGCTTTGCTCCAGGTGCGGGCGAGGATGTCTCCGCCGGGGCCGACGACCTTGGCCTGCCCGAGGAAGCGCATGCCACCCATCGCGCCGGTCTGGTTCGACGACGCCAGCACGAGCTGGTTCTCGGCGGCTCTGGCCTGGTCGTAAAGGTCGAACAACCGCGACTGCCGGTCCTGCGCCATCCGTGGCGCCCGGTTGGTGATGCTGGTGGGCCACGCCGAAAGGCACGCGAGGATCTCCGCCCCATCCACCGCGAGCGTTCTCGCCGACTCCGGGAATGTCTTGTCGTAGTCGATCAGCATCCCGACCCGGCCCACCGGGGTATCGAAGGCCGCGAACCGGTCGCCCGGCGTGTAGGCCACGGATTCGCCGGCAGGCTGGTGTACCTTCCGATGCCACCCGAGCACGCCGTCGCCGGTCACGCAGACGGCCGCGTTGTACCGGATGTCCCCTTCGGCCTCACAGAACCCGAAGCACACCACCATTTCCGCCGCGAACTCGGCGATCTGCTTCAGGTAGGGGCTTTCCCGCGCCAACGCCGGCGGCAGGGCGTCAGGGGCGGGGTTGCGCAGGTCGGCGAGGTAGCCGCCGAGTGCCGCGTCCGGCAACACCAGCAGCCCGACTCCGGAGCCGCGCGCGTGCTCGATGAGCGTCCCGACGCGCTGCACGTCGAAGTCGAGATCACGGCTGAAGTGCGCGGCGACCGCACCAATCCTGATGAGACCCATCGGCGTCAGTAGGTCGTGACGGCGAGTTCCCTCTCGCCGTTCCCAAAGTCCGGGTAGACCTCCGGCCGCCGATCCCGCAGGTGACCCATCGATCTGCGCGCCGTGTCCAGCGCCTGTGCGACGTCGAATTCCGCGACCGCGAGCCCCTCGGCCACTCCGGTGTCGGCGACCACGTCGCCACCGGGATCCACCACCTTGGCACTGGCCACGAACCGCAGCGAACCAAACGTGCCCGAGTGGTTCGCCGACACCCAGATAATCTGGTTCTCCAATGCGCGTGCCCGGTCCAGCAAATCGAATCGGCGTTTCCACCGGTCCTGGGCAAGATCGGCCGCCGAGTTCGTGCGACTGCCCGGCCACGCGGAAATACACACCCCGATCTCCGCCCCGTCCAGCGCCAGCATTCGCGCCGATTCGGGAAACGCCTTGTCGTAGCAAATCATCATGCCCACCCGGCCCACCGGTGTGTCGAACGCCGCGAAGGAACTGCCTGCGCCGTAGCTGGCGTCCTCCGACAAAGGCTGATGCACTTTCCGGTGATTACCCAGAACTCCATCACCATTGACGCACACCGCACTGTTGTACAACTTGTCACCGGCGTCCTCGCAGTAACCCGCGACCACCACCATTTCTCCCGCGAGTGCGCTCAACCGCAGGATCTCCGGGCTGTCGAGCCGCAACGGCGGCGGCCCTTCCGCGTCACCGTCCAGGTCGGCCAGATACCCACCCAAACAGGCCTCCGGGAATGCCAGTAACCCGATGCCGTCCGCTCGTGCCTGCCCGATGATCCGCTCGATTCGAGCGAAATCGCCGGCCAAGTCCCGGTCAAATGGCGCCGCGACGGCAGCCAGTCGAATCTTGCTCATGCTGTTCCCAATCCCGTCACACCGCCGCCGAGAACTTCCGTCCGCTCCCCATCGGGCCAACACAAGACGACTCCCTGTCCCCCGACCAGCCGTCCACAATCGACAGACGTCGCGGGGCCCGCCGGAAGCGGCGCCCCGCCCGGTTCGCCGGTGGTCAGCATCGCGAAACCGGGGAAACAGGTCAGCCAGTCGCCCATACTGGCCTCGCCCGGCCTCGGTATCCGAGCCAGTTCGAGTTCGGCGCCACAACCGCTGGCCTCGGCGAGCATGCCCAGTGTTCCCGCGATCCCGGCCATCGAGACGTCCTTCGCCGCGGCAGGCCGGCCCTGCGCGACGGCGCCCAGCATGGCCCGCAATTCCGGCCGGCGCCGGGAAGTCGTGCTGTCCCACTGCCGACCGGCATAACCCTGCCGCCACTGCCCGCCAAGGTCAGCCGTCAGCCGCACCTGATGCCCCGGCCGGCCACCCCCGCCCGGAATCGGCTCCGCCGTCCGGCCCAAGGCCGTGACAGACAGCGCCGCGGGGACACCGAGTTGGGTGTGCCCACCCAGCACCGGCACCCCATACGCCTCGCTGGCTCGCCGGAGCCCCGCGAACACCCGCGTCGCGAAGGACCTGTCTCGCGCGCCGACCGCGTCCAGCAGCCCCACCGGATCAGCGCCCATCGCGGCGAGATCGTTGACGTTGACCAGGACCGAGCACCAGCCGGCCCACTCCGGGTCGCGCTCCACCATGGACGGCACGATCGCGTCACAGGCGGCCACCAGGTCGCTGCCCGGCACCGGAACACCATCATCCCCGACAAAACCCGGCACACCGGTCAACCCGGTGAGTAGCGAGCCGAGGTCGCTCTTGGTGGCCTTCGCCAGCGTCGCGATCCGGCCAATGGGCCAGCGCATCAACTCGTGTGCCGTGTCCGCAACGGTCACCGGTCGCACCGAATCCCAGCCCAGTTCCGTGAACAGGGCGACATTGGTGACCTGCACGGTGGCTTCGAATCGCAGCACGCCGGCGTTTTCCGCGTAGGCACAGGCCGCGCGGATCAGCGCGGGCCCGACGCGACCCCGGCTGGCCTTGGCCACGACCAGCCGGCCACCGAGCCACCAGCCCAGATCCGGTCCATCGTCGGCGGGCCCGAGCCGCACGCCGCCGATCACCGTGCCGTCGCGGTCGCGCGCGACGAGGACCACCGTGCGCGGATCGGCGTCGTGTTCGTCGAGATCGTGGCCGGTGAACAGGCCCTGCTCGTCAACGAAAACCGTGGTGCGTAAGGCCTGATAGGCGGCGATGGCCGGCGCGTCGTCGGCCCTTGTTATCCGGAACCCCGGTTGCCGCGCGTTGCTGACCCGGTCGCCGAGAATGGCCAGCACGTCGTGCATGGTCACGCCCCCGCGGCGCTCAGCGCACCACACGCGCCGCATGCCGCGCAGCCCGCCTCCTGGTCGGCACCCTTCATCTCCGCGGCGCGCAACAACGCTGCCACCCGCTCGGTGACGTCCCGCACCAGTTCCGTTGACGGTGCCTGCACGCCGTCTCGCCGGGCGAGCGTGCCGAGCATCGGGCGCATCGGGACCACGAACGGGTACACGCCACGTTCGATCAGCCGCGACGCGCCCGCGACCAGCTCATCCGGCTTCTCGCCGAGACCGATGAGGAGGTAAGTCGATACCCGGTTCCGGCCGAAGATTCGTACGGCCTCATCCCAGGCGGCCTCGTATTCGCTCATCGGCACCGCGGACTTGCCCGGCATCCACCGGCGCCGAACCTCCTCGTCGAGGGATTCGACGTGGATGCCGATCGAAGTCGCGCCGGCCGCATGCAGGTCGGCGAGCACCGACAGTTCGCCCGGCGGCTCGATCTGCACCTGGATCGGCAGGCCAGGCACGGCGTCCAGCACCGCGCGCACACAGCGCACAAGGTGCCGCGCGCCACGGTCCGGTCCTGAGGTGGTACCTGTCGTCATGACCATCTGCCTGACGCCGTCCAGCCGCACCGCCGCCTCGGCGACCTCGGCCAATTGCGCGGGAGTCTTCGCCGCGACGGTCGACCCGGCCCGCAGCGACTCCTCGATGGTGCAGAATCGGCAGCGCTGGTCTTCCACATAACGAATGCAGGTCTGCACGACGGTGGTCGCCAGCACGTCACGTCCGTGCAGCAAGGCGATCTGCTGGTACGGCACGCCGTCGGCGGTCTTGAGATCGTAGAATTTCGGTCGCGCCACAGGCTCCACCGAGAGACCGAGGTCGATCCGGCCGTTGAACACCCGTCCATCGCGCACGATGTAAGGACTGTCCGGATTCAACGGCAATGTCGCGTTGGCACCGTCGACCACAAGGTGGCCGTCGTCGCTCGGCCCGGCGCCCTTGCTCCGCTGCACCGGCGCGTCCACTCGCACGCCCTTTATCGCCAGGTCGACCCTGGCTGCAAGCTTTTCATCTGCATCAACGCGCACGACCACTCCCTGAAATGATGAATTCAGTGAACACGACGATTAATTCTGGCCGGTGACATCCGGACTACGGTTGAGTTGGTGATATTGCGGGGAGATTTCACGAGCGAGTGGACGTCCGGGGGCGGACGCCGCGCTGCGCCCACCCCCGGACAACCGGAACTTTCTTGGTTAAGGAATCGTTTTACCCAGTGCAAGCAGCGCGGCGGGGGCGAGGAACGTATAAAGCGAAGTGATGGTGAGAACCACACCGAGTGCCTTGCCCGGCAGTTTGCCGTAAGTCGTGCCGGCCACCGAGAGGAAGGCGACCAGCCAAACGACCAGGATCGACTGCAGCATCCAGCTGCCGTCGAAGAACTTCCACCAGAACAACGGCACGATCGCGACCGCGATCGCCAGGTTGCCGATCGGCTTGAGGTCGAGACCGTTGATCAGGGTAATGCCCAAAGCGAAGAAGAAAGTCGAATAGAACGTGACGATTCCGGCAAGTGGAATTCCCACCTCGCTGGGCGCCTTCACAATGATCACGGCGGCCTGGATGCCGTCGACGATGCCGGCCAGCAAAGTGACCCAGCCGACAGTCTTCAGTGGGTTAGGACCGTAGTCCGCCCCTTTTGCGCCGATTCCGAGAAATGCGAGACCATTGAGCCATACAGCCAGTCCGGAGACGACGAAGATTACGGTAATTGGCGGCACTGGTTCATCCTTTCGTAGCAAGAGATTAGATGCGGCCGCCCAACTCGACAATCTGGTAGAGTGGAAACGTCGCGGCCAATGCACATGCCCCGCGGTGACGGAGGAGTCAACTCGAACACCGCTGGGCCTGGTTGAGGATTTACTGCGGCTAGGTGGCACGGGCTGCCGGCCCCCGCTGGACGGATCAGGTCCGTCGGCGGCCGGCAGCCTGCGCTCCCGGAGAGAGGGAACGCGAATTCACCGCGACGGCTACCACATGTAGGTGGAGTTGATGATCGCCCCCTTGTTGGCGTAGTGGATCAGCGCATCCTGCACGTCGAGCGGATGCGTCGGGATGACGCCTTCGATGAGGTCTTCCTCCCGAAGTCCGTGCAGCGAAAGACCAAACCGGCAGCAGAAGACTTTGCCGCCTTCTTTGATGAAGGTCTTCAACTGGTCGTTGATGTTGTGCTCACCCGGGAACGCCGAGTTTCCGGTGGTCGGAAACCCTCGTGTGGCCATGGCGTTCATCGAACCGGGACCGTAGAAGTAGATCGCCGTCTCGAACCCCTTGCGCAATGCGCGGGTGGCCTGCAGGATCGCCACGAAGCTCACCGAGGACTCGTGCGCGATACCGTGCACCAGCGTGAAATACGACTGGCCCGGCCCTGCCTGGTAGTCCGGGAAAACCTTGGTTCCGCCATAAATGTTCGAGCCTTCCGGAAGGGAAGGGTGCGGGATTTCCGCGAGGCTCTGCTGTTCCGTCTCGGTCAATTCGGACACGCGATCTCTCCTTGATTTTCTCGGATATTTTGTTCACTACAGTGTTACCTGTAGAGCTTTTCGAAGGCGCCCGGAAGCCAGGTCGCCAAGTTCGCCGTCGCCTACGGTGGCGCGCAGGCGGGCGTATTCCCCGGCACGATCTCCCCAAGACTGGTCGTTGGCGAACAGAACACGGTCATGCCCGATCGCCCACGATAAATCCATGTAAACCCGCTTGCCCGCCTCGATCCAATCGACGAATCGCTGCCCGACGAGCTTGATATGACCGCTCATACCGCCGCCGAAATGGACGAGGTGCACTGCCACCTGATCGCCGTACGTCTCGACGAGTTCGCCGACCCTCGGCATCCAAAGCGCAAATCAATTCAGAAATGGTCGCCCTGGCGCCCAGGTCAGGACACACCGCCGGTCCGCCATAAAATGGATATGCGGGCATGACACCGATATGTCGATGTGCGTCGAAGATACCCCAATCATCCATGAGGGCAATTCCATCCATTAGTCGTTTCGGAGCGATTTCTTCGAGAACAAAAGAACGTTACGAATGTTGCTAATGTGTGAACGGGATCACGGTGCTTCCGGTACCGCTCAAGCCACCGCGCGCGGCGCCGTCCAGTATTCGTCACTGGGGAGCGTGCTATCCGGTGTCCCGGCGATCCAATGCACCTCGCGGGTGCCGGCTCTGCCTGAGGACACTATGTTGGTGGCGAGGTATTCGGCATCACCGGCGGCGCCGCGGAATCGTCCGGACCTCCAGGTGTATTGCCAAGGCAAGCCGATGAAGTACAACCCAGGGCAACCGGCGACGCCGCGCTCCGGCTCCTCGATCCAGCGATGCTCCCGGCCGAATCCCGCGCTCCACACGACCGACGTCACACCCGCGGCACCCAAGTCCACTTCGGACTGTCCGGCGCCGGGCTCCCACACCGGGACGTAGCGGTTCTCTGTGGGTGCGTCGAGGCCGTCGGCTTCGATATAGGCGTCGATCGAAGCCTTGATCCCCTCGACTATCGCATCGGCGTTGTCGTGTAGTTGTGCCACGTCATCCGATACGCGCCCGGCGATACGCGGCTTGAGCGGCACCTGGTACGGGCCCGTGGCCAGCACATAGTCCTCGATGTAGGCCACGATGTCGTCGCGGACAGTTCGCGGGGGTTCGCTCATCGCTCGAATCCCTCGACTGTGACGGTCGCACCCTGGGCGGTGAATCGCGCCGCGACGCGCTCGATGTCGGCCAGCTGCGCGGCCGCTTGCGAGCAGCCGTAGCGGTAGATGTTGCGGACCTGTTCCGAAGCCGCCGTCAACGCTTGCCGGCTCCGGTCGACGAATTCGGTCACCGGGTAGGTGTCACCGACCGCGAAGTAATCCTCCAAAACGGTCGAGGGCGAGTAGCATCGATCGACCGTTTTGTCCGGCCAGCGAATACGGAAGAACACCTCGGGCACGGCTGCCTCCTGCAACGCGACGATTCGACGATTGCAAGTGGACCGCTAAAATATTTCCAACTCGTTTCATCCAGAACAGATGCGTGTTACTCGTGCGGCCTCGAGTTAACCTCGATCTTGCATGCGACTGTGAGGTAGCCACCCGTGTTTCGCCAGGCCAGTTCCGTTCACGCAGTGCCTCAGGCAGGAGATCGCCGGGCCCGCTCCAGCTTCATGAGGGCAAGGTCGCGTTGGTCGACGTGCTCGGCCCAGTCCTCGGGGGGCAGGGCTTCGTGGATGGCGGCGACGACCCGGGCGACGAGGTCCGGGGGCCAGGGGTCGTGCTGGCCGCGTTCGGCGCCCATGCGGGCGTAGGCGGGGCCCATCACCTCGGCGTGCCGTTCGATGCCGCCGCGGGTGTTCAGTTCGGCGGTCGCGAAGGGGCCGAGGACGGCCCAGCGGCGGCCGAGTCCGTTGCTGACGACGAGGTCGACATCCTGCGGTGACGCGATGCCGTCGCGCACGAGGCAGTAAGCCTCACGCAGCAGCGCTCCCTGCAGCCGGTTGAAGATGAAGCCTTCGTTTTCCTTGCCCACCAACACGGGCACCATGCCCGACGCGGTCAGCAACTCCCTGGCGCGGTCGACGATTTCCGAGTCGGTGAAGGGCGCGGGGGCGAGTTCGGCGATCGGCAGCAGGTACGGCGGGTTTCCCGGGTGGACGACCAGGCAGCGCGCCCGGCCCGGCAGGTCGGCGGCGAACCGCGAGCACGGGATCATCGACGTCGAGCTCGCGAGGACGGCTTCGGGCGCGGCGAGCCGGTCGAGTTCGGCGAACAGGCTCCGCTTGACCTCGACCGACTCGATCACGCACTCCTGGACGTAGACGGCGGATTCCAGCGCGTCGTCCAGGCTCGCCGCGGCGGTCACCCGGCCCAGCACCGCGGTGACCTCGTCCCCGACCAGGTCGTGCTCGTCGAGCCGGAGCAGCCGGCGCCCGATCTCGCCGAACGCGGCGGCGGCGCGGTCCGCGTCGACGTCGTACAGCGCGACGCCATGACCCGCGCGGGCGAACACGATCGCCCACGCCACACCGATACTGCCCGCGCCGATGACCGCGATCTTCATCAGGCGTTCTTCCGCTGGTAGGCGCGCCAGGTAGTGGCCCATCGGGCGGGGTCGTCGAGGGACGAGCCGTCGATCTGAGCCACCACCTGGTTGTGCGGGGCCGATTTGACCATCGCCGGATCGGCCCGCCCCTCCCCCAGCACGTGTTCGAGTACGTCGATCCAGTAGTCGATGTCCTCGATGGACCAGGCCTCGCCCGCTTCGGGCGTGAACGGCTCCGGCACGATCCACGGTTCGTGGCTGAGCCAGAACGCGTCGACGCCGAAGTCGGTCATGCGGTTCTGGACATCCACGACGGTCACGCCGGTCTCCTCGGTGTACTCCCCCAGGCTGAACCGCGTCATCTCCAGGCGCCGCAGGGTGAGGTGGCCGAACGACTTCGTGATCCCGGGGATCGCCAGCAGGCGGGACTCCATGTAGTTGTTGGCCAGCACCGAAATATCGGCCGCCTCACGGATTCCGTCGCCGCCCATCGCGAGCAGCCACGAGTACGCCTTGACGACCTGCGGCAGGTTCCCGAGGAACTCCCGCACCCGCCCGACGCCCGCTTCGTTCTCGCGACGCTCGTAGCCTGAGTCCGTCTTCACCACGAGCGGCCCGGGCAGGAAGGGCTCGAGTTCGGCAGTGCACCCGTAGGCCCCGACGGCCGGGCCGCCGCCGCCCTTCGGTACGCCGAAAGTCTTGTGCAGCATGAACATGCAGGCGTCGAAGCCCAGTTCGGCCGCGCGGATGCGGCCCATCACGCCGTTGAAGTTGGCGTGGTCGTAGAAGCACAGGCCACCGGCTTCGTGCACGATGTCGACCCACTGCTTGATGTTCGGGTTGTAGATGCCCATGTCGTCCGGGTTGTTGATCATCAGCGACGCGGTGCGCTCGCCGACGACGGCCCGCAGCGCGTCGAGCGACGGGTAGCCGTCCTCCTCGACGGGCAGCGTGATCACGTTGAACCCCGCCGCGGCCGCGGTGGCCGGGTTGCACGGATGGGCCTGCGCGGTGGTGATGACGTCGCGCCGCTGCGCCAGTTCACCCCGCGACTCGTGGTAGGCGCGGGTGACGCACGCGTGGATGTAGGCGGCCGCGGCCCCGCCACCGGCTTGGAAGACGAACCTGTCCATTCCGGACAGGTCGCGCAGCATCAGGTCGAACTCGTGGACGACTTCGAGCAGCCCCTGCACCGTGCTGTCGTCCTGGTGCGGGTGGATCTCGGCGACCTGGTCGCGCGCCGCGAGCCGCTCGTTGACCCGGGGGTTGTACTTCATCGTGCAGGTGCCGAACAGGCTGATCCCGACCATCCCCATCGTCTGCTGCGAGAGGTGCAGGTAATGGCGCAGGGTGTCCGGCTCGGCCGCCTCCGGCAATACCGGCGGTGTCTTGCGGCGCATGGCCGCCGGGATCAGGTCGTCGATCCCCGAGCCCTCGATCGGCGCGGGCGGGACGGTACCGCGGCGGCCGGGCGCGCCCTGCTCCATGATCAGCGGCTCGTCCCAGACGGCCGCGTGATAGCGACGAAGGTTCGTACCCTGGCTCATACGGTGACCGCCTCGGTGAGCGCGCCGACCAGCGCGGTGATATCGGATTCGGTGTGGATTTCGGTGACGCAGTAGAGCGCGGCCTGGCCGAGCTCCGGGAAGTCGGCCGACAGGTCCTTGCCACCGAAAATCGCCTTGCCCCGCAGGGTTTCGTTGATCTGTGCGACGGTCTTGCCCGTCTCGGAGAAGTCCACGACGAACTCCTTGAAGAATCCCGACGGCCAGCGCACCCGCACCCCCGGAATCCCCTCGACGCGCCGGGCGGCGTACGCGCTGTTGCGCACGATCGTCTCGCCGATCTCGGCGAACCCCCGCGGCCCCATCAGTGCCATGTAGACGGCGTTCACCACTGTCCACAGGTAGACCGAGTTCCCGGTCCAGTCGTTGCCGTCTTCCCTTGACCCGTAGGAACTCTGGTGGAACAACGTCATGCCGAAAGCGCGCTCGCCAGGGACGATCGTGTCGGCCAGGCTGACCTGCAGCGTCGGATACTCACGCGCGTAACGCTCTTCGTCGCGCGTCGCGATGAACCCGCCGACGCCGCCGCCCGCGTTCATGTGCACCCCGAGCGGCTGGGTCGTGCCGACCACGATGTCCGCGCCGTACTCCGACGGCGGCAGCAGCACGCCCAGCGAGATCGGGTCGACACCGACGACCATCTCGGCGCCGTGGCCGTGCGCGAGTTCGGCGATGGCCGCCGCGCCGGCCTCGATGACACCGAGATAGTTCGGTGTCTCGAGGTACACCGCGGCGGTCGCGTCACTCAGCTTGGCTTCGAGGTCCGCCTGGTCCAGTTTCCCGGTCGCCGGGTCGTGGCGAACGGTGACCACGGTGATCGGGTGGTTGACCTCGCTGGGCCCGCAATAGGTCTTGATGACGGCGAGCCGTTCGGGGTCGAGTGGGCCCGGCACCAGCACCTCGTGCCGGTCGGTGATCCGGGCGGCCATCCGCAGCGCGTGCCCCGCGGCCGCGCCCCAGCTGTAGACCGGCAGCCCGACGAACTCCATCCCGACCAGCTCGCCGAGCTGCGAGGCGTACTCGAACCACGCCTGGTTGCGGCCGTGGTCCGACGACGGCGTGCCCCACACCGGCGTCAGGAACTCACTGCGTGACCCGATCTCGTCGCAGACCGCCGGAACGTGGTGCTGCCAGCAGCCCGCGCCCAGGAAGTTCAGGTTCTCGGCGCAGCTTTCGTTGCGGTCGAGCAGTTTGCGCACGTGCCGCTGCAACGTCGACTCCGCGCGGATGCCCGCGCCCAGCGCGATGGGCGTCGCCAGGAGGTGGTCGGCGGGGATCTGCTCGAACAGCTCGTCGACGCCGGTGATGCCGACGGCCCGCATCATCGCGCTCTTCGTGTCCGGTGTGGAGTTCGGCATGTACGGATGTGCCACGCTGACGGTTCCCTTCTAGCTGGTCACTATGCGTAAAACGGTGCTGCGGCCACGGCCGGTCCGGACCTTGCGGTAGCCGGTGATCGGGGCTGTCGCGTGCTCGTCGCCGACGTCGACCCGCAGTACCGGCGGGCTGAGGGCGGCGACTTTGCCGTTGGCGGCGAGGATTTCAACGTCGTCCGTGCCGACAGCGTCAAGTACCGCTGCGCTGATCTGCTGATTTCCTCGCCCCAGCAGGAAACCCTGCCCGCCGACGACCCCGAGCACGAGTTTCGCCACCGGATGCCGCCGCAGCAACGCCAGCAGCTCAGTCTCGCTCGCGTCCGCCGCGAGCAACTGTCCATTCAGGACGACGTCGACGCCGAGTGGTGACGCGGCGAGCCCGAGCGCGGTGTTGACGTGGGCAACGGTGGTGCCCGGCCCGAGCAGGTACAGCGTCCCCAGGTCCATCTCCCCCGCGACCTCACGGCCCAGCGCGACGAGATCCGCGTCGTCGGTCCGCGCGGTCACCGCTTTGGCGCGCTGCAGCGAGCCACCGATGTTGGGCACCCTGGCGATACCCAGCATTCGGGGCGAGCCGCCTTCGCTGAGGTCCACAACCTCCGCTTCGGCAACCCCTGTGCGGGCGGGATCCGCGGCGAACCGGGCTGCGGTCTCGCCGGCGACCTCGGGCCCGGTCGCGAAGACCCCGGAGTGCATCTTCACCCCCGAGGGCACGCCGAGCACGGGCACGCCGATCCCCGCCACGTCGACGACATCGCGCGCGGTGCCGTCCCCGCCGACGAACAACACGAGGTCGACCCCGGCCGTTACCATCGCCTGCACCGCGTCGCGGGTGTCCGCCGCCGTTGTAGGCCCGGGACCATTACGGGACAACGTCTCCACTGTCCATCCGGGACCGGTCAGGTGGTCGGTGCCCATTGGGCCGCCGACGGTGAGGATCGGCAGTTCCGGGGCGAGGGCGTGCAGCCGGTTCAACGCGCGCCGGGCGCGATGCGGCGCGACGGCATCGGCTCCCCGGTGCACCGCCGCGTCCAGCGCGGGCCCGTCGGTGCCGTGCAGTCCGACCCGGCCGCCCATACCGGCGATCGGGTTGACGACGACACCGACGCGCGAGGTCACGGCAGGAGCCTCAGCCGGGCCGCCACGTCGTCCAGTGCTTGCCTCGTGACGGCCGCCATCTCGTCGATCTCGGCTTCGGTGACGACGAACGGCGGTGAGAACGAGATCGTGTCGGAGGCGGGCAGCGCCCGGGTGATCACGCCGAGCTCCCGGCTGCGCTGCACGACCGCGGCCGACACCTTGTTCGTCGGGTCGAACGCCTTCAGCGGGTCCTTCGACTCGACGAACTCGACCGCGCCGAGCAGGCCGTAGCCGCGCACTTCACCCACCAGCGGGTGACCGCCGAATTCCGCGCGCAGCCGTTCGGCGAGGTGGTCGCCGCGGGCTTTCGCCTGTGCCACCAGGCCGTCGCGCTCGATGATGTCCAGGTTCGTCATCGCGGCGGCCGCCGCGAGCGGGTGCGCCGAGTAGGTGTAACCGTGGCTGAAGACGCCGTACTTCTCCGACCCGCCGGCGATCACCTCCCAGACCGCTTCCGAGACCAGGCACGCCGACAGCGGCATGTACGCCGAGGTGATGCCCTTCGCGACGGTCATGAGGTCGGGCTCCATGCCGAAGACCTGCGAGCCGAAGTTCTCGCCGGTACGGCCGAACCCGCAGACGACCTCGTCGGCGATCAGCAGGATGTCGTAGCGCCGCAGCACTTCCTGGATCGCGGGAAAGTAGGACTCCGGCGGCACGATCACCCCGCCCGCCGCCTGGACGGGCTCGGCAATGAACGCGGCGACGGTCTCCGGGCCCTCGGTGAGAATCAGCTGTTCGAGATCTCCGGCAAGGCCGCGCACGAATTCTTCATCGCTCTGACCGGGCTTCTGCTCCCACAGCCGGTGCGGAGCGCGCACGAAGCGCACCATCGGCAGCGGCAGGTCGAACCCGCCGTGCATGCCGGGGAGACCACACAGGCTGCCGGACATCACCGTCACGCCGTGGTAGCCGCGGTCGCGCGAGATGATCTTCTTCTTCTCGGGACGGCCCAGGACGTTGTTGTAGTACCAGACGAGCTTGACCTGGGTGTCGTTCGCGTCGGACCCGCTGTTGCCGAAGAAGACCTTCGACATCGTGCCGGGCGCCATCCCCACCAGCCGCTGGGCCAGCCGCGCCACCGGCTCGTTCCCCATCGAGGCGAACGTGTGGTAGTAGGACAGCCGCTCGGTCTGCGCACGCAGCGTCTCGGCCATTTCCGTGCTGCCGTAACCGATGTTGACGCACCACAGCCCCGCGAGCGCGTCGAGGTAGGTCTTGCCCCGGGTATCGGTCAGCGTCGTGCCGTGCCCTTCGACGATGGTCAGCGGGCCGTTCTTCTCATGCTCACGAAGATGCGTGAAGGGGTGGAAGACGAACTCTTTGTCGATGTCCTCGATGGTCATAGGCCTACACATCCGTCGTGATCGGTTAGGGGAACGGCGACCGCGGTGGCCGCGTCGTCAATGTAGCAAGAAATGGCCGCCTGACGTACTATTGGGCGCATCGCGGCCATCAAGGTCCCGCATCGACTCTCATTTCGCGTCATTCGTCCCCTTTCTGGGGAATTCTTCAACCTGTGGAGGCAGCCGCCGTGGATTCGAAGTTCGACCGCTCCCAGCTGCGCGACGGCGATCTGCTGCGCGAGGACCTGTTCATCGACGGCGTCTGGGCGCCCGGCGCCGGCGGGGAGCGGACCGAGGTCACCGACCCCGCCACCGGCGCCGTCATCGCGCGCATGGCGAGCGCGACCGCCGACGACGTCCTCAACGCGATCTCGGCCGCCGACGCGGCGGCACCCGCTTGGGGCCGCATGACGGCCACGGCCCGCGCGCGCGTGATGCGCCGGTGGTACGACCTGATCGTCGAGAACGCCGACGACCTGGCGACGATCCTGACCGCCGAGCAGGGCAAGCCGTTCGCCGAGGCGCGCGGGGAAATCCTTTACGGTGCCGGATTCGTCGAGTGGTACGCCGAGGAGTGCAAGCGCACCTACGGCGACGTGATCCCGTCCAATGTGGACGGACGACGCCTGCTCACCCTGCGCCAGCCGGTGGGGGTGACCGCGGCGATCACGCCGTGGAACTTCCCGTCGGCGATGATCCTGCGCAAGGCGGGCCCGGCGCTCGCGGCGGGC
The DNA here is from genome assembly GCF_036008905.1 of Amycolatopsis sp. Taxonomy (GTDB): domain Bacteria; phylum Actinomycetota; class Actinomycetes; order Mycobacteriales; family Pseudonocardiaceae; genus Amycolatopsis. The sequence continues at coordinate 38,895 of NZ_DASYMU010000134.1, read as the reverse complement.
TGCCCGATGATCATCAAGCCCGCCGAGGAGACCCCGCTTTCTGCCACCGCGCTCGCGGAACTCGGTGCCAGGGCGGGAATCCCGAACGGTGTGCTGAGCGTCGTGCCCGGCCCGCCGGTGATGATCGGCGAGATCCTGACTTCGCACGCGTCGGTGCGGGCGCTGAGCTTCACCGGCTCCACCGAGGTCGGCAAGCTGCTGATGGCGCAGAGCGCGCGCACGGTCAAGAAGGTCGCGCTCGAACTGGGCGGCAACGCGCCGCTCATCGTGTTCGACGACGCCGACCTGGACGCCGCTGTCACCGGGGCGATGGCGTCGAAATTCCGCAACGCCGGGCAGACCTGCGTGTGCGCCAACAGGATCCTCGTGCAGTCCGGTATCCACGACGCGTTCGTCGAGCGGCTCCAGGTGGCCGTCGAGGCGCTGAAGGTCGGCAATGGGTTCGACGACGGTTCCGAGCAGGGCCCGCTGATCTCGGAGGCCGCCGTCGAGAAGGTTCAACGCCACATCAGCGACGCCGTCGAAGGCGGCGCGACCGTGCTCAGCGGTGGCAACAGGCATCCGCTCGGGTACACCTACTTCGAGCCGACCCTGCTCACCGGCGTGAAGCGGGACATGCTGGTGGCGAACGAAGAGACGTTCGGCCCGGTGGCCGCCGTCATCGAGTTCGAGACCGAGGAAGAAGCCGTCTCGATCGCCAACGACACCCCGTTCGGGCTCGCCGCGTACTTCTTCACCGCCGACCTGGGTCGCATGTGGAGGGTCGGCGAAGGTCTCGAATTCGGTGTCGTCGGGGTGAACACCGGGCTGATCTCCTACGAGGGCGCGCCGTTCGGCGGGGTGAAGGAATCCGGTGTGGGCCGCGAAGGTTCGCGGCACGGCATCGACGAGTTCACCGAGATCAAGTACCTCTGCATCGACGGGCTGGGCTGAGACCCCGGCCGTATACCGATCAGCCATGCGCCCGCCCGGTTCACTCGGCGGGCGCATGGCCCGGGTCACCGGTCCCCCGGCGGTAGCCCGCGCCGTCCTGTCTCGAGACGTCCATTCCTTCGCGAACCCAGGTGACACAGGCACGTGTGCCCGGCACGCCGTCGACGATCACCAGGCAGTCGAAGCACACGCCCATGCCGCAGAACAGCCCGCGCGGTTCGCCGCCCGAAGTCGTCCGGGCCGACAAATCCCCGTCGGCCATCAACGCCGCCGCGACGCTCTCGCCGACGTAGGCCGAGGTGGACCGGCCGTCGACCGTGATGGTCACCGCCGGTCCACGCTCGAGCCCACGGGGCACCGGGAGCCGGGGCCGCCTGATCGTCACGGCTTGGCCGCCAACGGCAACAGGCCCTCCTCCACGAGCACGCCGCGCATCGTCTCGAGGCTCGCCGGGTCGGTGACCGGCAGGCGCGGGCGCCGGACATGCCCGGCGGGCTGGCCGAGCATCTTCATGAGGACCTTCAACTGGCTCTGGTACGCGCCGAACTTGCCCGCCCAGCCGCCTGGCAGCCAGAGCTTCGGGAAGAGCCTGTCCCCCGCCTCCGCGTGCGCCGCCGGGGCCTCGAACTCCCCACGCCACACGGACTCCCAGAACCGCGGGTCCGGGCTTCCGTGCAGCGAACCGCCGCCGACCGTGCCGTCCCCGCCTTCGGTGCGCAGGACGTCGATGCCTCGCGCCGTCATGTACGGGCCGAAGACCCGCACGCGGTCACGCACCCGGCGTGAGGTCTCGAAGAACTGGTCCGCGTCGGGGGTGCTGTCCTTGATGGCCACGATCTGGCCGATGTCGGCGAGCTTGTCGGCCAGCTCCGGGCCGATGTCGACACCGCTGCCGTGCGGCCAGTTGTAGACCGCGAGCGGGCCGTCGATCGCGGCGTTGATGTCCTCGTAGAACGCGATCACCTCGTCGGGGAACAGCTTCGCGTACGGCGGCGGGGACGCCAGCACGCCGTCGGCTCCGGCGGCGAGGGCGTGCCGTGCGAAGCCCGCGGTCTCCTTCGCGGTGTACGCGGTGCAGCCGACGAGGACGCGCATCCGCCCGGCGGCCTGCTTGACGGCGGTCTCCGCGACCGCGCGGCGCTCGTCCGGCTCCTGGGAGAACCATTCACCGCAGGTGCCGTTGACCACGATGCCGTGCATGCCTTCGGCCACGTAATGGTCCACCAGCGCGCGCAGGGTGTCGAGGTCGAGCTCGCCCGTCTCGGTGAACGGGGTGACAAAGGCGGGGAAGTAACCCTGCCAGTCGACGTCGTCGCGGTTCATCTCTTCTCCATTCGGACTGGTTCGGTCAATAGACAGGTGCGGCGGGGACCCGGTCCAGCGAATACCGTTGCGGGAACGGGGAAGCGGCCGCCGGTGAGAGCATCTGCTCGGCGAGCTGCCGGGCGAACAAGGGGCTGAAGGTGAATCCGGTCGACGAAACGCAGGCGTGGAACCCCGGCACCTGAACCGACTCGCCGACGACAGGCGAGAAGTCGTTGGTGAACACGATCACCCCGGACCAGGTCCGCACGACCCGGACATCCGCGAGCCCCGGCACCACCGACACGGCGACGGCGGTGTTTCCCGCGGCGCTGTGCCAACTCGTCGGGTAACGCTTCGGAGGCGGAGCGGTCGGCGTGGGCCAGCCACCACCGATGATGAACGTGTCGTTCTCGGTCTGCTTCAAGGTGAGGCGGCGCCCGATGTGCTGGATCATCGGGGTGAACATCGGCGGCCGTGGCTCGGTGACGTTGACGTGCAGGCCCTCACTGCGCACGGGCAGCCGGATGCCGACCATCTTCGCCAGCTCACCCGCCCACGCTCCCCCGCAGTCGACGACGCGATGCGCGTCGATCGCCCCGGCTCCCGTGTGGACGGTGAACCGCCGGGCACCGATCGCCGCGTGCACTTCGATGGCGCGCACGTCGGCGTGGGTGCGAATGACCGCGCCGTGTTCGGTGGCGCGCAACGCGTACAGCGGAGCGACGACCAGTGGATTGGCGTGCCCTTCCACGGGGCAGTACGTCGCGCCGAGGATGTTGTCCGCGAAGTACGGGGCGCGGCGGCGGAGTTCGTCGCCGACGACGACTTCGGTTTCGATCCCGGCGAGCTCTTCGAGCTCGTGCTTGTCGTGCAGGATCTGCAGCTGCTCGGGGGTTTCGGCGACCATCCAGCCGCCGGTCAGGTGGACGTCCAGGGAGCCGTCGAGTTCCTTGCCGAGCTCCTGCCAGACGGAGAACGCTTCGAGGCTGAGCCTGGCTTCGGCCAGCAGCCGGTCGCGGTCGGCGTCGTTGCCCTGACCGGACAGCTGGTGGATGGCGAGCTGCAGATGGAAGCTGCCCGCGTTCGTGCCGGACGCTTCGCGGTTGAGCTCGCCGCGCTCGATGAGCGTGACCTCGGCCCCGCCTTTGGCCAGGTAGTACGCCATGGCCGCTCCGGCGATCCCGCCGCCGATGACGACGACGTCGGTGCTCGGCGGAAGCGACGCCCGCCCGCTCTCGGCGGGCACCCACTGCTGGGCCGTCACGGCGTCACCTCCTTCTCTTCGGCGAGCACGGTCTCCTCGGCGACGAACAGGCCGGGGCCTTCGATCGAATGGTCGGCGATCGAGCTGATCGGCACCGGCCGCACCGGCATGCGGGGCGTGGCCGGTGCGATGTCGGAGATCTCCCGGCCGTGGCGCCGCGCGATGAGCGAAGAGATGTGCCGCTGGCAGTTCTTTCCCTGACACGGACCCATTCCCGCCCGCGTGTACGCCTTGACGACGTTGATGTCCTCCGTGGACTCGATCGCCGCCGCCAGGTCACGCTGCCGGACCACCTCGCACCGGCAGATTACCGTGTCCTCAGTGGACAGTTCGAATACCCCCGGCCCGACGCGGTACATCCTCGTGGTCGCGGCGCTGAGCGCCCGGCGGCGAGCGAGCCGTTGCCGGGCGGGCGCGGCCGACCTGGCCGCGGCTTCGATGCTGATCACGCCCGCGTCCATCGCCGCCGCCAAGCCCGCGATGGTGCCTTCGTCGATGGCCACGAAGGACCCTTCGACACCGGCACCGTCACCGGCCGCGTAAACGCCTTCGACACTGGTGCGATGCCAGCCGTCCCGGTGGACGACGTGCCCGCCGAGGTTCTCCTGGTAGTCGAACTCGCAGCCCGTCAAGCGCATCAGCTCCAGCGACGGGACGAAGCCGTACCCGATGCAGAGCACGTCGACCTCGACGGTCTGCTCGGTGCCGGGCACCACGCGCCAGTCCGCGTCGACGGCCGCGTGCACGACCCGCTCGACCTTCCCGTCCCCCTCGGCGCGGACGACGATCCGCCCGTACCGCAACGGAATCCGGTGCTTCAGCAGGCCTGCCCGGTAGCGCACGGCGTCGCGCAGGAGTGCGCTGTTCCCGCGTGCCGCCCCGGCGACCTTCACGATGTCGGCGGCCCGTGGCGACGGTCCCGCTTCCAGCGCGAGGACGATGTTGGCGCCGTAGTGGGCCAGCTGCGCCGGGAAGGCCAGCGCGACCGGCCCGGCGCCCGCGAACAGCACCCGCTTGCCCGGCAGCACTCGTTGTGTTTTCGCCAGCGTCTGCAGCCCGCCCGCGGTGATCACGCCCGGCAGCGTCCAGCCGGGGAACGCGACCGGCCTGTCGTGCGCGCCCGGCGCGAGAATCATCCGCTGTGCCGACACGGTCCGCGCGGGTTCGCCCTCGGTGACGAGTACCGCGTGCCCGTCCTCGACGGCCACGACGCCGGTGCGCAGCCGCACGTCGACACCGCTGCCGTCGAGGGACTCGATCAGCGTTCTGCCGTAACGGAACTGGCGGTCCATCGCGGCCGGGTCCGTGACCGTGAAGCCGGGCCCCGGCTGTTTGTAGATCTGACCGCCGAGCGTGGGGCGTTCGTCGGCGAGGACGACTTTCAGCCCCGCACCGGCGGCGGCCCTGGCGGCGGAGATCCCCGCCGGGCCGCCGCCGACCACGAGCACGTCAGGTTCGGCAACGGGATCGGTACTGTTGTTCTCCGCCAACTCAGCAACCCGCCGGCATGGCCGGGAAGTCCGCCACCCCGAAGTCCTTGTTGTAGAGCTGGCCGAGCGAACCGTCGTTCTGCGCCTTGCACAGGAACGCGTCCAGCTTCTGCTGCAGCGTGCTGTTGCCCTTCTGCACGGCCCACGAACCGTAGGAGAGGTCGAGCGGCTTCGGCAGCGCCGCCTTCTTCACCTGGTTGGGGTTGGCCTTCTGGTACTGGGCCAGGATGTAGTCCTCGAGCACACTGCCGTTGGCGCGTCCCGTCGCCACTTCCAGCAGGGCCGCGTTCTGCTCGCTGAAGCTCTTGACCGACGCCGCCGGGAAGGTCGACTTCGCCAGCTGCTCGCCACTCGAGCCCTGCAGCGCGGTGATGATCTTGCCCGAGGCGTTGTAGGTCTCGACCGTCGCTGGCGAGTTGTCGTTCTGGCCCACCGCGAGCACGCTCGTGTACGGGACATAGCCGCGGGAGAAGTCGATGACCTGCTTGCGCGCGTCGGTCGCGGTGAGGCCCACCGAGACCATGTCGAACTTCTTGCTCTGCAGGCCAGGGATGAGCCCGTTGAAGTCCAGGTTCTGGATGTCGAGCTTCACGCCCAGCTCGGTGGCGAGCTTGTTGAGCAGGTCGACGTCGTAACCGGCGGGCTTGCCGGCCTCGTCGAGGTACATCTCGGGCTTGAACTGCAGGTTCATCCCGACGGTCAGCGTCCCCGCGTTCATCACGCCGAGGCCGCCGGACGAGGCGTCGGACGAACTACTGCCGCAGGCCGTCAGCGCCAAGGCGACGACGGCGGTCAGGCATACGCCGACGACGGTGCGTCTGGCGGACCTCGATTTCACGCTCCTGGACACAGGTTTTCCTCTCTTCGCGCGGAAAAGGTGCTGGGTGGTGGTGGAGGTCATGCGGATGGTCATGGGCCGACCTCCGCCATGAGCTGCTGGATGCGCTGCCGCTTGCGGGAACGCAAGACCCTGGAAATCGCTCCTCGCGGCGGGCTGGCGTACGCGCCTTCGATGAGCCGGAACACGATGTCGATGACGAACGCCGCGAGCACGTAGATCGCCGCGGCCGCGGTGTAGAGCACGAACGGCTGGAACGATTGGGAGACCAGGTTCTGCGTGACCCGGACGACCTCGAGCAGGCCGATGACCGTGAAGGTCGAGGTGTCCTTCACCATCCCGATGAACATGCTGCCGAGGTTCGGCAGCGCGATCTTGATGGCCTGCGGCAGCACCACCGAGAAGAAGATCCGGGTGCCCCGCATGCCGAGCGCCTGCCCGGCCTCACGGTGCCCCGGCGGGATCGCGCCCAGTGCCGAGCGGAAGATCTCCGCCATGAAAGCGCTGTACAGCAACGACAACGCGATGACGCCGGCCTGGAAGACGGTGAAGTTCACGCCGAGCAGCAGCGCCACCCCGAAGTACACCCAGATGACGCTCACCAGCGCGGGCACGCCGCGGAAGACGTTGATGTAGGCGACCGCGATCCAGGAGATCGGCGGCTTCGAAAGCCGCATCACGGCGAGCAGGAGCCCGCCGAAGATCGAGATGACCAGCGCGATGACCGAGACCTGGAGCGCGACGAGCAGCCCGTTCAGCAGGACGCCGTGGTTCTCCCAGATGAGGCCCCAGTCGTAGTTCGAGATGTTCATCAGCGCACCGCCAGGATGAATTCACGGGCGCGGGGGCTCACGCAGTTTTCGAAGAATCCCCGCGGCCCGCTTTCGACGACGAGCCCGTCCTCCATGAACACGTTCAGGTCTCCGATCTCTTTGGCGAAGCCCAGTTCGTGGGTGACGACGACCATGGTCATCCCGGTCTCCGCGACTTCCCGCATCGTCTTGAGCACCTCGCCGACCAGTTCCGGGTCCAGCGCGGAGGTCGGCTCGTCGAAGAGCATCACCTTCGGGTCCATGGCCAGGGCGCGGGCGATGGCGACCCGCTGCTGCTGCCCGCCGGACAGCTGTTGCGGGTAGTGCGCGGCGCGTTGCAGCAGCCCGACCCGGCGTAGCGCCTCGGCCGCCTTGAGCTGCGCCGCGGCGCCCTTGAGCCCCCGCACCGAACGCAGCGGCAAGGCCACGTTGTCGAGCGCGGTGAGGTGCGGGAACAGGTTGAACTGCTGGAAGACCATGCCGACGGTGCGGCGCAGGTCGAGCACCTTGCCGCGGCGGACGCCGGGTTCGTCGGGCAGGCCCGGGCCGTACTCGACGCCGTCGACCTTGAGCGAGCCGGCGGTGGGCTGTTCGAGCATGTTGAGGCTGCGCAGCATCGTCGACTTGCCGGAGCCCGACGGCCCGAAGATCACCACGTGCTGCCCGGTGACGACGTCGAGGTCGATGCCGCGCAGGACTTCGAGGTCGCCGAACGACTTGCGAAGCCCGCGCAGTTGGATGACCGGCGCCGCCTGGTTGGCCGCGGAAACCTCGTCGGAGACGGGTTCGCCGGTGTTGAGGCCGCTCATGCGCGGACCTCCGTCACGCAGACGTAGAGATCGTCGGGATCGCGGAAGTAGGCGTAGCGCCAGGTCGCGCCGCCGCCAAGGTCGATCGTGGCCGGTTCGCCGGCGAGCTCGATCCCACTTTCGGCGAGGTGTTCGAGCGCGCTGTCGATGCACCGGGCGCCGATCGCGAACTCGAAGGTGCCGAAGTGGCCCCAGCCGCCGCGCATGTCCGGGGAGGGCGGGAAGTGCTGTACCGGTTCGAGATTGCCGCCGTGCGGGCTGGTGAGCAGCATCATCCGCTGGCGCGGCGGGGTACGCGGGTGGAACCACGGGTGCATCGGCTCGAAGTAGCCGTCGGATTCGAACAGCTGCCCGGTGAAGCCGAGGTTCCGGTAGAAGTCGCGAGTGCGCTCGATGTCGGCTACGCCGAACGCGACGTGGTTGACCCCCTGCGGGCCGGGCTCGACGGGCCAGCCGGCTTCGAGTGTGGACCACTCGATCAGTTCGATCTTTCCGCCGTCCGGGTCGGCCACATAGGACAGTCCACAGTGTGTCTCGTACGGCGGCAGATCGGCTTCGTTGGGCTCCATCAGGCCGGTGCGCCCGTTCGCGACGAGTGAGCGGTAGAAGTCGCTTTGCCCGTTGACGTGGACGCAGACCTCGCAGATCCCGGGCTCGCCCCACGCCTGCCCCTCGGGCGCCGGGGATTGTTCCCGGTTCGTGATCTGCACCAGCTTGAGCGAGGCCCGGCCGAGCACCGTCGGGTTGGCCGTGCGGAGGAAGACGACCCTGGCTTCGGTGTCGTCGTGCCCGGTCACCGCGGACAGCCCCGGCAGCGGGCCGGAGTAGTCGAAGGCGGCGTCGGTGAAGCCCAGCTCAGCGTAGAAATCCAGCGACGCTGTCATGTCCGAAACGCCTACGCCGATGTGGTCAAGGCCCATCAGCGTTCCGTGTCTGCGAGTGGTGTCGACCATCGTGTTCGGCTACCTCCTGGCTGCCAGCTCAGCCCCGGCCATTGACGGAACAACCCGTCAAAGCGAGTTGAGCGATGCTCGCACACCGATCCGATGGACGCAATACGTGCAGTGATCCGCAATGCGGTCAATCGTGCGCTTGACGCACAGTCATGCGGTCCTTATGTTCAGTCACATGCACATCGGCGTCAAACTGCCGCACACCGGCACCGCGGTACCCGCGTCGACCGTGGCGCGCCGCGCGCAGCACCTCGAAAGCGCGGGCTTCGATTCACTATGGGTCAGCGACCACGTGGTGCAGCCGAATGTCATCGAATCGTGGTACCCGTTCGGGGCGGACGGCAAGGCGACGTGGCCCACGGACACGCCGTATCTGGAGGCTCTGGTCGTGCTGGCGGCGGCTGCGGCTGTCACCGATCGAGTTCGGCTCGGCACGGCTTCGCTCGTACTTCCCCAGCGTAATCCCGTTTTGCTGGCCAAGCAGGTGGCCACTGTGGACGCGATGTCGGGCGGCCGGGTCGCGCTCGGGATCGGCGCCGGCTGGCTGCGTGAGGAGTTCGAAGCCCTGGACACTCCATTCGAGACCCGCGGCGCGCGCATGGTCGAGTGGATCGGGCTGTTGCGCGACTGCTGGACGGGCCAACCCGCGGCACATTCCGGTAAACATTACGAACTTCCCGGGGGCACAATGGTTTTTCCGGCACCCGCCCACCAAATACCCCTTTACATAGGCGGCCATTCCCCGGTGGCGTTGAAACGCGCGGGACGGCTCGCCGACGGCTGGCTCGCGCAGCAGGCCGTCCCCGCGCTCGATCCCGATCAGCTCGCCGCGGACATCGCGGTCATCCGCGAGGCGGCGTCGGCCGCCGGGCGTGATCCGGCGAAGCTGCACATCGTCCTGCGGCTCGTCGAGTCGACCGGGCGGGCCGCGGAAGTCGCGAAGCGCATCGGGGACCTCGCCAAGGCCGGGGTCGGCGAGATCATCGTCGACGTCGACCCGCTCGACGGGGACGCGGCCGGCGATCACGCGATCCTGCGCGACGCGAGCAACCGATGAGCGCCCTGGCCCTGCTCACCGGGCGTCGTGTCCTCGTCACCGGTGGTGCGAACGGGATCGGCGCCGTCGTCGCCCGGCGCTTCGCCGAGATGGGCGCCCATGGCGTCGTCCTCGATCTGGCGCTGACCGGCACGCAGCCCGAGGGGTGGCACGAACTTCCGGTCGACGTCCGCGACGAAGCCTCGATGCGGGAGGCCGTGGCCGAGTCGGCACGGCTGCTGGGCGGGCTCGACGCCGTCGTGGCCGCCGCCGGGGTCGTGCCGTCCTGGCAACACCCCGGAGAGATGGACCTCGACGACTTCGACCGCGTGCTCGCCATCAACGCTCGCGGGGTGGCCAACACGGTCAAGCACACCTCCGGCACGCTCGGGGTGGGCTCGACGATCACGGTCGTCGCCTCGCTGAACTCGTGGCGGGGCGACCCGAACATCCTGTCCTACGCGGCCAGCAAGCACGCGGCACTCGGCATCGTCCGCTCGGCGGCGCTCGCGCTCGGTCCCGGCGGGGTCCGGGTCAACGCCGTGGCGCCCGGCCCGATCGCGACCGAAGCATTGCGCACGCGGATGGCGTCGCGGCTGGACGTCACCGGCCTGCCCGTGGACAACGCCCTCGAACAAGCGGCCCGCGCGACCTCGCTCGGCCGGATCGCGACGGCGGCCGAAGTCGCCGACACGATCGCCTTTCTCACCAGCGACCTGTCTTCGGGCATCACCGGCCAGTTGATCAATGTCGACGGCGGAATCCACTAGGGGGTGTCTTATGAGCCAGATGTATCTAGATCAGAACGCCCTCGCCGGACGCACGGTCCTGCTTACCGGTGCCTCACGCGGTATCGGCGCGGTGACAGCGCGGGCCCTCGCGGCGTCGAACGCGACCATCATCGCGCAGTACCGCAACCAGCGTGACGGTGCCGAAAACGCCGTCGAAGCCTTGCCGGACAAGCAGAAGCTGGTCCTGCAGGCCGACCTCGGCACCCCGGCGGGCGCGCGGGAGCTCTGGCGCTCGGCTGTCGAATGGGGCGCGGTGGACGTGCTCGTGCTGAACGCCGCGGTCATCCCGGACACGCCCATCGACGGACCGGACGAGGACTGGGACGCGGGATGGCAGGAAGCCCTGCAGGTGAACGTGATCGGGGCGGGTGCCCTGATGCGCGAAGCGGTACGCTACTTTGTCGCGCGTGGGTCGGGCACGATCGTCGTGCTGTCGAGCTGGGCGGCGGAGCAGGGATCGCGGATACGGGATCTCACGTCCTATGCGGCGTCAAAGGCCGCGCTCCGCAACCTCGCGCAGACGTTCGCTCGCAACTTCGCGAAGGAGGGGCTTCGGGTTTACGTGCTGGCTCCTGGAGTCGTCAACGCCGGGATGGCGATCGCCGGGCAGGACGAAGCGGCGCGGCAAGCCGTCGCGGACGGCCTGGCGATGGGGCGCCTGGTCGAAGCCGACGAGATCGCGGCCCTCATCGCCTTCCTCGCCACCGATGCCTGCCCCAGCCTCACCGGGGCCACGCTGGACGTCAACGGCGCCTCTTACCTCAGATAGTTTCCGGTCCCGCTCCCTAGGAGGTCGTTTCGTGGTTTCCGCCCCACCGTCCGATGATCCCGAACTCGACGACCGGTCTGCCGGACGTTCCCGCGACTTCGTCCAATCCCTGGAGCGAGGCCTGGCGATCATCCGCGTGTTCAACGCCGAGCGGCCGTCGATGACGGTTTCGGAGATCGCGCACGTCTCGGGGCTGACCCGCGCCGCGGTACGGCGGTTCCTGCTGACGCTGACCGAACTGGGTTACGTGTACGGCAAGAACAACCGCTTCCAGCTCACCCCGAAGACCCTGGAGCTCGGCTACTCGTACCTCTCCGCGCTGTCGTTCCCCGACATCGCGTTGCCACGGCTGGAAAAACTCGTCGGCGACACGGCGGAGGCGAGCGAGGGCTCGATCCTCGACCGCGGCGACATCGTCTACGTCGTCCGGGTTCCCGGTTCCGCGATGATGACGATCTCGGTCAACGTCGGCGCCCGCCGCCCGGCCTACGCGACCGCGATGGGGCGCGTCCTGCTGGCGAACCTGCCGACGGCCGACCTCGAAACCTACCTGCGTACCTATGAGCTGACCCCGGTGCTCCCCCGCACCATCACCGACCACAACGCCTTCCGCGCCGAGCTCAAGAAGGTGCGCGAAGAGGGTTATGCGCTGGTCAACCAAGAGCTGGAAGAAGGCCTGGTCGCCATCGCCGTCCCCGTACGCGACCGGATGGGGCGCGCGCGTGCCGCGATCAACCTCTCGACGCACATCGGCCGGAAGTCCGTCGAAGACATGCGCGCGCTGGTCCCCCTGGTGCAGGAAGCGGCCGCCGACATCGAGCTGGGCCTCAGCCACTCCACGAACTGGGCCGACTGACCCGATACGACCAGCAGTGGCGAGGGACGGCCGCGAGCCACTCAGAGGAACCCGACCGGGAACGCGTCTCCCGGGTCCAGGCTGTACTGCGCCGTCCCCGTCACCCACGCGCGCCCCGAGATCCGCGGCACCACGGCGCTGACGTCGCCAACGGAGGTCTCCGCCAGGAGGCGGCCGGTGAACTTGCTGCCGAAGAACGATTCGTTGACGAAATCGGTCTCCAGCCGAAGCGAGCCGCGGGCGTGCAGCTGCGCCATCCGCGCCGCCGTGCCGGTGCCACACGGGGAACGGTCGAACCAGCCCGGGCTGATCACCATGGCGTGCCGGGAATGCAGACCTGTCGCGCCGGGGGCGACCAGGTGCGCGTGGCGGAAGGCGGCGGGTTCCCCCAACGGATGCACGGGCGGCTGCTTCTCCGAGATCGCGGCGACGACAGCAAGACCGGCCTCGAGGATCTGCCTGCCCGCATCGCGCGTGAACGGCAGGCCGAGTTGCTCGAGGTCGAGGATAGCGCTGTAGTTCCCGCCGTACGCGAGGTCGTAAGTGACATCGCCGAACCCCGGTACCTCGATCTCGAGATCCTTACCCGCCAGGAAAGACGGCACACCGCTCACCGAAACCCGCAGCGCGCTCCCGTCCCGCACCTCCACCTCGGCGACGACCAATCCGGACGGAGTGTCGAGCCGGACGACGGTGACGGGTTCGCGTACCTCGACCATGCCCGTCTCGACGAGCACCGTCGCCACGCCCATCGCGCCGTGGCCGCACACCGGCACGGCGCCTTCGACGTCCATGTAGATGACGCCGAAATCCGCTTCCGGGTGGATCGGTGGCTGCAGCAGCGCTCCGGACATCGCTTCATGGCCACGGGGTTCGCACATGAGGAACGTACGGAGATCGTTCCTGTGCTCGAGGAAATGGAGACGACGCTGCGCCATCGTTTCGCCCGGGAGCACGCCGACACCGCCAACCACGACGCGCGTGGGCATGCCTTCGGTGTGCGAGTCGACCGCGTGGATCTGCCGCGATGTGCGCAACCGCTTCTCCTGTCAGGGTTTCTCGATCTCTCCCCGACCATACCCGCGAGTGATGTGCCCCGGGTTCTGTGGAGGCGCCGGTCTCATGCGACGACGAGAGGGAGGAGTACCTGGTCGACCATCTCGGTGATGTCCTTAGTGGTCAGGTCGCGAGGTTCCAAGAGCAGACGTTTGATGACCAGTGCGTGCAACACCTCGAGGACCACGGGCGTCAGACGCTTCGACGACACTTCGCCACGCTTGGCTGCGTCGCGCAGCAGTTCGGTCAGCGCGTCGAACAGTGGGGCCAGGACCTGGGCCTTGAACCGGTCGAGAAGCTCCGGGTAGCGGTGCGCTTCTCCCAGCAGGCTGCGGAATGCCGCACCCTTGACGCCTTGATGCGTGCGGGTCATGTAACGGGTGAGCCCGATCAGGTCCTTCCGCAGGACGCCGCTCCTCGCAAAACCGGCCGGATCCATCCCCAGCGTCTCCAACGCGTCGATCACCAGCGCCGTCGTGTCAGGCCACCGCCGGTACAGTGGGCTTTTGCCGGTGCCGGCACGCTCGGCGACGCTGTCGAAGGTAAGGCGCCCGAACCCGACCTCGGCCAGTTCGGCGACGACAGCATCGGTGATCGCCTGCTGGACTTCGGCAGCGCCCCGCCGGGTACGGACTGCCCGCTCAGTGACCTGAATACCGGCGCTGCTGCGATTCGACATCGCGCAAGCATACGTCAGGCGCTCGCGCGTAGGCCGCGTCGTCGACGCACTTCGCTTGGGGCCACCCACTGTTTCTCCAGACAGTTTCGTCGCGTCTACTCGTCCACCACGGACGTCTTCATGGACCCGAGTCCGGTCATCTCGATACGGACGGCGTCGCCGGGCGTGAGCCACTTCGGTGACGACATCCCGACTGCGGGACCCGCCGGGGTACCGGTCGTGATGATGTCACCAGGCCGAAGTGTGGTGGTGGCGCTCACCCACTCGACGAGCTGGTAGGGACTGTTCGCCATTTCCTTCGCATACGCGTCCTGCCGAGGTTCGTCGTTGACCCACGTCTGGATACGAATGTCCTCGTAACCACCTGCCTCGTCGAGGGTGACCAGCCACGGCCCGGTCGGGAGAAACGTGTCCCACCCCTTCATCCGCATTACTTGAAACAGCGGCGCCATATTCAGCTTCTTGCTCTCACCCTCGCCGAGATCGCGGGCGCTGACGTCATTCGAGATCATGTAGCCCGCGATGTGCTCCGCGGCGCGGTCCGCGGAGATCCTCCGGCCGCCCTTGCCGATCACGACCGCGAGCTCCGCCTCGTAGTCGAACTGCGCGCACTCGACCGGACGCACGATCGGATCGGCAGGGCCCGAAAGCGCCGAGGCGGGCTTGAGGAAAATGACCGGGAGGGTGGGCATCTTCGCCGGGTCGATACCTTGCTCTATCAGGTGACCGAAGTAGTTCGCGCCGCAGCAGAAGATGTTCGGCGGATCCACGATCGGCGGACCGAGACGTGTCCGGGCGACCGGGATCAGCTCGTCGCCCCGTTTCAGCGCCGCGTCGATCCCCTCGCCGAGAATGCCGAGGAACGGCAGCGCACTGCGAAGAGACCCTGCCCTCTCGAGTCCGATATCGGCCAGGACCCGTCCCAGCGGCAGTACGGAGTCGCCGACGACCGCACCGGGAAGTTCGCTGCCACGTGGACCGAAACTGACGAGCCGCATCTGCCTACATCCTTTCGATTGACACGATTACGAAGGCGGCCGGTCACTCGCCGGGCGGAGACCAGGCGATCAGTTCGGCGACGGACTTTCCACCGCGGAGCCCTTTCAGCAGCTCTGCGGGGTCAAAGGGGGTGGGGCTCAGGACGTAGCTGTCACCTCCCGCGTAGAACGCGACCATGTCTTCCTCGGTGTACCCGCTGTCGAAGTACAACTCGACGGTGTTCTTGTCCGGGTCCTCGTAGTACATCGACATCGTCGGGCCGTGGTTGAGGCAGATCGACGGAGTCGTCGAGGAGCCGGCGAGCCGCACGTGCGTCTCACAAAGCCCCTCCAGCGTCGGATACTCGAACGCGAAATGGTTCAGCCGGGCAACGGAACCGACGGCGGCTCCCGGCCGCGCCATCGACACGGATTCGTCGGTCTCGGCGACGTTGAACATGCCGAAGCGATGGTGACTTTCGTCGATCCGAAGGAAACACGCGCTGTGGTCCGTGGTCTCGACACCGATCGTCGCCTCGAGCACATCGATATACCAGTTCTTCATCACTTCGTAGTTGCTGGTGTTCACAACAAGGTGAGAAAGTTTCGGTGGCGCCATTTCTTTCCTCTTCTCGATAGAAGGCACGTCGACGCGGCGTCTCGGAAATCCGCTGAGCCGGCGAAAGCCGGGCGGCGTCGTTGTCCTTGAGGTTAGCCAGAAACCCGGCACCAGTCAAGGACGAATTTGTCCTTAAATGGTGCCGAAGAAAAGAGGGCATCAGTCAAGGACTAACGAGTCCTTGACTGATGCCTGGTTCGTGGATAGGCTCGATTACGAACTGCCGGATAGCTCTTTCGTCCTGCGGCGTCTGACTTTCTCCCGTCGACGCACGAGCGCCGAGATGCTTGCCGCACAAATCGTCTGCTGACCACGGCCGACCAGAATCGTCTCGCCCGGCCGGCGGCCGCGGTAAGTCACCAGACATCCAATAGCGACCAGGAGGTCGTCATGTCCCTGTTCCGTCTCGACGCGAGCATCCGGGTCGAAGGCTCGCACAGCCGCGAAATCGCCGACATCGTCGAGCAGGAGTGGCGCACCACCCACCCGCAATCACCGGTGGTCACGCGGCATATCGGCATCGACCCGATCCCGGCGACCGCGTGGTCGACCGCGGTGAACGCGACGTACGTGCCCGAGGGCGACCGCTCCCCCGAACAGCGCGAGGCCGTGGACTTGGCCGCGGCGGCGGCCGATCAGCTGATCGACGCCGACGCCTTGCTGCTTGCCGTACCCCTGTACAACTTCGGGGTTTCGCAGCATTTCAAGGCCTGGGTGGACCTGGTGATCTGCGATCCGAGGATGACCGCGGGCGTCGAGCCGGCGACAGCGGGCAAGCAGGCGGTGCTGGTGACCGTGCGCGGCGGCAGCTACGCGCAGGGCACACCGCGCGAAGGGTGGGATCACGCCACCGCTTGGATGCGCCGCGTCCTCGCCGACGTGTGGAAGCTGGAACTGAAGGTCGTCGAGTTGGAATTCACGCTGGCCGACGTGAACCCGGCGCTCAAACCGTTCAAGGAGCTGGCCAAGCAGATCCGCGCCGCCGCCAAGCAGACCGCGCACGAGCACGGCCGCGGCCTCGCCGGCACTTTGCGGGTCTGACGCCCACCCATCGAATTCAGCGGGAAGGACAATCATGTCCCTGCGGGCCGGTGCTGATTCCCGACCACTTCGGGAGCGCCTGGTGGGATCGTGGCGGCTGGTGTCCTATGAGGTGCGTGACGGGGCCGGTGTGCTCGTCGGCTACCCGTTGGGAGAGGATGCAATGGGCTACCTCGTGTACACAGTGGACGGTTTCATGTCCGTACAGATCATGCGGCTCGGCCGCCCCAGGTATCAGGCAGGCGGACTCGGCGACGGCACCGACGCCGAGTCCGCCGCAGCCGCCCGCGGCTACGTGGCGTACGCCGGGCCTTACCACGTCGAGCGCGATTCGGTTGTCGTCCACGAGCCGGAAGTGAGCCTGTTCCCGAACTGGGTCCACGCGCCCGCGGCCCGCGAGGTCGTCCTGGTCGAGCCACGCCTCGAACTGACCAACCCGGAAACCCTGCCGTACGGCGGCCGAGAACTTACCGCGGTCCTGCGCTGGGAGCGGTTCGAGCGGCGGGGCTCGGCCACCTGACCGGTCAGGGTCAGGTGGCCGGCGGGCTTATCCCGCGGTTGCGGCCAGCGCCAGGATCTCCTTGTTGGTGTGAACATGTACCCCTGGCCTGTCCAGCTGCAGGGCGGTGATCATCGCCCTCGCCACGACTTCGGACCCGACCGGCCGGAAGCGCCTGAGCGGACCCGCCATCACGCGGGCCGCCACGGGGCCGACCGCGTTCGCGATCCCCTGCCCGGAGCGCCGTTTGGCGCGGTCGCCGAGCAACGTCCCAGGCTGGAAGATCTCGACACCGCCGTAGCCGAGAGCCGAGACGTCACGCTCGGTCTCACCCTTGACCCGCAACAGGGAAATTCGCGACCGGGGGTTGGCACCGACCGCCGAGACAATCGCGAGTCGTTGCGCTCCGGCGCCGTTGGCCAGCCGCGCTGCCTCGACCGGATAGTCGTGATCGACGCGCTGGAACTCCTCTCGGGAGGAGTTCATGGTGGTACCCAGGCAGCAGTAGACGTCGGTGGCGGTGAACTCCCACTGCTCGGCGAGCCGATCGAAATCGACGACGCGTACGTCCAGGCGCCCCGCGGACTCGTCGACGCCCGATAGGGGCCGGCGGGTCAGTACCGTGACCCGGCTGTACCGGTTGTCGGCGACGAGCTGGTTCAGGCAGTGGCCGCCGACGAGTCCGGTGCCGCCGAGCAGCAGCGCGGTTCGAGACATAGTTGAAGCTCCCAAGAAAAAGAGATCGCCAGGGCCAAGTCAGGGCGTGTCGCAGAGTTTCGGCAAGTCGAGTTCCACCTGGTAGTCGAAGGGGACACCTCCTGCCTTGGCCATGATCCGGGCAACGACGGCCTGCCCCGCGTCTGTCGACAGCAGACTTCCCGCGACAGCACCGATATCGGCCAGGTCCGCCGGAAGTGGGATGGCCTGGCGCTTGGTGAGATAGCTCTTGACCGTCGCGACCGCGGACGGATTGAAGCTCGCGATGCGGCAAGCGAGCCGATATACATAGGCATCGAGCTCCGCGTCCGGAATGGACCGGTTCACCAAGCCGTACAGCTCCGCGGTGTCAGCGTCGAAATCATCGGAGCTCAGGACGAACTCCATGGCTCGTGCGCGTCCGGCGAGGAGCTGGCTCCATTCGAGTCCGCCGCCGCCGGGGACCGCACCGAAGCCGACCTCGAGCATCGCGATTCGAGCGTTCTCCTTACTGGCGAACCGCATGTCGGCGCTCAGGGCGAACTCGCAGCCAAACCCCCGAGCCCGTCCGCGCAGGATCGCGATGGTGACCACCGGGCTCGAGCTGAGCCAGTGGCTGAAGGCCGGCCACTCCTGGTGGATCACCATGGGTTCGGACACCCCCTCATCGGAGATGTCGAGGCCCACGTGGTTGATGAAGAACTCCGGGTTCGCGCTTTCGAAGACGAGTACGGAGACGTCGTTCGCCGAATCCCCGGCGAATGACCTGACCGACTGCAGGCCGGCGAACACCTGGGAATCAACCAGGTTGAAGGGTGGATTGTCGATCACCACCGCGAAGCAGCCCGCGGAAACTTCCCGGAGCCGAACCACGTCGTTCCGGATCAGTGATTCTTCGGACATACCGGGATTGCTCATGAAACGCTCCTGTTGAGGATTTGACGCAGCGCGCCGCTCAACGCCTTGTGCTCGTCGTCGGCGCGGTCGGCTGAGCGAAAGCCGACGAATCCGTCCGGCCGGACAAGCAGCGCACCAGTCGGCTCCAGGCCGTAACGCCCCAGGAGATCGCCGATGAGCTCATCGACCGGCACGAGATCGGTGCCCAGCCCGAGCACCTTGACCGGGACGGCCAGTTCGGCACGAACCTCATCCGCGGCCCGCACCCAGCCCGCGTTGTCCGGGCCGGTCAGGAGGACGAATCCGCCGTCGTAGACGTCGATCGTCGAAATCCGCTCACCACCGAGACACACCCAGGAGTGCGGAGCCCGCGCACCCGGCCGGGCGGTCGGCCGGTACTCGGCGACGCCCGACACGAGCAGCTCGGTACCGTCGGGTACCACCGCCCCGCTGACGTACTGGTATCCGAATTGCTGGCCGTGCGAGGCGAGCTGGTCTCGTTGCGCGGGAATACCTTCGGCGATCGCGCGGCGAACGGGTTCTCCCGCGTCGGTCTCGATGGCCGAAAGAAGACTCTTGTCCTGCGACAGAAATCCTGTCTTCTCCATCTGCCGCGTGTTCTCCATCATCTTGTCGCCGTTGAACTCCGCAACCGGGAGCCGCTCGGCCTCGTACGACTCGAGCAGTCCGTCGCCGGCGCGCCATCGCAAGCTCGCGATCAGTTTCCAGACCAGGTTGTGCGCGTCCTGTATTCCACTGTTCATCCCGAAGCCGCCATGCGGCGGGAAATGGTGCGCGGCGTCTCCTGCCAAGAAGACCCGGCCCTCACGCCACCTGTCCGTGACCGCCTGATCGTGGCCCCAGGACCAGATGTGATGAATGGTGAACGGCACGACCGCACCGATCGCGTCGGCGACCTCCCGCTCACAACGATCTCGGGTAACCGCGTCGACGTCCGCGCCGGGCGGGATCTCGAAGTTGTAACGCCACCGAGTGGGACTGTCGCGAATGAACGCCCCCTGCGTGTCGGCGTTGATAATCCAGATGATGGGGGAACGACGGCCACCGAGAATGGCGTCCAGGTCCGCGTCGAACTGAACGTTGATCGCCGTACCCAGCGACGCCTCGCCGTGCTCACCGATCCCCAGCTTGCGCCGGGCGACACTGCGTATACCGTCCGCCCCGATCACGTACTGCGCGACGACGGATTGCCGCGCGCCGGTACGGTCGGTATAGGTCGCCGTGACCGAAGCGTCGCCGGCGGTGAGGTCGACGACCTCGCAGCCGAGTTCGATGGTCACGCTGTCCAGGTCGCCGGCGACTTCGGCGAGCACCGGCTCGAACATGTGCTGTCCCACGGTCGACATCTTTTCCGGCGATTGCTCGTCGAACACGCGGGAAACCCCACCGTCCTCGCCGAGGACGAGTTGTCCGAGCTCGATACCGGTCAAGCGGGTCATCCAGGCGATCGTGACCTCGTCGGGCATGCCGGCGGTCAGCGCCTTGACCGGTCCGGCGACCTCCCATTCCCGGAAGATCTCCATCGTCCGTGCGTGCACCCCATTGGCCTTGGGATACCTGGAGAATTCGGTACGCCGTTCCAGCACCAAGCAGGTGATGCCCGCGCGGCCGAGGGCCAGCGCGGCGCTCAAGCCGACCGGACCCCCACCGATGATCAGCACTTCGGGATTGTCGGTCATTTCAACTTCTCCTCGTCACAACGATGTGAGTTCGGTGACAGCGACATAGCGGCGCTGAGCTCGTATGCCGCTTACTAATCGTTGGTGACGAACGAAACAGCGACGTCCAAGCATTTCGCGAGGGTGGGGATCTCAAAGTGGTCCGCGCCGTCGAGGGTTACGTGTTCCGCCTTCGGAATCGTCGTGGCCACCAGCTCCGATTGCCCGGCGCCGTCCGCGCTGCCGTCGATGACCAGCGCGTTCGCCGTGATCAGGCCCAAGCCTTCGACGGTGACGAACCGCTTGCTTGCGGCAAGGTAGTCCGCGATCGCCTCCGGATCGTTGCCGGCATCGGCGATCACCGCGCGAAGCAGGTTCACCATGGGATTGTCCGAGGGTTCCGAGGAACGCAGGCTGTCGATGAGAGGCTGGTTCATGGCCGCGCTGTGCATCCCGCCGGTCATCACGGCGTCGGCGGCGGCGAGAACAGCGATCCGCTCGAACAGATCCGGCTGTTCGCTCGCCGCAAGCAGCAACGCCCACGCGCCGGCGGAGAACCCGATGGCGTCGACCGAACCGTGCTTCGCGGCCTCGTCGAGGAGGAGATCGGCGGCGTCGCGCCCCGCGGCATCCTTGGAGGCCCCATGGCCGGGAAGATCCACGCCGATCACGGTTCGGCCGGCCGCCTCGAGTTTGTCGACCCAGCCGTTCCGTCGCCACAGCGAGTCGAAGTTCGACCCCATGCCGTTGATGAGAATCACCGGCCGGTCGAGTGCCGCACTGATTGAGCTCGAGTCGCTCATGCCTTTTTCTCCTTGTCATGATCATTGGAAGATCGCTCGTGGCAGCAGGCGCCGGCTACCCGACAAGCGCGAAGGGACACTGTCCGACTCACGTCCAGCTGGGTGAAGCGGTGGCCAGGAGCGGCCTCGTCAACCCAGGATCCGCGATTGACCAGGACAGGATAGTATTTGCCAAGATGTTCTTTGTCAAGATTAGTCCACTGAGGACACTGACGGCCGAGGAGTACGGTCTAGCTCCGAGGACGCCACGGCGCGGACATTGGGTACGATGCTCGAATGGAAGGCTCCGAACATCCGCTGCACGGCGACATCAATTGGCTACTGAATCGCGCTTGGCTCGGATTCGGCCAGAGTAAGTCCGCCGCACTGGAGGCGACCGGGGTGACCCTCAAAGAACACTTCGTGATGGTCGCGCTGATGTCCTCGCCGATGACCCAGCTGGAGTTGTCCGCGCTCGTCAAGATCGACAAATCCGTCATCTCCGCGACCCTTGACTCCCTCGAGACCAAAGGACTGGTTGTCCGAACCCCGGATCCACGGGACCGGAGGGCTCGCCGACCGACCCTTACCGCACGCGGGCGCAAGCTCTGCCAGCGTGCGACGGCCGCGACGCAGAAGGCCGAACAGGATCTCCTTGGTCATGTCGATCCCACCCAGCAACAGGCCTTCCTCGACGTACTCCGGCACTACGCCTTCTCCGAGTTCGTCGACGCTCCAGGGTTCACGCGGGACCTGCAGAAATAGTTAGTCCCCGACTCACCGTCGACCTGAACGCCTCGGCCGACCCGGCAAGCCCGACCTTAGCCGCGAACCGAAACCGCGTCAAGGACTGTTCGGTCCTTACCGTGGGGAAGCCAAACGTGGCGTGCTCTTCTGTCGGCAGACCGCTCAATCTGGTGGGTGGGCTCGTGAGTGTCTACGAGTGTTAGAACACTTGTTGTCACTCACGACCCCACCTGCCCAGTGGCTTCAGCGATCCCGCTGAGCTGGCCGCACCGGACTCGGGAACCGGACGAACGTGCGGTTCGCCCACCGGACCCTGTCGGTGTCCATCCTCCCCGATGGTGGCGATACTCGGCGCTGTCACGTGATTCGACGTTTCCCGACCCACCGGAGCCAGTGATGACGCCCATCCCGCCCACTAACGCATCGCGATTGCACGTGAGCATCTCCGGTGCGGTGGCCACTGTTCGGATCGACCGGCCGCCGGCCAACGCCTTCGACCCCGCCCTGATCGCCGAGCTACTCGACGCGCTCGGGCCGCTGACCACCGATCCCGACATCCGCTGCATCGTTGTCCGCGGCGTCGGACGCTTCTTCGTCGCCGGAGCCGATATTGCCGTGATGCGCGAGCTCACCGAGGAAACCCAGCGTGCGATGCGACCATGGGTCGAGGTGCAGCGCCTGCTGGAGACGGCCCCGAAACCGGTGCTCGCCGCGATCAACGGCCATGCGCTCGGCGGCGGCGCCGAACTGTCACTGGCCTGCGACATGCGGGTGATGACCTCTTCGGCGACCATCGGCTTCCCGGAGGTGGGCCTCGGACTGTTTCCCGGCGCGGGCGGGAGCCAACGCCTGCCGCGGCTTCTCGGTGCGCACCGCGCAAAGCTGCTCATGATCAACGGTGACCGGCTCGCGGGCGAGGAAGCGCTGCGGATCGGGTTGGTGGACGAGGTCGTACCGGACGCCGAATTCGATTCCCGCATAGACGGTATCGCCCGATCGCTTGCGGCCAAGCCGACCCGAACCATCGGGTTGCTCAAGCACGTTATCGAGGAGGGACGCGAATTGCCCATCGATCAAGCGCTGGATGTGGAGTTCGCCGCTGTCCTGGAACTGATAACGACCGCCGACACCGCCGAGGGCTTGCAGGCGTTTCTGGACAAGCGGGCCCCGGTCTTCACCGGCCGCTGAGACGAATCGAATCGGCATTCCGACTACGTGCAGGAAAACCACCATGACATCCAGATTTTGTCGACCCACATTTGTTGCCATCGCCGTGCTCGCGGCGGTCACCCTCGCCGCCACCGCCTGCTCCCGCCCCGCGACCACGGCGGCGTCGGGAAACGGCCCGATCCGCATCTCGGTCGGCGTCGACCCCTCCTACGCCCCGTTCTTCCTCGCCGACAGGGAAGGCTTGTTCAAGGCGGCCGGTCTGGACGTGCAGATCGTCCAGACCGAGGGCGGTGCGGCCGGCGCGCAGAACGTCGTCGCCGGTACCTCCGAGATGTCGGGCAACGCGGACTCGACCGCCCTGACCGTCATGGCCGCCAACCCGACCTTGCGGGCACTCGGTGTCTACGAGGATTCGCAGCGATACTTCCAGGTGGTGCTGCGCCCGGGCGTGACTCCACAGTCGATCAAGACGATGGGGGTGTTCCCCGGCATCAGCCTGTACTTCACCGACATCTACCTGCGCAGCCTCGGGATCGATCCGGCGAACACGAAACTGGTGAACACCGGCCCGCCGGAACAACCCGCGCTTCTCGCGCGCGGCGACATCGACGGCTTCATATCGTTCGACCCGTGGATCGCTCAGGCTGTCGGAACCGGCGGCAAGGTGGTCGCGACGAGCGGTGACTTCGGAGCGCAGTACTCACAGTGGTTGCTCGCCTCGCAATCCTGGCTCGCGACGCACGAGGACACCGCCGCGCGCGTATTCCGGGTCGTCGCCGACGCTGCCGCCATCGTGCAGCCCGATCCGGACAGGGCGGCGAAGGCTGTCTCCGCCTCCATCCAGATGGATCCCGCCGCGGCGAAGCGCACCGTCACCCAGATCAACTTCGGTGCACGCGATTTCACCGACGACGACATCACCCGCGCCGATTCCCTCGTGAAGTTCTTCCGCGGCCAGAACAAGATCTCCGGGCCCGTTGACACCGGCACCGGCATCCTGCGCGGTTGGGTGACCAAGCATGTCGCCGGACCGCCTGCCTGAGGAATGTGTCTGTCGCACCGCCCCGTTCCGGTCCGTTCAGCAGGACAAAATGCTTACCCCGACCGCGTCATCAACCGTAGGTTCGGGCCAACCGGGGCCGCCGGGGACACGCGTGCCGGACAACACGAGCGAACGGAGTAGCGATGGTCGAATCTGCTGGTCGGGTAGTGGAGCTGTCGAGCCCGTTCATCCGATCTGCCGGGCGCATCCTCGTCGGGCTCGGATTCGAGGTCATCCTCGTCGAACCTCCCGAAGGTGATCCCGCCCGCCGTGAGTTCGACGGGCACGCCTTCGCGCACTGGCACGCCGGCAAGAAGTCGGTGGTCCTCGACCTCGCGACCGAGGCAAGTCGGCGCAATCTGACCCGGCTGCTGGCGAACGCCGACATCTTCCTCGACGGCAGCGACGTCGGCACCGAACCCGCTCCGCCGCAGCATGGTTCGACCGTCCACGTCCGGGTCACGCCGTTCGGTATGGAAGGCCCGCGCCGACGCTGGGCCGCGACCGACCTCGTGGTCGCGGCGCTCGGTGGCATGCTCGCACAGGTCGGCGATCCGGATGGTCCACCGCTCGCGCTGCCCGAAGGCCAGGCCGAGCAACTGGCGGGGGTGAACGCCGCGATCGGGGCCTTGCTCGGACTCCGCATGCGTGCGAACGGCCCGGTTCCCACGGTGGACATCGCCGTGCAGGAATGCGTTGCGGCCGGTCTCGAGGCAGGCGCCCTCGCCTACCTGCACGAGGATCGGGTGCCACCGCGTCCGGGCCGGGTGCATCCGCTGGTGCCGCACGGACTGTTCCGCGCCGCCGACGGATACCTCGGCGGCGGCCTCGGCGGCAGCCCACGCATGTGGGACGCGCTGCTGGCCTGGCTGATCGAGGAGGGCGCCGCCGAAGACCTCGACGACCCGCGGTGGAACGATCCGGTGGAACGAAAGATCCACCAGGACCACATCTTCGAGGTCGTGCAACGGTTCCTCGGCAAATGGACCAAGCAGGAATTCGCGGTCGCGGCCCAAGAGCGCAAACTGCCATGGGCCGCCGTTGACCGCCCGGACGAACTGCTGCTCAACCCGCAGCTGAACGATCGGGACTTCTTCCTCGACGTGGTGTCCGGTGAATCGGTCACCCGTGACCTTGGTTTCGGTTTCGCCTTTCCCGAGGGCGCGCGAGTCCGTGCGCTGACCGTGCCCGAACTCGGCGAGCATCAGGCGCTGCTTGGTCCGCTCCGAGGGCAGAGCGCGGCGCGACAAGCGGCCACCTCGCCAGGCGGTGGCCGAATGCCGCTCGACGGAATCCGAGTGCTCGACCTCACCTGGGTGCTCGCCGGCCCCTACTGCACCCGCATCCTCGCCGACCACGGTGCCGACGTCATCAAGGTGGAGTCGCTCGGACGGCCTGATCCGACTCGCTTCGCTCCCGCTATGCACCTGTCGCGCGGCCCGCACGACGACCCGGACACCAGCGGCTACTTCAACGACGTCAACCGGAACAAGCGCAGCATCACTCTCGATACCCGCTCCGCGGAGGGGCTGGCCGTACTCGCGGACCTGATCGCGCAAAGCGACGTGGTGATCGAGAACTTCAGCTCGTCGGTAATGGAGAGGATGGGCCTCGGCTACGAGAGAATGCGTGAACTGCGCTCGGACATCGTGTATGTGTCGATGTCCGGAATGGGCCATACCGGGCCGTTGCGCGGTTGGGTTTCGTACGCCGACATCGTCTCCGCGGCAGCCGGTTTGACGGCACTGACCGGCTGGAGCGCCGATGAAGTTGTCGGCGTGATCTACGGGCACGGCGACATCGTGGCCGGACTACAGGCCGCCACCGCCGTCCTCGCGGCCCTCGACCACCGGGACCGCACCGGCCGCGGCCAGCACGTCGACCTGTCCCAATACGAGGCGATGGCCTCGCATATGGGCACCAGCGTCGTGCGAGCCGCCGGTTCCGGTCAAGTTCCGACTCCGCTGGGCAACGCGCATCCCACGATGTCCCCGCACGGAGTGTTCCGCTGCCTCGGACCGGACCGCTGGTGTGCGATCGCGGTACGCGACCAAGCCGATTGGGAGCGACTGTGTGTGGTGATCGAACGTCCCGAATGGGTTGTCGACGAACGCTTCCGAACCGCTGAGACCCGGCGTGAGCACCAGGACGAGATCGCCGCGGTGATCACCGCGTGGACCGTGTCCATGCCGGCCGACCTCGCCGCCGAGCAACTGCAGAGCGTGGGAGTTCCGGCGGGCGCGGTGCAGAACGGACGTGACCTGGTCGAAGCGGACCCCCATCTACGGGCGCGCGGCTACTACGTGCGCGGCGTCCACCCGCGGGTCGGCCCCTTCCTGCACGAGGGTGCACCCGTCCGAATCGGCCGGCCGGTCGCGGTGCGCCGGGCCGCGCCGATGCTCGGCACTGACACCGACGCCGTGCTCGGTGACGTGGCCGGGTACTCGTCGGAAACCATTGCGCGACTGCGCGCCGGCTCGGTGCTGTCCTGACCCGCGCGGACCGCTCATTGCGTACGAAAAACCTTGAAGGAGAACAGATGCGCGCCGCCCGACTGCACAGCTACGGACAAGCCCCGATCATTGATGAGATCGAGACCCCGACCCCGGTCGGTGGGCAGACGCTGGTCCGCATCGATGCGGCCGCGCTGGGGCACCTCGATATGACGGTCGCCAGCGGAACGTTCAATGTCCGTCCGCCCCTGCCGCACATCGGCGGCACCGACGGCGCCGGCACCGTCGTAGAGTCCGACACCTTCGAGCCGGGTACGAAGGTTCTGGTGCGCGGCGGCGGGATCGGGCTGTTCAAGGCGGGCTGCTGGGCCGAGTACCTGGTGGCCGCCGACAAGGTGTTCACCCCGTTCGACTCCGCACTCGACCCGCACGTGGCAGCTACGTTCTTCCTGCCGAGCACCACCGGCTTCGTCACCGTCAACGACGTGGCCCAGGTGGTCCCGGGCGAGCGGGTCGTCGTCTCCGGCGCGTCCGGCGCGGTGGGGTCGATGGCCGCCCAGTTCGCGCTGCTCGCGGGCGCGTCCGAGGTGATCGGGGTGGTGCCGCGGGAGGACCAGGCAGCGCTGGTGCCCTCGGGCGTGCGCGCGGTCGTCGGACGCGGGCCCGAGTTGGCCGCGGCGCTGGGGGCCGAGCCGGTAGCGGAGGTGCTGATCGACACCCTCGGCGGTGACGCTCTGCCGCCCCTGCTCGAGCGGGTGGCGCCGGGTGGCCGCGCCGTCCTGGTCGGCTACACGCTCGGCACCGAACTCCGGATCGACCTGCCCAACTGGCTGCTCAGCGACGTGGCGGTCCTGCCGGTCAACATGATGCGCCGCACCGAACGCCAAGCCCAGCTCGCACCGCAGCTGATCGACCGGCTCGTGGCAGGCGAGGTCAGCCTCGCGGTACAGCGGTTCCCGCTCGACGACATCGCCGATGCCCTGCGGTTGATGCGGGACGGGAAGGTCACCGGCCGTGCGGTTGTCGTTCCCTGAACACGAGATGATCGAGCAAACGTCAACACGGCCGCAGGCATGACGGCATCGGACCGTCAGCCCCCGCTGCCGGCGGCCATGACCATCCCGGCGCTCCTGATCGACCGCGCCGAGACCCGCGGCGCCCACCCCGCCTTGCGGGTCGGTGACCTGTGCCTGAGTTACACCGCTCTCGCGCGGCGCGCGGCGGCGATGGCCGCGTCATTGGCCGATCGCGGTATACGCGCCACCGAGCCGGTGGCCGCGATGTCCACCAATCGGATCGAACTGCTCGACCTGATCCTCGGCTGCGGATGGTTGGGCGCCATCGCGGTGCCGCTGAACACCGCGCTGCGCGGCGACGCCCTTGCCCACGCGCTCGCCCGGTCGGGCACCCGACACGTGCTGGTCGAGCCCACGTTCCTCGACCGGATCGACGAAGCCGGTTTCACCGGCGTCCGGTGGATTTTGGGCACCGACACCGCGCCACGGCCGGATTTCCCGCCCGCCCCCGACCCGGCGAACGCGGTGTCCGCGCTCGACCCGGCCGCGATCCTGTTCACCTCGGGCACCACCGGCCGGCCGAAGGGGGTGCGCTGCCCGCATGCCCAGTTCCTGTGGTGGGGACGTGGCGTCGGCGCCTCGCTCGGGCTCGGCCCGGACGACGTGCTCTACAACGGCCTTCCGCTGTTCCACACCAACGCCATCAACGCGCTGTTCCAGGCTCTCGTCGCGGGCGGCACTTTCGTGCTGGGACAACACTTCTCGGTGCGGGAGCACTGGCGCCGGCTGGCCGATGCGGACGCGACGGTGGTGTATCTGCTCGGTGCGATGGTCGCGATGCTCGCGGGACAACCACCCTCGGCGAGCGATCGCGCGCATCGCGTCACCCGGGCGCTCTCGCCCGCAACGCCGAAGCATCTGTGGGCGCCGTTCCGGGAGCGCTTCGGCGTCGAGCTGATCGACGGGTTCGGCAGTACCGAAACAAATCTCGTGCTTGGCACATTGCCGGGCGACCGTCGCCCTGGCTACCTCGGCACCGCCATGGACGGCTACGACGCGCGGGTAATCGACGACGCGGGCCAGGGCGTTCACGACGGAACGGCGGGCGAGCTCGTCGTCCGCACCGCCCTGCCTGGCGCTTTCGCGCTCGGCTACGTCGGCGAGCCGCCGCCGGAACCGGGCTCCTGGCTGCGCACCGGGGATCGGGTGGTCCGTGAGACCGACGGCTGGTTCCGCTTCGTCGATCGCATCAAGGACGTCATCCGTCGGCGCGGCGAGAACATCTCCGCCTGCGAGGTCGAGGAGATACTCGCCCGGCATCCGACGGTCGCGCAGGTCGCGGTGTTCCCGGTGCCGTCCGAGCTGGCCGAGGACGAGGTCATGGCCGCGATCGTGCCGCGCCGCGGCATGACAGTGGACCCTGCCGAGTTGAGGTGGTTCGCCGGGCGCCGGTTGGCCGGCTTCGCGGTACCGCGGTACTTCGAAACGGTGGACGCGCTGCCGCTCACCGAGACCGGGAAGGTCCGCAAAACCGAGCTTCGGACGCGCGGTGTCGGCCCGGCGACGTGGGACGCCGAGACCGGCCGAGACCGGCGACGCTGAGCGGCGCTTCTACTTGCCGCAGCCGTTGAACGAGCAAATCGTGGGGCTGCACGAGGTTATCCGGGCGGCACGGTCGTTCGCCGAATGCGTACACTTCATCGCTTGCAACGCACGGCTGATCCCCGCCCCCGCGGTCCGGAGGGCGCCGGTCAACCGGCTGACGTTGATGCGGGCGGTCGGCCCGGTTACCGAGAGCGCCGCGGCGAGTGTGTTCGGGCCGCTGAACACCGGTACCGCGACGCTCATGTAGCCGAGCTTGGTCTCCTCCACCTCGACGGCCAGCTGTTCCTTGCGCATTCGCTGGAGCTGCTGGCGTAGCACGGCGACCGACATGGTGGTCCGCGTCGTCAACGCGGTGATGCCCTGCCCGACCACCTCGTCGAAGACGGACTGCGGGGAATACGCGAGGATCATCTTGCCGGTGGCCGTGCAGTACAGCGGCAACCGGCCCGCCACCCGCGACTGCTGGTTGAGGCCACGATGCCCGATGATCTTTTCGATGTACAGCACGTCGAGGCCGTCCCGGACCGCGAAATGCACGGTCTCCTGAGTGGCGAGCAGCAGGTCCTCCATGTACGGCAGCGCGGCGTCCCGCAGGATCCGTTGTCGCGGCACCAGCTGTCCGAGTTCGAACAACCGCAGGCCGAGTCGGTACTTCGTGCCCGCCCGCTCGAGCAGACCCCACTCGACCAGTTCGCCCGCCAGCCGGTGCACGGACGCCTTCGCGACCCCGCTGCGGCGTGCGAGTTCCGTCAGCGAAAGGTCACTGTGGTCGCTGTCGAACGCATCCAGGATCAGCCGCGTCTTGCCGAGCACAGAGGACACGTCCCCGCCGACCGGCAGCCCGGCGGCGTTGGTCGGCACCACCGTTCCGTATTCGGTTGATTCCCGTGCGGCTGTCAATGGGTACCTCCTGGCGGGTCCGGCGCTATCGATCGACGTCTTGTGTCAAGCGGGGCCTGCGCACCTGATACGAGACGGTAGGTCACCGAGGGCCGCGGCGCACATCCGGTCGGTCCGGTCAGCGGACCCGATCCACGCAGGTGAACCAGTCCCCCGCCTGCGTGTCACGCGGAAAGGCTCACTGCGCCATGCCCGCTTCGATCGATGCGAAGAATCTCCGCACGGCCGCTGCCACTTCCTCCGCTTCGCGCTCGACGAGCGCGACGGTGCCGGACTCGATCACCACGCTCTCCACCATCGGGGCGCCGGTCAGGTGGTCACGCAGCTTCGGCAGGTTCGGCATCGAGAACGGATCCGCGCCCGCGGCCAGCAGCAGCACCGGCACCGGCACCGCGCCGATCCGCTCCTCCATCCGGTACCGGCCACAGGCTCGGTGCCCCTCGGCCGGGTCGACGCCGAAGGAGAGCGCGTCGTGGATGAACCGGTCCAGCAGGTCGGTCACCGGGTCCGGGTAGTAAGGGCGGCGCAACTCCCACAGCGTCCGCAGGTGCCCGCCGTCGGGCGTCCGGTCGGCGCGGTCGACACCGCCGGCATTCGAGTGCCCGGCCCGATATGCCGCATCTGCCCACGGGCACGACGACAGCACCACGGCGTCGAGGCGCTCGCCTCGGCCTGCCGCCATCTCGACCGCCACCGCGGCGCCGGTGTGATGACCGAGCACCGTGGCCCGCTCGATGCCGAGGCCGTCGAGCAATTCCCACGCGCCGCAGGCGAACGCCTCGATCGTCTGCGGCGCGGACAACGCGGCGCTGGCGCCGAATCCCGGCATGTCCATCGCTATCGCACGGAAGTCGACGGCGAGCAAGGGGATCAGTTCCCGGAACTCGTCCCAGGATCGCGGAGTCTGGTGCAGCATCAGCAATGCCGGACCGCTGCCCTGCTCGGCGTAGTGCAGCTGCCCGAATGAGGTGTCGGCGTACCCGAATCGCACCCCCATCAGAACTCCGCCACCATCGGGGTGTCGACGCCGACCACATCGATCTTCGCCGCGCCACCAGGATTGCCGATCGGCTCGGAACGGCTCGGCAAGATCTCGAGGAAGAACCGCTTGGCGTCCTCTTTGAACTCTGGGTCGGCCTTGCGGTCGACTGTGATCGCCTCCACCGGGCAGGCGAGTTCGCAGGCGCCACAGTCGATGCACTCGGTCGGGTTGATGTAGAGCTTGCGCTCGCCCTCATATATGCAGTCGACTGGACACTCCTCCATGCACGAGCGATCCGTGTAGTCGATGCACGGTTCGCCGATGACGAAAGCCATTGCTCAGCCCTCCTGTTCGGTGGAGTGGCCAGGGAAGATCTCGGCGTCCGGGTCGAGCGTCGCGGCCGCGTTGTTGACCGCGGTCGCCGCCTCGCCGAATCCCACGGCGATCAGCCGGACCTTGCCCGGGTAGTCGGTGATATCCCCGGCCGCGTATACGCGCGGCGCGGTCGTCTCCATACGGGTGTTGACGACGATGTGACGCGCGTCGATTTGGATGCCCCACCGCATCATCGGCCCGAGATCGGCGGTGAATCCGAGTGCCGCGATCACGGACTGCGCCGGCAGGGTGGTGATGGTTTCATCGAGCTTGTGCGCGACGTCGACCTCCGCGATCCAGCCGTTGCCCCGCACCGCGGAGATGTCGGCGTTGACGAACATCCGCACGCTGCTGCCCTGCACCCTGGTCACCATCGCGCCGTGCGCGCGGAACTTGTCGCGCCGATGCACCAGAGTCACCGAGGCGGCGATCGGCTCGAGGTGCACCGCCCAGTCGAATGCGCTGTCGCCGCCGCCGACGATCACCACGTCCTTGCCCGCGTGCGCGGACAGGTCGGGCACGAAATAGCTCAGACCGCGGTCGAGGAAGTCGAGCCCCCTGGCCAACGGCCGCGGGATGAACGTTCCGATCCCGCCGGTGATCACCACGGCGCCCGCGGTGACGTTGCGGTCCTTGCTGGTTCCGATCACAACTCGGCCGTCGACGCGGTGGCTCAGGGTCTGCGCCTGCTCGCCGAGCAGGTAAGCCGGGTCGTAGGGAGCGGCCTGCTCGAGCAGGGCGCCGATCAGATCCCGCCCCCGCACCAACGGGAAGCCGGCGACGTCGAGGATGGCCTTCTCGGGGTACATCGCGCTGACCTGACCCCCGGCCTCGGACAGCGCGTCGATCACCGCCACGCGCAGCCCTCGGAACCCGGCGTAGTACGCGGCGTACAGCCCGGCCGGGCCGGCGCCGATGATCAGGATGTCGACATCGAGCTCGGTGCCGGTCGACGCTTCGGACGATGCGTTCACGTCGGTAACGCTAATAATGTCGCGGGACCGAAGAAACGAATTCGGTCCATTGAGCAGACTATATTCACTAACCGCACCCACCTGACGCAACAATGGGTCCATCGGCACCCCGAAGGATGCGGATGGACCCATTGTTGCGGTTATCTGTCCCGTTACTTGACGCCATAGCGGGACAGGTAGCGGGTGGAGAGCAGGCGCAGCACTCGGTCGAATACAAAGCCCATGATCCCGAGCACGATGATGCCGACGAAGGTCCAGTCGATCCGGCCGTAGTTGCGAGCCTGCCAGATCATCGAGCCGATGCCGCGGTCCGCGGCGACGATTTCGGCGGAAACGATGGTCAGGAAGCTGTTACCCATGGCAAGGCGGGCGCCGGTGACTATGCCGGGCACCGAGGACGGCAGCACCACCGTCTTCATGATCTGCAGCTTGCCCGCGCCAAGGTTGGTCGCGGCCTGCAGCTTGTTCTCGCTGATCGCGACCGTCGCGGCGATGGCGCTGACGGTCACGATGAACACCGAAGTGTAGAAGATCAGCACTACCTTGGAGGTCTCGCCGATCCCGAACCACACCACCGCGAGCGTCACGAACGCAATCGGCGGAATGAACCGGAAGAACTCGATGTATGGGTCCAACAGCTGACGGACGACGCTGACCCGGCCCATCAGGATGCCGATCGGCGCACCGATCACCACGCCAAGGGCCCAGCCGATCAGGACGCGCTGCGCCGACGCCCGGATCGAACTCCACAGCACCCCGCTCTCAGCCAGTTCCCGTGCGGCCGACCACACTTCACCCGGGGACGCGATGGTTGTCGGCCCGTACCACCAGGCCAGGAAGGACCAGACGCCGAGCCCGATGGCGGCCGAGGCCGTCCACAACGCGGCCGTGCGCAGCACGCCGGCGCCGCGGTTGCGAGTGCGCTGCGTGGCCGCGGCACGCACGGGAGCCGGGGTCTGCACCACTGGGGTCATAGCTGCTCCTCTTCGATGCCCTGGTTGCGCAGCGACGCCACTACCTCGGCGCGGATGTCGTCACGCAGTTGGTGGTACAACTCGATCACGTCCGGATCGGCGCGGTCCCGCGGTCGCGTCGCACGCACCTCGTAGATGCTCTTGATCCGGGCGTTCGGGCCGGCCGACATCACCACCACCCGGTCGGCGAGGGTCAGCGCCTCATCGATGTCGTGGGTGACGAAAACGACCGTGCAACCGGTGTGCCGCCAGATCTTGCCGAGTTCGCCCTGAAGGACCTGCCGGGTCTGTGCGTCGAGCGCGCCGAACGGCTCGTCCATCAACACCAGCGACGGCTGGTTCGCGAGCACCCGCGCGATCTGCACCCGCTGACGCATACCGCCCGACAGCTGCGCCGGGAACTTGTCGCCGGCGTGGGGAAGTCCGACCATCGCCAGGTACTCGGCGGCGATCCTGGCCTGCTCCGACTTGTTCGCGCCGTGCATGCGCGGTCCGTAGGCGACGTTCCGGCTCACTGTCAGCCAGTCGAACAACGCCTCGGAGCTCTGGAAGACCATGCCCGCGTGCGAATTGCTGCCCGCGACCTCTTCTCCGTCACAGCGGATCTCACCCGCGCTGGGCTTGACGAAGCCGGCCACCGCGGAGAGCAGGGTCGACTTGCCGCACCCACTCGGCCCGAGCAGACAGACGAATTCGCCCGGCAGCACTTCCAGGTTGATCTCCGAAACGACCTCGGCCGCGCCGAAACTGATGCCGAGCCCGCGAATGTCGACGGGGACGCCGGTGGTGCTGACGGCACTCATCACTTGCCCTCCTGGTACATGTCGAGCAGCATCGTCGAGGCCAGATCCGGCTGCTCCGACAACACACCGATCCTCTTGTAGAAGTCGACGACGGACTGTGCGGCTTCGACGTCCTTCTTGGTGAGATTCGCTATACCGAAGTCGATTTCGTTGACCGCGGTGATGGTCTGGTCCTCGGCGACGTTGACCGCCTTCTTGGTGGCGGTGGCCGCGAGCTGAGGATCGGCCTCGACCCGTTGGCTGGCCTCGGCGAGCACCTTGGCGATCGAACGGGCGGCGGCCTCGTTGGCCTGGAGCCACGGCGCCGTGGTGATCGCCCAGTGGTGGTAGAACCAGTTGTAGTCCCCGGTGACCGCGACGACGTGACCGGTGCCCTGCGACAGCGCGGTGGCCGGCCACGGCTCCCACAGCACGTAGCCGTCGATGTCACCGCGGGCGAGTAGCGCGGGCATGTCGGCCGGGGTCGCGGTGATCATCTGCACCGACCCCGCGGGCACGCCATGGGCTTCGAGGTACTTGTCGGTGGAGATCTGGCTCAGCCCGGCCACGATGCCCATCTTCTTGACGCCGGCGGCGGAGTCGACACCGTTGCGCAGCACCACCTTGACGTAACTGCCGGACGCCTCGTACGAGTACATGGCACGCAGCGACGGGTTCTGCCGCAGCTGCGAGATGGTTGTCGTGTCGGAGCTACCCGCAACCTGCACCTGTCCGGTCGCCAGTGCGTCGACGGCCTCGCCGCCGCGACCGAACTGGACCAGCTTCACGTCCAGTCCCGCGGCGGAGAACATGCCCTCCTGATCGGCGACGAAGAACGGCGCGTAGGCCGGGTCGATTCCGACCGCGATCCGCAGCGGGCCACCGCCCACGTCCGCAGTGCTCCGGGTCGCCGGGCGGCTGCACGCTACAACGGTGGCGATGCTGAGAACCACCGATGCCGCAACAAGGGCCACCTTGCCGAATTCCGATCGCCAGGCCATGTCTGCCCACCTCAATTTGTGATCTGTGCCGCATTAGCGGACCGTGGTGAAGGAACCTAAACGCACCGCCGCAACGCGAATACCAATCCGGTTCACCGAGCGGACCGGGCCGGGGAAATTACCCGCAGGCAACATTGCACGTGGCACAACCAGATCCACGTAACCCAGCTGAAACGGCGCGAACATCGAGTGGCCGTACTCGGTCCTCTCGATGCCGGAAGTCGGCCGCGCGGGTGTGCGCGGCCGGCTCGGGGCGGGTAGCGACCGAAGCGTCAGGCGACGCTCTTCGCGCGCGCCGACGCCTCGGCAAGGAACTCCAGGCTCAGCGGGTTGTACAACGCGGCCTGCTCATGCTGCGGCCAATGGCCGCACTCGGTGAACAACTGCAGCCGCGCGCCGGGAATGTCCTCGGCCATCTTCTTGGCTTCCGGCACGTCGCCGAAGGGATTCTCGTGGCCCCACACCACCAGCGTGGGCGCCTCGATGCGAGCCAGCCGGTCCGGACGCAGCAGATTGCGCTGCCGGATCTCCATCTCCTGCAGGGAAAGCAGGTTGTGGATGTTCGCCACGAAATCGGGCTGATGGTAGATCTGGTGCCTGACCTGGACCAGTTCCTCGGTCGCGTGCGCCGGATCGTGCATGAGCAGCCGCAACCGGGCTCGAGTCAACTCGATGTCATCGCTGCGCACGGCATTGGTGGTAGAGGTCTTGATGCGCTGCATGACCTCCGGGTTCGCGACCGTGCCACCGGCGGCAAGCAGTTGCAGCGACCGCACCCGATCGGGCTGCTCGCTCGCCAGCTGCGCCGCCACCCAGCCACCGAGCGACTCGCCCACCAGGTGAACCTTTGCCAGCCCGACCGCATCGAGATAGTTCACCAGATGCTCGACGTAGCGCGGAATCTCGTACTTGTAGTCGGGCTTTCCGGTATAACCGTGCCCGAGCATATCGATGGCGTGGCATTCGTAGGACGGGGCGTGCACCGCAATATTGCGGGCGAAGGCTTCGAGGTGACCGCTGGTTCCGTGCAGGAACACCACCGCCTCCTCCCCCGAGCCGGCCTGCAGCGCGCGGGTAGGGACGCCGCCGGCGTCGACGGTCCGCACGGTGAAGTCGAGGCCGCCCAGCTCATTCCAGATTGTCATGCGTTGCTCCTTTACAATGGGAGTGGGAAAGCGAGCGAAATCACTGCGCCGGCAGCCCGGCGGGGTCGAGTACGACGACACCCATTCCGGTCAACCATTCCGGAATCGCTTCATAGGCAATGCGCTCGGCGGGAATGTAATTCATGATCGCCGCCATCATCAACCAGGTGCGCAACTCCTGGGCGCCATTTCCTGCCGCTGCCTCCAGCTCGCTCGTGGAGTAGTCGGCGACTTCGGCCGCCTTGCCCGTTGTGAACAGGTCGAGGACCCGGTTGTCGAACTCAGGGGAGATCGCGGCCTCGGCGGCACGAATGATCTGGCGGCGGCGAACGTCGTAGCCGGCCCAGTTCTCCCGGCCGTCCAGCCAGGCCCGAACCATGAAGTCCTCGTCCTCGCCGTGCGGATCACGCCAGTCCGGCCACGGCAGCTGGTGTGAGAGCCCACCGGAGGCGATCACCACCACCCGCTTGTCTTCCGGAAAGGACTCGATCGCCGCACCGAGCGCGACGGCGAGTTCTTCGGACCGCTTGAACGTCGGCAGCGGCGGTGCGAACACATTGACCACCAACGGCACGATCGGGACATCCAGGCCCGCAAGCAGGTATTGGATGGCGTGCGACTGTCCGTGGTCGATCTGCAGCCTGGCGGAGAAGGCGAGATCGAAACGCCCGCTCTCCACGATCTCGGCGGCCAGATGCTGTGCGAGCGGCACATCGACCTGTTGTGGTCCGGCCGGAGTGCCCGATTCGCCGCTCGCGTTGCATTCGCCGACACCCAGCGTGAACGGCGGAATCAGGTCGAGCCAGAAGCCGCGAAAGTGGTTGGAGCCGAGCAGGATCACCGCGTCCGGTCGCGCGGCGGCGATGCGCTCGCGGGTCGCGTACAGCGCGTCCCGGAAACGCTCGGCCTCGGCCTTGTGGGTGGTCTCCTCCCAGTGCGTGTTCATCAGGGTGCTGTGCGAGGCACCGACACCGAGCACGATCTTCGCCATCAGCTCATTCCTACTTCCACGAGTGTCCGGGTCACCGTGTCGACGGCGACGCGGACGAGATACCGGGTCAGCCGCTCCGCCTCGCGCAGATCCACCGTGTTCATCCCCATCGCGAAATCCACCTCGAAAGGCGCATCCACGACCTTCGGCATGCCGACCCGCACGGTGGGGATGCCACGGCCGCGCAGGATGTTCGCATCGGTGGCACCGCTACCGTCACGGACCTCGCGGTGCGGCTCGTCCTCCGCGGCCTCCCATGCTTCGACAGCGCTGCGGCACAACCACATCCGCGGGTCCGACGACTCACTTCGGATCGCCAAGATCTGTTCGACGTCGACGCGCGCATCGAGCTCCGACGCGATTGCCCGCACCGCCGCGACGAGTTCCCGTTTCGCGGCCGTCGGCGTCGTGCGCGGACTCAACCGCAGGTCCACCATCATCCGCACCAGTTGCGGCGTGAACGATGCGGTGCGCTCCCAGCCACCCCGGATATTGGCCACCATGCCCTGCGGCAACACCAGTCCGTCGTCGTGGGCGGCCGAGTATTCCGGAAACCATCGCTCCAGCCGCAGCGCCACCTCTCCCGCGAGCGCCACCGGGTTGCGGTACGGGAGCCGATGGCGCGACCCGACATAGGTGTGGCTGCCGTGCACGGTGATCTCGAACCAGGTCAGGCCGACCTCCTCCCAGGACACCGTCCACCCAGGTTTGGCGATGAGGGCGAAGTCCGCCCAGACGCCTTGCTCGAGCAGGAAGGAGCAGCCGACTCCCTGACCGGTGTTGCGGCGCGGGTTGCCGACGTCCGGGCGTGCGTTGGTCGGCATCCCGCCCGCCCCGAATCCGACAAGCAGGTCGCCGGTGAGGGGAACCTCGGCGGCGCGGATCGCTTCGACGGCGGCCTGCACGCACGCCGCGTGGCCCTTGGGGTTGGAGGCGCCCAGCCCGATGACGTAGTCGTCGACGGCCATCGCCCGCGCGGTGAGGTCCGGGCGCAGCGTGTCCGCCGCCCATGGCACGTCCTCCTCGACGGTTCCGCTCGTGACGGTGTCGATCGGGGCGTACAGCAGCAGGTCCGGTCCGGTTCCGTCGCCGCGCAGCCGGCCCCACGAATTCGCCTGCCGATCATCGAGATACATCGTGTGTGACTCGATGCCGCGGTCTGCGAGAGTCCGGCTGATGTGCCGCGCGAGCGGCGCTTCGTCGCCGGTGGGGCTCGCGATATCCACCATCGCGACAATCAGGTCGCGCAGTCGTTCCCGGTCGATTCGAGCCCACGCCTGCTCGGTCCACCGCCGCCGGGCCTCGTCGAGGCCGGCGAGCGGATCGGCGACCACAGTCACGGGTTCACCTGGTGCACCTGGGTATTGGTGCGCGCGGCGAGAAAACGCCAGGCCATCGGCGCGCCCACGGCCAGCAGTACGCCGATGGTCACGTTCACGAGGGTCTTGAACATCAGAGGTCTCCTCTACTCGGTGGCGCCGGGGACGGTGGATTCGGACGCCGGTTCAGCAGGTTTGCGCGCCGACGGTTTGCCGCGTTCACGCGCCGGTCGGACCGGCCGCTCGGGTTCGTGTGCCACAGCGGCGGCGATCTTTTCGGCGTATTCCCGCTCGGCCAGGTTTCGCCACGCCGTCAGCGACAGGTCTGGGCGATACAACTTCTCCGGTGGCGCGTCGGTGACCCGGACCATCCACTCGTCCTGTCCGGAGAACTGGCCGTGGAACAGCCAGCGGATCGCACCGAGGTACTTGGCATAGAACGCGAGCTTCTTGACTCCGGTCACGAAGTTGACCATCAGCCCGACGTACTGGTGGGTGTCCTCGTCCACCGGCACGTAGAACTCGTAGTGGATGAAGGTGGGGTAGACGATGCGCAGCACTCCGGGCATCGACAACGAGGCGAAACCGGGGAAGTTCTGCGCCGCGATGACCGGATTCACCGTCAGCCCCGCGCCGGT
>NZ_DASYMU010000133.1:0-29087 GCF_036008905.1 Amycolatopsis sp. | reverse complement strand
AGCCGTCGCGCGAGCGCCTCGGCCCGCGCGTCAAGCTCCACATAGGACAGTTGCTCGTCCTCGAAGAGGACCGCGATCGCGTCCGGCGTCCGGGCGACCTGCGCCTCGAACGCCTGTGCCAGCGTGTGATCCGGCACGGGGCGGGCGGTGGCGTTGAGCTCGTGCAGCTGACCTTGTTCCACAGAGGACAGCAGGTCAAGCCCGCCGATCGGCTGCTCAAGATCGGCGGCGACGGCTCCGAGCACACGCACGAACCGTTGCGCCAGCTCGTCCGCCGCCGTGCCGCCGAGCCGGGCGGCGTCGTACTTGAGCGTGAACTCCAGCGCGCGGGCGGGACTGACGATCAGCGCGACCGGGAAATGCACGGCATCGGTGATCTCGACCCCGGTGACCCGCAGCGCGGCATCGGTTTCCCCTTCACGGGGATAGTTTTCGACGACGACGAGCGTGTCGAACAGCTCGGTCTGGCCCATGCCCGCGATCCGCTGCAGCTCGGCCAGGCCGAGGTGCTGATGGTCGAGCAGTGCCGCCTGCTCCTCCTGCAACCGTGCGAACGTGTCGCCGATCGACGATTCCGGCGACCACCTGAGCCGCAACGGCAACGTGTTGATGAACAACCCGACCGCGGACTCGATGCGGTCGACTTCGGCTCCGCGGCCGGATACCGTGCTGCCGAACAGGAGATCCGTGCGGCCGGTGAGCCGTCCGAGCAGCAGCCCCCACGCGCCGTGCAGAACCGTGCCCAGCGTCAGCCCGCGTTCGCGGGTGCGGGTGCCGAGGGCCGCGGTGACCGACTCCGGGAGCCGGACGTGCAGCTTCTCCGGGCGCCGGACCGTGGCGGGTGCCTCGACCAGCCGGGTCGGTTCGTCGATCCCGGCCAGCGCGTCACGCCACGCGACGCGCGCGGCTTCGTCGTCGCGGCCGGCCAGCCAGCGCAGGTACTCGTGCCGGGAACTCGCCGGGGGCAGCGTTCCGGACGCGCCATAGCCCGCGAGCAGTTCGCGCACCATGACCACCACGGACCAGCCGTCGACGACGATGTGGTGGAAGGTGATCGCGAGCCGGCTGCGCTCCTCGTCCAGTTTGATCAGGGTGAACCGGATCAGCCGCGGCTGGTCCAGCTCGAACCGCCGGTCGCGGTCCGCGGCGAGTTCCGTTTCGACGGGACCTTCCGCGACTCGCCAGGCCACCGGCACGGAGGCGTGGACGAGCTGCAGGACCTGGCCGTCGGCGCGCTGACGGAACGACGACCTGAGCGACGAGTGCCGGTCGACCAGATCCTGGGCCGCGCGGCGGAGAACGGTGGCGTCGACCGGCCCGGCGAGGTCGAACACCTCCTGGATCGTGTAGACGTCCGCGACCGAACGGTCGAACTCGGCGTGGAAGTAGAAACCCGCCTGCAGCGGCGAAACCGGGAGCACTTCCTCGAACTCGCCGAAGGACGCCGACTCGTCCTGGCTCAGCTGTACGAGTGGCGTCGCGTCCAACACACGCGCGACACGGACCTCGGCGTGCGCGGCGAGCGCTTCGACGGTCCGGTGCTGGAAGATCTGGCGCGGCGTGACGGTCAAATCATGTTTGGCCGCACCGAGAACGAGCCGGATCGACAGGATGCTGTCGCCACCGAGCACGAAGAAGTCGTCGTCGATGCCGACCGAAGGCAGGCCGAGGATTTCGGCGAAGATGCCGCACAGCAGTTCCTCGCGCGGGGTGCGCGGCGGGCGGCCGGTGCTCATGGCGCCGAAGTCGGGCGCGGGCAGCCCGGCGCGGTCGAGCTTTCCGTTGGGCATGAACGGAAGCCGGTCGAGCGGCACGAACGCGGCTGGGACCATGTAGCTCGGCAGGGCGTCATCGGCGTACGCGCGCAAGGCCCTCATCAGCGCGGCGGGATCGCGGAACGGCGACGGAGTGTTCGCCAAGTTCCTTGCCGCTCCAGTGCGATAGAAGCCTTGAAGCTCTTCTTGGGCAAAGAGCACGTCGAAACTACCGTCGACAGCGTCACCCGACCACGTGGCCGCGGTCTCGTAACCGAGCCCGGTTCCCAGATCTGTCAACGTTTCCGGGTCGAGCAGGACGTCTGCGACAACGGGTTCGCCGTCGACCGAGCGCAGCGCTTCGAGGTCTTCGGCGAGCCTGGCGTTGGGCAGACCGGTGACGCGCAAGCCGGTCGCCCGTGTCTTCTCCAGACGTGCGGCGAGCTCGTCTAGGTCGCTGATGTCCTTGCCCCACACCAGTTCAGGGATAGTCACCGGTTCCTGGACCACGCCCTTGCGCAGGACGACGTCGTAGCGGTAGCGGCTCAGCTCGTTGTGATAGCGAGCCCGTTTGATCCGGACGTCGACCCCGGCGCCGAGCTTTTCCCCGAGAGCCGGGAAGAAGTCGGGGTCGAGCAGTAGCTCGCCCTCCCAGGCGACGGACGCGTCGAGCATGCCCGTGGACACCGCGTCGGACCGGCGGGTCTCGACCGCGGCACGCAAGGTCCGCAGGAGTCGCAGGTTCCGGACGTCGCCGACGAACAGCGAGCCTCCCGGGGTAAGGAGGTCCATTGCCTTGGTGACGACATCGACGAAGTAGTCCGCGCTCGGGAAGTACTGGGCGACGGAGTTGATCACCACGGTGTCGAAGAAACCCGTGGGCAGGCCGTCGAAGTCGTGCGCGGGCTGGGCGCGCAACTCAACGCGATCGGCGAGCGTGTCGATCTCGGCAACCCGCCGCTGCAACAGGCCGATGACCTCTTCGGAGAGG
This sequence comes from Amycolatopsis sp., assembly GCF_036008905.1. Classification (GTDB taxonomy): domain Bacteria; phylum Actinomycetota; class Actinomycetes; order Mycobacteriales; family Pseudonocardiaceae; genus Amycolatopsis. Next base: position 26,342 of record NZ_DASYMU010000133.1, on the reverse strand, counting down.
TCGAGACCCCAATAGGCGTCACAATCCGGCGCGACCTTCGACAAGATCAGCCCGCTGCCGACACCGATTTCCAGCACCCGCTGGGGTTTCAGCGCGGTGATGGCCTCCACAGTGGCCGCGCGCCAGGACCGCATGTCGTCGAGCGGCAGCGGTTCGCCGTCGTACATGCTGTTCCAGCCGGTGAAACCCTCGTCGAACGGATCGTGGTCCGCGACGGCGTACAGCAGTTCGTGCAGGCCCTTCCACTCGCCGACCTGCTCTTGTTCTTTGGCGACATCGCGCTCGGCGGGCGCGGCGAGCGCGGGCACGATGTACGCCACGAGCCGCCTGTCGCCGGGCTTGACCTCGCGCGGCACCACGGCCACGCGGCTGACAGCTTCGTGCGCCGCCAGCACCGACTCGATCTCACCGGGCTCGATGCGGTAACCGCGGATCTTGACCTGGTGGTCCGCGCGGCCGTAAAAGTCCAAGTTTCCGTCAGGACGCCAGGAAACGCGATCGCCCGTGCGGTACATCCGCCCGCCCGTCGCCCGACCACCACCCCCCACGGAGTCGCTCCGCGACGCTGTCACATCTGGGTCCGTGAACGGGTCCGCGACAAAGCGTTCCGACGTCAGCCCGCTGCGGCCGACGTACCCGCGCGCGAGACCACGGCCACCGACGTACAACTCGCCTTCGACGCCCACCGGAACCGGCCGGAGCGCGGAATCCAAGACGTAGCAACGGGTGTTGGGGTCGGGCTTGCCGATCGGGATCGGGCCTTGCCAACCGGGTTCGGCGAGCCACAGCGTCGAGTTGACGGTCGCTTCGGTAAGCCCGTAGGCAGCGACCACGCGCAGCGTCTCCGACCAGCGCGCGATCAGCTCGGGCGGCACGGTCTCGGTCCCGACGATCAGGACAGCGCCGTCGGGCAGGTGGCAGTCGTGCGGGAACGCGGCCACCAGCGAGGGCGGCAAAATCATATGGGTGGCTTGGTGTTCCGCGATGTACTCGGTCAGCTCGGGACCCGCGACGCGGCGCTCGGCCGGGACCATGACCACACGGCCGCCGACGCACAGCGACATCACGAGATCCCACACCGTCACGTCGAACCCGGTCGACGCGAACTGCACGACCCGGCTGTCCGGTGTGATGCCGATCCGCTCGGCCGCGGTCGAGATCAGGCTGCCGATCCCGTCGTGCGACAGGATCACACCCTTGGGCCTGCCGGTGGAGCCGGAGGTGTAGATCACGTATGCCGCACGCGCGAGGTCTGTGATCGGTTCGAGCGGCTCCCCTTGTTCGGGTTCCGGGCGAACGTCAAGCAGCATCCGCCCGCCCGTCGCCCGACCACCACCCCCGATGGAGTCGCTTCGCAACACTGCTACATCGGGCTCCGCAGGCAAAAGTTCCGCCAGCTCAGCCGTGGTGACGACAATCCGGGCTCCGGCGTCGGTGATCATGAACGCGACGCGGTCCTCGGGGTGGTCGAGATCGAGCGGCAGGTACGCCGCGCCGGCCTTCATAACGCCGAGCAGCGCCACCACCAGGTTGATCGACCGCGGCATCGCCACCGCGACGACGTCTTCGGCGCGCACACCCCGCGCCCGCAACGACCTCGCCAGCTGGTTCGCCGCGGCGTCCAACTCGGCGTAGGTCAGCTGCTCGTTCTCACAGACGATCGCGACGGCATCCGGCTGACGGGCCGCGACCCGCTCGAACGCCGTCGTCCACGACAGCTCCACACACTCCGACGGCGAAGTGCCGAACTCGACGAGCACCTGGGCGCGCTCGTCATCGGTCAGCAGTTCGATGGTCCCGATCGGCCGGTCGGGATGCGCCGCCATCGCGTCGAACACGGCCAGCACCCGCTGCTCGTGCTCGACGTCGGACGGCACGTCGCCCTCGTCCCCAAGGATCGCGGCGACCGCGGAAACCACCTCGACGGCCGTCATTTCCTGACGGATCACCAAGCCGGGGACCAGATCCTGTTCCCCGGTCAGCCGGTCGAGACAGACGGCGACCGCGGCGATCAGGACGCGCGAAAACCCGGTCCCTGCCTCGACGGCGAGCTTGTGGCCGGTGGTGACCCTGTCGGCAGAGAGTGCGAAGCGTTCGTTCATGCCGACGCGGTACCGCTCACGGCGTACTCCGGTTCGCTGACGACCTCGCGCCGCGCGACGATCGACTCCACGATCTCGCCCACGCGGACGGCCGTGTTCGACAGCAGCGAGGACGTGATGCCGTGCGAGTGCTCAGTACCGCCCTGCAGGTAGATGCCGCCGCGCACAGCGGGCTCGACCCGCAGCCGGTAATCGCGCTCGACTTGGACCCGGCCTTCTTCGTCACGGCTGCAGTACTCGGCGAGCTCGCCCAGCACCGGCGTCGGGTCGGCCGGGCGGTAGCCGGTGGAGTACACGACGACGTCGGATTCCAGCACGGTCCGCTCACCGGTGGTGAGCGATTCGATGGTCGCGCGCACGCCGTCGGCGGTCTCGACGACGTCGACCGGGCGGGAGACGTTGAACAGCCTCAGGCGCTCGATGCCCTGGACCTTCTCGCGGTAGATCCGGCGGTAGAGGTCGTCGATGAGCTCGATGTCGACCGCGGAATAGTTGGTGTTGCCGTGGTAGTCCATCAGTTTTTGCTTGACGGCGTCGGACGATCCGTAGAACTGGTCGACGGCTTCGGGGTCGAAGATCCGGTTCGCGAAGGCGCTGTCGTCCGACGGGCTGTAGCCGTAACGGGAGAAAACCGCGCAGACCTCGGCGTGCGGGAACTGCTCGTGCAGCAGCGCGCTGACCTCGGCCGCGCTCTGACCGGCACCGACCACCATGAACCGCTTCGGCTGGGTCTCGCGAAGGCCTTCGAGCCGGTGCAGCAGCTCGTGGTTGTGCCAGATCTTGTCGCTGCGGGTGATGCCCTCGGGCAGGTTCGGGCGCAGACCGGTGCCCAGCACCAGGTTGCGCGCGCGGAACGTGCTTCGGTCGGCGACCTCGACGTCGAAGTACGTCACGGCGCCGTCCTCGGTCACCGGGCGCACCGCGACGACATCTGAGCCGTAGGAAACGAGGTCATCGACCTGCGCGGCGGCCCACTCGAAGTAGTCGTGGAACTCGATCCGCAGCGGGAAGAGCGTCTTGTGGTTGATGAAGTCCACCAGACGGCCCTTGGCCTGCAGGTAGGTCAGGAAACTGAACTCGCTGTTCGGGTTCCGCATCGTCACCAGGTCCTTGAGGAAGGACACCTGCATCGTGGCGTTTTCGATGAGCATCCCCCGGTGCCAGCCGAATTTCGGCTGCCGCTCCAGGAAGTGCGCGGTGATGGTCTCCTCGGCGCCGACAGCGGCGTTGTGCTCGGTCAAAGCGATGGCCAGTGCGAGGTTGGAGGGTCCGAAACCCACACCGACGACGTCGTAGACCGGGATCCGATCACCGGCAACTGCTTGTGACATTGAGGTCCCATCGCGCGGCCGTACCGCAAGCTCGATACATCGATTCCAGACAGAGGAAACCCTAACCTAACTTAGGTGAGCCTGGCCTAGTACCTTCGGGCGTGATGTTCATCCCTTGACCTGAGGAGGACCCATGCGGGTCGCGATGTTCGGCTACCAGACCTGGGGCCACCGCACGCTGCAGGCGCTGATCGACTCGGACCACGAGGTGGCTTTGGTCGTCACACACCCGAAGAGCGAGCACGCCTACGAGAAGATCTGGTCCGACTCCGTCGCCGACCTCGCCGAGGAGAACGGGATCCCGGTGCTGCTGCGCAACCGGCCCGACGACGAAGAACTGCTGGCCAAGCTCCGCGAGGCGGATCTCGACATCATGGTCGCCAACAACTGGCGCACCTGGCTCCCGCCGGAGATCTTCACCTTGCCGCTGCACGGCACGCTGAACATCCACGACTCACTGCTGCCCGCCTACGCGGGCTTCTCCCCGTTGATCTGGGCCCTGATCAACGGGGAGAAGGAGGTCGGCGTCACCGCCCACATGATGGACGGCGAACTCGACGCCGGCGACATCGTGCTGCAACGCTCGGTCGAGGTCGGCCCCCGCGACACGACCACCGACCTGTTCCACAAGACCGTCGACCTGATCGGCCCGATCACCACCGACGGATTGGCGCTGATCGAATCCGGAAAGACGGACTGGGCAAAACAGGACCGCGGCAAAGCGAGCTTCTTCCACAAACGTTCCTTGGAAGACAGCCGAATTGACTGGACCTGGCCCGCCGAAGACCTCGACAGGCTCATCCGCGCACAGTCCGACCCGTACCCGAACGCCTTCACCTTCCACAAGGGCGAACGCATCCGGATCACCACGGCGTCAGTGTCGGAAGCCTGCTACGGCGGCACCCCCGGCCGGATCTTTATCCGTGAGGGCAAGGGAATCGTCATCGTCGCCGGCACCGAAGCCCGCCATGGCCGAAGCCGCGGACTGGTCATCGAACGGGTCCGCACCGAAGACGGCGTCGAACACGACGCGATCGAGTTCTTCCCGAAAATGGGCGGTTACCTCACGACCCATCCGTGAGGGGTTTCAGTTCGTGATGGCGACCTTGGCGGTTCCGATAACGGCGTCTTCCTGAGATACTTCGCGTTTGATCATGCGCACAGTGTTGCGCTTTCTTCGCTTCGGCGCGCGCTATTTATCGGGCGGCGGTAATGCGCCAATGGCCGTCGAGCTTCTCCACCACGGCGGGCGGGCTAGCTGTCACATCTTGCCAAGCTCCTTCGTCAAGTCGGTGGAAGCACCGACAACGGCAAGGAGTCGCATCATGGACGCCCGCTTGAACCGCTTCGACAACCCCGTCGCGGCCAAGACCCTGAAGCACATCACCGCGGCAGGCAGGGCACTCGCGGACTCGACTGTGCCGCCCGCGACGCAGGAGCTGGTGAGGATCCGCGCCAGCCAGATCAACGGCTGCGGCTTCTGTCTCGACATGCACACCAAGGAAGCCGCAGCGGCCGGGGAGACCCCGACGCGCATCAACCTGGTCGCGACCTGGCGGGAGGCGGCGGTGTTCACCGAAGCCGAACGCGCCGCCCTGGAACTCGCGGAGCAGGGCACCCGCATCGCCGACGCGGCCGGCGGCGTCACGGACGACGCCTGGGCGAACGCCGCCAAGTACTACGACGAGAACGAGCTCGCCACCCTGGTGCTGGGCATCGCCCTCATCAACGCTTTCAACCGGGTGAACGTCATGGTGCGGCAGCCCGCGGGCGACTACCAGCCCGGCCAGTTCGGCTAGCCCGCGCCGGTACCCGGCTGCAGACGACTCGGCGTGTCTAGGGCTTCACCCACCTTCACCATCTGTCGACAGCTGGCGTTGCGGACGCGGGGTATCACGTGATGTCGACAGATGACGTCCGGCTGCGTCGGCCACACTGGGGCTATGGAGTACGTCGGCCAGGTGCCCGCCCCGCCGCTCGACCGGTTCGTCGACGACGTCTACTGCTTGACCGGGGTGCCGAGCCACCGTCTGATGACCGTCCCGCCGATGCCGTCGGCACACCTGTTCGTCAACCTGGGCGAACCCGTCCGCCTGTGGGATTCCGACCCTTCGGTGCCGCCGGCGGTGTTCGCCGACGGGTGGTTCATGGGTGTGTGGACCAGGCGTTTCGTGTTCGAGTACCCCCGGCGGGTGCGGCTTGTCGGGGTGCACTTCAAGCCTTGGGGCATGTCGCCGTTCGTCGACATGCCCGCCACCGAACTGCGGGACCGCTGGGTGCCGGTCGACGATGTCTGGCAACGGTCTTTGGACCGGATCCGCAACCAGGTCGGCGACAGCACGTCGGCCACCGAGACGCTGCGCCTGGTGGAGGCGGAGCTGCTGTCGCGACTTGCCGGGGCACCGCCGCGCGGTCTCGGCCTGGTCCAGCACACGGCCGGGCGGCTGGCGACTTCCCACGGCGCGGTCCCGGTCGGTGCGCTGACCGACGCCGCCGGGGTGAGTGGCAATCACCTGGCCACTCAATTCAAGTCCCATGTCGGGGTCACCCCGAAGCGGGTGGCGCGGATCTACCGCTTCGCGCGGCTGATCCTGTCCGTGGACGCCCTGCGTCCGGTCGACTGGTCGGAGCTCGCTCACACTGCGGGCTACTTCGACCAGGCCCACCTCAGCAAGGAGTTCAAGGACTTCACCGGCCACACCCCGACGGAGTACCTGACCCTGCGACGCCGATTCCCCGCCGAACAGGGATTCCCGCCGATGCCCGCTGATTGATTTTTTACAAGCCCACTCGCCCCCGGGGCGACAAGATGGCGTGCGAACACGCAAGGAGACTCGAGGAGAACCTGTGGGCACAGTGATCATGCACAACGTGGTGTCGGTGGACGGCTTCATCGCCGACCGGAACGACGCCGTCGGGCCACTCCATGAGTGGTACTTCAGTGGGGACACGCCGCTCACCGGAGACGACGAGCAGCACGACCATTCCGGAACCGGAAACAGGCTCAAGGTCTCACGCGCGTCGGCGGAGTACGTCCGGCCGATCTGGGCGGCGATCGGCACGATCGTGATGGGCCGCACCCTGTTCGACCTGGTCAACGGCTGGGAGGGTAAGCCGCCCGCGGGAGACCATGTGGTCGTGGTGTCCCACCGGCCTAAGCCCGAGGGCTGGCACCCCGAAGCGTCCTACCATTTCGTCGACAGTGTGGCGGCCGCGATCGGCAAGGCCCAGGAGCTCTCCGGCGAGCGAACCGTCGCGGTGAACGCCGGTGACGTGGGCGGTCAGATCTTCGCGGCCGGTCTGGTGGACGAGGTCGCGATGGACGTGGTGCCTGTGGTGTTCGGGTCGGGCAAACGTTTCTTCGGCAGCATCGACGGGCAGCACCTGCTGGAAGATCCCCACGTGGTCATCCAGGGTGACCGGGTGCTGCACCTGGGGTTCAAAGTGCGCCGGTAGCGCTGGTCGCCGAGCTCAGAACGGTGGCGGGTCGTTCTCCAGAGGTTCGACGAGCGGCTCCGGCAGGGAGCGGTGTGTGCGACCCGCGGGTGTGGTGACGACGAGTTCGCCGGTGTCGCCGTTGTAGGTGAAGTCCCAGCCGGGTTCGTCCTTGAGCTCACGGTGGTAGCGACAGAGGCAGCAGAGATTGTGCGTGGCTGTGACACCGTCCTCGGACCAGGCTTGGGCGTGATCGCCGTCGCAGCGTTGGGCCGGACGTGAGCAGCCTGGCATCCGGCATGTCCGGTCGCGGATCCGGACGACGTCGTCCATCGCCGCGGGCGGCGGTAGCGGGTGCGGCCGACATCGCGGACGTGGCCGGTGACCGGATCGGTGACGACCTTGCGCAGCACGCTGTTCGGGTCGTTCATCAGGCCGCGGGCGACGTCGGCCGGGATGGGGCCGTGACCGGTCAGTTCGCATCCTTGGTCGTCGATCTTGAGGGCGGCGTCAACGGGCACGTGGATGAACACCTGCGCGGTGATTCCGTCGAAGCGACTTCGGCGGGGAGATACAGCCAGAGTGAGGCCATGGAATCGGGTTCGTGGATCAATTCGACTTTGCGATCTTTGCGGCGGGCTTCAGTGCGATCTTGAACCCCCTTCGGATCGACCTGCCGGACTACCCGCGCCAGCGCTTTCCGCCACGCACCGGGGTTCTTATCGCCGATTCGCTTGGCGGCGATCTCGTCGACCTTGCGAGCCCGATCGTCGGAGAGCAGCGCGGTCGCCTCGGATGCTCGGCGCAGCTTGCCCACGTCGAGCTCACCGGCGTCCATGGCCTTGAGCAGATTCGGCGGGCGTGGCAACGCTTCCGCGACGGCGACTTCGACCTGCGCGGCCTGACGCGAGATCCGGAGTTCCGGAGCGAGCTCGTCGGCCACCGATCGCGACCGGTTGCGCAGGCGGCTCAACCGCCCCAGCAGCCGGAGCTTGATCGCCTGCGCACGACACTCCCACTGCCGGGCGGCGATCACCGCATGGATCACCTCGAGATCGGACAGTTCTTCAATGCGTTCCTCCTCAAGAGCCCAGCAAAGTCCTATTCACACTTTTGATACCGCTTCAAAAAAACCATTGCCCAACAATGCGGCAAACTTCCTTAGCTGGCAACGAATTGCAGTGCGACTCGGATTTCTATCGCGACTCGGTCCCAGCCGGATCGGCGACTCTGGCGGCCCGCTCGATTTCCGCGCGCCGGTTCTCCCAGAAGGCCGCGTCCTGGACTGCGCTTACCGAGTCGATCCCCACCGCGCCGTCGAGCTGTTCGCGCAGGATGTCGGCGTGGCCGGCGTGCCGGCTGGTCTCGGTGAGCCTGTGGACCAGGACGTTGAACAGGCTCACGTCGGGGCGTGGCCACCACGGCACGTGACCGGAGGCGTCGATGTCGAGAGCGGTGATCGTCGCGTCGGAGTGTTCCCCCACGCGCCGATAGCGGTCGACGATCTCGGCGCGTGTCTCGTGCTCGGTCGCCCACATGTCGGTGCCGCGCGCGGACTCGTCGTCCCACCGCGGCAGGGGTTCCGGGAACGGCCGGCCGAAGACTTCGCCGAAGTACCTGGCCTCCCACGTCGACAGGTGCTTGATCAGGCCGAGGAGGTTGGTCCCGGTGGGGGTCAGCGGGCGACGGACGTCGTATTCGGAGAGCCCGTCGAGCTTCGAAAGCATCGCCTCACGTGTCCAGCGCAGGTCGTCGTGCAGTTGCGTCTTCGCGTAGCCATCGATCATGGGGCATGAGCCTGCCACCCGCTCCAGCGCAATCCGCAGTGCGGACCCCGAGAGACATACGCCCGAGTTCGTAAACCCACTCAGGCGGCGTCGACCTTTCGGCAGATCATGACCGGCTCACAACGCGCCCATCGGCGACCTCGATGTGCCGCGTCGTCTGCACCGCGTCCAGCATCCGCCGATCATGCGTCACCAGCAGCAGCGTCCCCGGGTACTCGGCCAACGCCGACTCCAGCTGCTCGATCGCCGGAAGATCCAGATGGTTCGTGGGCTCGTCCAGCACCAGCAGGTTCACCCCGCGAGCCTGTAGCAGCGCCAAAGCCGCCCGAGTCCGCTCCCCCGGCGACAACGTGTCCGCCGGGCGCATGACGTGCGCCGACTTCAGACCGAACTTCGCCAGCAGCGTCCGGACTTCGGCGTCGGCGAGCTCGGGGACCTCGAGGGCGAAAGCCTTGAACAACGGCTCGTCGCCCAGGAAGAGCTTCCGTGCCTGGTCGACCTCGCCGACGACCACACCGGGGCCGAGCGAGGAATTCCCGGCGGTCAAAGGGATCCGGCCCAGCATCGCGCCGAGCAGCGTCGACTTCCCGGCACCGTTGGCACCGGTGATCGCGACCTTGTCCGCCCAGTCGATCTGCAGGTCGACCGGGCCCAGCGTGAACTCGCCCCGCGAAACGGTCGCGCCGCGCATCACCGAGACGACGGCACCGGCGCGGGGAGCGGCGGCGATCTCGAGCCGTAGTTCCCATTCCTTGCGCGGTTCGTCGACGACTTCGAGCCGCTCGATCATCCGGTCGGTCTGCCGCGCCTTCGACGCCTGCTTCTCGGTCGCCTCCGAGCGGAACTTCCGGCCGATCTTGTCGTTGTCCGGCGCCTTCCGGCGAGCGTTCTTGACGCCCTTCTCCATCCACCCGCGCTGCATCCCGGCGCGGGCTTCCAACGAAGCCTTGGTGTCCGCGTACTCGTCGTACTCCTCGCGCGCGTGCCGCCGGGCGACTTCGCGCTCTTCGAGGTACGCGCCGTAGCCACCGCCGAACGCGCGGACCTGCTGCTGGGCGAGGTCCAGCTCGACGACCCGGGTCACCGTGCGCGTCAGGAATTCACGGTCGTGGCTGACCAGCACCGTGCCCGCGCGCAGGCCGGTGACGAACTTCTCCAGGCGGTCCAGACCATCCAGGTCGAGGTCGTTGGTGGGCTCGTCGAGCAGGAAGATGTCGTACCGGCTCAGCAACAGCGAGGCCATCCCGGCGCGCGCCGCCTGGCCGCCGGACAGCGCCGTCATCGGCTGGTCGAGGCTCACCGTCAGGCCCAGTTCGGCGACGACCCCCTCGGCGCGCTCGTCCAGGTCCGCGCCGCCCAGCGCGAGCCAGCGCTCGAACGAGTCGGCATAGAGGTCGTCCGCGCCGATCACCTCGGCCGCCAGGGCTTCGGTCGCGGCGTCGAGGGCTTCCTGTGCCACGGCGACGCCGGTTCGGCGCGTGAGGAAACCGCGGACGGTCTCCCCCACCCGCCGCTCGGGCTCCTGCGGGAGGTGCCCGACGGTGGCCGTCGGCGGGCTGAGCCGGATGGTGCCGGCTTCGGGGGCGACGAGGCCGCCGAGGGTGCGCAGCAGCGTGGACTTGCCCGCGCCGTTCACCCCGACGAGCCCGACGACATCCCCGGGAGCGACGACGAGATCAAGACCGGAGAAGAGGACGCGGTCACCGTGCCCGGCGGCGAGGTCCTTCGCGACGAGTGTTGCGCTCATGAGACTCAGCAGTCTACGGGGGCCTGTGCGCGCCTCCGAACCTCGCTAGGCTTGGCCCGGCACGGACCGTCATCCGACGGTCACCGGTGGCGTTGGCAAGGGAGAAGAAAAGGCGATGGTCCAGAAGGCACGCGAGTTGCTCGACGCAGTCCACGAAGAGCTCGCCCCCATGGAGAACGACAATCGGCTGGTGGAGCTCATCGCCGCCGGCACCGCGCCGCGCTCGGTGTTCCGGCTGATCGCCGCCGAGGAGAGCCGGATCGTTCCCGCCGACTGGCGCAGCTTCCTGCACCTCGCGTCGCGCTCCGAGCACCTCGGGACGCGCGAGTACTTCGCCGGGCTCGCGCAGGGCGAAGGCATCGCGCTGGGCAAACTCCCCGCGCTGGCCGCCGCCACCGGCCTCGACGACGAAGCGCTGCGCAAGTACCAGCCGCTGGCCGGTTGCCAGGCGTACCCGTCCTTCATGTCGTGGATGGCGTTGCACGGCAAGCCCGCCGACGTCGTCATCGCGCTCGACGCCAACTTCGCCGCGTTCGGCGGCTACTGCGCGACGATCGCCAAGGCCATGCGCGAGCACTACGGCTTCGACGACGACGCCTGCGCGTTCTTCGACTTCTTCGGCACCCCCGTGCCGGGCGCCGAAGAGCAGACGGCCGCCCTCGTCCAGGCGGGCCTCGACTCCGGCGAGTGCAGCGACGAAGCCCGCATCTACGCACGCCTCTTCCAGACCTACGAGCTCATGTTCTGGAACACCATCGCCGACGTGGCCGAGTAACGGCTCAGAGCCGTTCGGCCAGCAGCTTCGCGACTTCGACGTAGACCTCGGCCCTGGTCCGGTCGACGTCCACGGACGCGACCCGCGTTTCACCGTGCCCGCGCTTACCGATCATGACCAGGGTCCGATGTTCGTCGATCTCGCAGTACGACGCGGACTCACCCGCCCCGGCGACCGCGACGGCAGGCTGCGTGCAGTCCTTCGTCCGGACCGCGAGTTCCTTCGCGGGCGAAGCGTTCCCCGGGACCGCGATGACCAGCAGTTGGTTCGGGGTATAGCCCGAGTACCGGTTGTACTGAGTCGAGTAGCCGCAGCGGAAACCGTCCTTCACGGGCTCGCCTTCCTCGGCCTTCGCCGCCCAGGTTCCGCCGTTGAGCTTCTCCATGTCGACGACCCGCAGCAGCGGGCAAGCCGCGGTGATCTTCTCCGGCGACAGCGGCGGAGCCGGTGGTGTCGACTTCGAAGCCGACTTGTCGGGGTTCGTACCCAGCCCCGGAGCCGTGGTCACGGGTGAGGCGACGACCGGCGACGACATGACCGCGGGTGGCTGAGCCACGGTGTCTTCCGAACAAGCAGTGACACCGCTCACCAAGCACAGAGCGGCGAAATCCCCCAGGGTTTGCGCATGTCCTCAATGTACCGTTTCGGCCGACCCTGTCGAGCGGCGACTTGCCGAACGCGCAATCGGACCTCCGTTGAGGTGAACCAGGCGCGCCGCGCCCGCGAATAGCCGATCAGCGGCTTTATGTTGGCGGCATGACGAGAAAAGAATATGACGTTTCCTCGGCGCGCCGGAGAGAATTGGGAAACGAGCTGAAATTCGTCCGGGAACAAGCGCGGCTCAGCGGGCACGAATTGGCGCGAATCCCGGATTGGGCGCCGAGCAAGATCTCGCGATACGAAGGCGGGCAGCGCACACCGTCGGAGCTGGACGTCGCGGTGTTCCTGACCAGCTGCGGAGTGAAACGGACTGAGCTGGAACGACTCTTGGAGCTGGCCCGAGAAGCCGACGCCACCTACTGGGTCCGGCCGCACAGCCAGGAACTCCCCGACCAGCTGCGCTCGCTGATGATCCAGGAAAGCTCGGCCAGCGCGATCCGCAGCTACGAGCCGCTTGTCGTGCCCGGCCTCCTGCAGACCGAAGGCTACGCGCGCGCGGTATTCCAATGGATGGGCAAGCTCGACGCGGACACCGTGGAAACCCTTGTCAACGCACGAATTTCGCGCCAAAGCCTGCTTCGCCGCAGAATGCCGCCCAAGTGCACGTTCTACATCCACGAGCGCGCGTTGCGATCGGTACTCGGCGGCAAGCAGGTCATGCACGAACAGATGCTGTTTCTGGGTTTCAGCGCTTCACTCCCCCATTGCTCCATCCGAGTGATCCCGGAATCGTCAGGCCACTACGCCATGACAGGATCGTTCAAAGTGCTGGATTATGCAGCATTCCCACCAGCGGCCTATGCGGAAACTTATACCGCCGGTCTCTTTGTCGAAGAACCTCGTGATGTCGCCACCTACTGTGAAATTCTGGAAAAACTCGATCGAGATGCCCTGAATGGTAGACAATCCGTGGAGTGGCTTGCCGAACTGGCAAGTGGCTTCGACCGAGCGGAGGAGCACCAAAATGACGTCTCACGAGCTGAAGTGGTTTAAGAGCAGCCACAGCGGTGGGGGCACCGGAGACTGCGTGGAAGTCGCCCTCACCGACAAGACCACTGCGGTCCGCGATTCGAAGTCCCCGGCCGCCGGCCGCCTCGCCGTCCCCCACCCCGCCTGGCGGGCTTTCCTCGCCGAACTCGGCTAGCTACGAGTGCGGGATTTGCGGGGCGGGCCGAGCAGGGGCAGCGGGCCGAGGCGGCCGCGCAGGCGGAGTTCGAGGAATTGGGCGACCACGTCCGGGTCGAACTGCGTGCCCCGGCCGCTGAGCAGTTCCCGCACGGCCTGGTCCTCGGTGAGCGCGGCCTGGTACGGGCGGTCGGCGAGCATCGCGGCCCACGAATCGCAGACCGCCAGGATCCGCGCCTCGACGCGGATATGCGCGCCAGCGAGCCCTGCCGGGTATCCGGTGCCGTCGAACCGCTCGTGGTGCTGCCGGATCACCTCGGCGACATCGTCAAGCCCGGCAACGGTTTTCGCCAGCCGCCAGCCGAATTCGGGATGCTGGCGGACCAGCGTCCATTCCATTTCGGACAGTCGTTCCCGTTTGCTCCAGATCTCCGGTGGCACCAGCACCTTGCCGATGTCGTGCAGGCGCCCGCCGAGTTCCGCGCGGTGGATGACGTCGGCGGGCAGGTCCATCGCGGTCGCCACGAGCCCGGCCCAGTAACCGACGGCCTTGCTGTGTTCGTGGGTGGACAGCCAGCCGTCGACCTCGTCGGCGACGTTCTCCAGGTCGACCGTCAGCGACTGGTGCACCGGCTCCTGCTCCGGGGTTTCGTTGGCCTCGGCGAGCACGACCCTGTCGCGGCCCTGTGCTTTCGCCGAGTACAACGCCCTGTCCGCGGCGACGAACAGCTCGACCGGAGTGGTGCCGTGCACCGGATAACTGGCCGTGCCGACCGAAATCGTCGCGCCGATCCAGGTGTCGCCGGAGACGACGATCGGCCGGTCGGCGACCTGCTGACGCAGTCGTTCGGCGATCACCGCCGGTTCGTCGGGAGTGGCGTCGCGGATGAGGATCGCGAACTCCTCGCCGCCGTAACGGGCGATCTCGTCGCCGCCGCGGATCGCGCCGCGCAGGCGCTTCGCGATCTCGATGAGCACCTCGTCGCCGACAGGATGGCCGTAGCGGTCGTTGACCGACTTGAAGTGGTCGACGTCGGCGATCAGCACGGCGAGCGAGCCGTTCGTACGCTTGGCCCTGGCGAGTTCCGGCAGTAGCTGGGCTTCGAAGTACCGGCGCGTGCGCAACCCGGTCAGGACGTCGGTGATCGCGATCAGCCGTTGCCGGGACACCAGCCCGGCGAGCCGCGCGATGGTCAGAACGAACAGGATCCCGCAGGCCAGCGCGGCCACCGGGATACCGTCGTACGAACCGCGCACGTAAAGGATCATCACCGTCGCCGGCGCGACCAGTGCCGCGACGCACAGCGCGGCTATCCGGACCGGTCCAGGTCCGGACGGGATCTCACGCGACGGCTCGCCGACGCGGCCCATCGTCGGGTGCAACGCGGCCGCGCCGAGCGCCAGGTTGCCGGCGAGCCACATCAGGTCGAGGAAGTTGCCCGCGCTGTAGGTTCCGTTGAGCTGCTGCACCACGTAGATCGTGTCCGCCCCGACGAACAACGCGAGGTTGGCGGACAACAGGAAGAACGGCACCGGCCGCGAGCCCTGCCCGAGGACGAGCCGCAGCGCGACGGCGAACATCGCGAGGTCCATCATCGGGTAGCCGACCGAAACGATCTTGATCAGCATCGGCGATTCAGCCTGCGCCTGCGGGGCGATCAGGTACAGCCACGACAGCATTCCGCCGACGACCGCGAGCAGCGCCGCGTCGAGCACGCTCGGCAGGTCCCAGCCCGGCGTCCGCAACCGGATCAGCGAGATCAAGCCGCCCACCAGGAGCGGGTAATGCGAGAGATAGAGGACGTCGGCGAGCGCCGGGTAGGCGGTGTTGCCGAGGATGTAGTGCGACACGTAGAAACTCGTGTCGGCGGCGGCGTAGACGACCTGGCTCAACCCGAGCAGCACCCAGGGCAGCCAAACGCGCGGACGATTGCGCGTGCACCCGTAGAACACGGCGACCGCCGCGGAGGCACTCACGAGACAGTAGAGCGTGACCCGGAGGAACGGTGGTGCCACGAGCGCCACCGTCAAGTAATACAGGGCCACCCCGAGAAATCCTGTGATGAGGTAGACCACCCACAAGCGCCGGCCGGTTCCTGCCACCGTCGTCACTAAACCCGCTCTTCCCGGTCCGGTAAACCCTGCACCGGCGACGTCCAGCCCGCCGCCGATGTCTCGTGATCTTCAGCCTAAAAAGACCGGCGAGAATACGGGGACGGTACACCACTACTTCACTCGGTTGGCGGACGCGCGAAAGCAGCGCGTGACGCCGGAATCCGTGTCGTCACCCGTGTGCGCAACACATCTCTTTGTCGTCTCTTTCCTGCCGGATTAGCGGCGACCCGCCGACCCGGCATTCTCCGTTAGGCGGTTGGGGCGTGGGTAGGGTGATCAGGTTGACCACTACCGCGCGAGCGTCAAGGACGGTGAAAGCGAATGGCGGACGGTGCCCCGAGGCCCACCATGAGCAGAAGACGGGAAGTGAGTCATGCCAGCGCGAGGTCGCTGCTGATGACGATTCTCGGGGAATTCGTACTGCCAAGGGACAAGCCCGTGTGGACCTCCGTGCTCGTCGACGTCCTGGGCGTGCTCGAAGTCGAGGAAAAGTCGGCGCGGCAGGCACTGGCACGGTCGGCGGCCGAGGGCTGGGTGGTGTCCGAGCGGGCGGGCCGCCGCGTGCGGTGGTCGCTCACCGCACCGGGACGGCGGCTGCTCACCGAAGGCGCCGAACGTATTTACGATTTCGGCGACTACGCCCGATCGTGGGACGGCGGCTGGCTGATGCTGATCGTCTCGGTGCCGGAGTCCAAACGCGATCTGCGCCACCGGCTGCGGACACGGCTCACGTGGGCCGGTTTCGGCTCCCCGGTTTCCGGGGTCTGGGTGAGCCCCGATGTCACGCGGCAACGCGAAGCGTCGCAGATCGTGCAGGATCTGGGACTCGACGAGCAGGCGATGTCGTTCCTGTCGAAATACGGCGAAATCGGCGAACAGGAATCGATGGTCGCGCGGTCGTGGGATCTGACCGAACTCCGCGAGCGCTACGAGGACTTCATCGACACTTTCACCGGTCTCAACCCGCAGGGCGGCGAGGCGGTGCTGCGCGCGCAGACGCGGCTGGTGCACGAATGGCGCCGGTTCCCGTTCCTCGACCCGCGCCTGCCGCTCGAACTGCTGCCCCCGAAGTGGAGCGGGCTGAAGGCCGCCGAACTGTTCCACCGCACCCACGTGGACTGGCGTCCCGAAGCCCAGGAACACTGGGAGGCGCTGCTGGACGCCGGAGAACACGATTGACGGAGGAACCCCTGGTGAGCGCTGAACTCGTACGTGTGGACCGTGAGCCCTCGGGCCTGGCCGTGCTGACCGTCGACGCTCCCCCGCTCAACCTCTACACCGGCGAACTGCAGGCGCACCTGCGCACCGCGCTCGGCCTGCTCGCCCAGGACGAGCCGCGCGCCCTGCTGATCCGCGCCGAGGGCAAGAGCGTCAGCGGCGGGGTAGACGTCTCGCTGTTCGACGCACAGAACGACAAGACCGCGGCGAAGGAGCTCTTCGACGTCATGCTGGCGATCCCGGACGCGATCGCGGCGTTCGAGTTCCCGACCGTCTTCGCGGCACACGGGCTGTGCCTGACCTGGGCGTTCGAAGTGGCCGTGGCGTGCGACATCATCCTCGCCGCGGACCGCGCGAAGTTCGGTCTCGTCGAGCGGGTCGTCGGCCTGACCCCGACCATGGGCGGCACCCAGCGGCTCGCCGCGCGTGCCGGCGTCGGCCGGGCGAAGGAGTTCGTGATGACCGGCGCGACCTACGACGCGGCCACGCTCGAACGCTGGAACGTGGTCAACCGCGTGTTCCCGAGCGACGGATTCGACGCCGCCGCAAGGGCTTTCGCGACCGACCTGGCCGAGGGACCCACCCAGGCGCACAAGGCGACCAAGCGGGTGCTCGCGCATTTCGAGCACGGCGGCGTCCCCGAGGCGAACGAGCACATCACCACGATCGCCGCGGAGCTGTTCGACACCGAGGACCTTCGGGGAGCGGTGAAGTCGTTCCTCACCGACGGGCCCGGCAAGGCGACCTTCACCGGACGCTAGGGCCGGCGTCGACGATCTCGTACGCGAGGGCGGCTTCGGTCGCCGTGCCGAGGTACTGGTAAGTCTCGCTGTCGACGACGAACTCAGTGCGGCCGCCGTCTGGTGAGTCCCAGAAAATCCCGAGCCCTTGCCGTCCGGCGAGATCCTTGACGCCGTTTTCGACGCCGAGGCCCGGGATCTTGGTGACCGCCTCGACCAACGCGGCCCGCTGATCGGGACGGAGGTATCTGCCGCCCAACAGGAATCGGACGTCCTTGCCGATTCCGTTGACGTTGTTCAGGGTTCCGTCGTACTGACCGGCCAAGTCGGTCACCATACCGTCCGCGGTCGTCGGCAACGCGGGGTCGTAGGCGGGTGCGGGGGCGCACCTTGTGAACCGGCCGATGAGTTCCGGGTTGTTGGCGTTGAGGATGACCTGCTTGCCGTCCTTGCAGCCGTCTCCTCGGCGGAACACGTCCCGGGTGCCGTCGACGGAGGACCACGATTCGGTGACGGTCCCGTCGGCCAGGCGGGACTTCGTGTAGAGCAACTGATCCGGCCGCGGCACGGAAGTCGCGGCTTGCGGCGTGGTCGTCGGCTCGACGGTGGCCGGTGGGACCGCGCTGCTGGTCGCGACGAGGGCCACTACGACCACGAGCGCGCTTCGCAGGCGTCTGTGCCGGACGGCCGGTTCCCGTTCAGTGGCAACGATCGCCGGGTGATCCTCCGGTGGCACGACTTCGTGCCACCGGAGGATTTCGGCCAGCCCTTCGGAGCTGTGAACCCGTTTCCTCGCGCGACTCAGGCGGGAACTGGCGATGCCGGGCGGGATGTCCAGCGCCAGCGCGACTTCTTCGAGATCGAGGCCGTCCCTGGCGACGAGCACCAGCACGTCACGGTCGCCCTCGGACAACCCCGCGAAAGCTGTGTCCGGTCCCATGATCGCCGAGCCTAGCTCAGGGCAGCTGCCGCACCTTGTCGACGACCCCCCGGCTCACCGTCGGACCCCACTGGGCGGAACCGAGGTAGGCGAAGGTTTCGGGATCGAACAGGAACTCGTCGGAGTTCCCGAGCCCCTGGGCGGTCGTACCGTCCCAGGTGATCCCGATGACCGACCGGCCGTTTGCGTCCTTCGCGTCGTGACGGACGACCAGGCCGGGGATCTTCGCGGCCGCCTCGTAGAGCGCGGCTCGCGCCGCCGGGCGCAGATAGCCGTCGGACAGGTAGATGAACTCGGTGCCGAGATCATTCAGGTTGTCACCTTCGCCATGGGTGCTCTTGTGCAGGTAGGCGAGCATGTCGTCGGCGTTGGTCGGCAGGTCCGGCATGGAGGCCGGGAAGGGTGTGCACCTGTCGGCCCCCACTTTCTTCCCGTTCTCGTGGTAGGTACGCAACCCGTTACGGCAACCCGCGAGCTCGGATTCGCGGCCGAACATGATCATGAGTCCGTCGTGGATCCCGTCCGCCGACGCCCAGGTTTCGATCTCGCGGCCGTCCTTCATCCGCGTTTTGCGGTAGACGAACTGATCCGGCCGGGGTTCGACTTCCGGCTTCGCACGGGCCACCTCGGCCGCGGCGAGCAGAATCCGAACCGGGTCGGTCTCAACCTGGTTCTGCGGCGGCGAGAGCGGGCTCGGCGGGACGATGTCGACCGGTGCGAGGGCGACTGCCGCCGTGACGGCCGCGGCGACCGTGACGGCGGTGAACCCACCCCACAACATCGGTTTGCGGTGCGGGTGGGCCGGTGCCGTCTCGGCGGTACTGATCGTGGCGGCGACGAGCTTTGCCCATGCCTGAGCCAAATCGTCGCGCCCCGGGAGCTCGGACGGCTGGGCGAACTCGCGAAGCAACTGCATTTCATCCATGGTTCGAGACCTCCTCGATGAGTGCGTATTCGGAATGGCCGAGCTTGACCCGGACCTTTTTGCGGGCCCGGCTCAGCCGCGACCGGACGGTGCCGACGGGAATCCCCAGCGCGGCGGCGACCTCTTCGTAGCTGAGGTCTTCCCAGGCGATCAGCACGAGGACGTCGCGATCTCCTTGGGCGAGCGAGGCCAGCGCCGCGGCGAGCAGTTCGTTCATCGCCTGGGCGGTCACCTGCGCGGCGACCTGCTCCGCGTGACAGGCCTGGTCGACGGGCGGACCGAGGGCGGCGCGCAGCCGGTACTCGCGCACCTCCTCGCGCCGGTGCTGCCCGACGAGGTGGGTGGCGATGCCGTAGAGCCACGGCCGGGCGTTCGGATAGGACGGGTTGTACCGACCGCGTTTGCCGAACGCGATCAGGAACGTCTCCGCCACCAGGTCGTCGGCGATCTGGCCGCCGAGCCGGCGGGCGAGGTACCGCTGGATGTGCGGCGCGTGGCGGTCGAAAACCGCCGCGAACCGTTCGGGGTCGTAAAGCGACGCGGTGATGATCTCCGCGTCGTCCCCGGCTTCGGTTGGTGAACTCATGAACCGCCTGTCTGTGGTTACGCCATCTGCACCCAGTTATCCGCAGAACGGGCGATTCGGGTTCACGACGAGGTTAGCCGGGGTTATCTTGGATTACTGGTCTAGACCACTAAGGCACACTCCTACGTCCCCGTTTGGAGAACCGCCATGAGACCCATCCTCACCCGGCTACTCAGAGCGTTCGCCGTGACACTCTTGGCGACATCGCTCACCGTCGCCGTCAGCCCGCCCGCATCCGCGGCGGGCAACTTGAAAGCCACCCTCACGCTGACCGGCACCACCGGCGAGTACCTGGTCAGCAACACCGGCAGCGCCGCGGTGACCGGCTGGACGATCACCTTCCAGCTCCCGCCCGGTGTCACCGCCACCGCCGGCGCGCACGACACCGTCAGCCAGTCCGGCACCCAGGTGACGCTGACGCCCGCGTACTACATCAACACCCTGCAGCCGGGCCGGAACACCTACCCGTACAGCCCGGCCTTCCAGCTCAGCGCCGCCGCGACCCCGTCGATGTGCCGCGTCGACGACGCGAACTGCGACGGCTCCGCCGAGGCACCACCCACCGCGCCGACGAACGTGCGGTCCACGATCAAGACGACGACCACCGTCACGCTCGACTGGTCCGCGTCGGCACCGGGTTCGCTGCCTGTCGTGGGCTACGACGTCTACCGGGGCACCGGGCTCGCCGTCTCGGTCACCGGGACGACCGCGACGATCACCGGGCTGACCGCGAACACGGCGTACACGTTCACGGTGAAAGCCAAGGACCGCAAGGGAACCGCGTCCGCCGCCAGCGCGCCGCTCACGGTGACCACCAACAATCCGGCGAACGACACGCAGGCACCCACCGCTCCCGGCGCCCCGCGGACCACCCTTGTCGACGCGGGCAGCGTTTCGCTCGCGTGGAACGCCTCCACGGACAACACCGGCGTGGTGGCGTACGACGTCTATCGCGGCGGCGCACTGGCCACGACGGTCACCGGGACGTCGGCGAAGGTGAGCGGGCTGGCACCGTCCACTTCGTACACTTTCACCGTCAAAGCCCGTGACGGCTACGACAACGCGTCCGCGGCGAGCGGGCCGCTCACAGTGTCCACAAGCGACATCGTCAACGGCTACGCCAAGGTGGCGTACTTCGTGCAGTGGGGCATCTACGGCCGCCAGTTCTTCGTCAAGAACCTGCAGGACTCCGGCGCGGCCGGGAAACTCACGCATCTGCTGTACGCGTTCGAGAACATCGACCCGGTGAACCTGACCTGCCTGTCCGGGGTCACGAAGGGCACCACCGCGAACCCGCAGGACCCGAACCAGGGTGACGGCGCCGGTGACGCCGAAGCCGACTACTCGCGTCCGTTCGCGGCGGCACAGTCGGTCGACGGCGTGGCCGACACCGGCTGGGAGACGTTGCGCGGCAATTTCAACCAGCTCAAGAAGCTCAAGGCGAAGAACCCGAACCTGAAGGTGCTCGTCTCGCTCGGCGGCTGGACGTACTCGAAGTACTTCTCCGACGTGGCGAAAACCGATGCCTCGCGCAAGAAGTTCGTCGCCTCCTGCGTCGACACGTGGATCAAGGGCAACCTCGCGCCCTACGGCGGCGCGGGCGGCCCGGGCACGGCGGCCGGGCTCTTCGACGGGATCGACATCGACTGGGAATGGCCCGCCGGCCCGGACGGTCATCCCGGCAACCACTGGAGCCCGGCCGACAAGCAGAACCTGACAGCGTTGCTCGCCGAGTTCCGTACACAGCTCGACGCGTACGGGACCACCACCGGCAAGCGCTACCAGCTCCACGCGTTCACCCCGGCCGACCCGGCGAAGGTCGCGAGCGGCTGGGAGCTCGACAAGGTGTTCCAGTCCCTCGACGCGGCGAACGTGCAGGGCTACGACTTCCACGGGTCGGGCAGCGACAACTCGTGGGAGCCGAACGTGGCCGGGCAGCAAGGGAACCTCTACCCGGACCCGGATGACCCATACGGGTTCAAGTTCAGTGCCGAGGCGGCGATCAACGCGTACACGAACGCCGGGGTCAATCCACGGAAACTGACGCTGGGTCTGGCTTTCTACGGCCGGGGCTGGCAAGGCGTCGCGGACGGCGGAAAACACGGCAAGTGGCAGTCGGCGGCGGGTGCCGCGCCAGGGCAGTTCCCGGAGGACGCCGGGACACGCGGATACGCGAACCTGCTGGCCAGCGTGCCGAACTGCACGGTGTACCACGACGAACCGTCGATCGGGACGTACTGCTACACCGGCAACAACGGGCAGTGGTGGACCTTCGACGACGCCTGGTCCATCGGCAAGAAAACGGCGTGGCTCAAGAGCCGAGGACTGCTCGGTGCCATGGCGTGGGAAATGTCCGGGGACACGGGCGCGTTGCTCAACGCTGTGGACAATGGACTGAAGTAGTCCGCCGCCCCTCCGCGCATCCCGCGCGGAGGGGCCCACCCGTTCCGAGGAGAGCATCGATGGCGTTCGAACCCGACGAGAAACTGCTCAAGCGTGTCGACGAGCCGCTGGCCTGGCTGACCACCGTCACCCCGACGAACCGTCCCGCGCCGAGGCCCATCTGGTTCGTCTACGTCGACGGGGCGTTCATCGTGTTCAGCCAGACCGGCGCGGCGAAACTCAAGCACATCACGGCGAACCCGAACGTCTCGATCAACTTCAACACGAACACCGGCGGCGGGGACGTCCTGGTCGTCAGCGGGACGGCCGAGATCGTCGAGGGCATCAAGGCGTCGACCACGCCGGGCTACCTCGACAAGTACGAGGCGCTGTACGCCGGTATCGGCTCCGACGTGGCGAAGTTCGACGCGGAGTACAACGTGGGCATCCGCGTCACGCCGACGAAGTCCTGGGGCTTCTGACCGGCGTCACCGGTCGTGACGGAGGTGTAGCGGTTCAGTAATAATTACCAATAAACGGCGATTTGCCGGGCACCGCTGGGTGGGATTGCGGTAGAAATCCCTTCATGTCCGAACAACTGATCTGCGTCGGCTCGTACACCTCGACTACCGGCGGCAAGGGCGCCGGGATCACCACCTTCCGCGTCGACCCGGAGTCCGGAGCGCTCAGCCAGGCCGGCACGCTCGAATTGGCGTCGCCGTCCTGGCTGACCTGGCACCCGACGCTGCCGGTGCTGTACGCGGCCAACGAAAAGGCCGAAGGCGAGGTCACCGTGCTCGCGATGGACCCGGCCGGGGTGCTGAGCGTGCTCGGCACGGCGTCGACCGGCGGTGCCGACCCGTGTCACCTCGCGGTGACGCCCGACGGCGGCCACCTGCTGTGCGCCAACTACACGGGCGGGAATCTCGCCGTGTTCTCCCTGGGCGCGAAGGGCGAGATCGTCGAGCGCACGGACCTGGTGACGCACGAAGGCTCCGGGCCCGACACGGACCGCCAGGAAGCCGCGCACGTCCACATGGTGGTGCCGAACGCGGACGGGTCGATCGTCAGCGCGGTCGACCTCGGGACGGACGAAATCCGCAGCTACCGGCTCGAATCCGGCAAGCTGTCGCCGCTCGCGGTGTCGGCGCTGCCGCCGGGAACCGGACCGCGCCAGCTCGTCCGCAGGCCGGGCACGCCGTACGCGTACGTCGTCGGCGAGCTCGCCGGGACCGTGGTGACGATGCACGAGGAGCCGGCCGGGACGTTCACCGTGCGGGGCAGCTCCCCCGCGACGACGGCGGCGCACGCCGGGGTCAGGAACCTGGTGGCACACCTGGAGTTCTCCGCCGACGGCGAGGAGATGTACGTGTCGAGCCGCGGTCCCGACTGCGTCACGACGTTCCACTTCGACGGCCCGCTCCCCCACCCGGTGGCCGATCATCCCAGCGACGGCTGGCCGCGGCACTTCTCCGTCCTGAATGGACGGTGCTATTCGGTGTCGCAGAACAACGACGCGCTGCTCGTCTTCGAGCTCGGCAGCGGGGAAACCACGCGCTATCCCACCGGAACGCCCGTCTGCGTCGTCCCCGTTCCCGCCCGCTGAAAGGGAATGTCTTGACGCAGCACCGACCGCGAGGTGTGCACGGCCAGACCGTGGAAACGCTGGCCGCGCGCATCCTGTCCAACGAGTACGCCGAAGGTTCGGTGCTCGATCTTCCCGCGCTGCAACAGGAACTCGACGTCAGTCTCACGGCGCTGCGCGAGGCGTTGAAGGTGCTGACGGCCAAGGGCCTCATCGACGCGCGCCAGAAACGCGGCACGTTCGTGCGCCCGCGCACGGCGTGGAACATGCTCGACGCCGACGTCATGCGGTGGCAGACCGCGGATCCGGCGAACACGGCCCTGTTCGACCAGCTCACCGAGGTCCGCGCCGTCGTCGAGCCCGCTGCCGCCCGGCTGGCCGCCCAGCGTGCGACCGAGTCCGACGTCGCCGCGCTGACAGTGGCGCTGGATCGCATGGCCCAGGCCGGGGACCTCGCCGAGATGATCGACGCCGATCTGGAGTTCCACCGGCTGCTGCTGACCATGACCGGCAACGCGTTCCTGTCGCAGATCGAACGCGTCATCGCCATCGGTCTCGCCGAACGCGACCGCGTCGTCCACGCCACCGCGCGCGAGGACGATCCGGTTCCCACTCACCGGGCCGTCCTCGACGCGATCACCGCGAAAGACCCGGACGCGGCCGAAGCCGCCATGCAAGCGCTGCTGACGAAGTCGAGCGAAGACCTGGAACGTCTCACTAAGCGGGGCCGGCATTCAGCCGGGTGAACATATTTCGAGCCTTGTTCAACGGGCTGAATAAAGTCGCGGACTTGACGGGGATTCACCGATAAAGAGGCATTCCGCCCATTGACTCAGCTGGTCTAGACCACGACACTGAGCAGCACACACCCAGTGACCCCCGTCACTAACAACTCTCCGACGTCCCCTAGGAGAACCATGCCCGCATCAGGCCGTGGGAAGTTCCGCATCGCCGTCTGCGCGATCGCCGTTTCCCTCCTGTCCACCGTGGCCGCCGCCCCCGCGCCGGCCACGGAAGCACAACTCGCCGCGCCAGGATCCTTTACCCATCCAGGGGTTCTGGTCAGCAGGCCCCAGCTCGACTTCGTCCGCGGCAAGGTCAACGCGGGCGCGCAGCCCTGGACGAACGCGTACAACCAGATGATGTCCAGCAAGTACGCGTCGCTGACCCGCACCCCGAAACCGCGCGCCACCGTGGAATGCGGCTCGTACTCGAACCCCAATAACGGCTGCACCGATGAGCGGGAAGACGCGATCGCCGCGTACACCCTCGCACTGGCGTGGTACATCACGCAGGATGCCCGCTACGCCAACAAAGCCATCGCGATCATGGACGCGTGGTCACCGGTCATCAAGAGCCACACCAACAGCAATGCCCCGCTCCAGACCGGCTGGGCAGGCTCGTCCTGGCCGCGCGCCGCGGAGATCATCCGCTACACCTACACCGGCTGGTCGTCGACCGGCGTGAACAACTTCGCCACCATGCTGCGCAACGTGTACCTCCCGAAGGTCATCGTCGGGAGCAACAGCAACGGCAACTGGGAACTCAGCATGCTGGAAGCCGCGATCGGCATCTCGGTGTTCCTGGAAGACAAGGCGTCGTACGACAAGGCCGTCACCAAGTTCCGCGCCCGCGTCCCGGCCTACATTTAC
Source organism: Amycolatopsis sp. (assembly GCF_036008905.1). Lineage (GTDB taxonomy): Bacteria > Actinomycetota > Actinomycetes > Mycobacteriales > Pseudonocardiaceae > Amycolatopsis. Next base: position 1,237 of record NZ_DASYMU010000133.1, on the reverse strand, counting down.
ATCGCAAGCGACGGCGCCCTGCCGAAAACCATCCCCGGCACCGGCCGCGACACCCGCGACCAACTCGTCGGCTACTGGCAGGGACAGTCGACCTTCGTCGACGGCCTCACCCAGGAAACCTGCCGCGACTTCGTCCACACCGGCTACGGCCTCTCCGCCATCGCCAACTTCGCCGAGACCACCCGGATCCAAGGCCAGGACCTCTACCCGGAGATCTCCGAACGCCTCCGCCACGCCCTTGGCCTCCAGGCGAAATACGAACTCGGCGAAGCCGTCCCCTCATGGCTCTGCGGCGGCAGCGTCACCCGCGGCCTCGGCCCCGTCACCGAAGTCGGCTTCAACGCCCTCAACGGCCGCATGGGCATCGCCATGGCCAACACCCAGCGCCTGACCGAACAGAACCGTCCCGCCGGCTCGAACAACCTGTTCGTCGCCTGGCAAACCCTCACCCACGCCAGCAACCCGAACTAGCCCACCCGTGGCCGTGACGCACCCCGCCCGGGCGTCACGGCCACGCCTGTTCGCGATGATCACCGATTCCAGGATATCCGCAGGTCAGGATGCATAGGCAACCTGGTTACAAGGGCAGTTACGGGACAGGCTAAGCTTCTCTCATCGCCTTCCACGGAGGGTGATGGTTCCGGGCTGTGGCGCAGTTTGGTAGCGCACTTGACTGGGGGTCAAGGGGTCGCAGGTTCGAATCCTGTCAGCCCGACCGGAGAGAGGGTTTCCGCAGGTAAAACTGCGAAAACCCTCTCTTTTTTTGTGCTTGTTGGATCCCGTTTGGTCTAGCACAGAACTAGCACAGCGCTCAGCGGAATTTTGGCTAGATCTGCATAAGACAGACCCCTTGACTAAATGAAGGTCTCCGTGACGTCTCGTTTGACTAAACTGGGTCTAGTGATGCCAGAGGACCGGATTAAGGAGTATCCGCGCTATTGCCAGGGCGGTGGTGATGGTGTCCGGGATGTTGCCGGTGGGCTGGGAGCCGGCGGAGCGGACGGTGACGTGGCCGAAGGCGTCGTGGTCGAGCAGGGCGGCGGCCATCTGGGAGCGGCCGACGTTGTGGACGCAGAGAAACAGCACCTGCGGCACGGTGACGTGGTCAGGCCGTCGACTGTGCCGAGGTCGATGAGGCGGTCGCGGGCGAGTCGGGCGGTGAGGGTGGGGAGGTAGACCTTGATGTCGCGGCGTCGTCGAGCAGCTGGTAGGTCTCGTGGACGTAGTGCTCGACGGT
>NZ_DASYMU010000132.1:0-26339 GCF_036008905.1 Amycolatopsis sp. | reverse complement strand
CTTGAACAGCGCGCACTTGCCCTCCATCACCGGCAGGGCGGCGCCCGGGCCGATGTTGCCCAGGCCGAGCACGGCCGAGCCGTCGGTGACCACGGCGACGGTGTTGCGCTTGATCGTCAGGCGGCGCGCGTCCTCGGGGTTCGCGGCGATCGCCTGGCAGACGCGGGCGACACCAGGGGTGTACGCGCGGGACAGGTCGTCACGGTTGCGGAGCGCGATCTTGGGCGTGACCTCGATCTTGCCGCCGAGGTGGATCAGGAACGTCCGGTCGGAGACCTTGCGGACCTTGACGTCCGGCAGCGTCTCGAGCGCCGTCGTGATGTCCTTAGCGTGGTTCTCCGACAGCGCGTTGACCGAGATGTCGACCACGATGGAATCGGCGTGCGACTCAACGACGTCGAACGCCGTGAGCACGCCGCCCACGCGGCCGACCGCGGTGGTCAGGTCACCGGCGGCGCTGGACGAGGACGGAGCCTCGACCCGGACGGTGATGGAATATCCGGGACCGGGAACCGGCATGGCACTACCCCCGCTATGAGGTCGACTAGGACAGGGAAAACCCTAGCCCCGTGATCGGGACCACCCGGTGCCGACGGGGTGACCGACCAGTAACTTTGCTACTTTTCGCGCCGCGGGGGAACACACCTACCGGAGCGGGAAACACGCCTACAGGAACGGGAAGCCCCGCTCACGTAGCCGTGTTGCACGCTCTTACTTGTTGATCTTGGTCTCCGGGTGCACGTACGGCACCGCGTCGAGCGGGAAGGTCAGGTCGCCGAACGGCGAAAGTGAGCCCTGCCGGTCCGCTGCCAACTCGGACACGGGGTGCTCGCCTTCGGCAGCGGGCCAGGTCGGATCGATCCTGGTCTTCTTGCCGTTTTCGCCCTTAGCCACGACGCCCTCCAAAAGTCCGACAAGCCTGCTTGGACGGCTTGAATAAACACAGTCTGCCCGACAGGGCTGAGCGGCCGGGCACCCGCCCGGTATCCTGGGAAAACGATGCCCGCGACCTCACTGGCGGACTGGCTGCGCGCAGCCTCCGACGAAGCACTCACCGCGCTTTTGCGCACGAGGCGCGACTTGGCGACGCCCCCGCCCGCCGACACGACGGTCCTCGCCACGAGGGCCGGGACACCGGGTTCGGTCGCGCGCGCCTGCGAAGCGCTCGACACCTTCACCCTCGCGACGCTGGACGCGCTGCTGCTCGCGGGCGCCGACACGCAGTACGTCGAGCGCGCCGAGGTCGAGAAGATCATCAGCGAGGACATCCGCCCCGCGCTGGAGCGCCTGCGTGCCCGGGCGCTGGTCTGGGGCGAGGACAGCGCGCTGCGCGTGCCGCCGTCGGCGCGCGAGGTCGTCGGGCCGTTCCCGGCCGGGCTCGGCGCGTCTTCGCCGGAGCTGGCCGGGCTGGACGTCGACGCCGCGCTCGCCGAGATCGGCGAGGACGAGCGCGCGCTGATCACCACGCTGGCCGCGGGCCCGCCGGTCGGGAAGTCGCGCGACGCGAGCTCGGAACTCACGCTGGACGAAGCGGTGACGCCGGTTCAGCGCCTGCTCGCGCGCGGGCTGCTGCTTCGCCGCGACGACCAGACAGTCGAGCTGCCGCGCGAGATCGCCATCGCGCTGCGCGGCAGTCACGTCTTCTCACCGATCGCGCTCACCGAGCCGGAGCTGCCCGTCAACCGGCATCAACCATCCACAGTGGACGAAGCCGCGGCCGGTGAGGCGATGGAGCTCATGCGCCAGATCGAGGCCCTGCTCACGACGTGGTCCGAGCAGCCGCCACCGTTGCTGAAGTCCGGCGGACTCGGCGTGCGCGAGCTGAAGAAGCTCGCCAAGGACAACGACGTCGACGAGGTCAGGGCCACTTTCCTGGCCGAGTTGGCCGTCGGAGCCGGGCTTGTTGCGGACAGTGAAACGGCGTCACCCGAGTGGGTGCCGACAACGCTGATGGACTCGTGGCTGGCTTCACCGCCGGCCCAGCGGTGGATCACGCTCGCACAGGCGTGGCTCGAACTTCCGCGCCTGCCCGGCCTCGCCGGCGGCCGCGACTCCAAGGACAAGCCGATAGCGCCGCTCGCCGAGGAGCTGCGCCGCCCGCTGGCGCCCGTGTCGCGCCGCCGCGTGCTCGACGCGCTCGCCGACCTCCCGGACGGCGCCGGGGTGAAGAGCACCGGCGAGCTGGTCAACCTGCTCGCGTGGCGCGCGCCGCGGCGGGGCGGGCGGCTGCGCGACGAAACGGTCCGCTGGACGATGGCCGAGGCCTCGGCGCTGGGCATGATCGCGCTCGGCGCGCTCACCACGGCCACCAAGGCATTGCTCGAGGACGACCGGGCCAACGCGGTCGCGTCGATGATCGAGGCACTCCCGAAACCGGTCGACAAAGTGTTGGTACAGGCCGATTTGACCGTCGTCGCGCCCGGACCGCTCGAGCCCGAGCTGGCGCTCGACATGGCCGCGGTCGCCGACGTCGAATCCGCCGGGCACGCGACGGTGTACCGCGTGACGGAACCGTCCGTGCGCCGCGCGCTGGACATGGGCCGCACGGCCGGTGAGCTGCACGCGCTGTTCGCGACGCGCTCGGCCACGCCGGTGCCGCAGTCGCTCACGTACATGATCGACGACGTCGCCCGCCGCCACGGCCGGCTTCGCGGTGGCTCGGCGGCTGCTTTTTTGCGCTGTGACGACGAAGTGCTGTTGCGCGAGGTGCTCGGCAACCCGGTCGCCGAAGAACTCGGGCTGCGGCTGATCGCGCCGACGGTGGTGATCAGCCCGTTGCCGCTGATCGAGGTCCTCGACGGCCTGCGCGCCGCCGGATTCGCCCCCGCCGCCGAAGGTCCGGACGGGCGGGTCATGGACATCCGCCCGCGCGGCAGGCGCGTGCCCGCCCGGCTGCGCAACGCCCGTCGCGTGATCACGGCCGAGCCCGCCGGGATGACGCCGGAACAGCTGGGGCAGATCATCGCCCACGTGCGCGCGGGTGACCTGGCTTCGGGACGTCGTCGCGGAGCGTCGGTGCGGGCGCCCAGCGGCGGTGGCGCGGACACGTCGGCGACGCTGGCGCTGCTCGCCCAGGCCGCCAGGGACAAGCGCGAGGTGTGGATCGGTTTCGTCGATTCGCGCGGGACGGCGAGCCAGCGCGTCGTACGTCCGGCGTGGATCGGCGGCGGCGTGATGGAAGACGCGGAGCGGGAGCGGTTTCCGTTGCACCGCATCACTTCCGCCGCGCTCGTCGAAGACTGATGCGGTACACAGAACGCTGACACGCGTACGCAGACTGCACTTGAGCGTGCATGGATTGCACTTGCGCGAAAAGGGCTAGAGGGCGCGGAGGCCTTGGAGGACGCGCTCCATGAAGTCGCGCGAGCCTTGGTCGTCGAGGGACATGCCGGGCTGGTGGACGATGACGAGGCCGGCGTCGGCCATGTCGCCGACGAGGACCTTCACCACGCCGAGCGGCAGGTAGAGGTGGGCGGCGATTTCGGCGACGGAACGGGTTTCGAGGCAGACGTCGCAGATCGCGCGGTGTTCGGGTGAGCCGACGCCGACGAAGCGCCGGGCCTTCTCGGTGGTCGAGACGAGCGCTTCGAGCGCGAGGTTGTGCGGCGAGTGCGTCCGGCCGCCGGTGCGCGCGTAGGGCCGGACGCGGGAGCGCCGCTGCCCGGAGGGCGCGTAGGCCGACGGCGAGTACTCGGCGGGAACGGGCACAGGAGCGGCGGCGTGCCTGCGCCGGGGAGCGTTCTTGCCGATGCCGACGACCGTCGACACGCGGCTGAGCTCGAACCTGGCGGGCGAATCGAAGGCTTCCCGATCGTGGCCCTGGTGCAGGGCTTCCCACGCTCCAGTGGCCTGGTCGTCTCCCCGCGGCGTCATCCCCTCACCCCGCCTTGGAGCTGCGCGCGCAACTCCGGCGTGAGCTGCTGGCCGACCCGTTCGACCAGGAGGGTCATCTCGTAGGCCACCGTGCCGATATCGCAAGTCGGCGCCGCGAGCACCGCGAGGGACGAACCGTCGCTCACCGACATCAGGAACAGGTATCCGCGTTCCATCTCGACGACCGTCTGGTTCACCCCGCCCGCTTCGAAGCAGCGCGCGGCTCCCTGGGTCAAGCTGATCAGTCCGGACGCCACCGCGGAAAGCTGTTCGGCGCGGTCCTGCGGCAGGCCTTCCGACGGGGCGAGAAGCAGCCCGTCGGCGGAAACCACGACGGCGTGGGCCGCTCCGGGGACCCTGCGTACGAAATCCGTGATGAGCCAGCCGAAACCGCCGGACTGCTGGCCGGAAGCCGTCACTGTCCCTCCTCACTGCCGATTACGAGCCTTCACCAGGCCATGGTGCCCATCGATCGCCGAGGCGCCCGACGTCCGCCCGCCAAGGGTATTCATCACGACGACGCTGTCGAGTGCGGCCAAACGGAGGCATCAGACACCCAAAGTAGGCGTCCGGGCGCGGTCCGCATCGACCCATGGTCAACCATGCATCAATACCCAGGGCGGACCACCCAGGACCACACTGAACCGGGCGGACATATTCGCAGGTCAGCCAGGGAGTGAACGGTAATTCACCCACAACTGGCCTAGACCGCTGGGAGCAAGATCACCCGACCGGATTACCGCCGGAGGACGCGACTCCCCGAAGTGGGTGAAGCACGCGGAGTTCACTCCAACGGCGGCATCCACCAGGACGATTCGGGCGTTATCCAGCCGGGAGTGCCGCATCGTGCTCGATGGCGTGCTGGACGACGGAGATCAATACCTGCTTGGCCGAATCCCGCTCGCGCGCGTCACAGGCCATGATCGGCACCGAGGACGAGATCGTCAGCGCGTGCCGGACGTCCTCGATCTGGTGATGGAGCAACCGGTCGAAGCAGTTGATCGCGACGACGTAGGGCAGCTTGCGGTTTTCGAAGAAGTCGATCGACGGGAAGGCGTCGGAAAGCCTCCGCGTGTCGACGAGGACCACCGCGCCGATGGCACCGATCGCCAGGTCGTCCCACATGAACCAGAACCGGTGCTGGCCCGGCGTGCCGAACACGTACAGCACGAGGTCGGAGTCCAGCGAGATCCGGCCGAAGTCCATCGCGACCGTGGTCGTGGTCTTGTTCGGCGTCGCCGAGTTGTCGTCGACACCGGAACTCGCCTCGGTCATCAACGCCTCGGTGGTCAGCGGGTCGATCTCCGAAACCGCTCCGACCAGCGTGGTCTTCCCTGACCCGAATCCGCCTGCCACCACGATCTTGGCCGAAGAGGTCGGACCGGCGACTGCCGACGTGTTCGTGTCGGAGTCAAATTCGCCGAAGGCCACTGAGCACCCTTTCCATGAACTCGATACTCGGCCGGTCCCCGACCGTGGTAGATCCGGAATGCACCAGCACCAGCCCCAGGCCGGCGACGTCGCCGATCAGGACCCGCACCACGCCGAGCGGCAGCCGCAGCAGCGCCGCGACCTCCGCCACCGAGCGGGTGTCCAGGCACAGATCGCAGATGGAACGGTGTTCCGGTACGCGGACGCGGTCGAGGATCCGGCCGTGTTCGCTGGTTGAGATGAGCGCCTCGATGGCGAGGTTCTGCGAAGGCTTGGTACGGCCCCTGGTCCGGAAGTACGGCCGGACCAGGCCCGAGCCGGGCTCGGGGTCGGCGAACTCTTCGAAGCGCTCGTCGACGTACTCGTTGCTCGCCTGCTGCGGCAACGCTGCGGCGACCGGGTCCGGCTGGGCGCCGTACTCGGCCTCGATCTGGAACGCGGCGAACTCGGCCGAGTCGTACAACGGCCCGCTGGCTCCGCCGAACAGCTCGGAACCCGGCCCGCCCAGCAGCCGGGACCGGAAGTCCTCGACGCTGAAATCGGCCGGTCCTGAGCCCGCCGCGGCTTCCGCGGGGCTCAGCCAGCTGCCGGTGTCCGTGACGGCATGCTGCTCTCCGGTGCCGGACCGGCGATCGCGCCACTCCTGGTCGACGCGGTCACGGAAGGTCCGCCAGTCCTCCCGGGCGTCTTCGCTGTCCGAATTACTCGGCCAGCTCTGGCCCCCGGAGGAATCGTCGAGCCGGCCATCGCGCCTCAAACGCCTCTCGTCCATGACCTTCTCCTCGATGTCCCGGCGCTCAGCGCCGGACCGCGCCCTGCAGCTGCGCGCGCAGCTCAGGCGTCAGTTGCTGGCCGACTCGCTCAACCAGCAGTGTCATCTCGTAGACCACCAAGCCGATGTCGCTATCCGGAGAACCGAGCACCGCCAGGCAGGACCCGTCGGAGACCGACATGATGAACAAGAAGCCGTTGGCCATCTCGACGACGGTCTGTGCGACCGTCCCGCCTTCGAAGACCTTGGCCGCACCACGCGCCAGGCTGGTGAGCCCGGAAGCCACCGCGGCCAGCTGATCGGCCCTGTCCTTGGGCAGTCCTCGCGAGGACGCGAGCAACAAGCCGTCCGCCGACACCACTACGGCATGTGCGGCACCGGGAACCCGGTGCACGAAATCCGTGATGAGCCAAGCGAAAGTACCTGACTGGCCGGATTTGCCCTGCGAAGCCTGGTTGCTCGGCTGCGCTGGGCCCCCCGGCTGCACTTGACCCGCCCGTGTCACTGTCGCTCCTCACTGCTGTCTTGGGACAAGGAACCCATTCCCCCGCCGCTCACCGATACACCGTGCTCGTCTGACCGGCCATCCGGGGACTGTTCCTTCATCGCGTGCCGACCTGACGTGTATCCACGCTGGAAACTCGCCATCCGGCTACGGGCCGCGGTCGCCGACCTGGCGATCGCACCCTTCCCCGGCTGACCAATTGTCGCGTCGGCGAACACATCCTGCTCACTCGGGCCGACCGACCCGGGGACCAAGTATGCGTTGGGCACCCGTTTGGGGAGACCGGCCGGGGTGATTTCCTCATCCTTGGACTCCAGCAGAGCTTGTGCGGCTTGCCAACCGTTGTCGGCAGCACTCTCCCAGCCTCGCTGAGGTTCCGGTAGATGAACCGGTTCTTCCTCACGCGGGGCGGGCCGTTCGTGACGTACCTGTTGCCGTACTTCCGGTACCTCGTGAACTGGCTCAGGCTCGGGCTCAGGCACCGGTTCCGGCTGCGGGAGCTCGTACGACTGGCGCTCGTACTGACGCTCGTAGTCGCTGTACGGCGGAGCAGCCTGCCTCGCGTGGTCCCGGCGATCGGGGACGATCGGCTCGGGCTCCTCGGCAGGGGCCTCGGGCTCCGCTTCGCCCTCTTCGCTGAACCAGCGCGACAGCACCGACTGGTAGATCGGAAGGCGGCGCGTGGGGACGTCGTCCTCGAGCGCGCTCTTCTCGGCCTCCGGCTGCGGAGCGGGCGGCTGATCCGGGGTGACCGGCACGTACCTCGGCTCGCGCTTCGGCAGCACCAGCGGAGTGAACTGCGTCTCCGCCATGCTGTTCGCCGCGCTGCTCGCGCCCTCGCCGTGGACCGAGGTGAGGTCTTCGGTCGTCGGCCACGCCGGGCTGAGGAACGGGCCGGCCGCATTGCTGCTGCCCACCAGATCGTCGAGGCTGATCGGCTGGTCGAGCGGGACGAGCCCGCCGCTGGTCGAGCCACCGTTCTGCTGGGGAGACGGCGAGGACTGCTTGTGTGCCGGTGGTGGCGTGTGCGCGGGCGGCGGTGTGTGGCTCTGCGTCGGCTGCTGCCGGTTGATCGGCGGCATGCTCGGCATCGAGATTTCGTTCCGGTTGTGCGGCGGCGGCGTCTGGGTGTTGGCACGCAGCTGCGTAAGCACTTCGGCGGGGACGACGACGCGGGCGATGATGCCGCCCTCGATGTCCTCGTTCTCGCGGAGCCGGACCTCGATGCCGTGGCGCTGGGCCAGGCGGGCGACCACGTACAGACCCATTCGGCGGGTCACCGAGACGTCCAGGTCCGGCGGGTCGGCCAGGCGCTTGTTGACCTCTTGGATCTGGTCGTCCGACATCCCGACACCGTGGTCGGTGACCTGGATGGCGAGCGCCTTCTTCCGGGTCACCACCGCGCGGACGGTGATCTTCGTTTCGGGCTCGGAGAAGTACGTCGCGTTGTCGAGCAGCTCGGCCAGCACGTGCACGAGGTCGTGGATGGCCAGGCCCTGCACCGAAACCTCGGGCACGATGCCGAGTTCGATCCGGGCGTACTGCTCGATCTCCGAAACCGCCGCGCCGATGACGTCGGCGGCCGGGACCGGCTTGGGCACGGACTTAGCGAGACCGGCGCCCGAAAGCACCAGGAGGCTCTCACCGTTACGCCGCAGCCGTGTCGCCAGGTGGTCCAGCTCGAACAGGCTCGCGAGATGGTCCGGATCCTGCTCGTCGGCTTCCAGGCGGTCGATGACGCCGAGCTGGCGTTCCACGAGCCGCTGGCTGCGCCGGGAGAGGTTCACGAAGATGCCGTTGACGTTCTCCCGCAGGAGAGCCTGCTCGGCGGCCATCTTGACAGCCTGTTCGTGGACCACGTCGAACGAGCGGGCCACTTCCCCGATCTCGTCGCGAGAGGTGATCGGGACCGGCTCGACGGCGTTGCGCGAGGCCCGGACGGGGTCCGGATCGTCGAGGATCGCCTGCACGGTCTGGGGCAGCCTGGTGTAGGCGACGTCCAGTGCCGTGGTCCGCAGGATCCGCAGCGGCCGCAGCATGAGCCTGGCGATCACCAGCATGAGTGCCAGTGCCAGCGCGAGCGCCACCAGCACGACGCCGGATTCCGTCCACGCCGTGGTGGTGGCGTTGGCGGCGAGGGTGTTCGCGTGCTCGCGGAGCCCGCCGAGCAGGTTGTTCTCGACCGCGCGCAGCTTGCCCAGCGCGACAGTGCTGTCGGTGGTCAGCCGCGAACTGGTGACAGTCGGCGTCTGGTTGTTGTCGACCTGGGCGAGCGCCTCGGTGCGGATCCGCTGCCGGTCATCGACCTCGGGACCGCTGAACGTGTCCGAGAAGAGCTGCCGGTTGTCGGGGGTCGCGTTCGAGTTGAAGCTGTCGATCGCCGCCGCGCCGCTGGACTGCGCCGCCCGGACCTGCTCGAGGAGTTCGCCGGGGAAGCCCTTGCGGAACGCCACGATCTGCAGTGCCGCGTCGCCGCGGGCGATGAACTCCTTGGCCTCGCTGACCGCCTGCACCGTGGTGCCCTGCCGGAGCAGGTCACGGTCGGTGACGGCGGTGTTCACCTCCCGGCCGAGCTGGACTAGGGAGTCCAGGATGGAGGAGTAGGTGGAGAGCGCCGAAACGTCCGCGTAGAGAGAGGTATTGGCCGCGCTCCGAAGAGGACGCAACGCGTCGAGCCGCTGCAAGCCCCGGTCGTAGCGGCCCTTCGTTTCGGCGTCCGGGGTCTGGAGCTGGCTCGCCGAACTACGAAGATCGTCCACGACTCGATCGACCTTGGCGATCTGCAGGTCCAGCGCCGTCTGCCGACCGGCCTCGCCGGAGGCGATCCGCGCCACGGACAGCGAGCGCTCGGCTTGCAGTTCGTGAATGACCGCGGTCACCTTGCCGGCGAACTCGACCTGGCTCGCGGTCTGCTGGAACTGGTCCGCCTGTTTCAGCTCGTCTGTAGCACGTAGTGCGCCGAGCGCGAGCGCGGTCAGTGTCGGAATAATCAGCACCGCCGCAAGCTTGCTTCGCAGCCGCCAATGGCGCAGCCCTAAGAACGAACCCGCCGCTTGTTTCGGCCGTTCGCCCGTGTTGTCCCGCTGTGCAGGGGCGCCCCCAACCCCCGCGGTGTCTTTCCTGGGCACCGCTTTACCACCATCGCTCGATGAGCTGAATACATCGTCCACGTGCTGATCGGCCACTATCGGATCACTCCTGAACCCGGCCATGACGAGCGAGATCGGCTCAACACCACTCAGTCCGCTCGGCCATCCAGGGGCTCTCTCTCACTACATTCGGTGGTCTATACCTGGTTGCAGGAGCAGAGAGTAGCGAACAGACGGGGAAGATGTAAGCCTTCTGGCCGAAGCTGTCGCGCGATACCATCCGGCGCATCGTCGCGCCGGATGGAATAAGCCATCTCCGCAGAAAAATACTCCCAGTAGCCCCAGGTAGGGCGACTTGAACCCTAACAGGTGATCTAGGTCACGGCAGAGTGAGAGACAAACACCCATTGTGAGGTACCCCGTGGGGTCTCTACAGTATCCGGCGTGACTCCGCTCGGTTAATCACCAAGGTTGCTCAAATACTGCGCACGATTCCCCGTTGCAGCCCTTGGTGCCGGTCGAGCCCGCGCCACGCCTCACCCGGTCCACGAAACCGTGACCTCACTTCTCTTGAGGAGCCCGCTTTGCTTCGACACGTCATGAGCACCAACCGAGTCCGGCCTAGGCGGTCAGTCGCGATCGGGCTGGCGCTGACCGCCGCGATGACGTTGTCCGCCCTCAGCGGCTGTAGCGCTCTCGGTGGCTCGGACGATTCCGCTGCCTCATCCGGCTCAGGATCACTCGAGATGTCCAAGATCAAGGTCTCCGTCATGCCGACGATCGACCTCGCTCCGTTCCACCTGGCGACCAAGAACGGCTACTTCAAGCAGGAGGGCCTCGACGTCGAGGTCATCAATGCCGCCAGCGGCCAGGCGTCGCTGCAGAAGCTGCTCGGCGGTGAGGTCGAGATCGCTTACTCCAGCTACACCCCGTTCTTCATCGCCAAGAGCAAGGGCGCGGGCGACATCCGGTTTGTCTCCGACGCGTCCTCGGCCGCACCGAAGAGCACTGAGATTGTCGCTATGCCGAATGGCCCAGTCAAGGGGGTCAAGGACTTGGCGGGCAAGAAGATCGCGATCACCGCTGAAAACACCATCTGCGACACCCTCACCAAATCGGTCATGAGGGACAACGGCGTCGACTTCAGCGGCGTCAAGTGGGTTTCGCTGCCCTTCCCCTCGATCGCCGCGGCCGTCAAGAACGGTGAGGTCGACGCGGGCTTCCTCACCGAGCCGTTCATCACGCAGGCGGCGAAGACCGTCGGCGCGGTTCCGGTTCTCGACACCGCGACAGGCGCCACCCAGGACTTCCCCACCGCCGGCTATGGCGCGCTCGGCAAGTTCACCGACGGCAACCCGAAGACCGTGGCCGCCTTCCAGCGCGCCATGCAGAAAGCGACCACCGAATCCGCGGACCGGTCCAAGATCGAGCCGCTGATGGTCGAGTTCGCCAAGATCGACCCCGACACCGCTTCACTGACCACGCTGCTGACCTTCCAGTCGGCGCTTGACGCGCGGCGCCTGCAGCGGGTTCCCGACCTGATGCAGCAGTTCGGCACGATCCAGCAGCGGGTCGACGTCACCCCGATGATCGCCGGGCAAGCCAAGTCCTGACTGTGAACTACGCTGTTCCATCCCCTTCGCTTCATCAGGCACACCCACATTGGGAGTTACCTTGTTTCGCACCGCGATAAGAACCGGATCAAGACGGCGCGCCGTCCTTGGTCTGGCGGCGACAGCATTGCTCGTTGCCACAACAGGTTGTTCGGCCCTCGGGTCGGACACCCCGGCAGCCGACAGCGGTAACGCTTCGGTCGAGAAGTCGAAGATCAACGTCGCGATCATCACGACGATCGACCTCGCGCCGTTCCACCTCGCCAACAAGAATGGCTATTTCAAGCAGGAGGGCCTCGAGGTCGAGTTCTCGACCAACCCGAGCAGCCCCGCCGCGCTCCAGAAGGTGATCGCCGGCGAAGCCGACATAGCGTTCGCCAGCTACGTCCCGATCTTCACCGCGCAGGAGAAGGGCGCCGGTGACATCAAGATCGTCGCCGACTCGGTCTCGGCCAGCCCGAACAGCAACATGATCGTCACCACGCCGACTTCGTCGGTCAAGAACGTCAAAGACCTCGCCGGCAAGAAGATCGCCGTCTCGGCCATCAACACCGCGTCGGACGCGATGACCAAGTCGATCATGAAGGCGAACAACGTCGACTTCTCCGCCGTGAAGTGGGTCCCGATCCCGTTCCCCGACATGGCCGCCGCACTCGGCCGGGGTGACGTGGACGCCGCGTACATGCCGGAACCGTTCATCACCAACGCCGCCAAGCAGATCGGCGGTGTGCCGGTCGTGGACGTCGCCTCCGGTCCGACCGCCGACTTCCCGATCGGTGGCTACGCCTCACTCGGCAAGTTCACCAGCGCGAATCCCAAAACCGTCGCCGCGTTCCAGCGGGCCATGAAGAAGGCGACCGACGACGCCGCCGACCGCGCCAAGATCCAGCCCATGGTCGTCGAGTTCGCGAAGGTCGACGCGGACACCGCGGCACTCGTGACCCTGCCGAACTTCCATTCCACGCTGGATCCGCGCCGGTTGCAGCGCGTTCCGGACCAGCTGGTCGAGTTCGGGATCCTGAAGAACCGCATCGATGTCAGCACGATGCTCGTACAGTCGGCCACCAGCTGACGTGACACGTTTGCTGAGGAACCTCACCGGCCTGCTCGGCTTCTTCCTGCTCTGGGAAGTCGTCGTGCGGGCCGGTTTGGTCGACAAGCTGTTCCTTCCGCCGCCGAGCGACGTACTGGTCCGCGTGGTCGAGTTGCTGGGCGATGTCTCCTTCCTGCGTGACGTGATCGCGACCGTGCTGGCCTGGGCGATCGCGATGGGTATCTCGGTCGCCATCGCCATCCCCGCCGGGCTCCTGCTCGGCAGTGTCCCTTGGCTGCGCGACGCCACCAGGTCGGTCATCGAATTCCTGCGGCCGATTCCGTCGGTGGCCCTGATTCCGCTGGTCCTGCTGCTCATCGGCAGCGGCCCGGAAGCCAAGATCACCCTCGCCGTGTACGCCGCTGTCTGGCCGATCCTGTTCAACACGATCTACGCGCTCAGTGAGATCGACCCTGTCCTCACCGAGACCGCGAAGTCCTACGGCACGACCAAAACCCGGATGCTGACCTCGGTCGCGCTGCCCCACGCGGCGCCGTTCGTGTTCACCGGCATCCGGTTGTCCGCCTCGATCGCGCTGATCCTCGTCGTCAGCACGGAATTCCTCGCGGGTGCGGCCAGGGGCATCGGCCAGTTCATCCTCGAAGCCAGCAGCAACAGCAGTCAGCTGGATGCCGTGCTGGCCGGCACCGTCGTCGCCGGGATCATCGGCTACGTGATCAACGAGGGCCTCGAGCGGACCGGCAGAAGACTGTTCCGCTGGAGCACGGCCGATGCGGAGGCCACGACATGACGGCGACAGCGACCCAGGGCCGGGTGAGCCGCGGCGTTTCGGGATTCGTGCGCAACTGGCTGCTCCTCATCGGCTTGATCGTGCTCTGGCAGATCGCGGCCCTGCTCGCGGGGAACGTCTTCTTCCCGCCGCCGACCGAGATCGCCGTCGCGGGCGCGAAGCTGTGGTTCGCCGGGCCCGCCTCGCACCTGTTCCTCGGCGACTCGGTGTTCGAACACATCTTCCCGAGCCTCATGCGGGTCATCGGCGGCTGGCTGATCTCGGTGTTCGTCGGGATCGCGCTGGGCACCGCACTGGGCCGTTCGCGGACCGGGATGGACTACGTCGGCCCGATCTTCGCCTTCTTCCGGGCGATCCCGCCGCCGACGCTGGTGCCGGTGTTCCTGGTCCTGTTCCACATCGGGCCGGGGATGCAGCTCGCCACGATCATCTTCGGTTCGCTGTGGCCGGTGCTGCTGAACACCGTGGACGGGGTCCGTTCGGTGGACAAGGTGAAGTTCGAGACGGCCCGGTCCTTCCGCACCCCGACCCGGTACTGGATCGGCATGGTCGTGCTGCCGGCGGCGATGCCGAAGATCTTCGCCGGGCTTCGGCTCAGCTTGTCCGTATCGTTGATCCTGATGGTGATCTCGGAACTGGTCGGCGCGCTCAACGGCATCGGCTACGCACTGCTGTTCGCCCAGCGGCAGTACGACTTCGCCAACATGTGGGCGTGGATCGTGCTGCTCGGGATCCTCGGCTACGGATTCAACGCGCTCCTGCTCGCCGCCGAACGCCGGGTGCTGGCCTGGCAGCCGGCCCGCACGGGATCTTAAGGAGGCTGAAATGCCAACCATGCTCGAGGTAACCGGCCTCAACCACCAGTACGGCACGGGCGCGAAGGCGCACGTGGCCGTGAACAACCTGTCGTTCACCGTCGAAGCGGGCGAGCTCGCCTGCATCGTCGGGCCGTCGGGTTGCGGCAAGTCGACACTGCTGCGCTGCATCGCGGGACTCATCCCGCCCACCGCGGGAACGGTCAGCCTGCACGGCGACCAGGTCAAAGGTGTGCCCGACGATCTGGCCGTGGTGTTCCAGGACTACAGCCGGTCACTTTTCCCGTGGCTCAGTGTGGCGAAGAACGTCGAGTTCCCGTTGCGGTGGCGCGGTCTGAGCAAGGCCGAACGACGTCAGCGGGCACAGGAGGCGCTCAACGCCGTCGGTCTCCGCGGCGACGTCGGCGGCAAGTTCCCCTGGCAGCTCTCCGGCGGCATGCAGCAGCGGGTGTCCATCGCCCGCGCGCTGGCGAGCCGTCCGGCGCTGCTGCTGATGGACGAGCCGTTCGCGTCGGTGGACGCGCAGACCCGCTTCGAGCTGGAGGACCTGCTCCGGCAAGTGCAGCGCGAACAGGGTTCGACGGTGCTGGTCGTCACCCACGACATCGACGAGAGCGTTTACCTCGGCGACCGCGTCCTGGTGCTGTCGAAGTCCCCGGCCAGCATCGTCGCGGATCTGAACGTCGATCTGCCCGACGAGCGCAACCAGATCACCACGCGTGAGTCGGCGGCGTTCGTCAACATGCGCGGCGAGGTCGCCCGGCTGCTCAACGTCGGCGCGCCCGAAGAGAGCGTCGCGAAGTCCGACGCCGCCGAGTGGGAACTCGCGGAACAGGCGGCCCAAACCCCCACGAAAACCCCCCACTAGCCCTCTCCGGTTCCGAATATGTCGACAACTCTCGTTAGCCTCGCTAACAAGAGTTGTCGACATATTCGGGAGTTTCGGGAGTGGGGTCAGGGCTTGGGGCGGCTGTCGGGGCCGGTTTCGGCGAAGTCGATGACGGGCAGGGTCTCGACGCCGAGGACGTTGGCGCCGATCAGCTTGCGAGCGGCCAGGTTCCCCATCGGCATGAACGTGCTCGCCTGGATGTCACGCCACATGCGCTCGAACGGCAACGCCTTCGTGTAGGACGCCCCGCCGATGACGTCCACCAAGCGCTGCACCACCTGCACGGCGTTGTTGCTGGCCACGTACTTCACCAGCGCCGACCGCGCGACACCTTCCTGCACCCCGCGGTCGTAGAGGCGCCGCGTGGTCACTTCCTCCACGTGACGATGGATCAGCGCACGCGAACTCTCCAGCAGGATGTGGCATTCGCCGATGGCGTCCTGGATCACCGGGTCGTTCGCCTTGGGGCGCCCCGAAAGCTGCCGGACCGTCCATTCCAGAGCGCCGGCCGCGACTCCCGTGTAGACGGCCGAGAACGCCGGCATCGCCCACGCCCAAACGGTTTCCAGCACGCGGGCGTCGAGGTGGTTGACCGGCAGCGAGTGGACGACCTGCTCGTCCGGGACGAACACCTCGGTCAGTTCGAGGTCGTTGCTCTGCGTGCCGCGCATGCCCATGGTGTTCCAGGTCTGGTGCACCTTGACCCCGGGCTGGTCCAGCGCGATCTGGCACAGCATCAGCCGCGGGCCGCCTTCGGCTTCTTCGTAGCGCGCTGTGGTCGAACAGTGTGTGGCCACCGAGGTGTTGGTGGCGAAACTCTTGCGGCCGGTCAGGGTGAAGCCGCCCGGCACCTTCACGGCCGTGGTGCGCGAATCGGTCATGTCGTTGCGCAGGCCCATTTCA
The DNA here is from genome assembly GCF_036008905.1 of Amycolatopsis sp. Lineage (GTDB taxonomy): Bacteria > Actinomycetota > Actinomycetes > Mycobacteriales > Pseudonocardiaceae > Amycolatopsis. The sequence goes on along the minus strand of NZ_DASYMU010000132.1, from coordinate 10,605 downwards.
CTGGTCACCGACGCCCAGATGAGGTCGCCATCGGCGGCCTTGCGCAGCAACTGCTCCAGGCGCGGGTTCTGGGTACGGCGCCACACACTCGCCCACTGTCCCAGCGGGGAAATATGCATCGTCACGGCGAGTGCCGTGGCGCCGTCACCCATCGCCAGCCGTTCGAGCACCGGCGCGATCTCGGCCAGTGTCGCGCCGAAGCCGCCCAGTTCCTTGGGCACCGACAACCGGAGGAAACCCGCTTCCCGCAGATCTTCGTAGTTCTCGAAGGGAAAGGTGTTGTCGCGGTCGTGCGCGGCGGCCCGCTCGGCGAAGACGTCGGCGAGTTTGCCCGCCTGGTCGACAAGATCCTGTTGTTCCGCGGTAAGAAGTGGGTTCACCCAGTGATCAGTACAGCACCTTCGGGTCAGGGTCAACGCGCACGTGCAACAGGTTCGGGCGATCGTCGGCCAGCGCCGCCGCCAGTGCCGCTTTCAGCTCGCCCGGGTGCTCGACGTGGTGCGACACACAGCCCAGACTTCCCGCCAGCGCCGCGAAATCGATGCCGCCGAGTTCGGTCCCCGGCACCTTCTCGCCACCGGCGGCCTCGCCCAGAATGCGCACGGCCGCGTACTGGGAGTTGTCGAGGATCACGAACGTCATCGGGACGTGCTCCCGCGCGGCCGTCCACAATGCCTGGATCGAGTACATGCTCGACCCGTCGCCGATCACCGCGACCACCTTGCGGTCCGGCAACGCGATCGCGGCGCCGACAGCGGCGGACAGGCCGTAGCCGAGCGTTCCACTCGCGACGGTCAGGAATCCGGTGTCGGTCGAGGTGATCGGCAGGTGGTCGTGCAGGACGTTGCGGTGACTCGGCGTCTCCTCGACGACGATCGCGTTGTCCGGCAGCATTTCCGCCAGCGTGGCATAGGCGAACTCCGGCGAGATCGGGGTCGTTTCGGCAGGCCGCTGCGGGCGGCTCAACGGCGCCGGCGCCTCACGTCCCGATGGGCCGACACGCTCGCTGAGCGCCTGGATCGCGAGCTTCGCCGTGGCACGGATGCCCGTACCCTCGGCGGCGCGCGCGAGGACCTGCTCGTCGTCGTTGACGATGAACAGTGGCGGCAGCGGAGTGTCCGATTCGCCCCGGTAAACGTGGTAGGTGAAGGCAGGTGCGCCGAGGACGACGACAAGGTCGTGCGCGGACAACGCTTCCGCCGTCAGGCCGCGCTCGGGCTGGATGAACCCCTGGAACAGCGGGTGATCCTCGGGGAACGAGCAGCGGGAAGACATCGCGCTCGCCCAGACACCGGCGTTGAGCCGTTCGGCCAGCGCGACCAGCTCGGGCACGGCGTTCTCCGCGTCCACCGCCGGTCCGACGACGATTCCGGGCCGCTCACTGGCTTCCAATGCCGCGACGAGCTCGGCCAGCGCGGCCGGGTCCGGGGCGAAACCGGGGATCCGCGGCCGGTGGACGATCGGCTTCGTCATTTCGACGTCCCAGTCGTCCACGGGGACGGACACGAAAACCGGCCCCTGCGGCGCCTGCGTCGCGATGTGGAACGCCCTGGCGATCGCCGCGGGAACGTCCTCGGCGCGAGCGGGCTCACAGCTCCACTTCACGTACGGCTTGGGGAAACTCGCCGCGTCCGTGGCTCCGAGGAACGGGTCGTCCGGCAGCAGGGACCGGGTCTGCTGCCCGGCGATGATGACCATCGGCGTGCGGTTGCGGAACGCGGTGAACACGTGGCCGAGGCCGTGCCCGACGCCGCCCGCGGAGTGCAGGTTGACCAGCACCGGCTTACGCGCGGCCTGCGAAAACCCGTCCGCCATCGCGACCACGGCCGATTCCTGAAGCGCGAGAACGTACCGGAAGTCGTTCGGCCAGTCGGTGAGGAAGGCGATCTCGGTGGTGCCGGGATTGCCGAAAACGGTGGTCAGGCCCAAATCCCGGAGGAGCTCACGGGTGGCGTCGCGGACTGTCCTCACTTCTGGACCTCCACCAGGAAGACCGACCAGCTACCGGCCGACACGGTGAGCACGCCACCAGCACGGTCCTTTGTGTCCCGAACCCCGACCACCGCCCCGAGGGAAATCTCGACACAGTCTTCTTGGCCGCTATGACTCGACTTACGCCAGTTGCTCACTGCGTGGCCTCCAGTTCGGTGATCACCTCCGCAATCAGTGCCAGGGATTCCTGTTCACTCATCGCCAGGTTCAGCACGATCTTCGCGGCGGCCTTGTACCCCGCCACATAGCCCTCATCGTAGAGGTAGGCACTGCCCCGATGGTGCTCCACGGAGACGATCGAGGGGAGATCCTCGAAGTCGAAGACGGTGAAGGGACCGACCAGTCCCGGATGCCAGCCGATCCCCGACGGCAGGACACGAAGCGTGACGTGGTTTTTCCTTGCCATCACCAGTAAATGCCGTAGCTGAGCGATCATCCCACCGGCTCCGCCGATGCCCTGCCGGAGTGCGGCCTCGCCCAGAATCGCCGTGTACGGCGAAGGATTCCGGCGGGTCAGCACTTCCTGGCGGCCCAAGCGAATCATCAACTGCTGTTCGATTTCGGGCGTTGGCGGCGTTTCGAGGATCGGGCGGGTGTATTCGGCGATCTGCAGTGGCCCCGGGAGCAGCGTCGGGTTCCAGACGAAGATCGAAGAAGCGGTGCGTTCACACTCCACCACAGCGGGTAGTGAATGCGGAGCTTCCAGCCAGTTCGGTTCGTGCGCGTTCCGCGCCAGTTCCAGCAACTCGTCCCGTTCCTCCCCGATCACCCGGAGGCACCCGAGAATCCCGGCGACCTCCTCCGGAGTCGGCAACCGCCGTCCGCTCTCCCAATGCGACAACCGGGGATGGGTCAGTCCCAGCCGATGGGCGAGCTCACGCTGTCCAACACCCCTCGAAACCCGCGCGTCGCGAAGCGCCGCGGCCAGTGCTCTCGCCCGAGGAGTGGCTAATGGTGCTTTCATGCACCGCAGCATGACAGGTGGTAATAGCCACTGGCCATTCACTCTTTCGCACATTTGCGGTGCGCATTTGTACCAGTGATCGTTCTGCCATGCTGAGATGGCAACAAGCCGAGGGAAAGCGGCACGCACTGAACGCGAAACTGGCCCCGCGCCCGGGAGACTCCTTCCGCGCGCTGTGCGGCGAAGAAGTCTTCGTGGAGCGCGAAGACGTGGTCGCCCTCGGCGGCCAATGGCTCGCGGGGACCTGCTGGGACTGCGACGCCGTCTGGCGCAAACGGGAGAACATCCCGCAGTTCACGTCGTGATGGAACAGGACGCGCGGTTGCTCGACCGCGTCCGCGACCTGAGCAAGTCGCTCGGCGAAGACCTCGACTGGCTCATCAAGAACCACTTCGCCGACGCTCCCCGCGCCGACGGCCTTCGTGACCTGGGCGAACGCCTGGCCGACCTCGGCGCCGACCTGCTCAAGCGCGCCGACCAACTCGACCGAAGCGTCGCCGCGCAACTCCCCGCAGACGGCTGGATCCCCGAAGCCGCTCCGCCCGCGAAGGGCCTTCGCGTCGCGCACTACGTCGGCCGCGGCGAACTCCGCTTCGGTCTCGTCTACCTAGCCGCCTGCGGCACGGCCTGCTACCCCTTCTACGGCAAAGACCCCACGGCCCGCATCGCCCGCCACCCCCGCTGCAGAGTGTGTCCCCACCTAGCCGAAACCAGCGCGGCATATGGAGGTGGCTCGTGAGTGGCTACGAGTGTTAGAACACTTGTTGCCACTCACGAGCCACCCACCCACCGCACGTGCCTTCTCAGCCCTTCACGAGCTCCACCCACTTGCGCACGGCGTCGACCTCGAGGTCCGCGCTCCAGCCACCTGGCCGCACCGCGCTGCCGACGTGGAACGCCCGCACCCCACCGGCTCGCAGCAGGTGCACCTGCTCCGGCCGCAGCCCGCCACCGACGAGCAGCTCCGGCCCTTCGCGACGGGCGAGATCCTGCAACACCGTCAGTCCACAAGCGACACCGTCGGGGTGGCCCGCGGCGAGCACGGTGTCACAACCGAGCGCTGCGAGCTGGCCGTAGGAGCGCAGGGGGCTGCGGGTGCGGTCGATGGCGCGATGGAACGTCCACTTGAGTCCGTCGAGCTCGCCGGTCAGCACGCGACAGGACTCGACGTCGATCTCACGGTTGTCGTCGAGGAACCCTAAAACGAATTCGCGGGCGCCGAGCTCGACGAGCCTGGCCGCGTCCGCGCGGAGCTGTCCGATATCACGGGGACCGAAGGAACCGTTGTCCCGCAACATGATCCGGACCGGAAGATCGGTGGCGGCGAGTACTTCGCGCACGACCTGGGGTGACGGCGTGAGCCCGTCCTGTGCCATGTCCGCGACGAGTTCGAGGCGATCCGCGCCGCCCTCCTGGGCACGTTCGGCGTCGCCCGCGCTGAGCGCGATCACTTCGAGCAAGCCGGTCTTCGAGCTCATTGCCCATCCGTTCATCTATTCGTGGAGTTGCCGTCTCCCCTCGCGTGGCGGCCTCGCCGGACGCCGCCTTGCAGGCTGGACATCCGCTCCCGCACCTCGTCTGGGGAAAGCGAGAGTATCGGCCGCTCTTCCGGCGGCCAGTGGTACTGGGTCTCTTCGGCGACACGGGCACGCGGTACCCGCCTCGGCAAGGACTGCGCGTCGTCTTCGTATTCGGGCTCGTGCTCGTCTTCGGTCGGCCATTGCGGCTCCGGCTCGGCTTCCGGCCGGGCAAAGGCCTGCTGGTCCACGACGGGCTCGTAGGGCATGATCGCGGGCCGCGAAGATGGTCCGGTCGCGAACCACTTCGACAGCACGTCCTGGTACGCGGGCAGCCGCTCGGTCGGCTCGTCGGAGTCCGGTAAGGACGGATCGTCGTCCTCGGTCGGCCAGGCGGGCACCAAGTCCCGCTCGACCACCGGCGCGCGGCGCAACGGCCACTCGTCGGGCGCGGGAGCGGGCGGTGGCGGCGGTTCCGGCTCGGGTTCCGGCTCTGGCTCCGGCTCGAAGTCGTCTTCCGGGCCGTAGAGCGGGAAAAGCGGCGAATCCAGCGGTGGCGGGCCGACGATCGGCGCTTCGTCGGGCTCCGGGTCGACGAGCAGCGCGGGCAGCTCGGCCGGCGGGATCGGCTCGGTGACCAGCTCGACCGGCACCAGCACCGTCGCCACGAGACCACCCATTTCGGCGCTGTGCAACCGGACGTCGATGTAGTGCCGCCGCGCCAGCGTCGCGACGACGTAGAGCCCCATCCGGCGGGACACCTCGACGTCGACCTCCGGCGGGTTCGCCAGCCGGGCGTTGGTGCGGTCGATCTCCGGCTGCGGCATCCCGGCGCCGTGGTCGGTGATGTTGATGAGCCAGGCGCCCTCTTCGGTCTGCGAGCTGGCGACCTCGACGACGGTTTCCTCGCCCGAGTAGCTCGTCGCGTTCTCCAGCAGCTCCGACACGACGTGCACGAGGTCGTTGACCACCTCGCCGACGATCGCGAGGTTCGGCGCGGGCGTGATCTCGATCCGCTGGTAATGCTCCACTTCGGACAGTGCCGCACCGATGATCTCGTCGGCGGAGACCGGCGCCGACGCCTGGCGCCCGAGCTCGGTACCCGACAGGACCAGCAGGTTCTCGCTGTTGCGCCGCATCCTGGTGGCGAGGTGATCGAGTTCGAACAACCCGCCGAGGGTGTCCGGGTCCTGCTCGTTGGCCTCCATGCGGTCCAGCACCGAAAGCTGCCGCTCGACGAGGTCCTGGCTGCGCCGCGACAGGTTCACGAACATCGAGTTGACGCTCTCGCGCAGCATCGCCTGCTCGCCGGCGAGCCGCACCGCTTCGCCGTGCACCGCGTCGAAGGCCCTGGCGACCTGGCCGAGCTCCTCGCGGGTGAACACCGGCACCGGGGCGACGGCGAGCCGCCGTGCGACCGAACTCTGCTTCGGGTCCGGGTCGTTGAGGATGCCTTCCACCACCGCGGGCAACTGGTGCCCGGCGACGTCGAGCGCGGTGCGCCGCAGGATCCGCAGCGGCCGCAGCAGCGAACGCGCGATGATCACCGAGAGCAGGCCGGCGATGATCAGCACCGCGAACACGATTCCGGCGTCCCAGATGGCGGACGTCCGCGCCCGCGCGGCGAGCGTGTCCGTGCGGGCCTGGGTCTGTGACAGCAAAGCCTGCTGGACCTGATTGGCCAGGTTGATCGTGTAGGTCGCCGAGACATCCCACTTGTCGGGATCGAGACCGGCGAGGTCCTGGTTGTTCTCGGCCCGCACGAGCGCCGACTCGACCATGTCGTTGCCGATGTCGACGATCAGCCCGATCACGGTGTCGTCGTACATCCGCTGCTGCTCGGGGCTGGCGAAGGTCCGGTAGTCGTTGCGGGCGGAGGCGAGTTCGGCTTCGGCGCCCAGCAGCGCGCGGGTGCGGTCGTTGGTGAGGCGGCCCGTCGCCAGCGCTTCGGCCAAGATCGACCGCTTGACCGACATCTGGTCCTTCACCCTGGCGAGGGCGTTGCTGGCCAGCCGCATGCTGGCGAGGGTCGGGTCGGCGATCTCGGCGGCGGACGAGCCGCTGATGTCGAGCACGCCGGAAATCAACTCGCTGTACGAGCGCAGCACAGCGTCGGCCGGAAAGGACGAGTGCTCACCGGAGAACCGGAGCCCGGTCAGCACGCCGAGCCGATCTTCGGTCTGGCGCAAACTGTCCGCTGCCTGCGAAGACAGTCGAGAATTGCTGTCGGCCAGCGTGCGGCCGAAATTCCCGACGGCCATGTCAACTCGTTGGCGCTGTGCCTGTAAAGGGCTGGTATCACCCGTTCGGCCTAGTGCCACGAAACGGACAGTGAGATCCCGCTCACGCTGCAGTTGATGCACGACTTCGGCCACGCCGCCGTCGACAGGACCCTTTGCGGCCAATTCGGCGAGCTGCTTCGCATTGTCGAGATCGGACTTGACCCGCAGCCCCACCAAGCCGATCACGGCCATCGCCGGTACCAGCAGCAATACGAAGAGTTTGGTGCGCAGGCGCCAGTTCCGGAGCCGCCAGCGCCCGGTCATCGGCGGCAGCCCTTGCCGTGCATCCGTCGCGACGCCCTTGCGGGCACGCTTCTCACGACGGGTCACCTGCTGTCCTTTTCAACCGCGGTCGGGTCACGCAGCGACGGGGCGCCCGCGGCCGCTGTCCTGGCGGACCTTCCCGAACCTACTGAAGAGTAGTGAAAATCGGAGTGATTCGACAATCACTCTATCGTGGCACGCCCCTACTCGCGGTGGTCCACTCCCAGACCCTTAAGCTCCAGCACGGAGAGAGGGACAGATGGTGCGACGGGTCGCGATTCCTTTGACCGCCTTCTTGCTGGCGGTGACCGGGTGCGGGGTGTTCTCCGGCGAGAAAGCCGCTGAGCAACAACCACTCGAACGGACCACACTGCGTGTGGGCGTCGGCAGTGCTATCGACACCGCGCCACTACGTCTCGCCGTATCCGAGGGCCGTTTTCAGGCGGCGGGACTCCGCGTCGAACTCGTCGACCAGGGCCAGAATGACGGCCTGAAACAATTGACTGACGGCCAACTGGATGTCGCTTTCGCCAGTGACGTCGCGATGTTCCGGGCGTCGGCTTCGGGCAGCTCGCTGCAACTCCAAGGCGAGGCATACACGTCCGGCAGCAACACCATGGCACTGGTGACCTTGGCCGACTCGAAATACACCGAACCGTCGAACAAGAAGACGCCCTCGATCGCGGTGAACATGCTCGACGACCTCGGCACCCTCGCCGCCCGGTCCACGCTGGGCACCGCGGGCGTCGACAAGGCCAAGATCAAGTTCGTCTCGCGGCCGTTCGAGCAGATGACGCAGGTCCTCAAGGACAAGGGCGCGGACGCCGCCTGGATGATCGAACCGTTCATCACCAAGGCGGAAAAGGAGTTCGGCGCGCGGATCCTCGCCGACGGCGCCCGCGGCGCGACGCTGGAACTCCCGGTGTCGAGCTACGCGTCGAGCGGCCTGTTCGCGCAGGCCAACCCGCGCACGCTGGCGTTGTTCCGCCGGATCCTCGGCGAAGCCCAGCAGCGCGCCAACGATCCGGCCGTCGTCCGCGCCGCGCTCCCCCGCATCTCCGACATCGACGCGACCACGGCGTCGCTGATCTCGCTGGGGACCTACCCGTCGACGCTCAACGGCGTCCGGCTGCAGCGCGTCGCGGACCTGATGCACAGCAACGGCGTGCTCGCCGACCGGTTCGACGTCCAGGCGCTGCTGCCGGGTTCTGGCGCACCTTAAATGTTTTCGCCGACTTCTGTGAGGCAGACAGTGCGCTCCGGCGGGCCTTCGTAGAGGAAACCGGCGCCGTCGAGGTCGTCGCAGGCGTCCAAGTCATCACCGCTGTGGACGTCGACCCTCGCCTCCGCCTGTGACGTACGACACCCGACCTTCGCGATCTTCGTCTCGTCGTCGATCGCCGTCAGGCAGTCGCCGGTCTCGACGTTCAACGTGAGGCACAGCGTGTAGCGCGTGGAGTCGTCGGTGAACCGGAGGCGGGTGTAGTCGTCACCAGGGCAGGTCGAGCGTCGCTCTTCGCGGGTCTCGACCCGGAAAATCGCGCGAGAGTCAAGGCAGGAGAGCTTTTCGAACTCTCCTTCGCCGTTGCTGCTTTCCTTCGTGATGTGCAGGCAGTCGCCGACCACCGGTGCGGCGCCTGCACGGCTCAGCGCGACGAGCCCGACCGCGCCCAGCGAACCCACCCCGAGCGCCACCAGCACGGCCACGACAATCCCGACCACCGCGATGGCCCCCAAACCGCTTTTGGGCGGTGTTGTCGTCAAGTTGCCCCTCCCGGTTCCCCCGCCACCATCTTCCCATCCAGGCGGGGCACGTATAAAGGAGAGCGTGACCAATGGCCCGCTGATCGTCCAGTCTGACAAGACCGTGCTGCTCGAGGTCGACCACCCGCAGGCCGACGACGCACGGGTCGCCATCGCGCCGTTCGCCGAACTGGAACGCGCGCCGGAACACGTCCACACCTATCGCATCACCCCGCTGGCGTTGTGGAACGCGCGCGCCGCCGGGCATGACGCCGAGCAGGTCGTCGACGCGCTGACGTCGTACTCGCGCTTCCCGGTGCCGCAACCGCTGCTGATCGACGTCGTCGACACCATGGGCCGCTACGGCAGGCTCACCATCTCCAACCACCCCGCGCACGGCCTCGTGATGTCCACAACGGACCGTCCGGTGCTCGAAGAAGTGTTGCGCAGCAAGAAGATCATCCCGATGATCGGCGCACGCGTCGACGACGACACGGTCGTCGTCCATCCGTCGGAGCGCGGACGGCTCAAGCAGGCACTGCTGAAGGTCGGCTGGCCCGCCGAAGACCTCGCGGGCTACGTCGACGGTGAAGCGCACGACATCTCGCTCGACGAGAGCGACTGGAACCTGCGCGAATACCAGCGCCAGGCCGTCCAGGCGTTCTGGGCCGGCGGCTCGGGCGTCGTCGTCCTGCCCTGTGGCGCGGGCAAGACCATGGTCGGCGCCGCGGCGATGGCCGAGGCCAAGGCGACCACGCTGATCCTGGTGACGAACACCGTCGCCGGGCGGCAGTGGAAACGCGAGCTGATCGCGCGGACGTCGCTGACCGAGGAGGAGATCGGCGAGTACTCCGGGGAGAAGAAGGAGATCCGGCCGGTCACCATCGCGACGTACCAGGTGATCACCCGCAAGACCAAAGGCGAGTACCGGCACCTCGAGCTGTTCGACTCGCGGGACTGGGGCCTGGTCATCTACGACGAGGTCCACCTCCTGCCCGCACCGGTGTTCCGGATGACCGCCGACCTGCAGTCGCGACGCCGTCTCGGCCTGACAGCGACCCTGGTGCGCGAAGACGGCCAAGAAGGCGACGTCTTCTCGCTCATCGGCCCGAAGCGCTACGACGTCCCGTGGCGCGACATCGAGGCGCAGGGCTGGATCGCGCCCGCCGAGTGCATCGAAGTCCGCGTGACGATGACCGACAACGAGCGGATCGTCTACGCGACAGCGGAAGCCGAGGAGCGCTACAAGCTGGCGTCGACGGCCGCGACCAAGACGCCGGTGATCAAGTCGATCGTGGCCAAGCACAAGGGCGAGCCGACGCTGGTGATCGGTGCGTACCTGGACCAGCTGGAGATGCTGGGCGACGAACTCGACGCGCCGGTGATCCAGGGGTCCACGAAGAACAAGGAGCGCGAGAAACTCTTCGACGAGTTCCGGCGTGGCGAGATCAGCACGCTGGTGGTGTCGAAGGTGGCCAACTTCTCGATCGACCTGCCCGAGGCTTCGGTGGCGATCCAGATCTCGGGGACATTCGGGTCGCGACAGGAAGAGGCCCAGCGGCTCGGGAGGTTGTTGCGGCCCAAGGAAGACGGGCGGCAGGCGCACTTCTACTCGGTGGTTTCGCGGGACACCGTGGACACGGAGTACGCGGCGCATCGGCAGCGTTTCCTGGCCGAGCAGGGCTACGCGTACAAGATCATCGACGCCGAGGATCTTCTCCGGCCCATCTAGTCCTTGACTCCCGCGCTATGAAGGGTCCCTTCCTCCCGTTTTTCGGCAGGAAGGGACCCTTCATACACGTTTCCGGACTCCAGGATTCCCCCAAAGCGGCGTTGGGGGCAT
>NZ_DASYMU010000131.1:0-19209 GCF_036008905.1 Amycolatopsis sp. | reverse complement strand
GAACTCATGGTGTCGATCTGGTATCCCGCGAAGACTTCGGCCGGCACACCCTCGCGGTACCTCACGTCGAAGGAATCCGAACTTCTGGCGGCGCTACTGGAAAATCCAAGCGTGCCGACGGACTCGTTCGCCAAGACGAAGACCTACTCCAAAGTGGACAGTCCACCACTCGGCCTGCGCGCACCGCTTGTGGTGCTGTCGCCAGGCTTCATGAGTCACGGTTACGTGGTCGCCGGGATCGGGCACAACTACGAATCGGTCGCCACCTCGTTCCCCGACGGCCACACCACCGAATGCGTGGCATGCGCGGAATCCAGTGACCGCCCCAAAATCGCCCGCGGTCGCGCGGCGGACGTGTCGTTCGTACGCCCTAGGCAAAACAGGGCGCGGCCAGGTGCGTGACTCGTGAGTGGCAACGAGTGTTAGAACACTTGTTGCCACTCACGAGCCACGCTGGGTCGGGAGGTCGCTGCGCTGCACTGTGCGCGTAGGGCCGGTAGCGTTGGGTGACATGAACCGGCTATCGAAGCCAGGCCTCACATTGTTCACGATCGGTGCCGTCGTCATTGTTCTCAACTACGCCGCCAGAGCGGCGTTTCCGGAGCAGTGGGGCGGGGCGAATATCGGCGGTGGGTTGATCCTGATGGCCGCGGGTGTCGTGGTGGTCATCGGCGCCGTGCTCATCGGGGTCAAGTTCCTCAGGGTGAGCTTGAAGAAATGACGTCGTCCGCCTCCGCGTGCAGGGCGGCCAATACGGTCGCCACCGCGGGGCGTGACGACGAACCCGTCCGCATCACCGCTTCGATATGACGCGCGGCGCGGACACCGGCGAGCGGGCGCCGCAGCAGCCCGTGCGTGGTGTCCATGGTGTACCGGGGCAGCAACGCGATCCCGTGCCCGGCGGCCACCAGTGCTTCCGTGATCCGGAAATCGTTGATCCGCTGCACCACCTGAGGCCGGACGCCGGTCCGCACGGTCAACGACCTCAGCACATCGTCGACGGGGAACCCGAAGTCGACGCTGATCCAGCGTTCCCTCGCCAGCTCCGCCAACTCGACCCGGTCCCTGGACGCGAGCCGGTGCCCGGCGGGCAAGGCGACATCGAGTGGTTCGCGCAGCAGGTGGACCACTTCCAATCGCTCGGTGTCGAACGGCGGCGCGTGTTCGTCGCGGTGCGCCACGACGACATCGAAGTCGGCGACCAGCCCCGGGACCTCGGGCGGGGTCATGTCGACGTCCCGGACGTCGATCTCCAGCCCCTCGAACTCGGCGACGCGGTGCAGCAGGCCGGGCAGCAGCATCAGCCCGGCCGACTGGAAGATCGCCAGCCGCACCCGGCCGCGCGGCGCGCTGCGGTAGGTATCGAGCTCCGACTCGGCACGGTCCAGCGCGGCGAGGACGTCGTCCGCGCGGGCGACCAGCGCGCGACCGGCGTCAGTGAGCCGGAGCCCACGCCCGGCCGGTTCGGTCAGCGGCAGCCCGACCTGCGCCTGCAACGCCCGTAGCTGCTGCGACACCGCCGACGGGCTGCAGTGCAGCGCGCGTGCGGCGGCCGTCACACTGCCTCGGTCGGCGAACTCACGCAACGTCCTCAACCTGCCGATATCCACGTCCGCGAGCGTAACTGAAGCACTGCTTCAAGGTTCCTGCAAATATTCTCGATAGTCCTTAACTGTCCACCCAGACACAGTGGAGGCATGTCCCCCCGCGACCGCCTTCTCGCTGCCTTAGTCGCCGTCCTCTGGGGCGCCAATTTCCTGGCCATCCACGTCACCCTCGAGCATTTCCCGCCGCTGTTCGCCGGCGGTCTGCGGTTCCTGATCATCGCGATCCCGACGATCCTGTTCGTGCCGTGGCCGAAGGTGAAGGTGCGCTACCTGATCGGCTACGGCCTCGGGTTCGGCACCGGGCAGTTCGCGTTCCTGTTCATCGCGATGGACACCGGCATGCCGACCGGGCTGGCGTCGCTGGTGTTACAGGCGTCCGCGCCCTTCACCGTGCTGCTCGGGGCGACCTTCCTGCGCGAGCGGGTTTCCGGACGACAGCTGGCGGGAATCACGCTGGCCGTCGCGGGGATGGCACTGATCGGCTGGCAGCAGGCGGGCGACGCGGCGCTGCTGCCGGTGATTTTGACGCTGCTGGGCGCGCTGAGCTGGGCGTTCGGCAACCTGGCCTCGCGCCAGGCCGCCGCGCCGAACCCGCTGCACTTCACACTGTGGATGTCGGTCGTGCCGCCGATCCCGATGATCGCGCTGTCGGTCATCGCGGAGGGCCCCAGTGCGGGGTGGACCGCCCTGACCACGCTGAACAGTCCCAGCGGCTGGGCGGCGATCGGCGGGCTGGTCTACATCGTGTTCGCCGCGACGATCCTCGGCTCCGGGATCTGGACCACGCTCATGGCCAGGAACCCGGCGGGCGTGGTGGCGCCGTTCTCGCTGCTGGTGCCGGTGGTCGGCATCTCACTGGCGTTCTTCGCGCTCGGCGAGCGGCCGACGGTGCTGGAGCTGGTCGCCGCTGTCATCGTCATCGGCGGGGTACTGCTGGGCTCACTGAAGAAGAAGGCGCCGCCCCTGGAAGTCGACACTCCCAAGGCGACGGCGCTCTCCGGCAGCGTTTAGCGCTCGACGGCCGATTCCTTCACCGGGTCGACGGCGGGCTCTTCGTCGTCGTCCTTGCTGTGGGTCATCCGCTTCTTGACCACCAGGCTGATGATCACCCCGGCGATGACGGCGGCGCCGAGGCCGACGTAGGAGAACCGCGAAAGCCACTTCTCAGCCACGATGCCCAGGTAGTACACGGCCGCGGTGGTGCCCCCGGCCCAGACGATCCCGCCGAGCGCGTTCGCGGCGAGGAACTTGCCGTAGGGCATGTGCAGCGAGCCGGCGAGCGGGCCGGCGAGAATACGGAGGAAAGCGATAAACCGTCCAAAGAAGACAGCCCAGACCCCGCGCTTCTGGAAGATCCCCTTGGCTTTTTCGATGTGTTTCGGGCCGAAGTGCTTGGGGAACTTCCGTCCCGCCCAGGCGAACAGCCGGTTTCCGCCCTTGCGGCCGATGGCGTAGCCGATACTGTCACCGACGATCGCGCCGGCGCTGGCGAAGATGCCGATCCACAGAGGATTGACGTCCGCATGCTGCGACGCGAGCAGCGCCGCGCTCACCAGCACGATCTCACCCGGCAGCGGGATCCCCAGACTCTCCACCATGATGACCAGGCCGACGAGCAGATAAACGGACAACGGCGGGATGGTCTCCAGCCATTGATCGATGTGCACTAGCTACCCCTTTGTCCGTTTTCCGCGAATCCCCTTGCCTCCTAAAGGGTACCGGCCGAGATGACCATGGCCACCCCGGTCGCTCCAAATCAGCGCTGGACGCGCAGCGTCTCCGTTGAGGGTGGTGGAGGGAGACGGGTGGGAGCGACCAAAGGTGGCCATGATTTGGTACTTCAGGACTATCCAGAGTGGAACTACAGGGCGACGGCGGCAGCGGCCGGGGGCTCGATGTCCGGATTGAGCCCAAGATCCGCTTCGACCAGTTCGGCCTTCACGGCGTGCCGGTCGATCTTGCCGTCACGGATGTCCTCCGCGAAGTGGCACGCGACCCGGTGTCCCGCACCGATTTCCCGCAGCACCGGACGGTCGGAGTCGCACAGGCTCTCCTGCTTCCACGGGCACCGCGTGTGGAAGCGGCAGCCGCTCGGCGGGTTCGCGGGCGAAGGCAGGTCGCCCGCGAGCAGGATCTGCTCACGGCTGTCCTCGACCACAGGGTCCGGCACCGGGATGGCTGAGAGCAGCGCCCGCGTGTACGGGTGCAGCGGCTCCTCGTACAGCGCGTCCGCGTCGGCCTCTTCGACCAGCGAACCGAGGTACATCACGCCGATCCGGTCGGAGATGTGCCGCACCACGGCCAGGTCGTGCGCGATGACCAAATAGGTCAATCCGAGCTTTTCCTGCAGCTCTTCCAGCAGGTTGACGACCTGCGCCTGCACCGAGACGTCCAAAGCGGACACCGGCTCGTCGGCGACGATCAGGTCCGGCTCGACGGCGAGCGCCCGCGCGATCCCGATGCGCTGACGCTGTCCACCGGAGAACTCGTGCGGATACTTCCGCAGGGAGCTTTCCGGCAGGCCGACCGAGGCGAGCAGCTCGCGCAAGCGCTGGCGAGTGCTCTCCTTGTCCTTGTCCAGGCCATGTGCCTTCATGCCCTCGACCAAAATGGACTCCACCGACTGACGGGGGTCCAAACTGGACATCGGGTCCTGGAAGATCATCTGCATCCGGCGGCGGCCGGTGCGCAGTGCCTCGCCCTTGAGCTTGGCGACGTCGGTGCCGTCGAAGACCACGCTGCCGTTGGTCGGTTCGGTGAGCCGGAGGATCGCCCGGCCCAGCGTCGACTTCCCGCAGCCGGACTCGCCGACCAGCCCGTACGTCTCACCGCGCCGGATCGCCAGGTCCACCCCGTCGACCGCGTAGACATAACCGACCGTTCGGTCGACGACGACCCCGCGCTTGATCGGGAAGTGCACCTTCAAATCTTCGACGGACAGCAGGACGTCACCGGCAGCCGTGTTCAAAGCCTCACTCATCGGGTTCCCTCCCCAGCGGCCACTACCGGCAGCACCGGGTTGTAACAGCGCAGCAGTCCGCCGCGGTCCGGCACCAGGTCAGGAGCCGTGCCACGGCAGGAATCCACGGCGTTCGGGCAGCGGGGCGCGAAGGCGCACCCGTCTTCCCACGGAATGTTGTCGGACACCGAGCCCTTGATGGGGATCAGTTTCTCGCCGCGACCGGCGTCGAGACGCGGGATCGAGGCGAGCAGCCCGTGCGTGTAAGGGTGGCGCGGCTCGGCGAACAACGCGTGGCGTTCCGCGCGCTCGACGATCTTGCCGCCGTAGAGCACGTTGACCTCGTCACACAGTCCGGCGACCACGCCGAGGTCGTGCGTGATCATGATCAGCGCGGTACCCGTGTCCTGCACGAGTTCCTTGAGCAGAGCCAAGATCTGGGCCTGGATGGTCACGTCGAGCGCGGTCGTCGGCTCGTCGGCGATGAGCAGCCGCGGCTTGCAGGCCAGCGCGATCGCGATCAGCGCGCGCTGCCGCATCCCGCCGGAGAGCTGGTGCGGGTACTCGGTGAGCCGCCGGGTCGGGTCGGGGATGCCGACCTTGTCGAGCAGCTCGGCGGCCTCGATCCGCGCCTTCTTCCGGGGCATGTCCCGGTGGCGCTCAAGGACTTCGGTGATCTGCAGCCCGATCGGGATGACCGGGTTCAGCGAGGACAACGGGTCCTGGAACACCATGCCGAGGTCGCGGCCTCGCCGGTTGCGCATGTCCTTGTCGGAGATCTTCAGCAGATCGGTGCCCTCGAAGGAAACCGAGCCGGTCACCGTGTTGCCACGCTTGGCCAGCAGCCGCATGATCGCCAGCGAAGTCACCGACTTGCCACAACCGGACTCGCCGACGAGCCCGACGGTCTGGCCGGGTTCGACGTCGAAACTGACACCGTCCACAGCGGTGAACGACTGTTCGCCGCGACGCTGGAACTTGACGGTCAAATCACGTACTTCAAGAAGAGCCACGGGGTCACCGCCTGTTCTTGGGATCGAGGGCTTCTCGCATCGACTCACCGAGCAGCGTGAACCCGAGTGCCACGATGATGATCGCGATCGCCGGGTAGTACGCGAGTTCGGGGCGGATGTCGAGGAACTGACGCGCGGCCTTGCCGAGCATCAAGCCCCATTCGGCGCGGGACGGGTCGGGGTCACCGAGCCCGAGGAACGACAGCGCGGCCGCCTCGATGATGGACGTCGCCAAGGTCAGCGTGGCCTGCACGATGACCGGGCCCAGCGAGTTCGGCAGCATGTGCCGCAACACGACCGTATGCCGCTTGACGCCCAGCGACGTCGCCGCGAGCACATGGTCCGCGTCTCTCTGGGCGAGCATCGCGCCTCGCAGGAGCCGCGCGAAGATCGGCACGCTCACGATCGAGACGGCGATGATGACCGTCCACTGGTTCGGCTTGGCGAACAGCGCCGCCACCGAAATCGCCAGTAGCAGCGAAGGCACCGAGAGCAGCACGTCGACGAACCGCATGAGCACGGTGTCGACCCAGCCGCCGAACGCGCCGGCCAGCACACCGATGATCATGCCGACCGAGACACCGATCAGCGTCGCGACGACACCGACCAGCAAGGTCTGCTGCGCACCGACGAGCAGCCGCGAAAGGAAGTCACGGCCGAAGTCGTCCACGCCGAGCGGATAACCGGGCATGGACCCGGGAATGATGCCGCGCCCGAGCTGGACCTGGTCCTGCAGCGCGCGGTCGAACGGGTCCTTCGGCGCCAGCAGCGGCGCGAAGATGGCCAGCAGCACGAACAACGCCGTGATGACCGCACCGATGATGGCGACCGGGCTGCGCGCCATCCGGCGGATCGCCTCGGCGGCCAGGCTGCGACCGCCACCGGCCGTCGCGGCCAGCTTGTCGATCGGCTCTTTCTTCTTGTTCAGCAAAGTGTTCATCGGACACGCACCCTCGGGTCGATGAGCCCGTAAGACACGTCGACGAGCATGTTCACCAGGACGTAGACCAGCGCGCCCAACAGGATCAGTGCCTGCAGCCGCGGATAGTCCTTACGCTCGATGCCTTCGGCGAGCAGGAACCCGAGCCCGCGGAAGGTGAAGACCCGTTCGGTCAGCACCGCGCCGCCGAGCAACAAGCCGGTCTGCAAGCCGATCGTGGTCGCCACCGGGAGCAGCGCGTTGCGCAGCACGTGACGGCCGCGGATCGTCTGCTCCGCGAGGCCCTTGGACTGCGCGGTACGGATGAAGTCCTCGTTCATGACGTCGAGCACCGAGGCACGCGTGATCCGCGTGATCACCGCGAGCGGAATGGTCGCCAGGGTGATCGCGGGCAGGATCAGATGCCGGATCGCGTCCCAAACGGCGTCCCATTCCTGGGTGAGGATGCCGTCGAGAATGGCGAATCCCGTGATGTCCGTGGCGTCCAGGCCGGTGGTCAGCCTGCCCTGCGACGGGAGGCCGAGCGGCTCCGCGAGGTTGTTCTGCAGCAGGTAACCGAGGAAGAACACCGGCACCGCGACACCGACGAGGGTGACGACGATGGTCAGGTTGTCGATGATGCCGCCGCGGAACCGCGCCGCGAGGTAACCCAGCGGGATACCGAGGCCGACCGCGATGAACAACGCGGCGAACGAAAGTTCGATGGTCGCCGGCAGGAAGTCGAGGACCTCTTGGACCACCGGCTGCGTCGAGATCAGCGAGTTGCCGAAGTCACCGGTCAGCACCCGGCCGAGGAACTTGATGTACTGCAGGTAGATCGGCTGGTCGAGCCCGAGAATGTGGTTGAGGTTGGCGATCTTCTCCGGCGTGGCCTTGTCGCCGAGCATCGCCCCGGCCGGCCCACCGGGCAGCGCGCGCAGCCAGGCGAAGACGAGAATGGACAGGATCAGAAGCGTCGGGATCGCTTGTAGCAACCGACGCACGATAAATCGGAGCATGGAATTCTGTGCCTGTTTCAGTGGTGGGCCAAAAGGCGGGGGTGCGTGTTGCGCACCCCCGCCCTTCGGTCGACTCAGTAATTAAGGGGAGAGACTATCCCTTGGTCACGGTGTTGAACCGCTCGTCGGTGAGCGGGCTCGCGACAACACCCTTGATCTTCGCGCCGACGACCAGTGCGGGCGTCGGGTAGGCGATCGGAACAGCAGGCATGTAGTCCATGATCTGCTTGTTCACCTCTTCGTACGCCTTGGTGTGGGCGTCACCGACGGCGGCGGCGTCGGCAGCCGCGATCGCCGAGAACAGCGCCGGGTTGTCGAAACCGAACTCCGCCTTCGAGCGGCCGAAGAACGTGCCGACGAAGTTACCGGCGTCGTTGTAGTCACCGGTCCAGCCGAGCAGGTGGACGTCCTGCTTACCGGCCTTCTGGACGTCGTCCTTGTAGCCACCGTTCCACGGCTTGGCGATGGCCTCGACCTTGATGCCGATCTTCTTCAGGTCCTCGGAGATCGCCGTGAACGTGTCCGCCGGGTTCGGCATGTACGGCCGGGTGACCTCGGTCGGGTAGTAGAAGTTCAGCGTCAGGTTGCTGGCGCCGGCGGCGGCCAGCAGCTGCTTGGCCTTCTCCGGGTCGTACGGGAACTGCGGCACCTGGTCGTTGTAACCGGCGATCGCCTTGGGCACGAACTCGGTCGCGACCTCGGAACCTTCGGCCAGCTTCGACTTGACGAACTGCTCACGGTTGATGCCGTAAGCCAGCGCCTGACGGACGCGGACGTCCTTGAGGGCCGGGTTGTTCGCCTGGTTGATGCCCAGGTACAGGATGTTGAACGACGGGCGGATGAGGACCTGGGCGCCATCGTTGCGCAGCAGGGCGTAGTCCGCGGGCGACGGGTAGTCGTAGCCGTCGATGTCACCGGACTTGAGCGCCTGCTTACGGGCGTTCTCGTCGGGGATGACCTTGAAGATCAGCTTGTCGAGCTTCGCGGTGTCCGTGCCACCGGTGCTCTTGACGATCGACACCTCGCCCTTGGCCTGGTCCCAGGCCTCGAACTTGAACGGGCCGGTACCGGTCGGGAACTTGTTCGCGTAGTCGCTGTAGCTGAACGAGTCACCACTCTGCGTCACCGTGTCTGCGTTGTACTTCTGCAGCGCCGTCGGGCTGGAGATGGAGAACGACGGCAGCGTGAACGCGGCGGGGAAAGCACCCTTCGCCTTGTTCAGGTTGATGACGGCCGTCGAGTCGTCCTTGGCTTCACAGGACTTGTAGACCGGGGCGCCGGTGGCGTCGCCTTCGTTCTTGGCGAAGCCCTCGAAGACGTCGCCGTAGTAGATCATCTGGCTCTGGGCGGCGGCGCCCTTCATGTTGAACCAGCGGTCGAAGTTGAAGCAGACGGCCTTGGCGTCGAAGGCGGTGTCGTCGGAGAACTTGACCCCCTTCTTCAGCGAGAAGGTCCAGGTCTTGCCGTCGTTGCTCGGCTCCCACTTCTCGGCGAGCGAGCCCACGACGTCGGCCGTACCGGGCTTGTTCTGGAGGAGCGTGTCGTAGATCTGCCGGGTGATCCGGAAGGTCTCGCCCTCGTCGTTGAAGATCGGGTCGAACATCTTCGGGTTACCGGTGGCACCGAAGACCATCGTGCCGCCCGTCTTGTCACCACCCGCGGCATTGTCGTCCCGCTTGGATTCGGCACAGGCGGACATGGAGACCGCGAGCGCCCCGGCAAGCCCGATCAGGGCTATCCGGCGCGTTCGAGCCACCCGCAATTGCAGCATCTGGCACCCCTTGGGAGATGTTCGGTTTATTCACCCGTCCGGTCGGTCAGGAACGAACGGGGTTCAGGTTTGTTCGCAGACCCTAGCCGTTTGAACCCCGGCACTTAAGTGCGCGAGATTACGATCGCGCTACGTGGCGGGCCTTTTGACCGCAAAGTGTTGATTATCAATCACTTAAGGTAATGGTTACCCTTCCGATACCGCAGGTTGTCCAGTTTTGTCAGCCGCGAACCAACCACGTTCGAATGCCTGCCACGCCCGCAGCGGTCCTCTGCTGCTTTCGCCGTCGCGAGCCACCGCCCGTTCGAGCCGAACTGCCTGATCAGGGCCTTCCAACCAGCAAAGACAAGACAGTAGGGGCCGGACCGAAGATCGGCCAGACGAGACACCTTCGAGCACGAGGACGTCCGGTACCTCGACCGTGACCAGGGCTCCCAGCTGCGGCGATCCGGTGGTCCAGTCCATGCGACGGTATCGGCCGGGACGCCCGGCGCGCAACGGTTCCAAGACGCCTTCCACGAGCCTCGGCCACCACGAAACCGGGTGTTCCCAGGTCGCGAACTCATCAGTGCGGACAAGTGCGCTCAGGACGTCTCGGTCGCGCAATTCCGTTATTACCGCAGCTGCCAGCGTCGACTTGCCCGAACCGGAAGGGCCGTCAATGGCGAGGAGCCGCACGCGGCCCAAACGAGGCTCGGCGGCCAACACCCGCCGAGCCACCTCCCGCGCTTCCACTGCTTACATGGCGCGACGGCCGGAAAGTGCGCGGCCCAGCGTCAGTTCGTCGGCGAACTCGAGGTCGCCACCCATCGGGAGGCCCGAAGCCAGGCGGGTGACACTCAGGCCGGGGAAGTCACGCAACATCCGGACGAGATAGGTCGCCGTCGCTTCGCCCTCGGTGTTCGGGTCGGTGGCGATGATGATCTCGGAGATCTCCGCGCCACCGATCCGCGCCAGCAGCTGCCGCATGCGGAGCTGCTCGGGGCCGATGCCCGACAACGGGTCCAGCGCGCCACCGAGTACGTGGTAGCGCCCTTTGAACTCCCGGGTGCGCTCGACGGCGAGCACGTCCTTCGGCTCCTCGACCACGCAGATGACCGTCAGGTCGCGGCGCGTGTCACGGCAGATGCGGCACTCGGTCTGCTCGGAGACGTTGCCGCAGATCTCGCAGAACTGCACGCCTTCCTTGACCTTGCCGAGTACTTCCTGCAAGCGCCCGATATCCGCGGGATCGGCGGCCAGCAGGTGGAACGCGATCCGCTGGGCGCTCTTCGGACCGACGCCGGGCAGCCGCCCGAGCTCGTCGATCAGGTCCTGGACTACACCCTCGTACAAGCTATGCGCCCGGCAGACCGAGGCCGCCGAGACCACCGAGGTCCGGCATGCCGCCACCGAGGCCGCCGGCCAGCGGGCCCAGCTTCTGCTCGGTGAGCTTCTGCGCGTTGGCCGAGGCGTCCCGGACCGCGGCGACGACGAGGTCGGCGAGGGTCTCGGTGTCTTCGGGGTCGACGACCTTCGGGTCGATCACGAGGCCCTTGAGCTCCATGCCACCGGTCACGGTCGCCGTGACGAGGCCGCCACCGGAGGTACCTGTCACCTCGGTGTTCGCCAGTTCTTCCTGGGCTTCGACCAGCTTCTGCTGCATCTGCTGGGCCTGCTGCAGGATCTGGCCCATATCGAAGCCACCACCGGGTTGCACCATGATCTTCAGCGATCCTCTCCTGGAATGCACGTGCCTCCCAGCCTAGCCGCCGACGGTGTGACACCGTGGTCGCCGTGCGAGTGCGAGCAAGTTTTCTGGCCATCACGGGTTTGCTGCTGCTCACGGGCTGCGAATCCCCAGTGGGCGGCGCGGCGGCTCCCAGCGTGTCGACGTCCGCTCCGAGCCCGATCACCAGCAGTTCTTCGCCGCCTCCCTCAAGCACCTCTTCTTCTGCGCCGTCGTCGTCCGCGTCGTCCGCGCCGGCGCAGGTGCCCGGGTCGAAGGTCGTGGTGCTGGACGCGGGGCACAACGGCGGCAACGGGTCGCACGCGGCGGAGATCAACAAGCTCGTCCCGGCCGGGCGCGGCGAGATGAAACCGTGCAACACCACCGGGACCTCGACCAACGCGGGCTATCCCGAGCACGCGTTCACCTTCGACGTCACGCAGCGCGTGGGCGCCGCGCTGGCGGCGAAGGGCGTCAAGGTCGTCTACACGCGGACCGATGACAAGGGCATCGGCCCGTGCGTCGACAAGCGTGCGGCGACAGGCAATTCGGCCAACGCGGACGCCGTCGTGTCGATCCACGCGGACGGTTCGACCGCGGCCGGCTCGCGCGGCTTCCACGTCGCGTACTCGTCGCCGCCGCTCAACGCCCAGCAGGGCGAGCCGTCCACCAGGCTCTCGAAGACGTTGCGCGACGGGCTGCGGTCCGCCGGTTTCCCGCCGGCCAACTACATCGGCAAGGACGGCCTCGCGCCGCGTGCCGACCTCGGCGGGCTGAACCTTTCGACCCGGCCCGCCGCGCTCGTCGAATGCGGCAACATGCGCAACGCCGGCGAGGCCGCTTCGATGACCAGCGCCGACGGGCGGCAGAAATACGCCGACGCGATCGCCGCCGCCATCGAAACCTACCTCGGCTGAAAGACCCAGTGGTTGCTTCGCAGCACCCGCCCGGCGAACGTCTTTTCCTGCTCTCCCAAGAACTCGAAGCCGAGTGAGCGGCAAATCCCGTTGGACGGCCCGTTCGTGATGCCGGGGAACGCGTGAATGGGGCCCCAGCGGGCTTCCGCGCGGGCCAGCAGCTCACGCACCGCGGCCTTGGCCAGGCCGCGTCCCTGGAACTCGGGCAGCACCATCCAGCCGATCTCGGACAGGCTCTCGTCCTGCCACAAGGTGACGGTTCCGGCGACGACGTCCGGAGCGGTTTCGTCGGGGATGATCATCTTCATCCACGAGATGCCCTCGGCGGCTTCCTTCGCGTCACGGGCGACTTTCGCCGCCATGCCTTCGCGAGGCAGCGGGCCACCGAGGTCGGCCATCATGACCGGGTCGCAGCGCATCCGGACGTAGCTCTCGACGTCCCCCGGCACGACATCACGCAACACCATCCGGCGCTTCTCGTTCACGCCTCGAACCTAGCGCCCCCACTCGCCCGACCCGCCACTTTCCCTTCACGCCCTACGCGAACGCCGTCGCCATCTGTCGACAGATGGCGAACTCAGGTTCCCCGAGGTGCTATTCGAGTTCGCGGGCGCCGAGTTGTTCGGCGAGCAGTTTCTGCGCCAGGACGTCTTGTGCGTCGTCGGCGACCTGCTCGGGTGTCGGCGGCGCGGGGCTCGAGTCCTCGGAGTACAACTCCTCGTCGTCCTCGACGGGTTCCGGGGGCAGCGGGATGTCCGGCTCGGTGGTGACGGGCTTGGGCGCGGGGCGTTCCACCTGGGCCGGGGGCCGGTCCTGCCGGGCCGGTTCGGCGGCGGGTGCCGCGGGCGCCGCCGACGGACGGCTGTACGAGCGCTGCTGACCGGCCGGAGGTGCCGCGGCCTGCGGACGGGCCGCGGGGGCGGCCGCCTTCGCCGGGGCGGCCGCCGGCGTGCCGTGCACGCACCGGACCTGCCATTCGCCGCCGAGCACGGTGCCCAGCGCGGCTGCGATCTTCTCCGCGTTGTGTACCTCGGAAAGCCTGCGCGCCAACGGTTCCGCGTTATGCGTCAACGTCACCGCGGTGCCTTCGACGCTGTACACGGTGGCCTGGGTGAGCATGGCTTCGGTACTGCGGCCGCCGGGGATCTTGCGGATCGCGGCGAGCAGGTCGGGCCAGACACGGCGTACCGCGGCGGCGTCGATCCCGCCGGCGGACTCCACCGCGGGCTCTTCGACCGGCGCGGGCGCGGCTGCGGCGGGAACCGGTTGCCGTTGCGGGGCAACGGGTTCTGGTGCGGGTGCCGCCTCCGGGGGCCGCTGCGACGGACGCTGGTAGCCGCCGTTCGACGACAACGCCGGAGCCGGGGGAAGCGCCGCGGCCACGGGAGCCGCCGGGGCTTGCGCGGGCCGGGCGGCGACCGGCGCGGGCTGAGCGGCGACGGGTGCCGCGGGAACAGCGGCGGCGGCCGTGCCCGGCGACGGGGTGCCCCCGGCGGTGACGCGGCGCTCCAGGCGTTCGAGACGTTGCAGCATGGCCGCTTCGCCCTCGGTCGCCGAAGGCAGCAACATCCTGGCGCACAACAGTTCCAGCACCAGCCGGGGCGCGGTGGCCCCGCGCATCTCCAGCAGTCCATTGTGGACGATCTCGGCGTACCGGGACAGCGTGGCCAGCCCGATCCGCTCGGCCTGCGCGACCATCCGGGCGAGATCGTCCTCGGGCGCGGACACCAGCCCGCGCGTCGCCGCGTCCGGCACCGAACGCAGCATGACCAGGTCACGCAGGCGATCCAGCAGGTCCGTGGCGAAGCGGCGCGGCTCGTGACCGGCCTCGGACAGCTTCTCGACCGTGCCGAACACGGCCGTGGAGTCGTCGGCGGACAGGCCGTCGACCATGTCGTCGATCAGCGCGACATCGGTGACGCCGAGCAGCGAAACCGCCCGGCTGTAGTCGATACCGTCCGGCCCGGCGCCGGCGAGCAACTGGTCCAGCACAGACTGCGTGTCCCGGGCCGAACCCCCACCCGCCCGGATGACCAGCGGATACACCGCGGGATCGACCGTGACGCCCTCGGCGGCGACGTTGCGTTCCAGCAGCGCGCGCATCGAGCTCGGCGGGATCAGCCGGAACGGATAGTGGTGCGTCCGCGAGCGGATGGTGGGGAGCACCTTCTCCGGCTCAGTGGTCGCGAAGATGAAGATGACGTGCTCGGGCGGCTCTTCCACGATCTTCAGCAGGGCGTTGAAGCCCTGCGTGGTGACCATGTGCGCCTCGTCGATGATGAACACGCGATAGCGCGCGTCGGCGGGCGCGTAAAAGGCGCGGTCGCGCAGCTCACGGGCGTCGTCGACACCACCGTGACTGGCGGCGTCGAGCTCGGTGACGTCGACGCTGCCGGAGCCCTCCGGCGCGAGCGCCTTGCACGAGTCGCACTCGCCGCACGGGTCCGGTGTCGGGCCCTTCTTACAATTGAGCGAACGCGCCATGATCCGCGCGCTCGACGTCTTCCCGCAGCCACGAGGGCCCGAGAAGAGGTAGGCATGGTTGATGCGACCGGACGACAGCGCCGTGCGGAGGGGTTCGGTCACATGCTCTTGGCCGACCACCTCGGCGAAGGTCGCCGGACGGTACTTGCGGTATAGCGCTAGAGCCACGCAGCGAGACTACCGGCAGGGACCGACAGCGTTCGGTGTGGCCGTCATCGGTGCCCGGCTGACCCCGCTGAAAATGAAAGCGGACCCCGCGCACCCGTCAGAGCCTGCTTATCCTTGCTGCCTTCCGGCCCTGGGGAGGTTCGCAGGGTGGACGCCGCGCGGGGCCCGTGGACAAGTGTAGCGACCCCTCGCACCGAGGGTCGCAGGTGGCCGCGATCAAGCGCGCCACCTGCGGTTACTTGGTCAGGTCGTAGACGGTCGCGCCGCCGACAGTGGTGGGGCTGAAGGTCGACTCGACCCAGGCCGTGATCTCCCCCGACCCGCCCCGTCCGCCGAAACCGCCCATCCCGCCCGCGACGAAGTACGTGATATCCCCGGCGGCGACGTACTGCTGGAACTGCTCCAGCGTGGGCGCCGGGTCGCCGCCGTTGAAGCCGCCGATGGCCATCACGGACTTGCCGGTCGGCAGGGCCAGTCCGGCCGCCTCCTGGGAGCCGCTCGCCGCGGCGGCCCACTTGGTGGTGGTCGCGTTGAGCAGCGCGTCGAGCTCGGGGTTCGACTGACCTTCGCCACGCCCGCCGAAACCGAGCCCGGTCTCGGGGCCCGACGTCGGGATCGGCCCGGTGTGCGCGGTGGCCGCGGTGGTGACCGTGAAGGCCGCGGGAGCGAGCAACCCGCCGATGAGCGCGACAAGAGCGACAGCGGGTGCTGCGCGGCGAAGCCGGTCGACGCCGAGCAGCAGGGCGAAGACGCCCACAGCGACCAGCACGAGCGTGGTGTAGCGCACCCATGGCTGCCACGATGTGGTGCGGGACAACAAAATAAAGCCCCACACCCCGGCGGACGCGAGCATCAAGGCCAGCGCCACGCGGGCGGAGAAGTTACGACGTCCGCGCCACAGTTCGACACCGCCGATACCGATCAGTCCGGCGATCCCGGGTGCGAGGGCCACCGTGTAGTACGGGTGGATGATGCCGCTCATGAAGCTGAAGACGGCCATGGTCACGACCGTCCAACCGCCCCACAGCAGCAGTGCGGCACGGGTCCGGTCGGTACGCGGCGCGTAACGGGTGAACCACAGCCCCGCGACGAGACCGATCAGCGCGGCCGGGAGCAACCAGGAGATCTCCGCGCCGAAGGTCTGGTCGAACATCCGGCCGAATCCGGTCGCACCACCGAACATGCCGCCAGGGCCGCCCGCCTGACCGCCGCCCGCGGTGCCGCCGGGATTGCCGTCACCACCCAGGATCCGGCCCAAACCGTTGTAGCCCAAGGCGAGTTCGAGCGCGCTGTTGTCCGTGGAACCACCGATGTACGGCCGGTCCGCGGCGGGCCACAGCGAAACCGCGGCGACCCACCAGCCCGCCGAGACGAACACAGCCGCGGCCGCACCGAAGAGCTGCGCGATCCGTTTGCCCAGCGACGTCGGCGCCGCGACGAGATACGCCAGCACGAAAGCGGGCAGTACCAGGAAAGCCTGCAACATCTTGTCCAGGAAACCGAAGCCGATCGCGGCTCCGGCGAGCAACAGCCATTTCGTGCTCGCCGTCGCGATCGCGCGGACCGTGCAGTACGCGCCCGCGACCATCAGCAGCACGAGCACGGAATCCGGGTTGTTGAAGCGGAACATCACCGCGGCGACCGGAGTCAACGCGAGCACGGACCCGGCGAGCAGGCCCGCGGCCGGGCCGTTCGTGCGGCGCACGGTCAGGTAGAGCAGCCCGACGGAAGCGACGCCCGCCAACGCGTTCGGCACGAGCATGCTCCAGCTCGAGAAGCCGAAGATCCGCCCGGAAAGACCCATCAGCCACAGCGAAGCGGGCGGTTTGTCGACCGTGACGATGTTGCCCGGATCGAGTGAACCGAAGAACCACGCCTTCCAGCTCTGTGTCCCCGCTTGGACGGCCATCGCGTAGAAACTGTTGGCGTAGCCGTTTTGCGCGAGGTTCCACAGATACAGCGCCGCGGTCACGGCGAACAGCAGCGCGACGGCCGGGCGGATCCATTTCGGTCGCCCGGTGACCGGCGCTTCGGTTTTCGTGTCCGGGGTCTGGGTGAGCACGCTCGTCATGACCATCAAGGTGCCGTTCGCCGTTGTGCCTGACTTGTGGCTTCCCTGTGCGCTAGCTGTGAACCACTGGGAGCATCACGCGGAACTCCGTCCGTCCGGGTTTGCTCCACACCCGGACGGCCCCGCGGTGGGCGGCGACCACGGCCGCGACGATCGCCAGCCCGAGGCCGGTGCTCCCCGCCGCCCGGGACCGCGAATTGTCGCCGCGGGCGAACCGTTCGAACACCTCCGGCAGGATTTCCGGCGGAATTCCCGGGCCGTTGTCGGCGATCACCAGTGTCACCGCATGGTCGCTTGTGGACAGTGCGGCGGTGACCTCGGTACCGGGCGGCGTATGCGATCGAGCGTTGTTCAGCAGGTTGATCACGACCTGGTGCAGCTGGTCGCCGTCGCCGAGCACGCTGATCGGCTCACCGGGAACGTCCAGCAACCACCGATGATCCGGCCCGGCGACATGCGCGTCCGCGACCGCGTCGGCGACCAGCCTGGAAAGATCGACCGGCTCGTGCACCACCGCCCGTCCGGAGTCGAGCCGTGCGAGCAGGAGCAGATCCTCGACCAGCGTGGTCATCCGCGCCGACTCCGACTCGACGCGGCTCATCGCGAAGGCAATGTCCGGCGGCACGGTTTCCTTGCTGCGCCTGGTCAATTCCGCGTACCCGCGAATGGCGGCCAACGGTGTCCGAAGCTCATGGCTGGCGTCGGCCACGAATCGCCGGACCCGGCTTTCACTTGCCTGGCGCGCGGTGAGCGCGTTCGACACGTGCCCGAGCATCCGGTTCAGCGCGTGCCCGACCTTGCCGACCTCGGTACGGGTATCAGTGTCCACTTCGGACACCCGGACGGAAAGCGCCACCTCGCCCCGATCCAGTGGCAGTTCGGCGACCCGGCTCGCCGTCGCCGCCAGCCGGTCTAGCGGCAGCATGGTCCGGCGGATGGTCATCGCGCCGACCGCGCCCGCGAGCACGAGCCCGGCCAGCGCGACCCCGCCGAAGATCCAGCCCAGCCGCCATAAAGTGTCCGAAACGTCCTTGGCGGGCAGGCCGATGATCAAGATGTCGCCCTTGGGCGTCCGGTTCGACACGATCCGGTAGTCGCCGAGCGAGGTACCGAGGTTCTGGGTGTGCTTGACGCCGTTGGGCGACAGGTTCACCAACGCTGTCAGCTGGTCCTTCGACAGCGTCGGACCGGAACCAGCCGAATTGTCCAAATTGGACGCGAGGACCCCGGCGTTGATCGTCCCGTCCTTGTCGATGTGCACCACGAGCGTGCCTATCTGCTGCCCCGCCACGCGCAACGCGTCCGGCTGCCGCCCCGGCCCGAGCCCGTCCGATGGCGGCGGTGGCCGGTTTCCGCGCTCGGTGGTCTGGGTGAGCCTGCCGTCTAGCTGGCTGATCAGGAAGTCACGCAACGCGAGCTCCGTGACCACGCCGACGATCAGGCAGACGAGCGCCAGCATCGCCGCGAGCTGCACGATCAGGCGGCGGCGCAGGGACCACGGCCGCCCGAGCCGTCGCTCAGGTCGCGGGCTTGAGGACATACCCGGCGCCCCGCATGGTGTGGATCATCGGCTCCCGATCGGCGTCGATCTTCTTACGGAGATAGGAAATGTAGAGCTCGACGATATTCGCCTGGCCGCCGAAGTCGTAGCTCCACACCCGATCGAGGATCTGTGCCTTGCTCAAGACTCGTTTCGGGTTGCGCATGAGGTACCGCAGGAGCTCGAATTCGGTCGCCGTCAACGGCACCAGGTCGCCGCCGCGGTGGACCTCGCGGCTGTCCTCGTCGAGCGTCAGGTCTCCGACGACGAGCGCCGAACCCCTCCCCGACGAAACGCCGTTCGCCCGGCGCAGCAGCGCGCGCAGGCGCAGCGCGACCTCCTCGAGGCTGAACGGCTTGGTGACATAGTCGTCGCCACCGGCGGTCAGCCCGGCGATGCGATCCTCGACGGCGTCCTTGGCCGTCAGGAACAACACCGGCAAGTTGGGCGATTCGGCGCGCATCCGCCGCAGCACTTCGAGGCCGCTGAAATCGGGCAGCATGACGTCGAGCACGACCGCGTCCGGGCGGAACTCCCGCGCCATGCGGATCGCCTCGGTGCCGTCGCCGGCGCTGCGGATCTCCCAGCCCTCCATGCGCAGCGCCATGGAGACCAGTTCGGCCAGTGTCGCCTCGTCGTCGACGACCAGCACTCGCACGGGCGTGCCGTCCGCGCGGCGGAGGTCTGCCTTGCCCTGGTCTGACGAAGCGCCGTTCATACTGGTCATGGTGCCATGATCGGCTAGTTCCGTAAGTTCGAGCTGTGCCGCCGCTGTGCTTCTCCTGTGAGGATTCCAGGGCTTATCCACAGCGCGCGCCCACCCATCGCACAGCTCAGGCACAGCCCCGGTGACCACGCTGGTCGGCAACTGGACACGACCGGAGGAATCGACGATGAGCACCGAACCGACCGTCCCACCGCAGCCCGCCGGGTGGGGCGACCCGCCGCCCGCCGCTGAACCGGGCGCGAAGAAAGGCTGGACCGGCCGCAAAACCGCGGTCGCCGTCGGAGTCGCCGTGTTGATCGCGGCCGG
>NZ_DASYMU010000130.1:0-18245 GCF_036008905.1 Amycolatopsis sp. | reverse complement strand
GGCCTGGCGGCATTGGCCGACGGCGAGCCCGACGCGGGAGTGTCCGAAGGTTCGGTCGCCGGTGGCAAGACGGCGTTCCTGTTCTCCGGTCAGGGTTCGCAGCGGCTCGGCATGGGCCGCGAGCTTTATGAGCGGTTCCCGGTTTTCGCCGAGGCTTTCGACGCGGTGCTCGCGGAACTCGACCCGCGGCTGCGCGAGGTCATCTGGGGCACCGACACCGAAACCCTGAACGAAACCGGCTGGACCCAGCCCGCGTTGTTCGCCGTCGAGGTCGCGCTCTTCCGGTTGGTGAAGTCGTGGGGCGTGACGCCTGATTTCGTCGCGGGCCATTCGATCGGCGAGATCGCCGCCGCGCACGTGTCCGGGGTGTTCTCGCTGGCCGACGCGGCCAAACTGGTCACCGCGCGAGCGAAGCTCATGCAGGCGCTGCCCGCTGGATCAAGGGGAGCGTCGCGAAGCGACTCCGTTGAGGGTGGTGGTGGGCGACGGGCGGGCGCAATGGTCGCCATCAAAGCGACCGAGGACGAGGTTCTGCCGTTGCTCGACGGTGACGTCTCGATCGCCGCGATCAACGGCCCGAGTTCGGTGGTCGTCTCCGGCGACGAAACCGCTGTCACCGCGGTGGCGGCCCACTTCGAGAACCTGGACCGCAAGACTTCTCGACTGCGTGTGTCGCACGCGTTCCACTCGCCGCTGATGGACCCGATGCTCGACGAGTTCCGCGCGGTCGTGGCGGGACTGTCCTTTCACAGCCCGGAGATCCCGGTCGTGTCGAACCTGACCGGCGTGCTCGCGACGGCTGCCGAACTGGGCGCGCCGGACTACTGGGTGCGCCACGTCCGTGAGACCGTCCGGTTCGCCGACGGCATCCGGACACTGGCCGAGGACGGCGTCCGCACGTTCCTGGAGCTCGGGCCTGACGGTGTCCTGTCCGCCGCGGCCCGCGAGTCCGCGCCCGACGAAGCCGTGCTGGTTCCGTTGCTGCGCAAGGATCGGCCCGAAGAAACCGCCGCTGTCGGCGCCTTGGCACAGCTGCACGTCCACGGCGTGGCCGTGGACTGGACGGAGTTCGCCGCCGGTGGCCGCCAGGTCGGTCTCCCGACCTACGCCTTCCAGCACGAAAAGTTCTGGCTGAGCACCCCGGCCGCCGGCGCCGGTGACGTGACCGCCGCCGGTCTGGACATCACCGCGCACCCACTGCTCGGTGCGGCCGTCGTGCTGGCCGACTTCGACGGCGTGGTGCTGACCAGCAGATTGTCCGTCCAGACGCAGCCGTGGCTGGCTGACCACGTCGTCATGGGCCGGGTTCTCCTGCCCGGTACGGCGTTCGTCGAGCTCGCTGTCCGTGCGGGCGACGAGGTCGGCTGCGACCGGCTCGAAGAACTGACCCTCGCCGCGCCGCTGGTCCTGCCCGAACAGGGCGGAGTCCAGGTGCAGCTGCGGGTGAGCGCCGCCGACGCCGACTCGGGCCGCCGGAGTATCACCATCCACTCCCGGCTCGAAGGCGCCTCGGGCGCGCCGTGGATCCAGCACGCCACCGGAACGCTGACCGAGGAAAGCCATGCGGCCGACGAGTTCGCCGCCGGAATCTGGCCGCCCGAAGGCGCGACACCGGTTGACATCACGAGCTGCTACGACTGGTTCGCCGAGGGCGGTTTCGAGTACGGCCCCGCGTTCCAAGGCGTCCGCGCGGTGTGGCGTAAGGGCGACGACATCTTCGCCGACGTCAGCCTGCCTGACCACGTCCAGTCCGACGCCGAAGCGTTCGGCCTGCACCCGGCGCTCCTCGACGCGGCACTGCAGTCCGCTGCACTCGTGGACCGTGGCGAAGAAGGCCGCAGTGGGATGCCGTTCTCCTGGGAAGGCGTTTCGTTGCACGCCACCGGTGCGGCCGCGGCCCGGATCCGCCTGCGCCGCATCGGCGAGGACGCCGTGTCGATGGCCGTCGCCGACGGCACCGGCGCGCCGATCGCCACCGTCGAATCCTTGATCCTGCGCACGATCCCGGTCGAGCAGCAGACCGATTCCCTCCGCGACTCCCTGTTCCGGACCACCTGGGTCCCGGTGCCACCCGCCGAAGCGGCGACCGAACCGATCGCGCTTGTCGGCACCGATGTCCTCGGACTCGGCGATCTTGCGGTTCCGTATGAGGATTTCGATACACTCCTGACCGGCGATGTCCCGGGCATTGTGCTGGTGCCGGTGGCCGGATCGTCCGCAGTGGAATCCGTGCACGCGGCGATTGTCCGCGAGCTGGGCAGACTGCAGCACTGGCTCGCCGAAGAGCGGTTCGCCGACTCGCGGCTCGTGTTCGTCGCGCGGGGCGCGACCAACGGTGAAGACGCCGCGGCCGCCGCCGTCTGGGGTCTCGTCCGCACCGCGCAGACCGAGAACCCCGGCCGCTTTGGCCTGATCGACCTTGACGGCGCTTCGGCCGGTGCGCTGTCGCGAGCGCTTGCCTCCACCGAACCGAACTTGATCGTCCGAAATGGACAGATACTCGCCGCTCGCCTTGAGCGAGTGGCCGCACCCGAGGAACCGATCGTCTGGGACGCCGACGGCACAGTGCTGATCACCGGCGGTACCGGCGGTCTCGGCAGTGTGCTCGCCCGCCACCTCGTCGCCGAGCACGGGGTCCGCAAGCTTGTCCTCGCCAGCCGTCGCGGTCGCACCGCCGAGGGCGCCGAACTGCTCCGCGACGAACTCACCGGGCAGGGCGCCGACGTCACCATCGCCGCCTGCGACATCGCCGACCGCGACGCGCTCGCCGCGTTGCTCGCCCAGCACCCCGTCACCGCGGTCGTCCACACCGCCGGCGTGCTCGACGACGGCACCGTCGCCTCGCTGACTCCGCAGCAGGTCGAGACCGTGCTGCGCCCGAAGGTCGACGCGGCCTGGAACCTGCACGAGCTGACGAGCGACCTGACGGCGTTCGTCCTGTTCTCTTCGCTGGCGAGCCCGTTCGGCGGCGCCGGCCAGGGCAACTACGCCGCGGCCAACGCCTACCTCGACGCGCTCGCCCAGCGGCGCCATGCCCTCGGCCTGCCCGCGGTGTCCCTGCAGTGGGGTCCGTGGACGCAGGACGCCGGGATGACCGGCGGCCTGACCGGCGCCGACATCGAGCGGATGATCAGCTCCGGCGTGCCGCCGCTGTCGATCTCGCAGGGTGTCGCCTTGTTCGACGCCGCACTCGCCAGCGCCGAAGCCGTTGTGCTGCCGGTGAAACTCGATCTCCCGGTGCTCGCCGCGCAGGACGGCGTCCCCGAGCTGCTCCGTGGACTCGTCCCCGCTCGCCGCAAGCGGGCCGTCGCGGCGAAGGCCGGAAGCGGGGGAGGGCTCGCCCGCCAGCTGGCCGGGCTCGCGCCCGCCGACCGCCGTGAAGTGTTGCTCGACTTGGTGCTCAGCCGGGTCGCGCTCGTCCTCGGCCACGCCGGGGCCGGGGCGATCGACGCCGCCCGCTCGTTTCAGGACCTCGGCTTCGACTCCCTGACCGCCGTCGACCTGCGCAACCGCCTGAACGGCACCGCGGACCTGAGGTTGCCCGCGACGCTGGTGTTCGACTACCCGACACCGGCCGCGCTGGCCGACTACCTGCTGGACGAGCTGTTCGGCGCCGACGTCGCCGTCCCTGCCCAGGCACACGCATTGGTGGGCGACGACCCCATCGCCATCGTCGGGATGGCTTGCCGCTATCCCGGCGAGGTGAGTTCCCCCGAGGACCTCTGGAAGCTCGTCGCCAGTGGTTCCGACGCGATCTCGACGTTCCCGGAGAACCGTGGCTGGGACACCGAAGGTCTGTACCACCCCGATCTCGATCACTTCGGCACGTCGTACACGCGCTCCGGTGGGTTCCTGCACGACGCGGGCGCGTTCGACGCCGGGTTCTTCGGCATGAGCCCGCGTGAGGCCCTTGCGACCGACTCGCAGCAGCGGTTGCTGCTGGAGGCGTCTTGGGAGGCGATCGAGCAGGCCGGGATCGACCCGGTCTCGCTGCGCGGCAGCCGGACCGGTGTGTTCGCCGGGATCATGTACAGCGACTACGGCGACCTGTTGTCCAGCAAGGAGTTCGAAGGCTTCCGCGGCAACGGCAGCGCCCCGAGCGTGGCGTCCGGCCGGGTTTCCTACACGCTCGGGTTGGAAGGTCCGGCGGTCACCGTCGACACGGCCTGCTCTTCGTCGCTGGTCGCGATGCACTGGGCGGCGCAGGCGTTGCGTAGCGGCGAGTGCACGCTCGCACTGGCCGGCGGCGCGACCGTGCTGTCCAGGCCGGACGTCTTCGTGGAGTTCTCCCGGCAGCGCGGTATGGCCGTCGATGGCCGGTGCAAGGCGTTCTCCGACTCGGCTGACGGTGTCGGCTGGGCCGAGGGCGTCGGAATCCTGGTACTGGAACGGCTTTCCGACGCGCAGCGCAACGGGCACGAGGTGTTCGCGGTACTCCGGGGCTCCGCGGTGAACCAGGACGGCGCGTCCAACGGGCTCACCGCCCCGAACGGCCCGTCACAGCAACGCGTGATCCGTCAGGCGCTGGCGAGCGCGGGTCTGTCCACTTCGGACATCGACGTCGTCGAGGCGCACGGCACCGGGACCACCCTGGGTGACCCGATCGAGGCGCAGGCATTGCTGGCGACTTATGGCCAGGACCGGGAAAACCCGCTGCTGCTGGGCTCGATCAAGTCGAACCTCGGGCACACCCAGGCGGCCGCCGGTGTTGCCGGGGTGCTCAAGATGGTCATGGCGATGCGGCACGGTGTCCTGCCGAAGACTCTGCACGTGGATACGGCTTCGTCGCATGTGGACTGGGAAGCCGGAGCCGTCGAGCTGCTCACCGAGCAGGTCGAGTGGCCGGAGACCGGCCGTCCGCGCCGCGCCGGGGTGTCGTCGTTCGGCATCAGCGGTACCAACGCGCACGTCATCCTCGAGCAGGCGCCACGGGTTGTCGCGGTTGAAGAGCGGCCCTCGACGGCCGGTCTGGTGCCGTGGGTTCTGTCCGGCAAGACGGCCGAAGCGCTTGCGGCACAGGCAGAGCGCTTGGTTTCGCACTTGGAGAAGTCTCCCGAGCTGACCGCCGGAGATGTCGGCTTCTCGCTGGCGACCGCGCGTTCGGCCTTCGAACACCGGGCCGTGGTACTCGCCGAGAACCGCGAGAGCGCACTGGAGGCGCTGGTCGGTCCGGGGGTGATCGAGGGTTCCGTGGTCGCCGGTAAGACGGCGTTCCTGTTCTCCGGTCAGGGTTCGCAGCGGCTCGGTATGGGCCGTGAGCTGTACGACCGGTTCGGTGTGTTCGCGACGGCGTTCGACGCTGTGGCCGAGCACCTCGGCGAGGTTCGGGATGTGGTGTGGGGTGATGACCCAGACGCCCTGAACGAGACGGTGTGGACTCAGCCCGCGTTGTTCGCGATCGAGGTCGCGTTGTTCCGGTTGGTCGAGTCCTGGGGTGTGCGCCCGGATTTCGTGGCCGGACATTCGATCGGTGAGATCGCGGCCGCACATGTCGCCGGAGTGCTTTCGCTGGAGGACGCCTGCGCCTTGGTGTCCGGTCGTGCCGGGCTGATGGGTGCGCTGCCCACCGGGGGCGCGATGGTCGCGATCCAGGCCACTGAAGCCGAAGTGCTGCCGCTTATGACCAACGGCATCTCGATCGCCGCGATCAACGGTCCCGAATCCGTTGTGGTCGCCGGTGACGAGACCGAGGTGCTGGCACTGGTCGCCCAGTTCGACGGCCGCAAGTCGTCGAGGCTGCGAGTCAGCCACGCGTTCCACTCGCCGCTCATGGATCCGATGCTCGATGAGTTCCGCGTTGTGGTGGAAGGGCTTTCGTTCAGCGCACCGCGGATCCCGATGGTGTCGAACGCGTCCGGTGAGCCGACGGACCCGGCGTACTGGGTCCGCCATGTGCGCGAGCCGGTCCGGTTCGCCGACGGCGTCACGGCGTTGGCCGCCGAAGGTGTCACGCGGTTCCTGGAACTGGGCCCCGACGGCGTGCTGTCCGCGATGGCACAGCAGTCCGCCCCCGAGAACGCCGTGATCGTCCCCGTGCTGCGCAAGGACCGTCCCGAAGAACTCGCCGCATTGTCGGCTTTGGCCCGCCTGCACGTCCACGGCGTCCGCGTCGACTGGACCTCGTTGTTCCCCGGCGCGCGCCGGGTGGACCTGCCCACCTATGCCTTCCAGCGCAGCTGGTTCTGGCCGGACGCGCTCGCGGCGACCGGCGACGCGGCCGCCTTCGGCCTCACCGCCCCCGGTCACCCGCTGCTCACCGGTTCCGTGGAACTGGCCGGCGACGACGGCATGTTGTTCACCAGCAGCCTGTCCGTCCGCACCCATCCCTGGCTGGCCGATCATGCGGTGCTCGGGCATGTGCTCGTTCCCGGCACCGCGCTGATGGAACTCGCGATCCGCGCCGGCGACGAGGTCGGCTACGGCCGGATTGCCGAGCTCACGCTCGCTTCGCCCATGGTCCTGCCGGAGCGTGGCGCACTGCAGGTGCAGCTTTCCGTTGCGGCACCGGATGATTCCGGGTTCCGCCGGGTGGTCATCCACTCTCGGCCCGAGAACACCGTTACGTGGAACCAGAACGCGGCAGGTCTGCTCGTCGCCGCGGAGACCGCCGCGCACGACTTCGACGCGACCGTCTGGCCTCCCGAGGGAGCTACCGCGGTCGACGTTTCCACGGCCTACGATCAGTTCGCCGACGGCGGTTTCGCTTACGGGCCGGTGTTCCAGGGCCTGCGGGCCCTCTGGCGCCGCGGCGAGGAAGCCTTCGCCGAGGTCAGCCTGCCGGAGGGCACCGAAGCCGCCGAGTTCGGCCTGCACCCCGCGTTGCTCGACGCCGCATTGCACGCGATTTCCCAAGCGGGACTGGACATCGAGACCGGCGCGCTCCCGTTCCTGTGGGAGGGCGTCTCGCTGCACGCCACCGGCGCCTCCTCGACGCGGGTGCGGCTCGTCAAGACCGGGACCAACACGGTGTCGATCGCGGTCACGGACACCACCGGTGGCCCGGTCGCGTCCATCGACGCACTTCTGCTCCGCGTGTTGCCGGGGGAGCAGTTCGCCGGGGACATCGCCACCGAAGCACTGTTCCGGCTCGACTGGACCCCGGCGTCGGGGCTCACCACGGCCATCGACTCGGTGTCGATCGTCGGAACCGACCTCTTCGGTCTCGAGGACGGTGTTTCGCTCTCTCCTGACGCCGACACCACGATCGTCCAGATCGCGGGCGACAACTCGCCGGATTCGGTTCATGCCGTCACGGCCGAGGTACTCGGTCTCCTGCAGCAGTGGCTCACCGAGGACTCCCGTCTCGTCTTCGTGACCATGGGCGCCACCTCCGGCGCTGATCTGGCCGCTGCCGCCGCCACCGGGCTCGTCCGTTCGGCCCAGACCGAAAACCCGGGCCGCTTCGGCCTGATCGACCTGCACGACGACTCCTTCGCGGCACTCCCGCTCGCCCTCGCCTCGGCCGAGCCCAGCCTCGCCATCCGCGGTGGCGAAATCTTCGCCGCTCGCCTGACCCGCTCCCCGGCGCCCGAACCGCGCCACACCTGGGATCCCGACGGCACGGTCCTGATCACCGGCGGCACCGGCGGGCTGGGCAGCGTGCTCGCCCGGCATCTGGCCGCCGAGCACGGCGTGCGGAACCTCCTGCTCGTCAGCCGACGCGGGGGAGCGGCCGACGGTGTGGTGGAGCTTGTCGCCGAGCTTGCCGCGCAGGGCACCGACGCCCAGGTCGCCGCCTGTGACGTCTCGGATCGTGACGCGCTGGCCGAGCTGCTCGACCAGCACAGCGTGTCGGCGATCGTCCACACCGCCGGAGTCCTCGACGACGGCCTGATCGAATCCCTGACCCCCGAACGCCTCACCGCGGTCCTGAAGTCCAAAGTGGACGCCGCGTGGAACCTGCACGAACTCACCCGCGACCGCGACCTGACAGCTTTTGTCACCTACTCCTCGGCCGCCGGGACGTTCGGCGCCGCCGGGCAGGGCAACTACGCCGCCGCGAACGCGTTCCTCGACGCACTGGCCCAGCACCGGCAAGCCCGCGGGCTGCCCGGGCTGTCGCTGGCTTGGGGCCCGTGGACCCGCACGGACGGCATGACCGGCACCCTGACCGATGCCGACCTCGACCGCATCGCGCGGTCCGGCATGCCGCCGCTGACCGTCGAGCAGGGCATGGCGTTGTTCGACGCCGCGCTGAGCGGCGACGAAGCCGTCCTGCTGCCGACCCGCCTCGACTTCGCCGCGCTGCGGGCCCAGGGCGAGATCCCGGAGCTGTTGCGCGGGCTGATCCGCGGGACTTCCCGGCGGGCAGCGGTGTCCGGCTCCGGAGTGGCCGCCGGACTGGTGCGCCGACTGTCCGTGCTTGGCGCCGAAGAGCGCGCCGAGGCGGTGCTCGACCTCGTCCGCACACAGGTCGCGCTGGTGCTCGGTCATGCCGGTGTCGCCGAAATCGATCCGTCGCGGGCGTTCCAGGAGCTCGGTTTCGACTCTCTCACCGCCGTCGAACTGCGGAACCGCCTGAACGCCACCGCCGGGCTGCGGCTCCCGCCGACACTTGTCTTCGACTACCCGACGGCGTCCGCGCTGGCCGGTCATCTGTTGGACGAACTGTTCGGCGCTGACGGGGCGACCGCCGTGCCGCTGAGGGCGCTGCCGCCGGTCAGCGACGATCCGATCGTCATCGTCGGCATGGGCTGCCGCTACCCGGGCGGGGTCGACTCGCCCGAGAGCCTGTGGCGGCTCGTCGCCGGCGGGACCGACGCGATCTCCGGGT
Source organism: Amycolatopsis sp. (assembly GCF_036008905.1). Taxonomy (GTDB): domain Bacteria; phylum Actinomycetota; class Actinomycetes; order Mycobacteriales; family Pseudonocardiaceae; genus Amycolatopsis. The sequence continues at coordinate 9,472 of NZ_DASYMU010000130.1, read as the reverse complement.
TCCCGGTGGACCGCGGCTGGGACGTCGAGAACCTGTACCACGCCGATCCCGACCATCTCGGCACCTCGTACACCCGCTCGGGCGGTTTCCTGCACGACGCGGCCGAGTTCGATCCCGGCTTCTTCGGCATGAGCCCGCGTGAGGCGATGACCACCGACTCCCAGCAGCGGCTGCTGCTGGAGACCTCGTGGGAAGCTCTGGAGCGCGCCGGAATCGACCCGAAGTCGTTGCGGGGCAGCCAAACCGGCGTATTCGCCGGGGTCATGTACAACGACTACAGCTCGCTGCTCGGCGATGCCACCTTCGAGGGCTACCAGGGCAGCGGCAGCTCGGGCAGCCTGGCCTCGGGCCGGGTTTCCTACACCTTCGGCTTCGAAGGCCCCGCGGTCACCGTGGACACGGCCTGCTCGTCCTCGCTCGTCGGGCTTCATCTCGCGGCGCAGGCGTTGCGTGCCGGGGAATGCGCGCTCGCGCTCGCCGGTGGCGTGACGGTGATGTCGACGCCGGGCACGTTCGTCGAGTTCTCCCGCCAGCGCGGGCTTTCCGCCGACGGCCGCTGCAAGTCCTTTTCGGACTCCGCGGACGGCGTAGGGTGGTCCGAGGGTGTTGGCATGGTCGTGCTGGAGCGACTTTCCGACGCACAGCGTAACGGTCACGAGATCCTTGCGGTGCTGCGTGGCTCCGCGATCAACCAGGATGGCGCGTCCAACGGTCTCACCGCCCCGAACGGCCCGTCGCAGCAACGCGTGATCCGTCAGGCATTGGCGAGCGGCGGTCTGTCCACTTCGGACGTCGACGTCGTCGAGGCGCACGGCACCGGTACCACACTCGGTGACCCGATCGAGGCGCAGGCGCTGCTCGCGACCTACGGCCAGAACCGGGAAAGCCCGCTGCTGCTCGGCTCGATCAAGTCCAACATCGGCCACACCCAGGCCGCCGCCGGGGTCGCGGGCGTGATCAAGATGATCATGGCCCTGAGGTACGGCGTGCTCCCGAAGACCCTGCACGCGGGCACACCCTCGTCCAATGTGGACTGGGAAAGCGGCGCCGTCGCGCTGCTGGACGAGCAAATCCCGTGGCCGTCGGTGGATCGCCCGCGCCGCGCCGGGATCTCGGCGTTCGGCATCAGCGGCACCAACGTCCACGCCATCCTCGAGCAGGCACCCCCGGTCGTCATCCCGGCCGAGCCGGTGACCGAACCGACCGTGGTCCCATGGATCCTTTCGGGCAAGACTCCGGAGGCCTTGCGCGGCCAGGCCGCCCGGCTTCAGGAGGTCGACGCTTCGCCGTTCGACGTGGGCTTCTCGCTCGCGACCGGCCGGGCCCTGTTCGAACACCGTGCCGTGGTCCTGGTTTCCCCGGACGCGGCAACGGGTTTGCCCGCGCTGGCCGCGGGGGAGCCGGACGTGTCCGTCATCGAGGGTTCGGTGCTCGCCGGTAAGACGGCGTTCCTGTTCTCCGGTCAGGGTTCGCAGCGGCTCGGTATGGGCCGCGAGCTTCACGCCAGGTTCAGCGTGTTCGCCGAAGCGTTCGACGCGGTAGCGGAGCACCTCGGGGAAGTACGGGACGTGATGTGGGGTGAGGACCCGGCTCTGCTGAACGAGACTGTGTGGACTCAGCCCGCGTTGTTCGCGATCGAGGTCGCGTTGTTCCGCTTGGTCGAGTCGTGGGGTGTGCGCCCGGATTTCGTGGCGGGACATTCGATCGGTGAAATCGCGGCGGCGCATGTCGCGGGAATCCTGTCGCTCGAAGATGGCTGTGCTCTGGTGTCGGCCCGTGCTCGCCTGATGGGTGCGCTGCCTACCGGGGGCGCGATGGTCGCGGTCCAGGCCACTGAAGGCGAAGTGCTGCCGCTGCTGACAGACGGCGTGTCGATCGCGGCCATCAACGGTGCTGAATCCGTGGTGGTGGCGGGTGACGAGGCCGAGGTCCTGGCGCTGGTCGCGCAGTTCGACGGCCGCAAATCGTCGCGGCTCTCGGTGAGCCACGCGTTCCACTCGCCGCTGATGGACCCGATGCTCGACGAGTTCCGCGTTGTGGTGGAAGGGCTTTCGTTCAGCGCCCCGCGGATCACGATGGTGTCGAACGCGACCGGGGAGCCGCGGGACCCCGAGTACTGGGTCCGCCACGTTCGCGAGTCCGTGCGGTTCGCCGATGGCGTGACCGCGTTGGCCGCCCAGGGCGTCACGCGGTTCCTGGAACTGGGTCCCGACGGCGTGCTGTCGGCCATGGCACAGCAGTCCGCGCCCGAAGACGCCGTGGTCGTTCCGTTGCTGCGTAAGGAGCGTTCGGAGGAGGTCAGCGCGTTGTCCGCGCTGGCCCGCCTGCATGTCCACGGCGTCAGCGTCGACTGGAACGCGTTGTTCCCCGGCGCGCGCCGAGTCGACTTGCCGACGTACGCCTTCCAGCGTCAGCGGTTCTGGCCGGCCACCGGTAACCAGACCGGGGACGTGCGCGCCGCCGGACTCGGCGCCACGGACCACCCGCTGCTCGGCGCGGCCGTGCGGGTCGCCGACTCCGACGCCGTCCTGTTCTCCGGTCTGCTCTCGCTGCGTACGCATCCTTGGCTGGCCGACCACGTCGTCCTTGGCTCGGCGCTCGTGCCCGGCACCGCGTTGCTCGAACTCGCGCTCCGCGCCGGGGACGAACTCGGCTACGACCTCGTCGAAGAGCTCACGCTCGCGGCGCCGCTGGTCCTGCCCGAACAAGGCGCGGTCCAGCTCCAGGTCGCGGTCGCGGCCCCCGACGAGTCGGAGCGGCGCGCGCTGAGCGTCTACTCCCGGCCCGAAGGCGCCGAGGACGGACCTTGGACGCGCCACGCGGCCGGTGTCCTCACGATCGGCGAGCACACCGCGGCTTTCCCTGGCGACGTCTGGCCGCCCACCGGCGCCGAGCCGGTCGAGATCGCCGACTTCTACGAGCAGCGCGCCGCCGATGGTTTCGAGTACGGCCCGATGTTCCAAGGCCTGCAAGCGGTCTGGCGCCTTGATGGCGAAGTGTTCGCCGAAGTGGCCCTGCCCGAGGAGTCCGGCGCCGAGGCGTTCGGCTTACACCCGGCGTTGCTCGACGCGTCCCTGCACGCCGGCGCCTTCGACGGCAGGGCCGCCGACGACCCGTCCCGGCAGTCGGTGCCGTTCTCGTGGACGGACGTGTCGCTGCACGCCAGGGGCGCCGCGGAGATCCGCGTCAAACTCGGCTGGGACGCCGACGGTTCGATGACGATCGCCGTGGCCGACAGCTCCGGCGCGCCCGTCGCCTCGATCGGCGCGCTGCAGGTAAGGGCAATCTTGCCAGAGCAGCTCAGTTCCACAGCGGTGGACCGCGATTCGCTCTTCGGCCTCGACTGGGTCCCGGTGTCCGTGGCCGTCACGGCCGATCTCGGCACCCCGATCGTGCTCGGCGCCGATCCGTTCGGCCTCGCCGACGCGCTGCTCGCCGCCGGAACCCCGGTGGACGCCTACCCGGATCTGGCTTCGGTTAGTTCCGTGGCCGGACCGGTGCTGATGTCCCTGACGGGCGCGACCGGTGACGTACCCGAATCGGTGCACACGACGACCGCGCGGGTTTTGGCTCTGCTACAGGAATGGCTGGCCGAGGAGCGGTTCGCCGACTCTCGGCTGGTCTTCGTCAGCCAGGGCGAGGATGTCAGCGTGGCGGCCGCGCAGGGTCTCGTCCGCTCGGCCCAGACGGAGAACCCGGGCCGCTTCGGCCTGATCGACTTCGACGAAACCAGCATTGACACGGTGGCCCCGGCGTTGTGTTCGGCGGAACCGCAGCTCGTGCTGCGGGACGGCGTCGCTCGCGCGGGACGTCTGGTCCGTGTGAGCGCCGCTGACGCCCCGGCCGAGAGCTGGGACCCGGACGGCACCGTGGTTCTGACCGGCGGAACCGGTGGCCTCGGCGCGATCCTCGCCCGGCACCTCGTCGCCGAACGTCGCGTACAGCGTCTGCTGCTGCTGAGCCGTCGCGGCTCGGCGGCGTCGGGCGCGGCCGAATTGGTCGCGGAGCTGACCGAACTTGGTGCGGACGTCACTGTCGCGGCCTGTGACGTCTCGGATCGCGCGGCTTTGGCCACCACACTGGCGGATGTTTCCGTGTCGGCCGTGGTGCACACCGCGGGTGTCCTGGACGACGGCGTGATCGGCTCGCTCACTCCCGAGCGCCTGAGCACGGTCCTGCGGCCGAAGGTCGACGCCGTCTGGAACCTCCACGAGCTGACCCGGGACCTCCCGCTGTCGGCGTTCGTCGTGTTCTCCTCGATCGCGGGAGTCTTCGGCGGCGCTGGTCAGGGCAACTACGCGGCGGGCAACGCCTTCCTCGACGCGCTGATGCGTCAGCGGCGGACCGAAGGCCTGCCGGGTGTCTCGCTGGCGTGGGGCCCGTGGGCCCAGACCGGCGGCATGACCGGTGAATTGAGCGACGCCGACATGGAGCGCATGTCGCGTTCCGGCGTCCCCCCGCTCTCGCCCGAGCAGGGTGTCGCGCTGTTCGACGCGGCGCTGGCCAGCGGCGAGCCCGTCGTCCTCCCGGTGCGGCTGGACCTGCCGGTGTTGCGGGCACAGGAGATCCCGGCGTTGCTGCGCGGCCTGATCCGCTCTCCGGCTCGGCGTTCCTCCGGCTCGGCCACGGCGTCCGGGCTGGTCCGGAAGCTCGCCGGGCTGAGCGAGTCCGAGCGGCGGACCGCTGTGCTGGACCTGGTGCGCACGCAGGTCTCGCTCGTCCTCGGCCACACCGGCTCCGACGAGATCGATCCGGGCCGCGCCTTCCGCGACCTCGGTTTCGACTCGCTGACCGCGGTCGAACTCCGCAACCGGCTCAACACCGGCGCCGGGCTCAGGCTGTCCGCGACCCTGGTCTTCGACTATCCGACCCCGGGCGCGCTGGCCGAGCACCTGCTCGACGAGCTGTTCGGTGGCGAGACGCCGGTTCCCACGCAGGCACTCGCGCTGGTGGACAACGACCCGATCGTCATCGTCGGCATGAGCTGCCGCTACCCGGGCGGCGTCGACTCGCCGGAAAGCCTGTGGCGGCTGGTCACCGAAGGCGTCGACGCGATCTCCGGGTTCCCGGAGGACCGTGGCTGGGACGTGACGGCGCTGTACAACGCCGATCCCGACCACCACGGCACCTCGTACACCCGCTCCGGCGGGTTCCTGCACGACGCGGGGGAGTTCGATCCCGCGTTCTTCGGGATGAGCCCGCGCGAGGCGATGACCACCGACACCCAGCAGCGGTTGCTGCTGGAGGTCTCGTGGGAAGCGCTCGAGCGCACCGGGATCGACCCGGTTTCGTTGCGGGGCAGCCAAACCGGCGTGTTCGCCGGGGTCATGTACAACGACTACAGCGCCACGCTTTCGGCCGACGAGTACGAGGGCTACCAGGGCCACGGCAGCGCGGGAAGTGTCGCCTCGGGCCGGGTTTCCTACACGCTCGGGCTGGAAGGTCCGGCGGTCACGATCGACACGGCGTGCTCGTCCTCATTGGTGGCCATGCACTGGGCCGCGCAGGCTTTGCGCAGCGGTGAGTGCTCGCTCGCGCTCGCTGGCGGTGTCACGGTGATGTCGACGCCGGGTACCTTCGTCGAATTCTCCCGGCAGAAGGGCATGTCGCCCGACGGCCGCTGCAAGGCGTTCGCGAACGCGGCCGACGGTGTCGGCTGGGCCGAGGGCATCGGCATGCTGGTGCTGGAACGGCTTTCCGACGCGAAGCGCAACGGGCACGAGGTGCTCGCGGTGTTCCGCGGCTCCGCGGTGAACCAGGATGGCGCGTCCAACGGCCTGACCGCCCCGAACGGCCCGTCGCAGCAACGTGTTATCCGCCAGGCATTGGCGAGCGCGGGACTGTCCACTTCGGACGTCGACGTCGTCGAGGCGCACGGCACCGGCACGAACCTCGGTGACCCGATCGAGGCGCAGGCGCTGCTGGCGACCTACGGCCAGGACCGGGAAACCCCGCTGCTGCTCGGCTCGGTGAAGTCGAACATCGGTCACACCCAGGCCGCGGCCGGCGTCGCGGGCGTGATCAAGATGATCATGGCCATGCGGCACGGAATGGTGCCTCGGACACTGCACGTGGACGCGCCGTCGAACGAGGTCGACTGGGAAGCCGGGGACGTCTCGCTCGTCACCGAGCAGGTTTCCTGGCCAGAGACCGATCGCCCGCGTCGCGCCGGGATCTCGTCGTTCGGGATCAGCGGTACGAACGTCCACACGATCATCGAACAGTCCGCGGCCGTTGTCTTCCCGATCGAGTCCACTTCGGACGGAGTCGTGCCGTGGGTGCTGTCGGCCAAGACCCCGGCGGCTTTGCGGGCGCAGGCTGAGCGCCTGCTGTCCAGGATGGACGGTCTCGGCAGTCCGGTCGACGTCGGGTTCTCGCTCACCAAGGGCCGCTCCCGGTTCGACCACCGCGCGGTGGTCGTCGCCGGTGACCACGACGAAACCGCGCGGAGCCTGACGGCGTTGGCCGCGGGTGAAGCGGACGCGGGCCTGATCGAAGGCTCGGTCGGCGGCGGCAAGATCGCGTTCCTGTTCTCCGGTCAGGGGTCTCAGCGGCTCGGCATGGGCCGTGAGCTCTACGAGCGCTTCCCGGTGTTCGCGCAGGCCTTCGACACGGTCAGCGCCGAACTCGACAAGCACCTCGACCGGCCCCTGGGTGACGTGATTTGGGGCGAGGGCGCCGAAACGCTCAACGACACCGGGTGGACGCAGCCGGCGCTGTTCGCCGTCGAGGTCGCGTTATTCCGGCTGGTGGAGTCCTTCGGGATCACCGCCGACCAGTTCGGCGGGCACTCGATCGGTGAGCTCACCGCCGCGTACGCCGCGGGCGTGTTCACCCTCGAAGACGCCTGTACGGTGGTGGCCGCGCGGGCCCGGCTGATGCGGGAACTCCCGCCGACCGGCGCGATGATGTCGGTCCAGGCCACCGAAGTCGAGGTCACCGCGTTGCTCGACGGCAGGGAGAAGGAAGCCGGGATCGCCGCGCTCAACGGCCCGATGTCGGTCGTGGTCTCCGGTGAGGTCGACGCTGTCGAGGAGATCGCGCGGCACTTCGCCGACGAAGGTCGCCGCACCAGGCGGCTGCCGGTGAGCCACGCGTTCCACTCCCCGCTGATGGAGCCGATGCTGGAGGACTTCCGGTCGGTGCTGGAAGGGGTTTCCTTCGCCGAGCCGGAGATCCCGGTGGTCTCGAACCTGACCGGGCGGCTCGCGGAGGCGGGTGAGCTGGGCACGCCGGACTACTGGGTCCGGCACGTGCGCGAGGCCGTGCGGTTCGCCGACGGTGTCGAGGCGATGGCCGGGAACGGTGTCACGGTGTTCGTCGAGCTCGGCCCGGACGGGGTGCTGACCGGGATGGCCCGGGAGACGTTGTCAGGCGACGAGGTCACGCTTCCCTTGCTGCGCAAGGACAAGCCCGAGCCACGGTCGCTGGTCGCCGCGCTCGCTGGACTGCACGTCCACGGGTCCACTGTGGACTTCTCCACGTTCTTCCCGGGCGCGAGGCGCGTCGACCTGCCGACCTACGCCTTCCAGCACGAGCGGTTCTGGCCCGCCCCCGACTTCTCCAACGGAGACGTCGCGTCGGCAGGGCTCGGGGTCACCGATCACCCGCTGCTCGGCGCGGCCGTCGACCTGGCCGGTTCGGAAGGGATGTTGTTCACCAGCAGGCTTTCGCTGCGCACACACCCGTGGTTCGCGGACCACGTGGTGATGGGCCGGGCGATGGTGCCCGGGACCGCGTTCGTCGAACTCACGCTGCGGGCGGCCGACGAGGTCGGCTGTGCGCGGGTCGACGAGCTGACGCTCGCCGCACCGCTGATGCTGCCGGACGAGGGCGCGATGCAAATGCAGCTGTGGGTCGGCGACGCCGACGAGTCCGGCCGGCGGGCCTTGACCGTCCACTCGCGACTCGAAGGCGGTGACCGGCCGTGGACGCAGAACGCGAGCGGCACGCTTTCCGTCGCGGGGCACACGGCCGAGTTCGACGCCACGGTGTGGCCGCCCGCCGATGCCGAACCGCTGTCGCTGGAGAACTGCTACGAGGAGTTCGCGGAAGCCGGATTCGCTTACGGGCCGGTGTTCCAGGGCCTGCGCGCGGTCTGGCAGCGCGGGGACGAGATCTTCGCCGACGTCGTGCTGCCGGAGGGTTCCGACGCGACCGCGTTCGGCGTTCACCCGGCCCTGCTCGATGCGACACTGCACGCGTCGATGGTCGCCACGGGCAACGGCGAGGGCGGATTGCCATTCTCCTGGGACGGCGTGACCCTGCACGCTTCGGGTGCGTCGGCGGTGCGGGTGAAGCTGGTGCGGACGTCGAACGAGTCGATGTCGATCGTGGTCGCCGACACATCCGGGCAGCCGGTCATCTCGGTGGACTCGCTGCTCGTCCGCCCGCTGGCCGCCGAGCAGCTGCGGGACGCCAAGGACGACGCGTTGTTCCGGCTCGACTGGGTCGCCGTTCCCCCAGAGGCCACGCTTCCCGGATCGATTGTCGCTCTAGGTGAAGGCATCTCCGCGTTGAGCGTGCCGGTGGTTGCCGAGCTGACAGCGCTGACCGAGGTGCCGGACATCGTTCTGGTTCCGGTGGGCGGGGATTCGGCGGACGTGCCCGCTTCGGCGCACAAGCTGTCGTCGTGGGTGCTCGGCCTGGTGCAGGAATGGCTTGTGGAGGAGCGGTTCGAGGGTTCGCGGCTGGTCTTCGTGACGCGCGGCGCCATCGATGGTGACGACGTCGCCGCCGCGGCGGTGTGGGGCCTGGTGCGCTCGGCGCAGTCGGAGAACCCGGATCGGTTCGGGCTACTGGATTCTGGCACTTCGCCGGTCACCGACGCGGTGCTGCTGGCCGCGATCGGCGCGGACGAACCGCAGGTCGCGGTTCGCGACGAAACCGTCCTCGCGGGACGGCTCGTGCGCGTTCCGGTGGGCGAAACCCCAGCTTGGGACCCCGAAGGCACCGTGTTGATCACCGGCGGTACCGGTGGGCTGGGCGCGTTGCTGGCCCGGCACCTCGTGGCCGAGCGGGACGTCCGCCGTCTGCTGCTGGTCAGCCGCAGCGGTCTCTGCGCCGAAAACGCCGAGCTGCTGGTCAAGGAGCTCACCGAACAGGGCGCGGACGTGACTGTCGCGGCCTGCGACGTGACCGATCGCGCGGCGGTGGCCGCGTTGCTCGCGCAGCACCCCGTCACCGCGGTCGTGCACACCGCCGGTGTGCTCGACGACGGTGTCATCGCGTCGCTCACCCCGGACCGGATGGACGCCGTGCTGCGGCCGAAGGTCGACGCCGCTTGGTACCTGCACGAGCTGACCCGCGAGCTGCCGCTGTCGGCGTTCGTGGTGTTCTCCTCGATCGCGGGGACCTTCGGCGGTGCCGGCCAGGCCAACTACGCGGCCGGCAACGCCTTCCTCGACGCGCTGGCGCGACTGCGGCAGGCCGAGGGCCTCGCGGGCGTGTCGATGGCGTGGGGACCGTGGGC
>NZ_DASYMU010000129.1:0-53266 GCF_036008905.1 Amycolatopsis sp. | reverse complement strand
CCTCGGTGAGCGGCTCGCGGCCTGCGGGGTCACGGTGAACCTGGCGCCGTGCGCGGATCTGACGCTGACGCCCGACGACCCGATCATCGGGGTGCGGGCGTTCGGTTCGGATCCCGTGCACGCGTCGCCGCATGTCGCGGCCTACGTGACGGGGATGCAGAAGTACGGCGTCGCGGCCTGCGCGAAGCATTTCCCCGGCCACGGCGCGGCCACCGAGGACTCGCACGTGGCCCTGCCGGTGCTGCGACGGACCGAAGAAGAACTTCGGTCGGTCGAGCTCGTCCCGTTCGCCGCGGCGATCCGGGCCGGGGTCCGGTCGATCATGACCGGGCATCTCGTGGTCCCGGCGTGGGGTGAGCTGCCCGCGACGCTCAACGCCAAGGCCCTCACCGAGGTCCTGCGCGGGGAACTCGGCTTCACCGGCGCGATCATCACCGACGCGCTGGAGATGGGCGCGGTGTCCGGCGAGCTCGGCCGACACGACGGGCTCGGCAACGCCGCGGTCCGGTCGCTGATCGCCGGTGCCGACGCGCTGTGCATCGGGGGCGCGGCTTTCGACGCGGAGGTCCTCGACCGGATCACCGCGACGATCGTAGCCGCCGTGGCTTCCGGGGAACTGCCGCTCGAACGGCTCGCCGAGGCGTCCGCGCGGACCGCGGAGCTGGCGAAAGAGCCGGCGAAGGCCGAGATCGTGCCGGTCGACCACCGGCTCGGCCTCGAAGTCGCGCGCAAGGCACTGCGGATCCAGGGCAGCCCGCGCCTGGACGGCCCGCCGCTGGTGGTGGACGTCCGGACGGACCCGAACATCGCGGCCGGTCCGATGCCGTGGGGCCTCGGTTCGCACCTGACCGAGCTCGTTCCCGGCACGCGGGCGATCACCGTGTCCGGGGACGGCCTGGACACGGTTCTCGAATCGGCACAAGGGTTCCGCAGTGTCGTCGTCGTGACGCGGGAAGCACACCGGTACCCGGCGGTGCGCGCGCTGCTCGACGGGCTCCGGGAGTCCACTGTGGACGTCATCCGGGTGGAAACCGGCGCACCCGGTCCGGACGCCGGTGACGGCGACCGGATCGACACCTTCGGCGGCTCCTACGTGAGCCTGCGGGCGGCGGCCGAATACCTCGCTTGAGGCGATGGCGACGGGGACCTTGCCACCTGGGGATGTCCCCGTCGTCGCGCTGTCGGAGAGCGCCCCGGTGACAAATCGTGTCCTGTTCGCGACCCCCCTTAACTCCCGCTAGGCCGCCTGGGTGAATATTGTCTGGCATTCGACGTATCTGGTGCCGGGGTGCGCGGCACCTGTTGATGAGGGCGGGGAGTCCCCTTCACGGGGGCTCACGAGTGGAGGGGACGTGGGGATGGCAGCACTGAACGAGGATTACGTGACGATCCAGAGCCGGGCTCTGGTGGAAGCGGTACGGGTCGAGGGGGCCAAGGGAGTCGGCACGCGGAGCTACCAGCTGGCCGACCATCTCGCGGCGGAGGGCGGTATCCACCGCGGTGACATCACCGCCGCGACGTCGCTGATGCTGTCGGTGATGGCACGCTGCGACGGCGAGCCCGAAGCCGCCGCGCGGTTCTCGCAGAAACTCCGCGGGTGCGGACGGGACTCGATCGAACTGGTCGTCCACATCTGGCGGCTCGAATCCGGCCGTGACAAGGGCTGGCTGCCCCGGGCGCAGTACGACGCCCTGATGAAGTACGTGAAGAAGGAAGGGCGCACGGACCTGGCGCTCAAGGCGGTCATGATCGAACCCCGCGACCTGTAGGCACGAATACCCGTTGACTCCGCAGGTCAACGCGGTATGAGCGACCTGACGGCGTCGACGAGTCGGGCCCCGTCGAGCAGGACGAGGTCGTTGTGGTCGGCGCCCGTGATCTCGACCTGCCGGGCGGAGTTCGCGGTGGCGACGTCGCGGCTCTGCGCGGCCGGGATGATCGAGTCCGCGGAGCCGTACACGACGACGGTCGGCACCCGGACCCGCGCGAGATTTTCCTTGACCGGGAAGCGATCGCGCAGCAGAAGCCGGACGGGCAGGAACGGGTACAGCTCGCCGCCGGCGGCGGCCAGGTCGACGAACGGCGAGCGCAGGAGCAGCCCGGCCGGTGGATGGTCGACGGCCAGTTCGGTCACCACGGCCGATCCCAGGCTCTCGCCGTAGAAGATGATCCGTTCGGGTGCCAGTTTTTGTTCTTGGGTAAGGAATCCGTACGCGGCCCGGACGTCGAGGGCAAGACCGTCCTCGGTCGGGCTGCCCGGATTCCCGCCGTAGCCGCGGTAGTCGAACAGCAGGACGGTCAGCCCCGAGCGCGCGAGCGCGGCGGCCAGTGGCGCCCGGCCGAGCCGGTTGCCGCCGTTTCCGTTGGCCACCAGCACCGCCGTCACCGGGCCGGGACCCGTGGCCGGCACGAGCCAAGCGCCCAGGTCCAGCCCGTCGGTGGTGCGCAGGCGGACGTCCTGGGCTCCGGGCAGCACGGCGGCGGCCGGGGGCACGGGGGACGAGTCGGGCAGGTAGATGAGCTTGCGCTGGAAGATCCACACCGCGCCCAGCACCACCACGACGACGATCACCACCGTCACGAGCGCGCGCAGAACTCCGGCCTGGGTCATGCCCGGATTGTGCTCACCCTCGCCCCACTTCGCCATCTGTCGACATAACGTGATCTCTCGGGAACTGAGAGATCACGTTATGTCGACATCTCGTGACGCGTGACGCTGGGTCAAGACACCTGTGCTGCCATCCGGGTGCTCATGCCAAGACTCGCCCAGGCGGCGAGCACCAGCACGACCATCGAGAATCCCAGCAGAACCGTGGTGCTCGACAGGAAAGTCAGTGCCACACCGAGGAGCAGCACGGGAACGGCGAGTCCCGCGTAGGCGATCAGGAACAGTGCCGCGAGCACCTCGCCACGCGACGGCGGCAGGGCGAGCGACGCGGCCACCGCGACCGACGCCCGGAACTGCACACCGACGCCCGCACCCGCGATGACACCGGAGAGCACGAACAACGGCAGGCTCACCACCAGCACCGCCGCGGACATCGCGACGAGCCCGGTCGCCATGAGCAGCGCGGCCAGGCGCAGCTGGCGCACGATCGGCAGCCGCCCGGTGAGCACCTGGAGGACCGCCGCCGCACCGAAAACGGCGAACGTGACCGCGCCCGCGACGAACCGTGAGGTCTCGTGCAGCGTCCCCGCGATGAAGGTCGGCGCGAGCGAGGTGAACAGGCCGAAGATCGCGAAGGCCGAGAACGCCGCCGCGCCGGCCGAGTAGAACGTCCCCCGCGACGCCTGCGGCAACGAAACCCGCTGCGGGCGGTACGCGGGACGTTCTTCCCACCGCTCGACGGTTTCCGGCACGAGCGCGACCCCGATCGCGGCGAACGCGAGCAGGACGAGGAACACGACGTACGGCACGACCAGGGGCGCGGTGACCCACTGCGCGAGGAAGCCCGCGATGAGCGGGCCGAAGGCCAGTCCGCCGATGTTGACGAAACTGGAGACGGTGTTCGACGTCCGGCCGTCTTCCTTGGGCCACGCCACGGCCCGAAGCTCGCTCAGGTGCGCCGTGGCCGTCGCGGTCAGGGCGCCGACACCGACCCCGGAGACGAACCGCGCGACGAGCAGGCCGGGGACGTCGGGCCAGACGAGGAACAAGACCGCGGCGAGCAGCTCGATCACGACGGCGGCCAGGATGACGCGCCGCCGCCCGAGCCAGTCGCTCACGTGCCCGGCGAGGTACAGGCTCGCCATGACGCCGACCGCGTACGCGGCGAAAATGACGGTGATCAGGAAGGTGGCGAAGCCGTCGCGCGCCTGGTAGAGCGCGTAAAGCGGCGTCGGCACGGTCGAGAAGGCCATCACGACGAGGAACGCGAAGGCGATCACCCAGAAGCCCACCCCGTGGCGGAGCCTCCAGGTCGTGGATACCTCGGGCTTGGTGATCGTGGAAGTCATGCTTCCAGCGTGCGCCCGCCCATCGATCGTGTCCAACGAACATACTTGATACCAACGATCGATCTGAGCGATGATTGACCGGTGGACACCCGCCAGCTCGAATACTTCGTCGCGGTCGCCGAGGAGCTCAACTTCACCCGCGCCGCGCGACGCCTATTCGCGGTGCAGTCGACCGTGTCGGCCGGGATCCGGTCGCTCGAACACGAGCTCGGCGCCGCGCTCTTCGAAAGGTCGTCCAAACGGGTCGAGCTGACGTCGGCGGGCGTCGCCCTGCTCCCCGAGGCACACGCCGCCATCGAGGCGATCGATCGCGTGCGCGGCGCGGTAACCCTGACGAAGCGGGGCATCCGGGGACGGCTACGCGTCGGCATCTTCACCCACCTCGATTTCGTCGACCTGCCCGCGCTGTTCGGCGAGTTCCACGAGCGCTACCCGCTCGTCGATCTCCAGCTCGGCGCCTCACCGTCGGGCTCGACGGGTCTCGCGGACAACGTGCGCCGAGGCCGGATCGACGTCGCGTTCATGGGCCTGCCGGCACAGGACCTCGCCGGGTTCCGGGTCCTCGAACTCGCGAGCTCGGCGTTCGTCGCGGTGCTGCCCGCCGCGCATCCGCTGGCAGGCAAGGAAAGTGTGAGCCTCGCCGAACTCGCGGGCGAACTGTGGGTCGACGCGCCCGAAGGCTTCGGCAACCGCATCGCCGTCGAGCGTGCCTTCGCCGCCGCCGGTCTCGGCCGGACGGTCAAAGCGGAAGTCGCCGACCTCGGCGAGGTGCCCCGGTTCGTCCGGGCCGGTCTCGGTGTCGCGGTGTTGCCGCTGATCACCTACCGCCCGACGCCGGGTATCGTGCTGCTCCCGCTCGACGACGGTATCGGCTGGATGCTCAGTGCCATCAGCCGGCCGAAGCCGAGCCCGGCCATCGCCGCGCTGCTGGAACTCCTTGCGGAACGGATGCCATTGGGGGTCGGCTAGTGCTGGCGGCGCCGCCGACGCGGTTGCGCATACCCGCCCTGGCGAGACGATAGGGCTCGATTCCCCCGTGCAGCACCGAATCGGCGTTGGCCGCCTGGCCCAGCGCGTGCAGTTCGAAGGCGAGCAGCGAGACGTCGATGTCGGCCCGCAGTTCGCCGATGTCCTGTGCTTCCCGCGCGGTACGGGTGATGAACACGGAGAACGCCGTGCCCGCTTCGGCGACGGCGTCGTGGACACGGCCGGGCCGGGCGTCGAATTCGGCGCCCGTGTGAAAGAAGAAGCAGCCACCGGGGAAGATCCGGCGCTCCGAATAGCCCAGCCAGTTCTCGCACAACGCGCGCAATCGCCCGATCCCGGGTTCCACTTCGAGCGTCGGCCGGGTGACGTTGTCGGCGAAGATGTCTCCGGCGAACCGGATCGCGGCGAGCTGAAGCTCCTCTTTGGACCCGAACAACGCGAAAACGCCGCTCTTGCTCAGTTCGAGGTCGGCCGCGAGCCTGCCGATCGAGAGTCCTTCAAGCCCTTCGACGGAGGCGACGTCGGTGGCACGCTCCAGGATCGCCCGGCGGGTGGCCTCGCCCCGGACGAGCCGCCCGTCAACGGGCATCGCGGGCCGCCCAGCGTTCGACCGTCGACTCGATACCACCGCGGTACTGCTCCGCGAGTTCCGGAACGGCGAGAACCTTCTCCGCCAACCGGAAGTACGCGTCACGCCGTTCGCCGTCGAGGTGGGCCACGTTGGCGAAGGCCACCAGCTGAACCTCGGCGAGCGTCGGGGCCTCCGGAAGCCGCGAAACCAGCGTCATGGCCCCGGAAGCCGGGACCTCGCCGGTCTCCAGCACGCGCAGGTACCAGCCAGTGCGGCCGGAGTCGATCATCGCCGGGATGACGTCCTTGCGGCCGGTCTTCATCGCGAGCTTGAAGCACGGCTGTCGTGGCTGCGACACCTGTACTCGCGCGTCACCCCACGCCCAGACGTCGCCGATCCGCACGACCTGCTCGTCGGTACCGGTCACGGTGACGTTCTCGCCCATCGCTCCCGCCGAAACCTCGAAGCCGTCCGCCTGCCAGGCCGCGTAGTTCGAGGCGGGGTGGACATAGACGGCTTTGTCGACACCGCCGTGCACCGAGCGATCGGCCTGGTCGTCGCCGTCGAGGTTGATTTCGGACAGGCCGAGTGTCGGCACGGTCACCCGTGCCTTGGTGATCGCGCTGTACACCGGCCGTTCACGCACGAAGCCGAGCACGCTCGGCCTGCCGACGAAGACTGCTGAGAACCCGAGAGCCATGCCCAGAAAGTAGCACGACTGTTCGTATACTTTTCCTGGCGTGGGAAGGCTTCGTGTTGTCTGGACCAGTAAGGATGCGCTTCGGGCAATCGTCGTGGTATGCCCGAATGGCTTGGGGTGAAAGATGTCTCGTGAACCTTGATCGGACAGAACGCTCGGAATCCCTGGAATGTCAACAGGTTCCTGTGTTATGTAGCAATGCTAATGGTTACCGAGCGTCATGAATGTGGGTCGTAGATCATCGAACAACTGTTCTAGGTAAAGAAAAATGAGTTCTGCTCGGCGTGACGTAGCTCTCGATCGTTGCGGGGGAACGACTTTCCGTCACGGTCTGGCCGTGACTGTCCACTTGAAGGTAACCGCTGATCAGCGGGCATGATGGCCAAGAGGGATGTACTTCTGGTGAGAGTGATGGAATCCCTTTGGTGACAACAAGTTACGAAGATCCGCTGGCCCGTGCCGGAGATCACCGCGTAGGCGGTACCTCCACTGCCGGGCGGGTGCGAAAGTAGCCATGGTTGTCGGCACACAGTAAGCCGGGATTCCGCCGCACGAGGGCGGTTACTGGCATATGGGAGCACGAAGTGGATCTTGCCGCCCAGCAGGACGGTTATTTCACGACCGGGTACCACGACCTACTCCGGGACAAGGTTCGGATCTTCGCCGAGGCGGAAGTGCGTCCGCTGATCGCCGAGATGGAGTCGTCCCGGTCCGTCCATCATGGATTGTCGCGGTTGATCGCCGAGCAGGGATGGATCGGCGTCACGATCGGCTCGCGGTACGGCGGAATGGGTTTGGGGCACCTGGCCAAGACCATCATCATCGAGGAGCTGGCGCGCGTGAGCGGCGCCATGGGCGCCATGGTGCAGGCGTCCCAGCTGGGCGTGGCGAAGATCCTCCACTTCGGCAACGAGCGCCAGAAGAGCCGGTGGCTGCCCGAAATCGCCGCGGGTCGCTGCCTGCCCACCATCGCGGTGACCGAGCCCGAGTCCGGTGGTCACGTGCTGGGTATGGCGTCGACGGCGCGGCGCGACGGTGACGACTACATCCTCAACGGGCGCAAGGTGTTCGTCGGCAACAGCCATGTCGGCGACCTCCATGGCGTCGTGATGCGCACGGGGCCCGGGTCGAAGGGGCTGTCGGCGTTTCTGGTCGAGGCGGGCACTTCCGGGCTCTCCCTCGGCGAGCACGAGGCCACGATGGGGCTGCACGGATTCAGCTTCGGCGAGCTCGTCTTCGAGGACGTCCGGGTGCCGGCGGAGAACCTGCTCGGGTCCGAAGGGGATGGCCTGCCCGTCGCGTACTCGTCCAGTGTCCTTTATGGACGTCCTAACCTGACCGCGGTCTCACTCGGCATCCATCGGGCGCTGGTCGAGGAGACCATCCAGTTCACCCAGGAGCACCGTCGTTATGGCAAGCCACTGGGAGAACTTCCGACGGTCAAGCAGAAATTGGGACAGCTACAGTCCCAGCTGATGACCGCGCGCCTGCTGGCCTACCACGCGGCACACCTGCTTGACGAGGGCCTGCCGTGTGACACCGAGCTGATGAACGCCAAGCTCGTCAACGTCGAGTCCTCTTTGGACTCTGCGCGGACGGCGATGGAGGTGCACGCCGCGTACGGGCTGTCCGCCGACCGTGGGGTCGAGCGGTACGTCCGCGACGCGCACCACATCTACGCTCCCGCCGGGACTTCCGACGTCCAGCGGCTACGACTGGCCGAAGTGGCGCTGGGATCATCGTCCAAGGAACAGTGGTCGCTCATCCTGTCCGAGCAGCTCAGGGATAGCGCTGACGGTTTGCGGACGCCAGCTGGTCCGCCCGCTCCTGAACCAGTGTCATCAGTTCGGCTGCCATCGACTTGATGGTTTCGAGGCCGGCACGGCCCCACGGGCGCGGTTCGTTTGCGATGACACAGACGGTGCCCAGTGCCGTGCCCGTCCGGTCGATCAGCGGGGCACCCAGGTAGCTACGGATGCCGAGCTTGTCGACCACCGGGTTGCCCGCGAACCGCGGGTAGTCGCAGACGTCGTCGAGTACCAGCGCCTTGCGCCGCACCACCACGTGCGGGCAGAAACCGTGGTCCAGTGCCATGGTCCGGCCCGGGCTCCCGTGCGCGGAGGCCTGTGCGGCCTCCAGCGCGGAGCTGGTCGCCGAGTTGGACGGCGTGTAGAGCCCGGCGAAGTACTGTTCCTGGTCGCCGACGAAGTTCACCATCGCGTAGGGCGCGCCGGTGATCTGCGCGAGCCTGGCCGCGAACTGGTCGAACTCCTGGTCCGGACGCGAGGTCAGCCCGAGCTCGCGCATCCGCGCCATCCGGCGGGGGGCCTCCGGGTCGTCGGGGGCGGTGATGAGACGGTCTTCGTCATAGGGCATGGCTGGTGGCTCCGTATCCGGTGGCGGTGATGGCGGTTTCCCCTTGACGTGACGGGAAATCCGCGACGATGTGTTCGATGAGCTGGATCAGCACGCTCTTGGCCGAGCCGGCGTTGCGGGCGTCGCACCGCAGGAGCGGTACGTGCGCCTTGAGGTCGAGCGCGGCCCGGAGAGCGGTGTCGGTGTAGGGGTGCGCGCCGTCGAATTCGTTGATGGCGACGACGAACCTGATGCCACGCCGTTCGAAGAACTCGACCGCCGCGAAGCAGTCTTCCAGACGCCGGGTGTCGGCCAGCACGACCGCGCCGAGCGCGCCGCGGGACAGTTCGTCCCACATGAACCAGAATCGCTGCTGGCCCGGTGTGCCGAACAGGTACAGCACCATGTTGTCCGCGGCGAAGGTGATCCGGCCGAAGTCCATCGCGACCGTGGTGGTGTGCTTGCCTTCGACACCGTCCAGGCTGTCGGTGCCGATACTGGCCGCGGTGATGGTCTCCTCGGTGGTGAGCGGCTCGATCTCGCTCACCGCACCGACGAACGTCGTCTTGCCGACGCCGAAACCACCCGCGACGATGAGCTTGAACTGGATGGGGTACGCCTCAGAGGCGTCGGAGACCATGGAGCAATCTCTCCAAATTTTCCGGGGTGGGGGTTTCGAACCTGGGGTATCTCGTGGTGACCGCACCCGACTCGATGAGATCCGACAGCAGCACCTTGGTGACCATCACCGGCTGCCGCAGATGCGCGGCGACCTCGGCGACGGACGTGGGGGAGTGGCACAGGTGCAGCGCCTGGGCGTGTTCCCGCCCGAGCCGTTCCGGTGCCACCGTGCCACGACCGGTCGCGCGCACGATCGACACGAGGTCGAGCGGCGTGCTGGGCTGGGTCCGCCCCGCGGTCGAGGTGTAGGGACGGACCCACAGCTCGCCGAAGTCGTGCCCGTGATCGGCAGCGGTCATGCTCGCCTGATCCTGTTGTCGATGGCGCTATAGGTCTGCTGGCGGCTGGGCGTGGCGAGATGGTCGGGCACCTGGGTGCTGAGCTTGCCCATCTCGTAGCTCAGGATCGACGCGTCGACGTCACGGCTGGCGAGGACGGCGAGAACGGTGCCGGTGCTGGCCGCGGTGACGAACAGGATGATGTCGCCGAGTTCCGAGATGACTTGCCGGACCCCGCCGCCGCCGCCGAACCGGCTGCCCACTTGGTGGGACAGCGAGAAAAGCCCGCTGGACAACGCCGCCAGCGCGTCCGCGCCGTCACGGTCCAGGCCGTGCCAGTACTTCGCCATCCCATCTGCCGAGAGCAGCAGCGCGCTCTGGGTGCCGGGGACTTTCTCCGCCAACCGGGACAGGAGAAAGGTCAGGTCGTCGGCCATGGGGACTCTCCTTGGGTGGTTCCGTGCTGGGGTTGGGGCGTCTCGGCGGGCGGGTCCTGTTCGGTGCGCCCGCGGTTGAAGCCTTGCTGGACGGTGGCCATCAGATTCGTGGTGTGGCCGGGGAGCGGCCGGGTGGGGGAGGTGGGCTCGCGCAGCTGCGGGCTCAGGTAGGACCCACGCCGTTGCGGCAGCGGCGGGTGTTCGGGCTGTGCGGGCTGTTCGGCGGGGGCTCCGTCGAGCGCGTTGCGGATTTGGTCGGGTGGCTGCGCCTGCGGAACGGACGCGGACGGTTGCCGGGGCTGACGCATCGGCAACGGGTTGCCGCGCTGTGCGTCGTTGCCGTAGGTCGCCGGCGCGGGCGGCAGGTTCGCCGCGGGAACACGGGCCTCCTGTGGTGCCTGCGGTGCCTGCGACGACTGCGGAGCCGGCCGAGGGGTGGCTTTCTCCACCGGCGGGTCGACGAGGAGTTGGTGTGGCAGCACGATGGCGGCGTCGATCCCGCCGAACACGTTGGTCTGCAACCGGACGCGGACGTGGTGGCGTCCGGCGAGCTGTTTGACCACGGCGAGGCCGATCCGGCCGTCGCCGAGCAGTTCGGTGATGTCGATCGTGGTGGAGCCGTCGAGCAGGTGGTTGATCTGCTCCAGGTCCTCGGAGTTCATTCCGAGACCGCGGTCCTGGACTTCGATCGCGAGCCCGGCGGTCACCTTCTGCGCGCGCAGTACGACCTTGCCGGAGTCGGGGGCGGAGAACGTCGTCGCGTTCTCCAGCAGTTCGGCGAGCAGGTGGATGATCTCGGCGACGACGTGTCCGTGCAGGTGGGCGCCTTCGACGCCGATGATCGAGATCTGCTTGTAGTGCTCGATTTCGGCGACGGCGGAGCGCAGCACGGCGTAGACGCTGACCGGTTTGACCGACCGGCGCTGGGGGGCTTCCCCGCCGAGGACGGCGATGTTCTCCGCCTGGCGGCGTACCCGGGTGACGAGGTGGTCGACGCCGAACAGGCCGCGCAGGATTTCGGGGTCTTCGATATCGCGTTCGAGCGTGTCGATCTGCCCGATCGCGCGGTTGACAAGGGACTGCAGCCGCCGGGCCAGCTTGACGAACACCTCCCGGCGCTGGTCCGGGTCATCCGAGTCCGCCGCGCGCACGGCCTCGACCGGCGCGGGATCGGCGGCCGGGACGAATTCGGCGGGGGCGGCGAACTGCGCCTGGCTGAGCGAGCGGGTGGCGGAAACGGCGCGGGAGCCCGCGATCACGACCACGAGCACACTGCCCGCCCCGACGCACACGGCGACCAGCGTCGCCAGTGATTGTTCGAGAACCACGGTCACGATTCCCGCGGCGCCGAGCACGGCCACCACGACCACCGAAACCAGGGCAATACGCCGAAGTCGCGCTCGGAGGCCGTCGACGACAGCCGAGCCGGCGCGGCCGCCTCCCTGTTCGCGCTCCCACGGCGGGGGGATCGGCCTGCCGGGTGATGGCGAATCAGACATCAGGTCCTTCCTTGATTTGGACAGCAACAGAGAACAGCTGACACATATCTCATCGATGCGGCACCACAGGCCTGACGCGGACAAATGATCTTGGCGCGAGCGATCCTACCTCAATGACCACGCCCAAAATGGGGCCCTGCCGGGCAACCCTTGCCCGGCGTGCTGTCCTGCCCGGTCGTCCGGACGACCGGAGCACGCTGGGGAAGTTTTCCCGATTGCCGTGTCAAGGAGCTGCTTCCCGAGTGTCCCGATTGATAACGGCGGCCATCGGGGAGTCGATTGCCACGTGCGGAGCCGGGAAACCCGCAGTCCTTTCCCTGTCCGGCCGGAAAACGGTTATAGCGCACCGGCCACCAGGAAGTAGACCACCCCGCCGAGCACCGCGCCGAGCAGCGTGCCGGTGACGACCTGGGCCGTGGTGTGGTCGCGCAGTTCGACGCGCGACCAGCAGACCCAGATCACCAACGGGATGAGCAGCGCCATGACCGGGCCGTAGACCACGATGAGCATGACGGTCGCCCCCGCGGCGACGACGGCGTGCATCGAGATCTTGAACTTCAGGCCGAAGGTGATGGCCAGCGCGGCGATCAGGCAGGCGAGCTCGGCCGCGGCCATCGCGATCATCCGATGTGGCGCGTTGCCGACCAGCAACAGGGCCAGTCCACCGCCGAGGGAGAGGATGCAGACGGCGAACGGGACGAGCCGTCCGGCACGGTCGGTGACGTGGTGGCTGTCCCATTTCCCTTGCCGTGCCCCGCGGATGATGACGGCCATCGGGATCAGCGACCCGGTGATGCCGACGACGAGCCCCCACAACAAGGTCTCGCCGAGGTGGTGCCCGGTGACTTCCCAGCCCACGACGAGCGGCAGCCCGAGCACCCACACCCACGGCGCGAGCACTTCTGTCGCCAGCCGTGCCGCTGTCCGGCGAGAGGAGGGGGCGGGCGTGGTGCGGTTCATGAGCAGGACCGTTCTTCCTGTAGGCGGTGTGGGTATCACGAGATGTCGACATCTCGTGATACCCGGCGTCCGCAACTACCGCCATCTGTCGACAGATGGCGGAGGTGGTGAGCCTCAGTAGAAGCGCCGGAGGTCGGGCCAGAGTTGCGACCACGGTGCCGCGGGGCCGGAGCACAGTGCGATGGGGGTGCCCTGTTCCTCGTTGTCCAGGCCGATTCCGTTGTCGTGCACCGCGACCACCCGGCAGCCGGTGAACAGGCGCTGAGTTTCGGAAATGTCTTCGAACCCGCCGACCAGCACCACAGGCCCGGTCATGGTATCCGGTGGCGGACCCCAGTCCGCATAGGACATATGCCCGGAGTGCGGCTGTGGCAGTCCGTACTCTTCGCGGTACCGCTCGACCGCGCCCGCTTGCCCGTAGCTGCTGGTGAAGATCGTCGCGGTGCCTCGCTGTTCCACTGGAATCTGTTTCCAGGCAAGCGAAACCGTGTGCGCGAACTCCGGCCATCCGACCTGCTCGCCCGGTTCCCGGTTCATCGCGAGCACCGGCCCCAGGTCCGCGGCCGGCAGGACGGGCAGGCCGATCACCACGGAGATCGCCGCGGCCACCACGGCCAAGACGGCGGCGACGGAACGCCGGACCGTGCGGCGTCCCCGATCGAGCCAGCGTAGCGCCGGTTCCGCACCGGCCGCGGTCAGCAGCACCAGGAGCGGCACCGAGTAGTACGGTTTTCCGCCCAGTACCAGCAATCCGACACACAGGACCGGGTAGCTCACCGCGAGCGCGCGGGCCCAGCGCAGCGCCGGGTCCCGCCACAGCCGCACGATCCCGGCGAGCCACACCGGGACCAGCACCGGCGAGACGTAGACCAGTTGCATGGGCACGAACAGGATCCGGTTCTCGGCGCCGTCGTCCTCACTGATCCCGCTAGCGACGGTCAGCAGCGGGAAACCGTGCGCGGCCTGCCAAAGCACCGTCGGCGCCGCGAGTACCGCGGCCACCACGACACCGGCGGCGAGCCAGCCGCTGCGCAAGACCTCTCGCGGGCCGGTGACCAGCAGCGCGATACCGAGCGCGGCCACCAGGAGCAACACGAGCCATTTGTTCTCGAGCCCGACACCGACAGCCGCGCCGACGGCGATCCACCAGCGCCCGTCACCGGTACGCAGCAAGCGCAGAGCGAAGAAACCGATCACCGTCCACATGAGCACGTCGACGGTCGTGGTGGACAGCATGTGCGACACCGCGAGCACGAACGACGACAACGCCGCCGCCACGGCCGACAGCACCTGTGCGCCCCGGCCGCCGCCCAGTTCCCTGGCGACCAGCGCGACGACGATGGCCGTCGCCGCGCCGATCAGGGTAGCGGCGACTCGCACCCCGCTCGGGGTGTCGCCGAAGACGGTCGCCGACAGGTGCGCGAGCACCGGCGTGATCGGTGGCTGGTCGACATAACCCCAGTCCGGGCGGGCGCCGGCGGCCAGGAAATACAGCTCGTCGCGGTGGAATCCGTATCGGCCGGAGAGTGCGGTGAGCACGGCGATCTGCACCGCGACGACGACACCGACCGGGCCCAGTGCGAGCCGGGGCAGGGGATCGGTGTGCGCGTCCATCGCTAGTTCCTCGCCGCGGGCGCGGGCAGGCCGCCGGGCGCCGGGCGGAAGTGGCGTCCCGCGCCGACGTCGCCGCCTGCCGCGCGCCACCAGCTCGCCTGCCGCCCGGTCCGGATGCCGTCGACGATGACGTCCACCCCGGCCAGGTGCGCGATTTCGATCAGGTTCGTCAGCGACCGCGCGACGAGGGAGTCTTCGCCGGCCCGCTCGGTCTGCCGCTGGACGAGCCGCCGCGCGACCCGGACGGCCTGCACCGGAAGGTCCTCCAGGCATTCCACGTCACCCGTGGCGCCGTACCCGTGCACTTCGGACTCGATGCCGATGTCGGCCAGCACGCGCACATTGTCGACCGCCTCGCCGTGGTCGGTCAGCAGCGCCTGGATGGGAAAGCCGGGACGCAGCCACTCCGGGCTCAACCCGGTCTCGTCGAGGGTGCGCTGGATCCCGCCGACCAGGTCCGGGTCGGCCGCGAGATTCGGCGTCAGCCCGAGGGCGAGCGGCAGGTCCTGACCGGAGCGGGTCTGCCAGCCGCGCATCTCCTCACAGGCCGATCGCACGAACCAGTTGCCGAGCGGCAGGCTCAGCCCAGTCTCGTCGGCCACCTTCAGGCACCGGCCATGCGGCAGGGGACCGAGCTCGGGGTGATCCCACTGCAGCAACGCCTCGATACCGATGACCCGCTCGTCGCCGAGACGCACCATCGGCTGGTAGACGACCCGGATCTCGCCGGTCTCCCAGGCGCCCGGCATGGTCGCGGCGAGACTGAACGCCTTGCGGTCACGCAGATCTTGCGCCGCGTCGAACAGCTGCCACTGCCGGTGCCCGTTGCGCCGGGCGCGCCGCAGCGTCATGTCCGCCGCCCGCAGCAGCTCGGCCGGATCGGTGTCCCGCGCCGGGCGGTGCACCACGCCGATGCTCGCCGACGCCGCCACCCCGCGGTGCCCGTTGACGTAGATCGGGGCGGAGAGCTCCTGGTGGATGCGGCGGACCGTGGTGACGACGTCCGGGGTGCCCGGCGTGTTCACCACGAGGACGCAGAACTCGTCGCCGCCGACCCTGGCGACGATCGCGTTCTCCGGCGCGAAGATGCTCTGCAGCCTGCCCGCGACGGTCTTGAGCAGCCTGTCGCCCACGTCGTGGCCGAGGCCGTCGGTGACCAGCGAGAATCCGTCGAGATCGAGATGGTAGAGCGTGATGCCGGTGGCCGGGTCGGCGTGCCGGAGCGCGTTTTCCAAGCGGGTGCTGAAGAATTGCCGGTTCGGCAGGCCGGTCAGCGCGTCGTGCAGCGACTGGTGGCTCAGCCGTCGCTGCAGCAGCGAAACCTCGGTGTCGTCGTCGATGATCGTCACGAAATGGTGTGGTTCGCCCTCTTCGTCGCGGACCAGTGTCGCGGTGAAGGACGCCCACATCGTCTCGCCGTCCTGGGCGAGGAGACGGCACGTCTGCCGTAGCCGGGTCTGGTCGGCGAGCAGCTCCTGGTACGCGTCGCGCAGATCGTCGACGTCTTCGGCGTGGACGAGGTCGAACAGGGTGAGTTCGGCGAGCTCGGCCGTGGACCGCCGCAACGTCTTGGCGAGCGCGGGATTGGCGCGCAGCAACCGGCCGTCGAGCTCGGTGAGCGCGACACCGCTGGTGGTGCGGGAGAAGATCTCGTCGAACTGCGCCCGGCTGATCTTCAGCTTGCGCCGCGAATCCCGGGCGACGTTGAGCAGCGACTGGTTGAGCAGCTCCTGCCGCTGCTGGGTGACCAGCCTGAGCGTTTCGCTGTAGTCCGCCGTCATCTCGCCGAGCACCAGCACGATGCGGTCGGCGAGATTGTCCGCGCGGCTCAGTTCGGGCTCGCGCAGCATGGCCTTGCCGAGCACCTCCACCGAGCGGCGGATGCTGTCGCGGCCGACACACTGCAGCTCCACGAGCCGGGTGCCGGCCTCGCCGGCGGGTGCGCTTTCGAACGGCTCGCTGAGGACGGAGTCGAACAGCCTGTCGACCAGTTCCAGCAGTTGCCGCTCGACCTCGGTGTGCTGGAGCGGAAGATAAGCCGTGGTGCTGATCAGATACGCCCATTTGCGCGCGAGTTTCGCCCGCCGGGCCCTGGCCTCTTCGGGGGAGCCGCCCGGTTCCGCCGAGTCCTCGTTATTCGAAAAGGGGGCACACATGTCAGCCTGTCCAGTGGTCTGAGACGCTCTGGCACGGAATCGCCGCGGGGCGACGGTGGATTCTATCGAGCACAGCCGGATCACCGATGATCCGATCGGGTGACAACACTCGGGACGACGCCGATTCGCTGCCCCAGCCAGACCCGGGTCGCGTTCCGATACTGGTCAGCGTTCTGATGCAGACCCAGCGAATGTCCGGCGTTCGGCAGCACATAGGTGGAAAGATTTGCCGATGGGCTGAAATAGGACGCTTCCTGTACCCGCAGCCGTTCGGCGCTGGAACAATCGCGCAGCGCGAGTAAACCGCAGAACAGAATGTCATTCCCGCCGACGGCCTGGAAAACGGGCACGTCGATACCGAGTGTCGCCGGAAGCACGATGCCGAACACCGCCACGGTTCCCATCCCCGGCACGGAGACCTGGTCCTTGGTGACCTCGTCGGCCGCGATCGCCCGCGGATCGGCGTTGCCCTGCGCGTAGAACAGTCCCGCGCGGGCGCCCGGCCTGGTCGCGAAATACAACGGATCGCTGCCGAGCCGGGCGAGGTCGGAGTCGAGGAAGACCGGCTGCAGCCCGAGCGCGGCGCCCAGCGCGAGCGCCGGAACCGAAGGCAGATGCGTGATTCCGCTCAGGACAACGCCGTCGACGTCGTGATAGGTCGCGGCCTCGGCGGCCACGATGCCCGAGCCCACGGAATGCCCGACGATGACGACCTTGGCGAACGGCAGCCCGTCGACCCGGCCGGCGCGGAGATGACCGACGACGTCGTGCAGTGACCGCGCCTCCGCGCCGATCAGCAGCGGGACACTGAACGGCTTGGTGCTCCGGCCGGTGCCGAGCCGGTCGACCGCGAAGGTGGCGAACCCGTTCTTCGCCATGTCGCGCTGATAGGAGTAATGGCTTGGGTCGTAAGGAAGATCCCAGTAGGCGCTGTTGTAGGTGCCGCCGTGGACCAGCAGTTGCACGGCGGCCGGCGTGGCGCCCGAAGGCAGGCACAACCGGCCGTGCATGGTCGCCGGTGCGATGGGACCGGCCACCGGGAGGTCGGTGTCCGAGCAGTTCACTTCCGCTGCCAGTGCCTGCGGCGCGGCGGCGGCGGCGCTGCCGAGCAAAGCACAACAGGCGAACAACGCGGTGATCGCCTTCACCGGCAGTCGCACGGGAAATCCTCCGAATCCGGAAACTCTTGAAGGCGAAAACGCTACACCCGACAGGGGTTCGTTCCCTGCAAGGTGGTGGCGCGGTGGATCATTCGTGCCGTGCTATCACCGTCATCGGCAGCCGGTTGGGCTGCATTGTCGCGGTGATCTTGGGGTACACGGTTTTCCCTGGTAACGGGACCAGCCGCCACCGCGCGGCCAGTGTCGCCGCCGCGATGGTGATTTCGATCGGCGCGAACACGTGCCCCGGGCAAAGCCGGGCCCCGGCACCGAAAGGAATGTAGGCACCTTTCGGCAAAGCGGCGGCTCCCGGCGCCCACCGGTCGGGATCGAACCTGGCGGGATCGGGGAACCAGCGCGGATCCTGGTGCAGGGTGTGCTGGCTGACGGCGACCTCGGTCCCCGGCGGCAGCGAAACCCCGGCGATGTCCACGGTTTCCCGGGTCCGCCGCATGAGGATCAGTGGCGGGTTCCGGCGCAGGACCTCGTTGACGATCTGCTGGGTGTACCCGAGCCGGGGAACGTCGTCGAAGGTGGCGGGCCGTCCGCCCAGCACTTCGTCGACCTCCGCGTGGAACCGCCGTTCGATGTCGCCGTGCTGCCCGATTTCGTGAAAGAACCAGGCCAGTGCCACGGCGGTGGTTTCGGCGCCGGTGGTGAGGATCGTGATGACCTCGTCGTGGATCTGCTCGTCGGTCATTGGTTCGCCGGTGTCCTCGTCGGTGGCCAGCAGCAAGGTCGATAGCAGATCGCCGTGGTCACCGCCGTCGGCCCTGGCGTTGACGATGACGTCCGGTATCACCTTCCGGAGGCGCGCGGCGGCCGCGTCGAATTCCCGGTTCGCCTTGATGGGCAGCTTTTCGATCACCTTTGACGAGAAGGCTCGCACGAGCACGTAGTCGAGCATGATCGGGATCGACCGCTGGATCTCGTCGAGCACCTCCCGGCCGAGTTCGGTGGAGAACAGCGTCTGGCCGGAGACGCTCAGTGCCAGGTCCTGAAGTTCCTCGTCCAGCGCCACAACCTGGCCGTGGCACCAGGAATCAGCCAGCCGTGCGGCCAGCGGGGTCACTGTGGACGCGGCGTATCCGGCGATCCTGCCGCGGGAAAAGGCGGGCAGTACCATCCGGCGCTGCCGCCGGTTGAACTCGCCGTTCGACGTCGCGATGCCGTCACCGAACAGCGGGCGCATCTTGTCGAAGACGATGCCCTTGTCGAACTTGTCGGCGTCGACGGCCAGGATCTGCCAGGCCAGTTCCGGGGTGGTGACCAGGTACACCGGCAGCGGGCCGAGGTGCAGCCGGACCAGTTCGCCGTGGGAGCGCAAGGAAGCCAGGAATTTCACCGGGCCGCGCAGCAGGGAAACGCTGTGCCCGAGCAGCGGCAGACGGCCGGGAACTGCCCGGACCTGATCCCGCGGGTCGGCCGGCATCCGGCAACACTAGTTCCGCGGCGGGAGAAGACGGAAAACGCGCGCGGATATCCACACAAACGGACGAGCATCGCGGCTACACTCGCCCATTCGACAAGCACTTCCGCCGACGAAAACGGGGGACCACGGTGACCGAGCGCCTCGACTGGGTGCCGCCCGACGTCGATACGAGTGTGCCCAATCCGGCCCGGGTATACGACTACTGGCTCGACGGCGATCACAATTTCCAGGCCGATCGCGAACTGGGTGAGAAAATACTGAAGATCATGCCGGGTGTTCGCGACGCGTCCCGGCTGAATCGGGCATTCCTGCGCCGCGCGGCCGGATTCATGGTTGATTCGGGAGTCCGGCAATTCCTCGACATCGGTTCCGGTATTCCGACCGTCGGGAATCTGCACGAAATCGTGCAGCGCGCCGATCCGGAATGCCGGGTGGTCTACGTCGACCGGGAGCCGGTGGCCGTCGCGCACAGCCGGATGCTGCTCGAGGGCAATGACCGCTGCGAGGTGATCCAGGCCGACCTGCGCGACGTCGACGACATCCTCGACGCGCCCGAAACCGCCCGGCTGCTGGACTTCGACCAGCCGGTCGGGCTGTTCATGCTGCTGTTGCTGCACTTCGTCCCGGACGCCTGGAATCCGGAGGCCATCCTCGCCCGCTACCGCGACAGGCTCGCCCCGGGCAGCTTCCTGGCCGTCTCGCATGTCGCCGCCGACACGGAGGCCGCGCGGCTACCCGAAGCCGTCGAGGCCTACAAAAGCACCCAGAACCAGCCCTATCCCCGCACCTACGATGAG
Organism: Amycolatopsis sp.; assembly: GCF_036008905.1. Taxonomy (GTDB): domain Bacteria; phylum Actinomycetota; class Actinomycetes; order Mycobacteriales; family Pseudonocardiaceae; genus Amycolatopsis. The sequence goes on along the minus strand of NZ_DASYMU010000129.1, from coordinate 33,682 downwards.
GTGATCCGGTTTTTCGACGGCTACGAACTCGTTGAGCCGGGGCTGGTCGGCTGCGCGATGTGGCGGCCGCAGGGCGTCGGGGACATGTCTGACGACCCAACGGTCAACTCGCTGCCCTACGCCGGGGTCGGCCGCAAGCCCTGACCTGCCATACCGCTGGTATGTTGACGGCATGCCGAGCGACACGATCCTGAAGACGATGAACGCCGTCCACCGAGGCCTGGTCAAGATCAGTGGCGGGCGGCTGGGCTTGCACGTCTCGAACATGCCCGTTGTCGAGCTGACCACGATCGGCCGCAAGACGGGCCAGCCGCGCTCGGTGATGCTGACCTCGCCGCTGCGGGAGGGCGACGCGCTGGTGGTCGTCGCGTCACGCGGTGGCGACGACCAGCCGCCGCTGTGGCTGCTCAACATCCAGGCCAAGCCCGAGGTCGAGGTGTCCGTGCAGGGCAAGCCGGCCGTCGGCATGCAGGCCAGGGTCGCGACCGCCGAAGAGCGGGCCCGCATGTGGCCGCTGATCACCGCCGACCACAAGAACTACGCCGACTACCAGAAGAAGACCGACCGCGAGATCGCGCTCGTCCTGCTCGAGCCGAAGGCCTGAGCTCACTTCCGTGAAGACCGGGAGGCCCGCAGGAACTCCCGGTTCAGGTTGACGATGCTGGTGAACGGGATGCCCTTGGGGCAGGACGCGACGCATTCGCCACTGTTGGTGCAGCCGCCGAAACCCTCGTCGTCCATGGTCCCGACCATGTCGAGTACCCGCTGTTCGCGTTCCGGCTGCCCCTGCGGCAGCAGGTTCAGGTGTGTCACCTTCGCCGAGGTGAACAGCATCGACGAGCCGTTCGGGCACGCCGCCACACAGGCGCCGCAGCCGATGCAGGTGGCGTTGTCGAAGGCCAGGTCCGCGTCCGGTTTGGGCACCGGTGTGGCGTGCGCGTCGGGTGCGCTGCCGGTCGGGGCGGTGACGTAGCCGCCCGACTGCACGATCCGGTCGAACGCCGAGCGGTCGACGACGAGGTCCTTGATGATCGGGAAGGCCTGGGCGCGCCACGGCTCGACGTCGATCACGTCGCCGTCGCGGAACGCGCGCATGTGCAGCTGGCAGGTGGTGGTCTGCTCGGGTCCGTGCGCGCGGCCGTTGATCACGACGCCGCACGCGCCGCAGATGCCTTCGCGGCAGTCGTGGTCGAACGCGACCGGTTCTTCGCCGCGCAGCACGAGTTCCTCGTTGAGGACGTCGAGCATCTCCAGGAACGACATGTCCGGGCTGATGTCGTCGACCGGGTAGGTGACCAGGCCGCCCTCGCTGTCGGGGCCGGCCTGGCGCCAGATGCGAACGGTGAGCTTCACGTGTAACTCCGCTGGGTGGGGTGGACGTAGCTGAACTCGAGGTTTTCCTTGTGGAGCACCGGGTTCTCGCCGGTGTACTCCCAGGCCGCGACGTAGCTGAAGTGTTCGTCGTCGCGTTGCGCTTCGCCTTCGGTGGTCTGGTGTTCCTCGCGGAAGTGCCCGCCGCAGGACTCCTCGCGTGCCAGTGCGTCGAGCAGGAGAAGCTCGCCGAACTCGAGGAAATCCGCGACCCGGTTGGCCTTTTCGAGCTCCTGGTTCAGCGCTTCGCCCGAGCCGGGAACCTTGACCGAGTTCCAGAACTCCTTGCGCAGCTCGGGAATCCGCTCGAGTGCCTTGCGCAGCCCGGCCTCGCTGCGGGCCATGCCGCAGTACTCCCACATCAGCGTGCCCAGTTCGCGGTGGAACGAGTCGACCGTCCGGTCGCCTTTGTTGGACAGTAGTTTGTGGAGCCGCTCGGTGACCTCGGCCTCGACCTGGGCGACCGCCGGGTTGTCCGCGGCGATGTCTTCGAAGCCGCCGCGCGCGATGTAGTCGTTGACTGTCGAGGGGAGGACGAAGTAGCCGTCCGCGAGCCCTTGCATCAGCGCGGAGGCGCCGAGCCGGTTGGCGCCGTGGTCGGAGAAGTTCGCCTCGCCGATCACGAACAGGCCCGGGATGGTGCTCTGCAGGTCGTAGTCGACCCACAGCCCGCCCATCGTGTAGTGGATCGCGGGATAGATGCGCATGGGGGTCTCGTACGGGTTCTCCGCGGTGATGCGCTCGTACATGTCGAAAAGGTTGCCGTAGCTGGCTTCGATCGCGGGCCGCCCGAGGCGTGTGATCGCGTCGGCGAAGTCGAGGTACACCCCGAGCCCGCCCGGCCCGACCCCGAAACCGGCGTCGCACTGGTTCTTCGCCGCGCGCGAGGCGATGTCGCGCGGGACCAGGTTGCCGAAGCTGGGGTAGATCCGCTCCAGGTAGTAGTCGCGCTCGTCTTCGGGGATCTCGCCCGGCGGACGCGGATCGCCCTTCTGCTTCGGCACCCAGATCCGGCCGTCGTTGCGCAGTGACTCGCTCATCAGCGTGAGTTTCGACTGGTGCTCGCCCGACCGCGGGATGCAGGTCGGATGGATCTGCGTGTAGCAGGGATTCGCCAGGTAGGCGCCGCGTTTGTGGGCCCGCCAGATCACGCTGGCGTTGGAGCCCTTGGCGTTGGTGGAGAGGTAGAAGAGGTTGCCGTAGCCGCCGGTGGCGAGCACGACGGCGTCGGCGAGATGGGTCTCGACCTTGCCGGTGACGAGGTCGCGCGTGACGATGCCGCGGGCTTTGCCGTCGATCACGACGAGGTCTAGCATCTCGGTGCGGGCGTGGAGTTCGACGTTGCCGGCGTCGATCTGCTTCGACAGCGCCTGGTACGCGCCGATCAGGAGCTGCTGCCCGGTCTGGCCGCGTGCGTAGAAGGTGCGTTGCACCTGGACGCCGCCGAAAGATCGGGTGTCGAGCAGGCCGCCGTATTCCCGCGCGAACGGGACACCCTGTGCCACGGCCTGGTCGATGATCTGGCCCGAGACCTCGGCCAATCGGTACACATTGGACTCCCGGGAGCGGAAGTCACCGCCCTTCACCGTGTCGTAGAAGAGCCGATACACCGAGTCGCCGTCGTTGCGGTAGTTCTTGGCCGCGTTGATCCCGCCCTGTGCCGCGACGGAATGCGCGCGGCGCGGGGAGTCCTGGAAGCAGAACTGGACGACGTGGTAGCCCTGCTCGGCGAGGGTCGCGCCCGCCGAACCGCCCGCGAGCCCGGTGCCCACCACGATGACCCGGTGCTTGCGCCGGTTCGCCGGGTTGACCAGCTTGGCCGAGAACTTCCTTTCCTGCCAACGTCCTTCGATGGGGCCTTGCGGTGCTTTGGTGTCGGCGATGGGTTCGCCGACGGTGTAGTCGAGCATGTCAGCTCACCAGTCCTGTCATCACGCCGAGGGGAACGACCGCGAAACCCGCCGTGATCACCACGGCGAGGGTCGTGCCGAGGGTTTTGATCGCCTTGTCACGCGCCGGCCGGTTGACGCCGAGGGTCTGCGCGGCGCTCCAGAACCCGTGGTTGATGTGGATGCCGACCATCGCGATCGCGACGAGGTAGATGACGTTGACCCACCACACCTGGAAGTCCGCGACGACGTTGTGATGCGGCTGGCCCGCCTTGAAATCCTGGTTCGCCACGCCGACGGTCAGGTCGAGGATGTGCCAGACGATGTACAGCGCCAGGATCACGCCGCCCCAGCGCATGGTGCGGGTGGCGAACGTCGCCTTCGCCCGCTGTCCGTGCTGGTAGCGCACCGGACGCGCCCGGAGGTCGCGTTTGGACAGTTGCGCCGCCGCGACGACGTGGGCGACCAGTGCGACGAGCAGGCCGGCGCGCATGATCCACAGGAACCACTCGTGATGCAGCACCGGCTCGCCGATCGTGCGCAGCCAGGCGGCGTATCCGTTGAAGTCGGTCGGCCCGAAGAAGATTTTCAGGTTGCCGAGCATGTGAAAAAACAGGAACCCGAGCATCATCAGGCCGGAGACGGCCATGACCGCCTTCTTCCCGATCGTCGAGTCCCAGAAGGTGCGCGCCGCCGAACGTTTGCGCGTTGCGAGATCAACTACCACGGATTCGACGGTATGCCTAGTACCAATAGAGGGCAAACAGATGCTAACTCTCATCTCGAGAGGCTTTGGCTATGATGGGCTCATGCAGTTCCAGCAGCTCGCGTATTTCGTCGCCGTCGCGGAGACCCGTCACTTCACCCACGCCGCCGAACAGATGCGCGTCGCGCAGCCTTCGCTGTCCCAGCAGGTCCGGGCGCTCGAGAAAGACGTCGGCGCGAGCCTGTTCCACCGCATCCGAGGCAACGTGTCCCTGACGGAGGCGGGGGAGACGCTGTTGCCCATCGCCCGCCGGATCCTGGCGGAGACGGACACCGCCTACCGCGCGATCCGGGAACTGGACGAGCTCGGCCGCGGCCGGGTACGCCTGGGCGCGACCCCGAGCCTGTGCACGGGACTGCTGCCGTCGATGCTCTCGGCGTTCTGCCGGACGTACCCCGGGATCGAAATCGTCCTGACCGAGGGCGGCTCACGGGACCTGCAGACGTCGCTTTCCGAAGGAGCGCTGGACCTCGCGATGATCGTCGACTCGCGGCTGCACGACGATCCGCGACTGTCGATGCTGCCGCTGTTCGAGGAAGAACTCGTCGTGATCTCGCCGAAGACGTCACCGGCGCCGGTACCGGACGCGCAGATCAAGATCGGTGACCTGAAAGGACTTCCGCTGGTCATGTTCCGCCGTGGATACGACCTCCGGGAGGCCACTGTGGCCGCGTGCCGCGCCGAGGGCTTCGAACCGAAGTTCGCGATCGAGGGCGGCGAGATGGACGCCGTGCTCGAATTCGTGAACGCGGGAATCGGGCTGGCCGTCGTGCCGAGCACCGTCGTCGGAGACCGCTTCCGGATGACGCGGTTCAGCGCCCCCGGCCTGAGCCGCGCCGTCCAGTTCGCCTACCGCCGCGACCTGGAACCGTCGCGAGCGGTGCGTGCCCTGAAGGACGCCATCACGCGGTACCCCGACCGTCTTCCGCCGGGCGCCAAGGCGCTGGGCGGCCGGTAACCTGCGTTCGTGGACGAAGATCGGGAGCGCCTGCGTAGAACCTTCACCGAAGACGCCGCTCTCTACGACCGGTCCCGGCCCGGATATCCGTCACGGATGTTCGAGGACCTTGTCCGGGTGACCGACTTGGGTTCCTCGTCCCGGGTGCTGGAAATCGGTTGCGGGACAGGGCAGGCGACCGTGCCGCTGGCTCGACTCGGGTGTGAGGTCGTGGCGGTGGAGTTGGGTGCGGAGATGGCTGCTGTCGCTCGGCGCAATCTTGTCGGTTTTCCTCGGGCCGAGGTGGTGGTTTCCGCTTTTGAGGACTGGGTTTTGCCTGACGCCGGGTTTGACGCAGTCCTGTCGGCGACGGCGTTTCATTGGGTGGATCCGGCTGTGCGGGTGGTGAAGGCTGCCGACGCGTTGCGGGTGGGCGGAGCGCTGGCGGTGGTGTCCACTCATCATGTGGCTGGGGGTAGTGAGGCGCTTTTTGTTGAGGTGCAGAGGTGTTACGAGCGGTTTGATCCGGCGACGCCGCCAGGGTTGCGGCTTACTCCGGGTGCTGATGTGCCTCGGGAGGCTGAGGAGTTCGAGCGGTCTGGGCGGTTTGGGGATGTGCGGTTTTTTCGGTACGAGTGGGAACAGGGGTATACGACTTCCGAGTATTTGAACCTGTTGTCGACGTACTCCGGGCATCGGGCTATGGGTGCTGACGCTCGGTTGGGGTTGTTGGGGTGTATCGGGGATCTGATCGATCGTCGGTATGGCGGCCGGATTGTGAAGCGGTATATGACTCAGCTGGCCGTTGCGTCTCGGGTTGCCTGAGGCGGACCCCACGAGATGTCGACATCACGTGATCTCTTACGAACCAAGGGATCGCCATCTGTCGACAGATGGCGGAGAGGTCACTCGCGGTGGGCGGCGAGTTGCCGTAGCAGGAAGCGCTGGATCTTGCCGGTGCCGGTCTTCGGGAGCTCCGGGACGAACTCGACATCGCGCGGGTACTTGTAGGGCGCGATCGCGCCTTTGACGAACTCCTGCAGCTCCACGACTTTCGCCTCATCGGCTGAGGCACCTTCGCGCAACACCACGAACGCCTTCACGATCGTGCCGCGTTCGGGGTCGGGGGCGCCGACCACCGCGGCTTCGAGGACGTCGGGATGGCCTGCCAGCGCGGTTTCGACCTCGGGCCCGGCGATGTTGTAGCCGGACGAGATGATCATGTCGTCATTGCGGGCCTGGTACCAGTAGTAGCCGTCGCTGTCGCGGACGAAGGTGTCGCCGGTGATGTTCCATCCTTTGTGGACGTACACCCGCTGGCGTTCGTCGGCGAGATAGCGGCAGCCAGTGGGTCCCTTCACCGCGAGCCTGCCCGCGACACCGTCCGGCACCGGGTCGCCGTCGTCGTCCAGGACGGCGGCGTGGAAGCCGGGAACGGGTTTGCCGGTGGACCCTGGCCGGATGTCGTCGTCGGCCGCCGCGATGAAGATGTGCAGCAGTTCGGTGCCGCCGATCCCGTCGATGATGCGGATCCCGGTGGTGCGGAAGAACTCCTCCCACACCGGTTTCGCCAGGTATTCGCCGGCGGACACGCAGCGGCGCAGGCTCACCAGGCCGCCCGCCTTCCCGGTCGCGAGGATCGCCTTGTACGCCGTGGGCGCGGTGAACAGCACCGTGACCCGGTGCCGGGCGATGGCGTCCGCGAGTTCCCCGGGGTTCGCCCGCTCCAGCAGCAACGCCGACGCGCCGGCCCGCATCGGGAAGATCACCAATCCACCGAGCCCGAAGGTGAACCCGATCGGCGGGGTCCCGGTGAAGACGTCGTCCGCGGTGGCTTTGAGGACGTGTTTGCCGAAGGTGTCGGCGTTCGCGAGCACATCGCGGTGGAAATGCATGGTGGCCTTGGGGTTCCCGGTCGTGCCGGAAGTCGGCGCGAGCAGGGCGACGTCGTCGGCCGCGGTGTCCACCGTCGTGAACTCCGTGCTTTTCGTGGCGGCGCGGGTGATCAGGTCGCCGGGCTCGTCGCCGCCGTAGACCAGCATGGGCAGGCCGGGATCGGCGGCGCGGAGGTCTTCGGTGAACCGCGTGTCGCACACCGAAAGCATGGGGCGGGTGAGTTCGAACAGCGAGGTGATCTCACCGGTTCGCAGGAGCGGCATGGTGGTGACCACGACCCCGCCCGCCTTGAGGACGGCGAACCAGGTCGCGACCAGCCACGGGTTGTTCGGCCCCCGCAGCAGCACGCGATTTCCCGGCACCAGGCCGAAATCCTCGGTCAGCACGCGGGCCACCTGGTTGCTCCGGCGCCGAAGATCGCCGTATGTCCAGGTTTCGGCCGGAGTGCGCAGGCATGGGCGGTCCGCGCCGAACGCGCGGATCGTCTCGTCGAGCAGCTGTTCGGCGCAGTTCAGTCTGCCGGGGTAGCGCAATTCCGGCAGGTCGAACCGGAATTCGGGCCACAGTTCGCCGGGCGGGAGGTTGTCCCGGCAGAACGTGTCGACGTGTGCGGAGTCCACCAGCTGCACAGCGGTGCTCCCTTCTGGGGCGGCCGAAGTGTAGCTTCGGTGTCGGCCGTCACGCAAGCAAGATGTTCACAGCCAGCGGCCCAGCTCCGGGGGAGTCGGCGGGGTCAGTCCGCCGGTGCCGCGGCCGGTGACCCAGCGGGCCAGAGCCGCTCGCGTGCCCGACACCTCGGCCGCCGGGCCGGTGCCGGTGATCCGCCAGACGTCGTCGCAGTCGGTGGCGCGCAGGAGAACACCGTGGTCTCCCGACCGCGCACCGGTGACGTCGGTCAGCAGGGCGGCGCACAGGTCGGCGGGGAAGTCCTCGAAGCCCACTCCGGCGTCGAGGTCCACCGTGTGGATCCAGACCTCCCTGGTGCGCATCCACGGGATCTCGGTCGCGGGAATGAGCTTGCCCTGGGCGGTGGAGACCGGGTTTTCCCAGGCGTCGGCGGGCAACGCGGCCAGGTCTTCGCCCAGTTTCGCCGCGGCCTCGGACATCCACTCGCGCAGGCGCGCCGCGGGAAGCCTGCTGCCCGCTTCGATGTCGGCGTTGCGCTGGTCCGCGGAGGCGTACATCGGAGTCCGCTCTCCCGTGCGCGCCCACTGGACGAGACGCTGCAACGCCTCCGCGTTGGCGGCCACATGCGCGAGCAGATGCCGCCGGGTCCACCCCGGCAGGCCGCTCGGCTCGTCGAATTCGGCGTCGCCGAGCCCGGCGACGGTCTCGGCGAGCAGGTTCGTGCCCTGGTTCAACCACTTCATGTCCCGAGTATGGCCCGGGTGGCTTCGACGACGTGTACCCGGAAGTTCTCCGACGCCGGGGGCAGCATGCGCCCGGCGAGCCGGGCCAGGCCGATGTCGCGCGTGCTGACGACGTCGGTCACGCGCAGATGCGGCGCCGCGGGTTTGCCGGTGGCCAGCGGGAACGCGGCGGTCTGGGGGAGCGGCAGCAGCGACACGCCGAGCCCGGCCGTGACCAGTCCCCGCAGCGTCTCGACCTCCTCGCCCTCGAAGCCGACCCGCGGCGTGAACCCCGCTTCCCGGCACAGCCGTTCGGTGGTGGCGCGGAGGCCGTATCCCTGCCGCAGCAGGATGAACGTCTCGTCCGCCACCTCCGCGAGGCGCACCCGCCTGCGCCGCGCGAGCCGGTGACCCGGTGGCACGGCCAGCCACAGCGGCTCGACCAGCAGGCGCTCCCAGTGCAGCAGCGGATCGCCGGGATCACCGCTGGTGATCACCAGGTCCGCGGTGCCGTCGAGCAGTTCCTGGATGAGCCCTTCTTCGCCGTGCTGGGTCAGCGCGAACCGCACTTTCGGGTGGTTCTCACGGAAACCGCTCAGCAGCGGCGGCACCAGCCAGGTGCCGAAGGTGTGCAGGAACGCCAGCGGGATCACGCCGGCTTCGGGGTCGACGACGTCCCCGACCGCGCGCACCCCGCGGTCGTAGGCGTCGAGGATCTCGTCGGCGTGCGCTTTGAACACCCGCCCGGCCGGGGTCACCCGCAGCGCCCGGCCGACCCGCTGGAACACCGCGGCACCGACCTCGTGCTCGATCCTGGCCAGCGCCCGCGACAGCGCGGGCTGCGTGATGTGGGCTCGCGCGGCCGTTTCCGTCACCGTCGCGCCGTCGGCGACGGCCTGGAACCAGCGCAGCACTTGCAGATCCATGAATCCATACTCTCACGACATGGACCCAGCAGCTTATCGGCATTGGACGCATACTGAGATCCGGCGGATGCTGGAGTCAGCGGAACTTCGGGTGCCGGACAAGGAGAAACGATCATGGCTACAGTGGCCGAACAGCTGGTACGCACGCTGCGCGACGCCGGTGTCGAGCGGATCTACGGCATCGTCGGAGACAGCCTCAACCCGATCGTCGACGCCGTGCGCCGCACCGACGGCATCGAGTGGGTGCACGTCCGCCACGAGGAGTCCGCCGCGTTCGCGGCCGCCGCCGAAGCGCAGGTGACCGGCAAGCTCGCCGTCTGTGCCGGAAGCGCCGGACCGGGCAACCTCCACCTGATCAACGGCCTGTACGACGCCCATCGCAGCGGCGCGCCGGTCCTCGCGATCGCCTCGCACATCCCGTCCGCGCAGGTCGGCACCGGCTACTTCCAGGAGACCCACCCCGACCGGCTTTTCGTCGAATGCAGCCACTTCAGCGAACTGGTCTCACAGCCCGAGCAGATGCCGCGCCTGCTGCGCGTCGCGATGCAGACCGCGGTCGGCCGTGGCGGGGTCGCCGTGCTGACCATCCCCGGTGACGTCTCCGAGCGGAAGGCGGCGGCCGCGGACGACGAGGTCGTGCACCTCGTTCACCCGTCGCCCGTGGTCCCCGGTGCCGAGCGGATCGCGGAACTGGCCGAACTGCTCAACTCGGGCGAGAAGGTGATGCTCTTCGCCGGTGCGGGCACCCGCGGGGCGCACGCCGAGGTGATGGAGTTCGCCGAGCGGCTCGGCGCGCCGGTCGGCCATTCGCTGGCGGGCAAGGAATGGATCCAGTACGACAATCCGTACGACGTCGGCATGAGCGGCCTGCTCGGCTACGGCGCCTGCTACGACGCGATGCAGCGAGCCGACCGGGTCGTCCTGCTCGGCACCGATTTCCCTTACGACGACTACCTTCCGCAGGCGCGGACCGTCCAGATCGACAACGACGCGGCCCGGCTCGGCCGCCGCAGCGCGCTCGATCTCGCCGTGCACGGCAACGTCAAGGAGACGCTGCGCGCGGTGCTGCCGCTCCTGCGCCCACGCACCGATCGGTCCTTTTTGGACAAGATGCTGCGGGAACACGCGCGGGGGCTGGAAAAGGTCGTCGACGCCTACACCAGGAACATCGAGCACCGCACGCCGATCCACCCCGAGTACGCCGCCGCCGTTCTGGACGAACTGGCCGACGACGACGCCGTGTTCACCGTGGACACCGGCATGGGCAACGTCTGGGCCGCGCGGTACCTCACCCCGAACGGCCGCCGCCGGGTGATCGGCTCGTTCCGGCACGGCAGCATGGCCAACGCGCTGCCGCACGCCGTCGGCGCGCAGTTCGCTTCCCGGGAGCGCCAGGTGGTGTCGATCTCCGGCGACGGCGGCCTGGCCATGCTGATGGGCGACCTGATCACGCTGGCCGCCTACGACATCCCGGTGAAGGTGGTGCTGTTCAACAACGCCACACTGGGCATGGTCAAGCTGGAGATGCTCGTCGACGGCCTGCCGGACTTCGAAACCGACCACGCGCCGGTCGACTTCAGCGCCATCGCCAAGGCCGTCGGCATCCACTCCACCCGCGTCGAACAGCCCGGCGACATCCGCGAAGCGCTCACGAAGGCCTTCGCACACCCCGGCCCGGCGCTGGTGGAGCTGGTCACCGACCCGAACGCGATGTCCATCCCGCCGAAGATCACCGGCAAGATGGTGCGCGGGTTCGCCGCGGCGGCGGGCAAGACCGTGCTGGACGGCGGCGTCGGCAAGATGGTCGACATGGCGCGCAGCAACCTGCGCAACATCCCGCGGCCGTGACGCTCAAGGAGCGGTAGTGGAGAGGATCGCCGCGAGCAGCAGTACCACGGCGGCGATCGCGACCTCGGTGGCGACGGTGACCCGCATCCTGGTCGCCGTCGCCACGCCGCCGGCGGTCATCCGGCGGCGCACCGCGATCCGGCCGAGGTTGGCGAGTGCCAGTAGCACCACGAACCCGGACAGCTTGAGCAGCAGCAGGATCCCGTACGTGGTCGTCCACAGCGCGGAGAACGACGGGACGATCCGCAGTCCCAGGTAGACGCCGCTCGCCGCGACGACGCCGACGGAAATCGCCGCGAGCGGCGAAAACCGGGCCAGCGCCTGCCGCAGTTCTTCTTCGGACCCGGACCGGCGCAGGCACAGCGTGATCTGGACGAGCCCGCCCAGCCAGACGGCCATCCCGCCCAGATGGGCGAGGTCGGCGGTGATGGTGAAGAACGGGACGCTGTCGGAGACGGCGTGCCCGGACGCGGAAAACGACAGCAGCACAAGGAAACCCGTGACCATCGCGAGGTTCTCGTACCGGAACCGGACGCGCTCGGTCAGCGAATCGAGCGGGACGAGCAGGCGGCGGATGAGCACGGCCAGTGCCGCGACCGCGACCAAGCGCAGGATCAGCAGCTTTCCGTGCGGCAGGCTCAGCGTCGTCTTGAGCGAACTCGGCGAGAAGACGCCGGAGAGGCCTTGGCCCGTGCTGTACGGCCCTTGCAGGAGCAGTGCGGCGGCACCCGAGACGGCCACCATCGCCGCGCTGGCCAGAAGCACCTTGCGGACCCGCGGGTCGGTCCGGCCCGCCGGACGGCACCACAGGACGAACACCAGTCCGCCGAGTGCGGCCATCCCCAGGAACGATCCCCATTTGAAGACCGTGAACGTCGTGTCGACGGCCGTGTCCGTGCCGGTCGACGCCGCCACCGCGCCGCTGGCGCTGAGCAAGGGCCCCTCACCCACGACGAACGCGAACGCGCCCCGCACCGGATGGGAGTCCTCCGAGACGAAGGCGTAGTTCACCAGGTAGCTGCCGTCACCCAGGCCGGGGCGCAGCCGGACGGCGACCAGCGCGGACTCGTCACCCGGCTGGAACACCCGGCCGTCGTCGACCTGGGTGCCGCGCGTGTCGAACACCCGCAGTGAACCCTGCTGGACGCCCACGTTCTCCGACAGCCGCACGTCGACCTGGGCCGGCGCGGCGCCCAGCCGGGAACCGTCGGCGGGACCGAACGCGATGATCTGCACGTGTGCCGCGGCGGCTGGGGCGAGCAGGACGGAGAACCCCAGGAAGGCCAGCAGAATCAGCCCCAGCCGCCAGAAGCCCTTAGGCATGGGCGGGTGCGCGGCCCGCTGGCAGGCCACAGCGGCAGCCGGTGATCTCGCGTTCCGCGGCCGACGCACGCCGGTGCAGCACGACCGCGATCACCATCGGGATGGTGACGATCGTGTTGTAGAACAGGTGGAGTTCCACCCGGGGGATGAGGAGTTGCACGATGCTCGACGGCGCGCCGCCGCCGGTGAGCCGCCAGCCCATCTGCGCCTGCAGGAACAGCAGGAGATGCTCGATGTGGTGCCAGAACTGGAGACCCAGCGCGAGGTTCCACCATTGCCGCGAGCGTCCGGCGAATCCCTTGCGCAGCAGGAACAGTACGGCCAGCATCACCAGCGCGTAGCCGTAGTGCAGCCACTCCGAGGTGATCAGCCACGGGAACGGCATCCCGAGCACCCCTCGCGCGGCGGGGGTTTTCCAGCCGAGTGCGTAGATCTGGAACGCCTGCACGAGATGCTCGGCCCAGTGCGCGATCACGATGACCATGAAGACGTTCAGCGCGGTGTGGTGATGTTTCCGGTTCAGTGTCTCGAGCCGGCCAGGGGACCGTGCCACGTCGAATTCGGCCATGCGCATTCACCTCTGCGGGGACGGTTTCTTTCCAGGGATCGGCGATCATACTATCGATCGGGCACCTCTCCGGCCTACTTCTGGATTGCTCCGTCGGAATAGGCCGAATGACGGCAGGAATTCAGTTTATGCAGTAGTTCGATGTGGTGATAGAGCATCTTGACGCCGGTCGGATGTCACCGCCAGTATCGAATGGTGGCCCATATCGAAGTGAATCCGGTCCTGCCGGGGATCTCCGCATTGCTGGAGTTCCGCCCGGAGACAGCCAAGCCGCTCATGGAGCTCGCGGAAGTCCTGTTGCGCGGCCCCAGCACGTTGACGCGCGGTGAGCGCGAGCTGATCGGCGCGGTGGTGTCGCGGGGCAACGAGTGCGTTTTCTGTGCCAATTCCCATGCCGCGATCGCCGCGGAACTGCTTCCCGGCGGCTTCCCGATGGTCGACGAAGCCTGTCAAAACTGGGAAGACGCCAACCTCACGCCGAAGATGAAGGCGTTGCTCACTATCGCCATGGCGACCCGTAAGAGCGGCGGCGCCGTCACCGCGGCCGACGTGGAGACCGCGAAGGCGGCCGGCGCCGGCGAGATCGAGATTCACGACACCGTGCTCATCGCGGCGGCGTTCTGCATGTTCAACCGGTACGTCGACGGGCTGGGCGCTTTTAGTCCGGAAGGGCGGGAGGGGTACGTCCCCAGCGCGAAGAGGATTGTCGCGGAGGGATACATACGCGAACGAAGTTCGGTGTTTCCGTGAATTCGGAATAGTTTTCCCGGGGTGGATTTCGCTTTTCCGGAATCTCCGCGTTTCTCGCTGTTGTCGCCGATCGGCCCGCCGGTCGGTAGGGTCGCGAGAAGACGAGCCGGGAGGGCGCGATGCAGTTTCCCCAGGAGGTCGTGGCCGGGGTCGAAGCAGGGAAGATCGAACTGGCGTACCGGCGGTGGCGCCGCCCCGAAGCGAAGGCCGGCGGCCGCGTGCGGACGGTGTTCGGCGTGATCGAGATCGACACCGTGACCAAGGCCGAGCCGTCCTCGGTGTCCGAAGCCGACGCCAGGCGTGCCGGTTTCGACGACCGGGAAACGTTGTTCGCGAGTTTGCGCCCGGGGGCGGACAGGGAGCTCTACCGCGTCGAAATCCGTTACGGGGGACCGGATCCGCGCCTCGCGCTGAGCGAGAACGATCGCCTGGACGAGTCCGAGCTGGCCGAGGTGACGGCGAAACTCCGGCGGCTGGACGCCCGCAGCGGGCGCGGCCCGTGGACCGCCAGGGTGCTGGCCCTGATCGCCGAGCGGCCCGCCACCCGGGCGCCCGATCTGGCCGTCGAGATCGGCCGGGAGGCCGCGCTGTTCAAGCTCGACGTACGCAAGCTCAAGGAGCAGGGCCTCACCGAAAGCCTCGAAGTCGGCTACCGGATCTCTCCTCGGGGCCGGCGTGTCCTCGACCACCTCCGGTCTGCTGGGTTGGAATAGCCAACCCTGAGTGCCGGTTACACCCGGTGCGACCGTACGAGGTCGCCGGGAGGAACACCATGAAGGTACGCAGCTCTTTGCGTTCGATGAAGCGGCGTCCGGGCGCGCAGGTCGTCCGGCGGGGTCGCAAGATCCTCGTCGTCAACCGGAACGAGCCCCGCTCGAAGGCTCGCCAAGGCTGAAACACCGACACTGAGCTCGTCCAGGCCCCGACGCCACCCGGCGCCGGGGCTTTTTTCTTACCTTGGAAAAAGGTCTGGCGCCAATTTTGACCAGATGGTAGAAATTCTTCGTAGTCAACGAAGCCGAATAAGGGAGCGCTCTCATGGACACGCCCGGCCTTTCCGTACAGCTCTATTCGGTCAGGGACGCCTTCGCGGCCGACCCCGCCGCGACCCTTCGGCGCCTCGCGGACATCGGGTTCAAGCAGGTGGAGCCGTACGGAGTCGTCGAGAACGTGGACGTGCTGCGGGACGGCCTGCCGTCTAACGGTCTCACCGCGCCGACCGCGCACGCCCGGCTCATCGGCGAGGATCAGAACGCGGTGTTCGAGGCCGCGGTGTCCCTCGGCATCGCCGTGATCATCGACCCGCTCGTGAAGCCGGAGCTGTGGGCCGACGCCGCCGACATCGCCGCCACCGCGTCCGCGCTCAACAGCGCCGCCAAGCTCGCGAGCGAACACGGGGTCAAGGTCGGCTACCACAACCACTGGTGGGAGCTGGAATCCCGGATCGACGGCCGGAGCGCCTTCGAGGTGTTCGCCGACCAGCTCGACCCGGAGATCGTGCTCGAGGTCGACACCTACTGGGCGACGGCCGGTGGCGAAGACGCTCCCGCGCTGCTGAAGCGGCTCGGCTCTCGCGTGCACGCCATCCACGTCAAGGACGGCGAGCTCAACACCGACGCCTCCGGCCAGGTTCCCGCCGGCCAGGGCAGCGTCCCGCTCACCGAGGTCCTCGCGGCCGCGCCGACGGCACTGCGCGTGGTCGAGTTCGACGCCTACGACGGCGATGTCTTCGACGGGATCGCCGCGAGCTACGCCTACCTGACCGGATCGGCCCAGTGAGCCCCGTCGGCGTCGGCGTGATCGGCGCCGGGGTCATCAGCGATACCTACCTCGAGAACCTCACCGGCTTCCCTGACCTCCGCGTGCTGTTCGTCGCGGACCTGGTTCCCGAACGCGCCGCGGAGCAGGCCGCCAAGCACGGCGTCCCTGGCAGCGGGACCGTCAACGAACTGCTCGACCATCCGGAGATCGAGCTCGTCGTCAACCTGACGATCCCCGCCGCGCATGTCGAGGTCGGGCTGGCGGCGCTCGACGCGGGCAAGCACGTCTGGGCGGAAAAGCCGCTCGCGATGGACCGGGAAAGCGCGCGAAAGCTGCTCGATCGGGCGAAAGAACGGGGTCTCCGGGTCGCCAGCGCGCCCGACACCGTGCTCGGCGCCGGATTGCAGACGGCCCGGCGGGCGATCGACGAAGGCCGGATCGGCGAGCCGCGGTCCGCGTTGGCGCTCTTCCAGACCCCCGGCCCGGAAAGCTGGCACCCGGCCCCGGAATTCCTGTTCCAGGCCGGGGGCGGTCCGCTGCTCGACATGGGGCCGTACTACCTGACCGAGCTCGTCCAGCTGCTCGGCCCGGTCCGCCGGGTCACCGGCGCCGGCGAACGCGTCCGCGAGACCAGGGTCATCGGCTCCGGCCCGCGTGCCGGTACCGAGTTCCCGGTGACCGTGCCGACCACGGTGAGCGCGCTCGTGGAGTTCGAACGCGGCGGGTTCGCGCAGCTGCAGCTGAGCTTCGACTCGGCGGTGAAGCGCACCGGGTTCGTGGAGGTGACCGGCGGTCTGGGTACCGCGGTTCTCCCTGATCCCAACAGGTTCGACGGCGTCACGGCGCTGCATCTGCACGCCGAGGAGGAACCCGTCGAGCTCGAACCGGACGGCCACGGTTCGTCGCGGGGGACCGGGGCGCTGGAACTGGCGCGGGCGATCCGCGCCGGGGTCCCGGAACGGGCGTCGGGGGAGCTGGCCTACCACGTGCTCGACGCGCTGCTCGCGATCGACGAATCGTTGGCACACGGGCATTCCGTCGACGTCGAGAGCACGGTCGAGGTCCCGCCCGCGCTCCCCGCTGGATGGGATCCGCGCGAGTCGACGCTGGATTAAGCAGCTAGGTCGTGTCTGGCAAATCAAGTTCGCGATCTCCGCGCCCAGGCGAACAGATTCACCAGACACGACCTAGTCGAGCGGAACGGTGAGCAGGCTCTGGAGATAGAACCGCAGCGAGCCCAGGAGGTCCACCTTCGCCGGGTTCGTCAGCCACTGCACCTGCAAGCCGTCCATGAGCGCGATGAAACTCAGCGCGGCGAACTCCGGGTCGATCCCGTCGCGGAGTTCGCCGCGGCGGGCCAGCGCTTTGAAGGACTTGACGACGCCGTGGCGCGCGTCCTGGTAGTGCCGCTCGAAGTAGTCGTGCGCGGGGTGGTCGGGGGAGACGGCTTCGGCGGCGAGCCTGCTGTAGAGGTCGACGATGCCGGGGTTGCGGACGTTGTGCGCGGCCAGTGCGAGGAAGTGGCGGAGCACTTCGAGCCCGGGCGGTCCCATGAGCTGCTCGCGCTCGCCGTCTTCGGCGTCGCGCCGCTCGAGCACGGCGGCGAGCAGGGCTTCCTTGGTCGGGAAGTAGTACAGGAGCCCGGCGTGGGAGATGCCGACGCGCTTGGCGATCTCCCGCAACGACGACCCGTGGTAGCCGGCTTCGCCGTACACGGTGGCGGCCGCCGAAATGATGTCCTCCCGGCGGATCCGGCCCTTGAGATAGCCCCCGGTCACCATGGCGGGCCGCTCGGGCGTTCGTTCGTCACCCGCCCATCATGCCGCAGGCGCCCGCCGACCCCTGGCGTGAGCGTTCGCACAAAGGACTTGTGAGAATCATCAGATAATGTGCGATCATGAAGAAGTGAAAAGTGCGGAACGGCAACGGGTCATCGTCGAGCGGCTCAGGGAAGCCCCTCAAGTCGCGGTGACCGAACTCGCCCATGCCACCGGGGCTTCGGAAATGACCGTGCGCCGGGACCTCGACGCGCTCGCCGCGTACGGCGTCCTGCGCCGCGTCCACGGCGGCGCCATCCCGGCCTCGCCTACCGGGGTCGAACCGCCCTTCGAGGCGCGGACGACGTCGGCGAGCACGGCGAAACAAGCCATCGCCGCCGCCACCGTCTCGCTGATCCGTGACGGCGAGACGATCGTGCTCGACAGCGGAACGACCGCGCTCGAGGTCGCCCGCCTGCTGCGGGGCCGCTCGGTCACCGTCATGCCGCTGTCGCTGCATGCCGCCCGTGAGCTCCTCGACGCTCCGGACGTCCGCATGCTGCTGCCAGGAGGCGAACCCCGCCCGGGTGAACTCGCGATGGTCGGGCCGCTCGCGCTCGCTTCGCTGCGGTCGCTGAGGTTCGACGTCGCCGTCCTCAGCCCGTGCGCGCTCAGTGTCGTGGACGGGCTCACCGCGTTCGACCTGGGTGACGCCGAGACCAAGCAGCAGGCGCTCGCGGTGTCCGCCCGCACGATCGTGCTGGCCGACGGCTCGAAATGGGGCCGGACCGCACTCGCCTACGTCTGCTCCGCCGACCGGCCGGACGTCATCGTCACCGACTCTTCTTCGTCACCGGACCAGCGTGCCGAACTGGCCGCCCGCGGTGTGCACGTCCACGTCGCCTGATCCCGAACCGATACCGCAGGAGCCCGCAGAGATGACCGACCGATCCGCCGCCCCGCCGCCCCGCGCGGCCCGCCTCGCCACCTGGACCTTCTTCGGCCTCAACGGTTTCGCCCTCGGCATGTGGGTGGTGCACATCCCGGTGATCGAGGCCGCGACCGGCATTTCCCACAGCACGCTGGGCGCGTTGCTGCTGGTGCTCGGCGGGGCGGCGTTCATCGGCATGCAGGTCTCCGGCCCGCTCGCCGACCGGTTCGGCCACCGGGTCGTCGTGCCCGCCGCCGGGGTCTTGCTCGGCCTGTCGCTGGTCGGCCCCGGCCTGGCCACGAACTGGTGGACGCTCGCTCTGGCGCTGGTGTTGTTCGGGCTCGGCAACGGCGCCCTCGACGTCGCGATGAACGCCCAGGCCGTCACTGTCGAACGCGTTTACCAGCGGCCGATCATGTCGGCGTTCCACGCCATGTTCTCGATCGGTGGCGCGGCGGCGGCCGCGCTGGGCGCGATCGTGCTGGGCACTGGGATCCGGACGTCGACGACGTTGACGGTGTGCGCCGCGGTCTGTGTCGGCGGTGCGTTGTTCGCCGGGCGCCATCTGATCGGCACCAAGGTGGACTCGGAGCCGGTGGAGGCCACGACTGAGCCCGCGACTCGGGTAGCGGCGCCGACGCGGCTCGTGTGGTTGCTGGGCTGCCTCGCGTTCGCGCTGATGCTGTCCGAAGGCGTCGCCAACGACTGGGCCGCGCTGCACCTGAAGGACGTCCTCGGCACTTCGCCGAGCACCGCGGCGCTGGCCTTCGGCGCGTTCTCGGTCGCCATGACGGCGGGCCGGTTCACCGCGGACCGCGTCACCGCGCTGGTCGGGCCGGTGGCGGTCGTCCGGTACGGCGCGGCGCTGGCCGGGCTCGGGCTGACCATCGCGGCGGCGTCGCCCTGGGTCGTGGTCGCGATCGTGGGCTGGGCGCTGTTCGGCGTCGGCCTGTCCGGATGTGTGCCGCAGCTGTTCTCCGCCGCGGGCAACCTCGACACGCGCGCGTCCGGCGCGCTCATGGCGAAGGTCGTCGGCCTCGGGTACCTGGGCCTGCTCGCGGGGCCCGCGGTGATCGGCGGGCTCACCCACTGGATTCCGCTCAACGTCGCGTTCATCCTGCCGATCGTGCTGTGCGGGGTCGCCGCGGTGGGCGCGTCGGTGCTCACGCCGCGGACGGAAAAAGCGCAGCTTCCGAGTTGACCCCGGGTGTGGACTTGGGGAGGGTGACTGGGGGAAGGTACTGCGATGGGCAGCGATGAGGTTCGTGACGACGTTCCGTTGACCAACCTCGACCAGCCGCTGTTCGACGGCGCCGACGCGACCAAGCGTGACCTCGTCGACTACCTCGACGCCGTCCACGACCGGATCATCCCCGAGTTGCGCGATCGGCCGTTGTCGGTCATGCGGGTGTTGCGGGGCCGGGCGCCGTTCATGCAGAAGAACGTCCCGAAGTACACGCCACCCTGGGTGCGGACGCTGCCGCTGTGGGCCGAGGCGTCGAAACGCGAAGTGTCCTACGCGGTCTGCGACGACCGCCGGACGCTGCTGTGGCTCGCCAACCAGCGCGCGGTGGAGTACCACCCGCCGTTGGTGCGCGCCGGCGACTGGGAGCATCCGACGTACCTGGTGCTCGACCTCGACCCGCCCGAAGGGGAGACGTTCTCGCTCGCCGTCGGCGCGGCGCATCTGGTGCGTCAGGCGCTGGCGGATTCCGGGCTGTCGGGCGCGGTCAAGACCAGCGGGGCCAAGGGCGTGCACGTGTTCGTGCCGCTCGATGGTGAGGTGACCGGTGAGGAAGCCGCCGCGGCCACGCGGGCGATCGCGGCGCGGGCCGAGCGGATCGACCCGGTGCTCGCGACGACGGCGTACATCGTGGATGACCGTCACGGCAAGGTGTTCCTCGATTCGACCCGCGCCGGGGGAGCGACGGTGGTCTCGGCGTACAGCCCGCGTCTGCGTCCGGGCGCACCCGTGTCGTTCCCCGTGTCGTGGGACGAGATCGACAACGTGTCGCCGCGGGACTTCACGCTCCACACCGCCGTCGACCTTCTCGGCGGCCGCGACCCGTGGGCCGAGGCCATGCCCGAGCCCCAGCGCCTCAGCGCCGACCTCGTCGAGGAGGGCCGCGCCATCCCGGTCGCCCGCGTCCAGGCCATGCACGAGGGCAAACGCCGCGCCCGCGCCCGCCGCACCGCCGAAGAGACCCCGTAACCGCGCAACACGCCAGACGCGCGACACGGTGTTTCCCGTTTGTGAGGTGGGTGTATAATATCCTATACGGGGTGGGGAGGGCGAGATCGAGGTGGGGAAAGTGAAAAAGGGCACGTAGGGCGGCCGGGAGGGGGAGTGTCGGCGAGACTGCGTAGTTGTGACCTTGGGCGTGTTGATCTTCCTGTTGGTGGCCGGCGTCGGGGCCGGGCTCGTCGGTTCGGTGGCCGGGCTGGCGTCGCTGGTGTCGTACCCGGCGTTGCTGCTCGCGGGACTGCCGCCGATCATGGCCAACGTGACCAACACCGTCGCCATGCTCGGGACCACGTTCGGGGCCGCCGCGGGTTCGCGGCCCGAACTGTCGGGTCAGCGTGGACGGCTGCTGCGGTTGTGCGTGATCACCGCCGTCGGCGGCGCTTTCGGCGGGTTCCTGTTGCTCGTGACCCCGCCGGGCGCGTTCACCACGGTGGTGCCGTGGCTGATCAGCGGCGCGTCGATCCTGCTGCTGGCCGGTCCGCGCCTGCGCGCGGCGGGGGAGCGCGCGGACGCGGCCGGGCTGGGGCGAGGGCGTGCTGGATCACGAATCCCATCGAACAGAGCCACAAGACACGCCCTCACCGGGATCGCCGCGTTCGGGGTCGCGGTGTACGGCGGGTACTTCGGGGCGGCGGCGGGCGTGTTGATGCTCGCGTTGCTCTCGACGGTGTGGACGCAGTCGCTGGCCAGGACCAACGCGGCCAAGAACATCGCCACCGGAGCGGCGAACCTGATCGCCGCGGTGGTGTTTTCCTTCACCGGCAAGGTTTATTGGCCCGCCGCGGTGATGCTGTGCGTGGGTTCGGCGCTCGGCGCCTGGATCGGGCCGATGATCGTCCGGCGGCTGCCCGCCGGGCCGCTTCGGATCGGGATCAGCGTCGCGGGACTCGGTCTTGCCGGGGTACTCGCCTGGCAGGCTTTCGCCTGACGGCTCATCGGCTGGGAGGGAAAGCCGCCAAGGGCGGGCTTTCGCCGAGATAGAACTCCATCGCCGAGCGAACCAATTCCTCGAGGGTGAGAAAACCGTCGGCGTCGCGATCAAGTTTCGCGAACGCGGCGACGGCGTCGGATTCACCGGCGCTGTACCAACTCTCCATCAGCCGGACGTACTCGCCCAGGTCGAGTTTCCCGTCGCCGTCGGCGTCCGCCGCTTTGACGACGTTTTCCAGGAGTATCCGGTAAACGCGGTCGAACTCGGCCGGATCGGCGAGTACCTCTTCCGTGAACGCGGCGATGAATTCGTCCTGACTGATCCGGCCGTTGTGGTCGACGTCGGCATGCCGGGCGAGGATTTCCCAGAGCTGACGGCAGGATTCTTCCAGTGCAAGCTGTTCCGGTGCGTTCACCGGCCGCCCGAACGCTTCACCGAGCCGCCGGGCGGAGGTTTTGAGATCGGAAAGTTCGAGAAAGCCGCTGTTGTCACGATCCCAATGCCGGAAACGCAGGGCGAGCGCTCGGGCCTGAACTTCGGGATCCGGCACAGTGACCTCCACAGCCATGGTTCGCTTCGGGGCTTGCTCAGTTGTTCCTAACGCAGCCCGTGCGCGAAGGCCATATGGCGTAGTGAACTTGCCACAAATGGAGCAGCTCGGTCTTGATCGGATTCCGTCGTGCGCCGCCCTGGGCACCTTGGCGCGCCAGCCGGCTCTTCAGGCCGTAAACCCACCCGTGGATACGCGTACCGCCGTCGCCGAACGGGCCGACGACGTCGCTCAGTCGACCATCCGGACGTCGATCTTCGGGCTGTAGGTCTTCTGGCGGCCCCACCCGTACTCGGCGCCCATCTTGAGCTGGATCGTCCGATCCGACGGAGCCCAGTAGCCGGTCCGCACGAAGTAGTTGTCGAAGGTGCACAAGCGCGCGCACGACTTCTTCGCGACGGTTTCCCAGCCCCATTGCCGCCCGCTGGCTTCGACGCCGTTGCGGAGCACGGTCAGCCGCGGATTCCCGATCTCCTTGCTGTATGTCGACCCCTCGGCGACATACAGCACCCCGTCGATCTTGTAGAACCGTCCGTCGTGCAACAGGGAGACCTGGCCCGCTATCTCGATACCGACTCTGCCGCCGCGAGCTCCTGGCAACGTCCAGCGAAGGCAGAATTCCTGGACCGGTATCTCGGTGGCCTGTGTCATGGCTGACCGTCATCCTCGCTTTCGGGGCGCGAATTCCGCGGGTAATCGACAACGTTAGGGATCGGCGGTGTCCGGGAAAAGGCTTCCGGTGTCTTTTCACTCTAAAAGGTAGCCGGATCACTTATTGCCTTTTCCGCATGGAATCGGCTGGTCCGGTGGTGGATGTCCGCCCCGGATCGCGGCTGGATCCACTCCAGGACAACAGTTTCAGCCGATGTTCAGGATCTGCTCATCTGAGGATCACCGAGGGAGAAGGGACGCCGGACGAGTGTCATGGTGCTCCCACTCCGGCCGTGAGGCCGATTCGAAAGGACCCCGATGAGTGACACTCCGGAAACGCCGGACGAACGCCGTGGCATGACCCGGCGGCGGCTGCTCGGTTCCGCCGCCGCGGCCGGTGGTCTCGCCGCCGCCTCGCTCGCGTTGCCGCCCAACGTCCGCAAGGCGCTGGCGTCCCCGCCGCCGGAGAACGGGCGGATCAGCGACGTCAAGCACGTCGTCATGCTGATGCAGGAGAACCGCAGCTTCGACCACTATTTCGGGACCCTGTCAGGAGTTCGTGGCTTCGGGGACCCGCACGCGGCCCGGCTTCCCGATGGTCGATCGGTGTTCTATCAGCCGGACCCGGCCAACCCGGACGGCTACCTGCTGCCGTACCACCTGGACACCCGGACCACCTCGGCACAGGCGATCCCCTCGATGAGTCACGAGTGGACAGTGCAGCACCAGGCTTGGAACAACGGCAAAATGGACAATTGGCTGCCGGCGCACATGGCGTCCGACGGCGCCGCCGGTCCTTACACGATGGGCTATTTCACCCGCGACGACATCCCGTTCCAGTACGCTCTCGCCGACGCGTTCACCGTTCTCGACGGATATCACTGTTCGGTGCTCGGCCCCACCGGCCCGAACCGGCACATGTGGATGGCGGGCACCATCGACCCGGACGGGGTCGCGGGTGGCCCGTCGCTGACCACGGGCGCGCCCAACGGCGCCTACTCGTTCAAGACCTATCCCGAACGGCTGACCGAGGCCGGGGTGAGCTGGAAGATCTACCACCAGCCGGGTTCGGTGACCGGGCTGGCCGCGATCCAGCACATCGCCCAGTACTTCAACGCGAAGCCCGGTTCGGACCTGTTCGAGAAGGCGATGAACCCGCAGCCGCTCGGGCAGTTCGAGTACGACGCCAAGAACGACAAGCTGCCCACCGTCAGCTGGATCCTGCCGCCGTCGGGCTTCGATGAGCACCCGGCCGGGCTGCCCGCGGCCGGCGCCACGTTCGTGGCGGGCAAGATCGACGCCATCGCGGCCAACCCGGAGGTGTGGGCGAAGACGGCGTTCATCCTTTCCTACGACGAAAACGACGGCATGTTCGATCACGTCGTCCCGCCGACACCGGAGCCCGGAACGCCCGACGAGTTCGTGACCAAGACGTCGGTGACCGGGGTGTACGGTGGCGGACTGCCCGTCGGGCTGGGTTTCCGGGTGCCGGCGATCATCGTCTCGCCGTGGACGGCCGGGGGCTGGGTGTGTTCGGAGACCTTCGACCACACTTCGCAGCTGCGGCTCCTCGAACGGGTCACCGGGGTCGCCGAGACGAACATCAGCGACTGGCGCCGCCGGACCGTCGGTGACCTGACCTCGGCCTTCCGGTTCCACGACGCGACGAAGCACGCGCCGGTGCTGCCGGACACGCTGGGTCAGTACAACCTCGCGCAGTTCGAGGCGAGCCAGTTGCCGCTGCCGACCGTGCCCACCACGCGGCAAAGCCTGCCGCGGCAGGAACCGGGTCACCGCCCGCAGGTCGGCTAACGCGCCAAATGCGGCGTGCTCGGGGATGCCCTGAACGACGCGTTCAGGGCGTTGAGTGACATGAACGCGTCGTTCAGAGCGTCGCCGGTCAGCCGTGCGGTTGGGGTCACGACGCGGCGCGCTTTCTCGCGAAAGTGCCTCTCTGGCAGGGGCCGCGTGACCCGCCAGCTGGAGTGAAAATTTCCACCGCTCACGATGGCCCGCCAGGGCCCAGAAGCAGTCGAGGAGATGGCGAAGGCCGGGCACCGTCCATCCAAAATGGTCAGTGCCCGGCGACGTTGGTGTGCCTCAGGCGCGCGAGAGCTCGACGACCGGGATGACCCGCGTCGTCTTGGTCTCGTATTCGGCGAACTGCGGGTACGCGGTGGCCTGCTTGGTGTAGATCGCGTCGCGCTCGGTGCGGTCCTCGATCACCTTCGCGGTCACCTCGAAGGTCTCGGGGCCGACCTCGACGGTGGTCTTCGGGTGCGCCTGGAGGTTGTGGAACCAGGCGGGGTTCTCGGGGGCGCCGCCCTTGCTGGCGAAGATGTAGATCTTGCCGTCCTCGGGCAGGTACATCAACGGCGCGATGCGCTCGGTGCCGGACTTCGCGCCGACGTGGTGCACGAGGATCATCGGGGCGCCTTCGAACATGCCGCCGACCTTGCCCTCGTTCTCCCGGAACTCCTTGATGACGCCGCCGTTGAAGTCGACCGGTTCAGACATGTGCGACCTTTCGAAAAGGGGATACTTGAATGTGAAACTACCGTGACTTTGGTGATGCGCCAACATATCACGCCGGAGTGTCCTAAGTGGACTCAGAGAGGCTTTCGAGCCGCCCGCGCAGGAAGGTGCGTTCGGGGGCGTTTTCGGCGCGGGTGATCGCTTCCCCGTAGGCCTGGGCGGCTTCACCGGGACGGCCGAGCCGGCGGAGGAGATCGGCCCGGATGGCGTGGAACAGGTGATACGACTCGAGATCCAGGTCGTCGACAAGGGAGAGCGCGGCGGCCGGGCCGTCGACTTCGGCGACGGCGACAGCGCGGTTGAGCGCCACGACCGGGGTCGGGGTGAACCTCAGGAGCTGGTCGTACAACGCCAGGACCTGGACCCAGTCGGTCGACGGCCCGTCGCTGTGGACGGCGTTGATCGCGGCCTGGATCTGGTACGGACCGGGCCGGTCGCGCCGCAGGCACTCCCGGACGATCGCCTGTCCCTCCGCGACGAGGCCGCGATCCCACTTGCCGCGGTCCTGGTCGGCCAGCAGTACGACCTCGCCGCCGGGCGAACTGCGCGCGGCCCGGCGCGACTCGATGAGCAGCATCAACGCGAGCAGTCCCAGCACTTCGGGCTCGTCGGGCATGAGCTCGGCCAGCAGCCTGCCGAGCCGGATGGCCTCCGCGCAGAGGTCTTCGCGGACGAGCCGATCACCCGAGCTGGCCGTGTAACCCTCGTTGAAGACGAGGTAGACGACGGCGAGCACCGGCCGGAGGCGGTCGGGGAGTTCGGCCTCACTCGGGACGCGGTAAGGGATTCGCGCGTCGCGGATCTTGCCCTTGGCCCGGACCAGCCGCTGCGCCATGGTCGGTTCGGGCACCAGGAACGCGTGCGCGATCTCGGGCGTCGTGAGCCCGCCCAGCAGCCGGAGCGTGAGCGCGACCCGGGCGCCCGCGGCGAGCGCGGGGTGGCAGCAGGTGAAGATCAGGCGCAGCGTGTCGTCGCGCACGGCACTCTCCTCGGCCGGTTCGGCACCGGCGTGCAGCAGTGCCGCCTGGGCGTGCCTGTCTTCACGGGACGCCTCCTTGCGCAGCCGGTCGATCGCCCGGTTCCGCGCGGTGGTGATGATCCACCCGGCCGGGCTCGGTGGCACGCCGTCGGACGGCCACCGGCGCACGGCCTCGGTGAACGCGTCCTGGACCGCTTCCTCGGCGATGTCGATATCGCCGAAGACGCGGACCAGGACCGCCACCGCCCGGCCGTACTCCCGGGCGAAGATCCGATCGATCACCGCGGGGATTCGTCGTGGAACGGCCTGACTTCGACGGGCAGCGTGGTCGCCGCGGCGAGCTGGCGTCCCCACTTGAGGGCGGTGTCGAGGTCGGCCACGTCGATGATGGTGAACCCGCCGAGGTGTTCCTTGCCCTCGGTGAACGGCCCGTCGGTCATGAGGACCTCGTCGTTCTTGGCCAGCACCACCGTCGCCGTGCTCGGTTCGTGGAGGCCGCCGGAGAACACCCAGGCGCCGGTGGCCCGGAGTTCGCGCTGGAACACCTTGAGATCCCGCATGATCGGCTCGAGAAACTCGGGCGAAGGAGCGGGGCCGTCGGGCTGGTAGATGCTGAGCAGGTACTGGGTCATGTCGTGTCCCTCCTTGGTGGGCTTGCACCCTCTACACGAACGGCGTCCGGCCGGATCGACACTTCCGTCCCAGATCTTTCAGGAAGTTTCTCTGACGCGCTCGGCCAGGAACTCCTGCTCGGCGGAGTTGCCGCTGAGCGCCAGCGCCGCCTGGTAGGCCTCGGCCGCCTCCGCGTCGCGGCCGAGCCGGCGCAGCAGGTCCGCCTTGGTCGCGGGCAGGTAGTGGTAACCGGCCAGGCGGCCGTCGTGTTCGAGCGCCTCGACCTCGGCGAGCGCGGCTGCCGGTCCGTCGACCATCGACACCGCCACCGCGCGGTTGAGCGCGACGACCGGCGTCGGCCAGACCCGCAGCAGCGCGTCGTACAGCTTGAGGATCTGCGGCCAGTCGGTCTCGTCGTAGCTCGGTGCCTGCGCGTGCAGCGCGGCGATCGCGGCCTGCAGGGTGAACCGGCCCGGTGCGCCCGCGGTCAGCGCGGCGACGACGAGCCTGTCGGCTTCGGCGATCGACGTGGTGTCCCACCGGGAACGGTCCTGCTCGTCGAGCCGCAGGAGCCTGCCGTGCGGGTCGGTCCGGGTGGCGCGGCGCGCGTGGTGGACCAGCAGCAGCGCCAGCAACCCGGCCACCTCCCGGTCGTCCGGGAGCAGCAGGCGCAGCAGGCGGGCGAGGTCGAGCGCGCGGCCGGTCAGTTCGTCGAGGACGAGGTCTTCGCCGGACCGCGCGGTGTGCCCGGTGGTGTAGAGCAGGTGGAGGACGGTCAGCACGGTGTCGACCCGCTCGGGCAGGTCGGCGGCCGACGGCACGGTGTACGGGATGCGTGCGGCGGTGATCTTCTTCTTCGCCCTGGTCAGCCGGGCGGCCATCGTCGGCTCCGCGACGAGGAACGCCCGCGCGATGTCCGGCGTCGTCACCCCGCACACCAGCCGCAGCGTGAGCGCGATCCGCGCCTCCGGGGCCAGTGCCGGATGACAGCAGGTGAAGATCAGCCGCAGCCGGTCGTCGGGGATCGTGTCGGGCTCGGGTGCTTCGGTGGTTTCGGGTTCGAGCAGCAGTGGCAGCTTGGTCGCGAGCGTCTGACGGCGGCGCAGGACGTTGAGCGCGTTGTTGCGCGCGGCTGTCGTCAGCCAGGCCCCGGGCCGGGCGGGCACGCCGTCGCGGGCCCACGTCGTCAGCGCCTGGACGTAGGCGTCCTGCACCGCCTCTTCGGCGGTGTCGAGGTCACGCGTGACCCGTACTGTCGCGGCGAGCACGTAGGCCCATTCGCGACGGTGCGCGCCGGCGACCGCTGCTTCGATCGGGTTCAGTTCTTCTCCAGCGCTAGTGCCGGACCTGCGGGCTGAGCAGGGCCAAGCCTAGTTCGCTGGCGACGTGGATCATCGACTTGCCGATCTTGTGGCTCGCGATCAGCCCGGCGTTGCGCAGGACCGAGGCGTGCTGGCTCGCCGTCGCCAGCGAGGTCTGGGTCCGGTAGGCGAGCTCACTGGTGTTGCAGTCGCCCTGCGCGACGGCTTCGAGCACCCGGGAGCGGGTTTCGCCGAGCAACGCCGACAGTGCGCCGAGATCCCGGCCGCCGGTGCTCAGCGGCCCCTGGTGGTCGATCGAGTAGACGAGCACCGGGGACAGCTCGGGGTTCTTGTAGGTGGTCGGCATGCCGTGGCAGAAGAAGGACGGGATGAGCCGCAGGCCGCGGCCGTCGAGGTGGAGGTCCTGCTCCACCGGGAAGTCCACCTCGAGCACCGGTGCCCGCCACCGCACGGACTTGTGCAACGTCGAGAGCAAAAGGTCCAGACCACCGGAGAGCAGCGCTTCGGCGCGCAGGGCCCTGTCCTTCGCGACCGTCCGCGTGATGTGGCTCCAGTGCGGCGCCAGGCACTGCCGGAAGTACTCCTGCGCCGCGGTGCCGAGACCGCGCAGCGCGCTGCTTTCCCCTTCGGCCATCCGGACGAGCCACGGCGGAATGCGGTTCCCCTGGACCGCGAATTCGCCGAGATCCCGGCGGAGCTCGGCTTCCGGCGTCCGGACCAGCGCGGAGGCGCCGTCGTGGATGTCCGGCGCCGAATCGGCCGGAGTGAGGAAATCCGGACAATAGCCATAAGCCGGGATGACGTCCATCAGCGCCTTGCCCGTCGCGGGAATGACGCTCCTGGACTCGTTGCGCCATTGGCCGTAGACGCGGCCGCCTTCCGGGCGGCGCAGACGATACGCGCTCGTCAGCACTTCCCACATCGGCTCGGCGCTCGCGGCGATCTTGATCCGGGCCAAATCCTTTTCGGTGAAGTGAATTTTCAACACCTGTACTGCCCCCAAGGCGACAACGTCGATAAGCGATCGTAGCCTTCGTTATTCGTGCCCGGGCAGTGACGCATGCCACCGATTCCCGACGTTTCGTTCCCATCCGAAACGTTCCCGGCGTTGTTGACGCCTCCTCTCCGGCGCTGGCAGGTTCGCGACGTGGCCAACTCACGTATCGGTGCGCGTTACCGGCTGCTCGGATCGGTTTCGGCGGAAACCGACGCCGGTCCGGTGCGCCTGGGGGGTCCCAAGCAGCGCACGGTGCTGGCCGCGTTGCTGTTGAACGCGAACCGGCCGGTGTCCGAGGACCAGCTGATCGATCTGCTCTGGGAGGACGCGCCGCCGTCGAGCGCGCGGGGACAGTTGCAGCTCCGGGTCTTCGAACTGCGGAAACTGCTCGGCCGCGAGGTGATCGTGCGCTCCGCGTCGGGTTACCTCATCGAGGTCCGGCCCGGTGAGCTGGATCTGCACGCCTTCCGCGACGGCGTCGCCAAGGCCCGCGCGTCGGGGCGGTCGCGGGAGAGTGTCGGCCTGCTTCGCGAAGCGCTGGAACTGTGGCATGGCAACGGATTGAGCGGCGTGACCGACGTACTCGCCCGGCGCGAGGGCCCGATGCTCGAAGAGCTGCGCATGACCGCGCGGGAGGAGTTGTTCGACGCGGAGATCGCCACCGGGCGCTGCGCCCATCTCATCGGCGAGCTGCGCCGGACGGCCGGAGAGTTCCCGTTCCGCGAACGGCTGCTGGCCCAGCTGATGACGGCGTTGAGCCGGTCCGGCCGGGTGCCCGACGCGCTCGACGTCTACGCGGAGACCCGGCGCAGGTTCGCCGCGGAACTGGGGATCGAACCGGGGAAGGCACTGCGGGATCTGCATGCCGGGATCCTGCGCGGCGGGAGCGTCCCGCACCGGAAGAGACCCTCGCGTCCCGCGGCGCTGCCCGCGCCGGCGCGCGGGTTCACCGGCCGCGCGCGTGAGCTGGACCTGCTGGACGAGCAGCTCGGTTCCGGGGAACCGGCGGCCGACATCTGGGTGATCACCGGGATCGGCGGGGTCGGGAAGACCGCGCTGGCGGTGGAATGGGCCTGCCAGGCGCGCGAGCGGTTCCCGGACGGCCAGCTGTACGTGGACCTCCGGGGCTTCGACGCGGACCGCGACCCGCTCGCTCCCGTGACTGTGCTCTCGCAGCTTCTGCGCTCGCTGGGCGTGGAGCCGCAACGGATTCCCGGCGAGCTCGACGAGCAGGCCGGGCTGTACCGGTCGCTGCTGTCGGACAGGCGGGTGCTGCTGATCCTCGACAACGCGCGCGACGCCGAGCAGGTGTGGCCGCTGCTGCCGCCCAGCGGGACCGTACTGGTGACGAGCCGGCACCGGCTTGGCGACCTGATGGTGTCGACCGGTGCGCGGTCGCTGCGCCTGGATGTGTTGCCCGCCAAGGACTCCCGCGCCCTCTTGGCCGCGCTGCTCGGTGCCGGTCCGGTGGCGGCCGAGTCCTTCGCCGCCGACGAGCTCGCGAGGTTGTGCGGCCATCTGCCGCTGGCCCTGCGGATCGCGGCGGCGAAGATCGGTGCGAACGCGGAACCCCGGATCGCCGGACTGGCCGAGGAACTCGCGTGTCACGGCGTCCTCGCCGGCCTGACGCTCGACGGTGCCGGCGAAAGCGCGGTGACCCGGGCGTTCGTGGCGTCCTACCGCACGCTCGCCCCCGCGCAGCGCAAACTGTTCCGGCTGCTCGGCTCGGTGCCCGGCACGGAGTTCACCGCGCGGACCGTCGCCAAGGTGACCGGCACGGCCCCGGACGAGGTGCTGCTCCGGCTCTGCCGCCTGGCCGCGGCGAGTGTCGTCGAGGAACTGGGCGGTGGCCGGTTCCGGCTGCACCGCCTGCTCCGCGAGTTCGCGCTCCGCCAGTACCGCGCCGACGAACCCGCGCTTCACGGGCCGCTCAGTCGGGTGGGTGGGTCGTGAGTGTTTACGAGTGTTAGAACACTCGTTGCCACTCACGACCCCCACGCGGCCACTGGACCTGCGGTGCCCTGAACGACGCGTTCCGGCTAGTTGGTGGTGGGGCGGCGGTGCAGGAGGCCGAAGGCCGACCACATGCTTTCGGCGTTTTCGATGGCGGCGCTGGTCCGCGCCGGGTCGATGGCCGCGAGCTGCGCGACCATCGCCTGGACGACGGCCATCCCGGCGGTCAGTGACGGGAAGAACGCGACACCCTCGGCCGGGACGAGCACCACTTCCTCGGTGGCGGCGGACAGGGCGGGGCTCGCCGCGTCGGTCACCGCGAACACCCGGGCGCCGCGCGATTTCGCCTGGTTGGCGGCGAGCACGGTGCTTTCGTAGAGCCGCCAGAAGCTGATCGCGATCAGGACGTCGTCCGGGCGGATGGCGGCCACCGAGTTCGCCAGTTCCGCGTCCCCGGCCGTCACCGCGACGACGTCGTAGCCGGCGAGACGCGCGTTGTGGGCGAAAGCGATGCCGACGGCCGCGTAGCTGCCGTCGGCGATGACGATGGTGCGGTGCGCGGCGGCGACCGCTTCGGCGATGGTCAGGATCGCGTCCTCGTCGAAGCGGCGGCTGAGGAGCGCGAGGCTGTCGAGGTCGCGGCGCAGGGACGCCGAGCCGGGGGAGTCCGAGTCGGCGCTGTGGTGCTCCGCGGCGACCTGGGGGGCGCTCAGCGACGAGAGGTACCGCGCGCGGAGTTCCTGCTGGAGCGCGGGCCAGCCGGCGAAGCCCAGCGCCTGCGCGGTGCGGGTCACGGTGGCGATGTTGACGCCCGCGAGCTGCGCCAGTTCGACCGTCGAGCCGAAGGTGGCCCGGCGCGGCTGGGACAACAGGACTTCGAGCACCGCCGCGGCTTTGGGCCGCAGGCCGCGCTCGGGTACCCGGGTGCGCAACCAGTCCTCGAAACCGTCGGCCGCGGCTGTCTCTGTCACGGTGTCTCTCCCTTGATCGAGAGTCACGATACGTGGTCTGTATGCGGCCCTGAACGTCAAGGTAACCGCTGTTCAGCCAGGTCGTAAGCGAGCGTTGCGCGCGCAGTATCCGTGACTGAGATCCGGCTATTCGTCGCGCTTGCGGAGCGCGTCTAGCTGCCGCCGTAGGTCGTCCAGGTCCCACCGCGCGTGTCCGCCGGGGGTGACGACAGCCGGGGTAACCATCTCCTGTTGCCACCATCGTACGAGGGTGCCGCGATCGACCCCGAGCGCCTGCGCGGCAACTCCGGTCGGCACGAGCTTCGGCGACATGATCAAGACGCTTGCACACGGATGCGTCGTATGCCCCTGACCTGCGACGTTTGCCACGATTACCTACGAATGCAACGATTACCAAATGACACAACTTGAGCACACAGGGCCACACGATCGGCTAGCGCGGGTACGGGCGCCTGAGTCGGCGCGCAAGGGCAGGGCCGAACCGAAGGACGTGCGCGCGTGGACGGCGACAGATGTCGAGGTTCGGACGTGTTTCCACTGCAAGGTGACCTACGTCAACGCGGGGTACGCCTACCGGTGCGAGCACTGGCACGAGGGGCTTTAGAGCGCGAACTGAATGACGGTCAGCTTCGTGTGCGTGGCCTGTGTCGACGTGTCGGCTCCGGCTGTCACTTCGGACCTGAGTTTGAACACGGTGGTACCCGCGCTCGCGATCACTCCATCCCAGTGTTGTCCGATGCATGCGCGCAGAGTGTTGCTGATGGCTTGTTCGTTTTGAACAACGCCGCCGACACTCAGCCTTCCTACGAACGTGTCACCGATCGTGGTCTGTGCAACGTCGAATGAGGCGAACGCGACCCACAGCGTGTTGGGGACCGTCGTCACGATGTTCATCGACGTTCCGGCGATGTCCGTCTGGCCACCCGCCGTCTGGTTGCTGCTGGCGAGCGCCCTATTGATCTTGATGGTGCCGTTGACGAGCGCGTTGAGGATCGCGGCCGTGAGGTCCATACCCGCCGAGACGGTCATGATGTTCTCCGATCTAGTAGGCGAGCGTCGCCCGGCGGGCAACGTGGACTTCAGCGCCGGACAACTGCGCCTTCGTGACGCCGTTCGTCGAGCGGGTCACTGTGAAGGTCTGCGGACTGGACGCGCCGGAAATGTTGGTGCACAACATGTTCTCGCCTGCGACCGTGATCGGGATCGACACCGCGCCGGTCTTCCACAAGTCAGTGACGATCGTCGTTGTGACCGACAGGGACGTAGCCGAGGAGCTGTAGCCGGTCGCCAGGACCGACGAACCACTGTCCACTTTGTCCATCGCCGTCACGTCGAGCCGGACAGTCGCGTAGGGCGACTCCGGCGAACAGTTGAACGTGATGTTGTGTGAGAACGAGTTGATCGTTTCCTTGTACCCCTGGACAATCTGGCTGATCTGATTCGGGTCGCCCCCGGCGCGCGGGTTGTCGATCGTGAGCCGGTCGCCGATGTCGACGGCGAGCGAGTCCAGGAACAGTTGGCGATCGAAGGTGAGCAGGTTGACCCCGATCGACGGGTATCGATCTTCGTCAACCGTGCCGTTGAGCAGGAGCCAGGCCGCCGCGTCCGGAAGCTGGCTGTCGGCGTAGAGGTTCTGCGTGCTCTCGGCGTCGTAGCGCCCGACACCGCGCGCGTCGAACGGTGACGAGACCGAGAGCGGACCGGTCGTCTGCTCGACACGGATGCTGGAGCCGTTTTTGCGGGTGAGCTTGATGCCGTTCCGGAGGCTCTGATCGTCCGGGATCGGCTCGAACGGCGCGGCTACATGCTCTGCGGCGTAGTCGAGCGCGAGCCGGGGAACCTGGCTGTACAACGAGTTCCGGGC
>NZ_DASYMU010000128.1:0-4831 GCF_036008905.1 Amycolatopsis sp. | reverse complement strand
GTCTTCTGACGTGCAGCGGACTTACCTCACGGGTGACTCACACAGTGGGCTAGACAGTGCGCCGCACAGTGGTTCGAGCATTCGGCTCCGGCAATGACGGCACCGATCCGCGAGGGTGCCGGCGTGTACATCCACAACGTCTGGGTTGTGTCGAGCGCCTCGACCTCTGATGCCACGGCTGGTTTGAGCGTGAGGATTCTTCGCTCCTCGTCGGTGGTCTCCAGCAGGGTCTCACCCTGCTCCAGAACGAAGCCTTCCCGCGAACGGAGATTCATGAGGCCGAAGATCTCGTTGAGGCCGAGTTCATTCAGTCTGTTGGCGAACGCGGTCAAGAAGGCCGGTGACTCCTTGAGGATTTCCAGGTCGCTCCGGGCGTCGGCCTTCAAGCGCTCCGGGTAGTCGCAGAACTCAAGCGGGTAGTACACCGCCCGGCCATCATTGATCTCGGCCTTCCATATATAGGGAAGTGTCGAGCTCAGTGCGTCGATCGCCCAAGGCTTGATGTATGAGACATTGTGGATGAACTCGCGCACCACCAACTCGTTGTCCGAGACTTCGAAGTGCTTGTGGAGCAGCGATATCCCTACGCGTCGATGGAGTCCATGGAGGCATATGATATCGCCCAACTGGGTGAGTAACTCCCGGTGCACCTCAAGCTGGTCCCGTGCGATGTGAAACTCGTTCAGTCTCTGAAAGACGCCGGCATCGTAATCCTGGACTTCTGCGTCCATGGCCGCACTTGCCATCGCTCCGCCTTTACTCTGAAAGTGGGGATGGGAGATGTCCGCATTCGTATCGCGTGATAGCGGCCTGCCTCGTCGCGGAAACGTCGTCCTCGACATCCATGCTAGGCGCGGGGGATGCCTTCCCGCCAACGGGCGCCCACAATTATCTGGCGCCTACTTTCAGTTATTCAACACCTACTCTTCGCTTCGCGTTTAACGACCTTCTGATTTGGGTGAGGGCTTGGCGTCTGTTCTCTTGCCGCGGCCGGCTCGGGCGATCCGCAGTCTGCGGTGCGCCGCCATCCGTACCGGGGCGTTGGCGGCCCCGTAGCCGGCGTATCCGCCGACCCGCTGTACGACCTCGAAGAAGACCCGCGACCCCAGTACCTCGGTGTAGAAGTGCAGGAATTCGCCGTGCTCGTCGCGGTCGTAGAGCACCGAGTACCGGCGCATAGCGGTGAGCAGTTCCGCCGGTGGGGCGAGCCGCGCGTCGAGGTCGTCGTAGTAGTTGTCCGGGATCCGCAGCAGCGGCGCGCCGAGGGCCCGCATGGCTCGCGCGCTGGCGAAGGCGTCGTCGGTGGCGAAGGCGACGTGCTGCGGGTCGGGTACACCCGGCGCCCATTCGCCACGGCGCAGCAGGGCCACGCTCAGTGCGATCCGGACGGAGTGGGCAGGGTCGGCGACGGCGCGGCTGCGTATCAGGCCGAACGGCGCGGCGAACTCCGTGATGGTCTCGGGTTCGAGCCCGAGTACCGCGCGGTAGAACAGGGCCGCTTCGTCGAAGTGATCGAACGGCTGGGTGAGCGCGACGTGGTCGGTCCTGGTGAGACCGGCACCGGCTCCCCGCGTGGCGTCGGTAGGGGCGAAGTCCGACAGCCAACTGGTGGCGTCGCCCTCGCCGGTTCGACAGAAGAACACCGAGGTACCGTCCGGCGCGGCGACCGCGGACAGGATTGCCTCGTCCGCGCCACGGGTACGAGGAAGCACGGGCGCGAGCAGCGTTTCCGCACGCCGCGCGGAGCGGGCCGGATCCGCGCTCTCGACGGCGAGCGCACAGACCGCCGCGCCCCCTGGACTCACCCCGCTGGGCGGGGAGGCGTTGAGCAGCACCCGGGCGCCGTCCTGCTGCCACAGTTGCACCGGCTTGGAGCGGTGCTGTCCCGTGTGGGTGAAGCCCAGCGCGGCCAACGCGCGCGCTACCCGCGGGCCGGAGACATCGTCGACGGCCAGTTCGGTGAAGGCGTGTCCGGCGAGGTCGGGTGCCGGCGGTAGGTCGGGGACCCGCACGCGCTCCCGCAGCGCCACCGGTCCGCTGGCCTCGAGTCTCTCCTGGAGGGCGAGCAGCGAGCGCATCGCGTCGACGGCGGCGCGCTCGGGATCGGCTTGGCGGAACACATCGTTGAAGACCTCAAGGGAGAGCGGACCGTCGTACCCGGCGGCCAGTACGTGGCCGACGAAGGCCGGCAGGTCGAACGCGCCCTGGCCGGGGAAGAGCCGGTGGTGGCGGCTCCACTGCAACACATCCATCTCCAGCCTGGGTGCGTCGGCCAGTTGCAGGAAGAACAGCTTTGGACCGGGGAGGTTGCGGATACCCGCCGGATCCGAGCCACGGGAGAGCACGTGGAAGCTGTCCAGGCACAGGCCCAACGCCGGATGGTCGGCACGTCGCACGATCTCCCAGGAGTGGTCGTAGGTGTTGACGAACCGCCCCCAGGCCAGCGCCTCGTAGGCGATCCGCAGGCCGCGCTCGGCCGCCAGTGAGGCGAGCGTGTGCAGCTGCTCAGCGGCGAGGTCGTCGTCGTCCACCGCGGCCGGGGCGACCGACGAGCAGACCAGAACGGTGTCGGCGCCGAGCTGTTCCATCACGTCGAACTTGTGCGCGGCTCGCCGCAGGTTCGCCGCGAGCAGCTCCGGTCCAACCGCCTCGAAGTCGCGGAAGGGCTGGTACAGGTCGATCGAAAGGCCAAGGTCGGCGCAGCGCTCGCGCACCTGCCCCGGAGACAACGGCGAGGCGATGAGGTCGTTTTCGAAGATCTCCACCCCGTCGAAGCCCGCGGCCGCTGCCGCGGACAGCTTGTCCTCCAGCGTGCCGGACAGGCACACGGTCGCGATTCCCCGGCGCGGGCCAGAAGCCGGGAGGTGTCGGCCCTGGCCGGCGAGCGGGGTCGAGGTGACGGTCTCAGCTGCGGACATCGGCGGTGTCCCCTTCTGTCGCGGTGGCAGCGATGAGTCCCTGGAAATGGCGCAGCATCCGACCGGCGTCGGGTTCGACGCCGGTGAACAGACGGAACGCGTCCACGGCCTGAAAGACCGCCATTCCGCCGCCGTCGAGGACCCGGCAGCCCCGGGCCCGCGCGCCAGCCACCAGTTGGGTGGCCAACGGCCGGTAGACGACGTCGGCCACCCAGAGCTCGGGCCGCAGCAGTTCGACCGGCACCGGCAGCCCGGGATGGGCGGCCATGCCGATGGGGGTGGCATGCACCAGGCCGTCGGCCTCGCTCAGCGCGGTGGCCAGTTCGTTCCCGCCGTCGTCGAGCCGGCCGGCGGCGGCCCGGTCGGCACCGAAGCGCGCGCACAGCGAGGCGGCGAGCGCCGCACCGCGATGTGCGTCGATGTCGAGAACCCGGACCAGCCCGGCGCCCAGCGTCAGCAGGGCGTGGGCGACGGCGGCACCGGCGCCGCCGGCACCGAGCAGTACCACGCGGTCCAGGGGGGCGTCCGGTAACCCGAGGGCGACGCTTCGGGCGAAGCCCGACCAGTCGGTGTTGTGGCCAATGGCCTTGCGCCCGGTGAAGACGACGGTGTTGACCGCGCCCACGACGGCGGCATCAGGAGAGAGCTCGTCGAGGTGTTCGAGCACCACCCGCTTGCAGGGATGGGTGATGTTCAGTCCGTCGTACCCGGCCAGCCGGGCCGCGGCCAGGATCTCCCCGATCGCCGTCGCCGGCAGGCGCAGATCGTCGAGGTCCAGCCGGCGATAGAGGTAGCGGATTCCGAGCTCGTCGGCGGCACGCTCGTGCAGGGCCGGGCTCAACGACGGGCCGATGCCCGCACCGACCAGCCCGATGAGGAAAGCGCGCTCGCCGTTCACGCCGGCACCACCGTCGACGCGACACGGCCCGACAGCGACAGCGCGGGGTTGGGCCGGTTGAGCATGAACACGAGGTCCCCTCCGGAAACAGGCCGTAATGAACGAACCAGCTAGTTAGTTGTACCCCACGATGCGGGATCAGGAAAGGGCCGCGGGGCGGGTCGAACGGACGGCGCGCGTCGCCGCCTACAGTTGGGGATCGACATATCCGTCACGAGAGGAGCCCCGGTGGGCGCACCGCTGTCCAATGCCGCGCCGACCGACCGCACCCTCGGCGGTCCGGAGCGGCAGCGTGATGCCGAGCGGACGCGTGCCGAGATCCTCGACGTCGCCACCAGGGAGTTCGCCGACAAGGGCTACAGCGGCGCGCGGGTAGACGAGATCGCGGCCAAGACCAGCACCACCAAGCGGATGATCTACTACTACTTCGGCGGGAAGGAACAGCTCTACGTCGCGGCACTGGAGCGGGCCTACACCGTGATCCGCTCGATCGAGCGGGAGCTCGACGTCGAGCACCTCGATCCCCTCGACGCGATCCGGCAACTGGCCGAGCTGACCTTCGACCATCACGAGACGCACCCGGACTTCATCCGACTCGTCAGCATCGAGAACATCCACCGCGCCGAGCACATCGCGACGTCGTCGACCCTGTCCAGCCTCGCCAACCCGGCGCTCGACGTACTGGCGCGCATCCTCCAACGAGGACGCGCCGCCGGACAGTTCCGCGACGACGTCGACGCCCTCGACGTACACATGATGATCAGCGGGTTCTGCGTCTTCCGGACGGCCAACCGGCACACGTTCAAGGCGATCTTCGACCGGGACATGCTGGACCCGGCGCGGCGCGCGCACTACCGCAGGATGCTCGGCGACCTGGTCCTGGAGTACCTGACCGCGCGCTGAGGTCACCGGTACCGCGACCCTCGACGTCCACGCACGTCCCGCGACACCCCTTGACAGGTGACCGCCCTCACCCCACCATCTGGTTTGTCAACTAGCCAGTACCTAACTGTTT
>NZ_DASYMU010000127.1:0-9820 GCF_036008905.1 Amycolatopsis sp. | reverse complement strand
GTGTTCTAACACTGTTACGCACTCACGACCCCTTGACGCCGACGGTCATGACGCCCAGGTAGCCGTCGCCTTCTTTGCGCAGGTCGAGCAGCAGTGAATCCTCGAACAACGAGTCGTTCGAGTTGTTCGTCTCCCGCTCACCATTCCCCACATACGGCTCCGCCCGATACACCGCGTTGGTGACGTTTTCGTCGAAATACAATTGGCTGGTCAGCACAGTCGCGTTGTCGACGTGGACCTTGAAGTGGATATGCACTGCCCGCCCGGGATACCAGCCGGGATAAACCGTCCGGAACTCCGCGATTCCGTCGGTATTGGTCACCTGCGCACCCCGGAGATAGGTTTTCGCGTCCGACTTCCCGCCGCCCCGCGACCCGCTTTCGAAACCGGAATACGAGCCGTCGGCGTCGCAGTGCCAGATGTCGACCACGGCGTTGCCGATCGGCGCGCAGGCGGCGTCGCGGACTCGCAGGGCAAGCCGGAAAGCGGTGCCCGGCCGGTCTTCACGGATGTCGGTCCGGATGGAGTTGACGTCGAAGTAGTACGGGCCTTCGGTTTCGGCCGGGGTCAGGGTGCAGCTCGCGGTGCCGGGGAACAGTTCGCCGGAAAGCGGGGTCTGCGGTGAAATACTCGCCGCGCCGCCTTCGGTCGTCGGGACCACGGCTTCGGTGGTCGCGGGTTCCGAGCTGCAGGCGGCCACCAGCGCGCCGAGCCCGACCGTCCCGCCGGCGGCGAAAAACCTTCGTCTGTCCATTTTCACAGCAGCGCCAATCCTTCCGATCGGTGTACCCGGCGGTCTTCGTCCACGACATCGCCGCCCGCGTTGACGCAGAACCGCCGCACTCCGGCCGAACGCAGCAGCTCCGCCGCGCGTTGCACGGCCCAGCCCTTCACCACGGCACTCGGATCAAGCGCCCGGCCCGCCAAGAAGGCGGTGAACGCACCGCCGGACAAGTGTTCGTACTCGTCGCAGATCGCCAGGATTTCGTGCAGGTCCTCACCGGGCGAGCCGTCGAACCGGCTGACCTCACTGTCCACTTTGAACGGACTGAACCGCTCGTCGGCTTCCCGCAACCAATCGAACGCCTGTTCTGCTGCCGAAGGAACATCGTCGCGGAGGTCGATCGAAATCGGCAGGCCCATGATGTGCTCGACCGTCGTCGTCATCGCGCGTCCAGCGCGGCTTGCAACGACTTCGCATACGACTCGCTGGTCTGGGTCGCGCCCGACACGGTGTCGATGTTCGCGCTCTGTGCCCGCAACGCCTCTTCCCGCAACGTAGGCAGCGCGGCGATACCCCGGCCGCTGTCCGGTTCTTGCAGCAGCCGGACGTCGGTGATCTTGTCGCCGGTGAACACGAGCTGTACTTGGACAGTGCCGTATCGGTTCCGTTCCACCGAACCCAGGAGGGTCACCTCGGTGGCTCCCGCCGCCGCACCAGAAGCCGTCGGCGTGCTGGTCCGCGGCTGGGCCACGGCAACGCTCTCCGGCGGCGAGGGCTCGAATCGCCACACCGCGATGAACCCCGCGGCCGAAAGCAGCAGCACCAGGATCGTCTTCTTCATCGCTCCCCTTATCCGGCAAGACTGAAGCGTTCGGCGTGCACCTGCGAGCCGGGGACCCCGATCTCCCGCAGGCTCCGCAGGACAGCGCTGGTCATCCCCGGTGGCCCGCACACGAACACGTCCCGTTCCAGCACATCGGGCACTATCGCGTGCACGCTTCCCGCGCCCAGCAACGGACCCCGCGGCCCGGCCGCGTTCGACGGTCCGCTCAGTACATGGATGACGGCGCCGCGGGCCCTAGCGAGCCGGTCCAGTTCGGGCAGCAGCACGGCGTCGCGATCCGAAGCGATGCGGTAGAGCACGACGACGTGCCCGGAGATGTCTTCGAGCAGCGCCCGGATCGGCGTGATCCCCACTCCGCCCGCGACGAGCAGCGCGTTGTCCCGCCGCTGGTGGATCGTGGTGAACGCGCCGTACGGGCCCTCGGCGAACACCCGCGTGCCGACCTTCAGCGAGCGCAGCGCGGAACTGCCGTCGCCGAGCGCCTTCGCGGTGAGCCGCAACGTCTTGCCGTCCGGTGCGGCCGACAGCGAGAACGGATTCGCCTGCCACCAGCGGTCTTTGGTCATGAACCGCCACAGGAAGAACTGCCCGGCCCGCGCCGGCAGCTCG
Organism: Amycolatopsis sp.; assembly: GCF_036008905.1. GTDB lineage: Bacteria > Actinomycetota > Actinomycetes > Mycobacteriales > Pseudonocardiaceae > Amycolatopsis. The sequence goes on along the minus strand of NZ_DASYMU010000127.1, from coordinate 7,643 downwards.
TCGAGCCGTTTCCCGGTCATGTACACCGAAACCACGTTCGGCGATTCGGGCACCACGGCCGCGACCCGCAGCTGGTGCCGCAGGTTGCGCCACAACGGGAGCACGACTCGGCCCAGCAGCACCGCGCCCAGCGCCACACCCCACAGCAGCCACCAGTACGTCCGCGCGAACGGCGAACTGGTGAACGTCTGCCCGAGCGCGATCTGATGGGAGAACGCGAGCACCACGGCCGCGTAGGTATAGAGGTGGATGAAGTGCCAGGTCTCGTACGCGAGCCGCTTGCGGGCGAACCGCGCCGACATCGCCCCGACGACCAGGATCAGCGCGAGCGCGACGAGCGCGCGCAGCACACCCTCCATTGTGGTCACCAGGCTGACGAGTTCGCTGGTGGCACCGGTGCCTTCGATGTTGGCGTAACCGAAGACGATGAAAACGAGATGGCCGACGAGCAGCCACAGCAGGCCGAACCCGGTCCAGCGGTGCCACGTCGTCAGCCGGTCCATGCCGAGCCTGCGGTCCAGCCACGGAACCCTGGCGACGAGCAGCAGCTGGAACGCCATCAGCAGCGCGCCGTACAGCCCGGCGAGCCTGCCGATCGTGAGGAGCGGATCGTCGGACGTTCCCGCGGCGAGGAACAACGCGGTGACCACGACGACGTTGGCGCCCAGGAAGGCGTAGAGCCCGGTTCGCGCGACTACCCGGGGCCCGAGCGTCGGCCGGGCCGGTTCGTCGGTCGGCAGCAAGACTGTCACGAGGGTGGTCCTTTCGGCTCTGTTCTCGTGCCGAGACTGGTCGGCGAAGCTGTGGGCGGTCTGGGGGTGAGCTGTCGGCTTCCTGTCGACCGCGACCCCGCCTCGCCCGCGCCGGGGAATTGACGCAGGATGGAGTGGTGAACTCCGATACCCGTGTGCGGCTCCTGGTCGTCGACGACGAACCGCATATCGCCGACCTGGTCGCGACGGTCGCCCGCTATGAGGGCTGGAACGCGATCACCGCCGGCACCGGGACGGACGCGCTTCGTCGCGCCGCCGAGTTCCATCCGGACATCGTCGTGCTCGACCTGATGCTGCCAGATTTCGACGGGTTCACCGTGCTCGACAAACTGCGCGAGGCCGGGACAGCGGTCCCGGTGGTGTTCCTGACAGCGAAGGACGCGACGGCCGATCGCATCGCGGGCCTCACGCGCGGTGGTGACGATTACCTCGTAAAGCCGTTCTCCGTCGAGGAACTGATGGCCCGCCTGCGCGCGGTGCTGCGCCGGAGCACCGGCCCGGCGTGGAAACCGTCGGTGCTCGCGGTTTCCGATCTTTCTTTGAACGAGGACACCCGCGAAGTCCGCCGCGCGGGCGAACCGGCCACGCTCACCCCGACCGAGTACGAGCTCCTGCGTTACCTCATGCGCCGCTCGCCGTCGGTGCTCACGAAGGCCCAGATCCTCGACCACGTCTGGGAATACGACTTCGGCGGCCGGTCCAATGTGGTCGAACTCGTCGTCTCGCACCTGCGCCGCAAGCTCGACTCCGGCCACGAACCACTGATCCACACCGTGCGCGGCGTCGGCTACGTGGTCCGCCAGGTCCATCGGTGAAGCACCTGCGCCGGTGGCTCGACGCGTGGCGGCGGTCGCGTCTCGGCACCCGTCTTTCGCTCGGGTTGGGCGCGCTGGCGCTGGTGGTGTTCGCGGTCGTCGGGGTCGTGACCGTCGGCATCATGCGCGACTACCTCGCCAAGCGCCAGGATGAGCAACTCCAGACGAGCCAGGTCGACGAGGTCCGCAAACTGCAGTACTCCCACGGCTCGCCGCAGTCCCCGTATTCCTGGTACACGGCCGTTTTCGAGGTCAAGAACGGCGTCGCGACGCCGAAACCGGGCAGTGTGCCGCCCCCGGATCTGGAGCAGTTCGCCGAAGTCGCCAAGGACGCGACCGAGAACGACGTCCTGCGCACGGTCTACGTCCGGGGCGAAGGCGCGTACCGGCTGCGCGCCTGCCCGGTCGACGCCGGCGAGGTGCTGGTGAGTGCCGCTCCGCAGGACGATCTGGACCGGACGGTCAGTCAGCTCATCACCGTCGAGGTGGTCGCGTTCGTCTTCGCGCTGGTGCTACTGGTGATCATCGGGCGAATCGTGCTGCGCCGCGGGCTGCGGCCGTTGAGCGACATGGCGGGCACCGCGCACGACATCGCCACCCACGACCTCAGCGAGACCGCGCACCTGCCCGTCCGCGCGTCCGGAGCCGGTGGCGGCGCGGAGGTCGAGGAGCTGCGCAGCGCGTTCAACGTCATGCTGGTGCATATCGAATCCTCGCTGGCGGCGCGCACGGCGACCAACGAGCGGCTGCGCCGGTTCATCGCGGACGCCTCACACGAACTGCGCACGCCGTTGACCTCGATTCGCGGGTACGCCGATCTTTTCCGGTACGCGGCGGCGAACGAGCCCGCCGAGCGCGATTCCCATCTCGCGAAGATCCGTGAGGAAACCGCGCGGATGAGCGTGCTCGTCGACGACCTGCTGTTGCTGGCCCGGCTCGACGCGACCGAATCGGAAGCGCCACTGCGCGTTGAGGACACCGACATCGCCGAGCTGGTGACGGCCGCCGCGGAGGCCTTCCGCGCCGCACGGCCGGACCATCCGCTGATCGTGGAGGCGTCGGCGCGCGCTGTCCTGCGCGCGGACCCGGTGCGGCTGCGCCAAGCCCTCGACAACCTGCTGACCAACGCGGCCACGCACACGCCGCCGGGAACCCCGGTGACGGTCTCGGTGGAGGTCGGCGACGCGATCGTGGTCCGGGTCAGTGACGAAGGACCGGGCATTCCGCCGGAGAACCAGGAACGGATTTTCGACCGGTTCTACCGCGTGGACGACTCCCGCACGCGCGGGAACGGTGGCACCGGACTGGGGCTCGCCGTGGTGCGTTCCCTGGTCGAGGCGCATGACGGCACGGTCGAAGTCGAGAGCGTGCCGGGCCGGACGACGTTCCTCATGAGGCTCCCGCGCTCGCGGTGACGGGTGTAGGGCGTGTCCCGTGGATCTTGTTCGCGGTATTCGCGCCCAGGCGGCCCCTGGTCGTACCGGGGATTCACCCGAGTCGGCCAGTACGAGGGCGAATCCCCGGCACAACCAGGAACCACCTGGATCACGAATCCCATCGAACAGATCCACGGGACACGCCCTACCGCCAGAATCACCCCATGCAGTTCGGCATTCTGGGGCCTTTGGAGGTCTGGTCCGCGGCGGGGGAGAGCGTTCCCGTCGGCGGGCCGAAGCCGCGTGCCCTGCTCGTGATGCTGCTGCTGAACGCGCGGCGTGTGGTCGGCGTCGAGCAGCTCATCGCCGGGCAGTACGGCGACGAACCGCCGGCCGGGGCCGCCAACGCGGTGCAGGCGCAGGTTTCGCGACTGCGCCGGAGCCTGTCCGCGGACCTGATCGAGTTCCACGGCAGCGGGTACCGGCTCGCGGTTGAGCCTGAGGATGTCGACGTCCACCGGTTCGAGCGGCTCGCCAGGGAAGGACGGCGGCTGCTCGCGTCGGGGCAGCACGCGGGCGCGGTCGCCGTGTTGCGCGAGGCTTCGCAGTTGTGGCGTGGGCCCGCGCTCGTCGATCTGCCGTTCGGGCAGAGCCAGGCCGTCAGGCTGGAGGATCTTCGGCTCGGTGTCCGGGAGGACCTTGTCGAGGCCGAACTCGCGTTGCCGGAGGGCACGTCCGTTGGCGAATTGCGCGAGCTGGTTTCCGCGCATCCGTTGCGGGAACGGCTTCGTGGTCAGCTCATGCGGGCGCTGAACGCGGCCGGGCGACAGGCCGAAGCGCTGGCGGAATTCGAGGAAGTCCGGCGGTTGCTCGCCGACGAACTCGGCGCCGATCCGTCGCCTGAACTGGCCGCTGTCCACCTGGACATCTTGCGCGGGCACGCTCCCGCCGCACCTGCTCGACGCGGGGTGGCTGCCCAGCTCACGAGTTTCGAGGGCAGGCAAGAGGAACTCGCGCGGCTCGACGAGTTGCGTGCCGCCCGGTTGGTCACGATCCTCGGCCCCGGTGGCACCGGGAAAACCCGGCTGGCCATCGAGTCCGCGGGGCGCGGGCAGCGGGAAGCCTGTTTCGCCGATCTGTCCCCGCTCGACGCCGGAGATCAAGTGCCCCAAGCGGTACTCGGCGCGCTCGGCCTGCGCGAGCCGGGCTTTCAGGCGTCCGCCGTCGACCCGGTCCGGCGTCTGGTGGCCGCGCTGAACCAGGATCTTCTGCTCATCTTGGACAACTGCGAGCACGTCATCGACGCCGTCGCCGCGCTTGCCAGGACGTTGCTGGCCGAGTGTCCACGGCTGGTTATCCTCGCGACCAGCCGGGAGCCGCTCGGGTTGACCGGCGAGACGCTGATGTCGTTGCCTCCCTTGGAAACCGCGCCGCCGGAGATCTCCGCAGCTGATGCGTTGGCGTACCCCGCGGTCCGGTTGTTCGCCGATCGGGCGGCGGCGGTGCGCCCGGGTTTCGTGGTGGACGCCGAAGTCGTCGAGACGGTCATCGAGATCTGCGCGGCGCTCGACGGGTTGCCACTGGCGATCGAGCTCGCGGCGGCACGGCTGCGGCAGTTCACCGTCAAGGAGATCGCCGCGCGGCTGGCCGAGCACGGCCGGTTCCGGCTGTTGTCACGCGGGGATCGCACGGCCACGGCCCGGCATCGGACGTTGCACGCGGTGGTCGAGTGGAGCTGGGACCTGCTTGGACCGGCAGAGCAACTACTGGCCCGGCGGTTCGCGGTGTTCACCGGTGGTGCGCCGCTGGCCGCTGTCGAAGCCGTCTGCTCGGTACCTGGGACCGAGGAGGTGCTCGCCGATCTGGTGGACAAGTCGTTGGTGGAGACCGACGGCGAGCGCTACCGGATGCTCGACACCATCAGGCTTTTCTGCGCGGAACGGCTGGACGCCGACGAGCTGACGTCGTTGCGCCGGGCACACGCCCGCTACCACCTCCAACTCGCTCGCGAAGCCGATCCGCATCTGCGCTGGGCCGAGCAACTCGAGTGGCTCGCCCGGTTGTCGGCCGAGCACGGAAACCTGATGGCCGCGCTGCGCTGGGCCGCGGGGGAGGACCGCGAGACGGCTTTCCGTTTGGTACCGGCACTTGCCGCGTACTGGTGGCTGAGCGGGCGACGCAGTCAGGTGGGGGAGATCGCCGCCGGACTGCTCACCGAGGTGCCCGAAGGCTTCGACGAGGAGTACGTCAGCTGTGTCGCGCACGCCGTCCCGCGAGCGGCCGCCGAGCACTGGGAACGCGCCGGGGCGATCATGCGGATCCTCACGCCGAAGGTGCGCCATCCGTTCGGCGTGGCGGTGTGGGGAACGGCCGCGGGGCCATGGCAGCCCCCGCCCGGCGACCACCCGGTGCTCGGCGACGACCCGTGGAACAGGGCGCTGGGCTTGTTGAGCGAAGGCCTGCTGAAGCTGAACGGCGGACGCCCCGCGGACGGTGAACGTGACCTGATCGAGGCGCTGCGCGGCTTCCGCGAACTGGGCGAGCGCTGGGGCATCGCGCAGGCACTCGATTCGCTCGCGCAGGTGGCGGGTTGGCGTGGCGAATGGGAGCGGGCGCACGAACTGTGGGAGGAGACGCTGAAGCTTTCCGACGAACTCGGCGCGCTGGAAGAATGCGTCGATGTGTTGAGCAGGCAGGCGAGATGCCTTATGTGCCAAGGGGATCTCGACTCGGCTGCCGTCGGTTACGAGCGGGCGGCGGTGCTGAGCGCGCAAGCCGGGCGGCTGGGGGTTCCGGCGGAGACCCAGTTGGGCCTTGGTGAGATCGCTCGGCTGCGTGGGGACACGCGCGCCGCCGCCGAGCGGTTGGCCGCCGCGCTGGAAGCCGCGGAACCGGGTGGTTTCGGGGTCGACTCGGTCAAGGCGCGGGTCCTCACGGCGCTCGCACGGTTGGCCGTGAGCCCGGCCGAAGGACTGCGCCTGCACGGGGAAGCACTGGCCGTGGCCCGCCTGCTGCCGTTCACTTCGGAGATCGCCTCGGCCGCCGAAGGGCAGGCCGACGCCGCTTTGCTGACCGGATCTGGCGAACGGGCCGCGCTGCTGCTCGGCGTCGCCGTGGCGCTGCGCGGGATGTCGATGGCCGGGGATGCCGACGTGAGCCGGATCGCCGACGCGGCTCGTGACGACGTCGGCCAGGAGGTGTTCGCGGAGGCGTTTTCGCGGGGTGCGGCGATGTCGCGCGAAGAGGCGCTGACAGTGCTCGGCAACGCTGTGGACTGATTGTCAGCCGACTGTCAGCGGCTCCCCGCAGGCTCTGGGACATGAAGAACACCACGGTCCTCATCTCCGGCGCCAGCATCGCCGGCCCCGCCCTCGCCTACTGGCTCGATCTGGCCGGCTGCACGGTCACCGTCGTCGAGAAGGCCCCGACCCTGCGCCCAGGCGGCCAAGCCGTCGACTTCAAGGGCGCCACCCACCACACGATCCTGGAGCGGATGGGCATCCTCGAAGACGTCCGGCGGCTGCAGACCGGCGGTACGGACGTGACCGTCGTCGACGCCGGAGGCAAGGCGCTGACCGTCATCCCTGGCGAGTTCACCGGCGGCGACCTCGAAATCCGCCGCGGCGACCTGGCCCGGGTGCTGTACGACCGGACTCACGAGACCTGCGAATACGTCTTCGGCGACTCGATCACGTCGTTGACCGAGACCGCGAGCGGCGTGCACGTCACCTTCGAGCGTGGTGCGCCCCGCACGTTCGATCTCGTCGTCGGCGCGGACGGGATCCATTCGGGAGTCCGGCGGCTGGCCTTCGGCCCCGAGTCCGACTTCGTGCAGTTTCGGGGCCATTACTACGCATTGGCCGACATCGGCGGCATGTCCGGCGGCGCGCTCATGTACAACGAGCCCGGCCGGATGGCGTCGACCGGCGGCCCGAAGGCGCCCGCGTTCTTCGTCTTCGCCTCCGAGCAGCTCGACTACGACCGGTACGACACCGGACAGCAGAAAGCGCTGCTGCGCAAGGCGTATGAAGGCGGCAAGTGGCGGATTCCCGAGCTGATGGCCAAACTCGCGCAAGCCGATGACGTTTATCTCGACTCGCTCAGCCTGGTCAAGATCGACCGGTATTCGGCGGGGCGGGTCGTGCTGCTGGGCGATGCCGCTTATGGCAACACCCTCGGCGGGTTCGGTACCGGGCTGGCCATGGTGGGCGCTTACGTCCTCGCCGGTGAACTACTGGCCGCGGGCGGCGATCACGTTGTCGCGTTCGAGCGGTACGAGGAGCAGCTGCGGAAGTACGCCGCGGGCTCGTCGAAGAGCAACGCCGGGCCGTTCCTCGCGCCGCCGTCGAAGTGGCGGATGCGGCTGCGGAACCTGATCTTCCAGTCGGGATTCCTGTCGGGGCTCATGCTGAAGATCGCGGACAAGTTCGCCACCGACATCGACCTGAAGGACTACCCCGCCCTCGCCCGAATGACGGGCTAGACGCCGTGCGAACGTCAGCCGGGACGCGCGGCTGAGCACGTGGCTCGTGAGTGTTTACGAGTGTTATTGATGGGTAAGGCAAATGTGGCATGATCGGTGGATGGCTCCGAAGGTTCGGGTGACGGATGCGCGGCGGCTTTCTCAGGCGTCGCAGGAGGATCTGCGTCGGCGGGTGGTGGCCGCGGTGCGGTCCGGT
>NZ_DASYMU010000126.1:0-4225 GCF_036008905.1 Amycolatopsis sp. | reverse complement strand
TCGCCGCGTATGAGAAGGCGCGGGAGCCGAAGAAGCTGACCATCCTCCCCGGTGGGCACTTCGACGCCTACGTCGACGGCTTCGACGTCTCCGGCCCGGCCACCCGCGACTGGTTTGTCGAGCACCTCACCCGCTGACCGCTTTCGCGCCGACCTCCGCGCCTGGCCCGCCGGGGCGCTTGCGGTGATCCGCGGGGCCTGACGCGTTCATGTCGGCACACCCCACACCGAAACGAGGAACCGACATGGCCAACAAGCTGCTCGACAAGGTCGCCGTCGTCACCGGATCCAGCTCCGGCAACGGCCGCGCGATCGCCCTTGCCCTCGCCACCGAGGGCGCCTCCGTGGTCTGCTCCGACATCCGCCGCGACGCCCGCGAGGGCGGCTACGAGAGCGACATCCTCACGCCCACCGACGAGGTCATCCGCGCCAACGGCGGCAAGGCCGAGTATGTCGAGACCAACGCCGCCGACTTCGCCGCGATGGAGAACTTGATCAACTTTGCGGTCAGCAGCTTCGGCCGGCTCGACGTCATGGTGAACAACGCCGGCATCTTCACCAGCCTGCACACCATCGTCGACGAGACCGAGGACGAGTACGACCGCACGATGGCGGTGAACGCCAAGAGCGTGTGGCTCGGCTGCAAGTTCGCGATCCGGCAGATGCTGACTCAGGAGCCGGTGGACGGTTCCCGCGGCCGCGTGGTCAACATCGCCTCCATCGGCGGCCTGGTCGGGCTCGCCGCCGAACCGGGGTACTGCGCCGCGAAGGGCGCGGTGGTCAACCTCACCCGCCAGCTGGCCGTCGACTTCGCCCCCGAACGTATCAACGTCAACGCCGTCTGCCCGGGGTTCCTGGCCACCGCGATGGTCCGGCCGTTCCTCGAGGACCCAGAGCTGAACAAGGCGCTGCACGAGAAGTCGCCGTGGCCGGAGCTCGGCACAGCCGAGGACGTGGCGAAGGCGACACTCTTCCTCGCCAGCAGCGACGCTCGCTGGGCGACTGGCTCCATGCTCACCGTCGACGGCGGCTTCACCGCACCTTGAAGGAAGGTTGTTTCCACTACATCTACGGCGACCTGATCAAGGTCGACGGCGGGGAGACGCCCTGCCGGTACTCGGTCTGACCGGTCCCGGTATGGACCAGGTCATCCGCACGATGTCCCGCCAGCCTCAGCCGGTGGGCGCGCCCTTTCGTCCACCGGCTGAGCCGCCACCAGCGGTGTGCGCCGAAGTGTCGCCCTGTCCGGCGTAGTCCCGACCCGACCGCTCCAGAAACGCTGCTACACAGCCGGGAAGGATTCACACCCCACCCCGTGTCGAGTGATGACCGTGGTGGCCACAGATGAGTCAACGGCACGCGCGGCGATTGACGTCCGGTGTGCACAACGTGGGCGCGAACGCGCGAGCGACCGAGGGCAAGTGGCGGACGGGCGCGAACTGCCATAGGCGCCTGACGTGCAGGGACGGTCGCGACTGATCACGACGGATCGCCGCCGACACGAGGGCCGCCCGACTCATAACCCCTGGGTCGTGGGTTCGAGCCCCACCCGCCCCACCGATATAAGTGCAGTTCAAAGCCTTGTGTCCTGATCAGTGATCTTGACGATCGGCTCTCGCGCCCACACGGCGCCCACACTTCGCGAAGCAGCGTGGGCGTCGTGCGCGGCGTTCATGTGATCGGCGAGCCCACCGACGTCGTCATCGAAGAGCCCGGAGTAGACGTCCAGGGTCATCGCGGCGGAGGCGTGCCCGAGCATCCGTTGAACCGCTTTGACGTTCGCGCCGCTGGCCACCAGGAGGCTGGCGGCGGTGTGCCGGCGGTCGTGCGGCCTAGGTCCTCCAGTCCGGCCGCTCGAACCGCGGGGTCGAACACCCGCCGCCGGAAGTTGCCCGAGCGCAGCACCGCATCACCCCGCGAGGTCAGGACGAAGTCGTCCGGGCCCTCGCCCGTACATCGCCGTGACAGTGGCTCCAGGAGGACCGCGGGGATGGGCACGGTCCGTTGTTGGTGGGTCTTCGGCGTGCCGTACTCGACCGTGCCGTAGTCGACTTCGGTGGCACTCTCGGCGACGGTGGGCTCAGCCCAGGTAGAGGTCCCTGCGGGCGGCCACGAACGCTTCGATCGACTGGGGCGGGATGCCTGTCAAGTGCTCGACGCCGTCGGTCGTGCGGTCGTAGCGGTTGTCCCGGTGCAGCCGGGCCATGGTGGCGACGTGCTGTTCGGTGTGCGGCGGAAGGCCCATCCTGGAGAGCCCGGCCTGCCACCGGTCCAGCGGCACGTCCACATAGGACACTGGCCGATCCAGCGCACGGGAGAAGGCCGCAGCCAGCTCCGTCATGGTGACCGAGTGCGGCCCGGTCAGCTCGTAGACGTGTCCGATGTGGGGAGCCGGGTCCCGGAGCACGGTGGCGACGACCCGGGCTACGTCGTCCACGGCGACCGGCGAGGTGCGTCCGGTGCCGAACGGCAGCGCGATCGTGCCGTTTTCCTGTATCGACCGCGCTGCCATCGTGGTGAACAGCGGAGTGTCGAGGAACACGGTCGGACGGATGTGCACTACGGGGAGGCCGGACCAATTCAGTACTTGCTCCGCCAGCCAGTGCAGCCGCTGCTGGTGCGACTCCTCGGTGCTGGTGGCGGTCATCTGCGACACCGTCATCTGCGACAGGTCGACCAGGGCCTCCAGCTTTCCGTACTCCTTCGCAACGGAGGCCACCACGGTCGCCGCCAGCAGGTGGTCCGGGGATACGGCCATCGCGAAAAACATCCGAGACACGCCCTGCAGCGCGGCCGCCACGGTTTCGGGCCGGGTCAGGTCCCCGATGACGACCTCCGCGCCGAGCCCTTTCACCTCAGCTGCACGCTCGTCCTCGTGACGGACCATGAATCGCACCGGCACATCCTGAGCACTCAAGTGCTCGAAGACCGCACGGCCCACGCCGCGGGCACCGGGGATGAGAACAAGGTTGTTGGCAACCATTGAGTGAATCTCCTTCGTAGTAGTGGGATATCTCCTTGCGCTGTCGAAGCCTCTGCCAAATCCGGGACGCTTCATGCTGCCGCTGTTTCGGGACCGGCCGGTCGCTAGGCCTGGTGCTGGGCGGGGGGCGACTCGGCGGACAGTTCGCCGGGGGCGGGGCTGGGCGGTGGCTGCCTGGCTGGGTCGGGTCCGACGGCGAAGCCAGCTATCGCGCCGAGCGCGGCGAACGCGGCCGCGGCGAGCAGGACGTTGTTGAGCCCGCCGGCGGTGCCGGCGCGGGCGGCGTGGGTCACCGCGGCGCGAGCGGGACCGCGGCGCCGCCGGTGCCGACGATGACGCCGGCGAACAGCTGACGGTGTGCCGCCGCCGCGAACAGGGCGGCCGAGGTCAACTTCTTCGATGAGCTGTGCGAGGAACTCTCCCATTGCCCGGGGAGACAATAGTTCGTCTCGACGCTCGGATGCGCCGAAGCCCGGCAGGTCGACGGCGAAGAGGCGCGTGTGCTCGGCGAGCGTGTTCCACATCCGCGCGAACGCGTACAGGCTCTCCGGCCATGGGCTGGTCAGCAGCAGCACCGGCTCGTGAGGTCCGCCGCTGTCGGCATACCGGATCTGTATTCCGTCGATCATCCGGAAACTGCGGTCGGATTGCTGCGGTGACCGAGGCACTCATGGCAGCTCCTTCCGTGTCTGGTTGTCCGCGCTCATGTCGGCAGCTCCGTGCCGGCCTGCTCCGCCACCGTCTAGTGGGAAGGGCGGGACCGTCGCCACCGACGACCGCACGCAGGCGCAGCTCGCCGGTGTCGACGTGGCGGTTGGTGAAGGTGTCAGGGAACCCGGCGGGCAGATGCGGGGCGCCGGAGGCGCGCCGGGCCCTCGGGAGGGGGCAGCAGGGTGGAAGACCGGCTCATGATGGTGTTCTGTCGACGGGCCGTCGCCTCCGACGCCGCGATGCGGCGGGACGCCAGTCGGACGCGATGGCCAGTGATTTCTTGCGCGGACGGGGCGAAGGCCGCGCGCGGCCGGCGTCGCGCGCGGCAGCACGGCGATGCGGCCGGTTTCGCCGGTGGCGGGACCGACCGTGTGCTCAGCTGCGCGGCTCGGGGATCTGGGGTGCGCGCAGCGGTCGGAACGCGGCCCGCAGCTCCGCCGCGAACAGCTCCGGCTCCTCCCACGCCGCGAAGTGGCCGCCCCGCTCCGCCTCGTGGAAGTAGCTGAGGGTGGGATACGACTTCTCCGCCCAG
>NZ_DASYMU010000125.1:0-39079 GCF_036008905.1 Amycolatopsis sp. | reverse complement strand
AGGGTTTCCGCCGGAGCTGGCTTGAGATTGGCAGCCCGGCTTTCGGCGGGTCTGCGCGCTGACGGTTTCGCGTCGCCAGGGCGTGACTACCAGCGAAAGTCGCGGTTTGTGGGTCTGCGCCCTGCCGCCGCGAAACCGTGGCCTTCGGCCAAAAGAGGGCGCGCGTTGTGGTTGTTTCGCCTGCCGCCCAACGGGTTTACTGCGGTAGCTCGAGACTTAGCGTGCTCACGTTTTGCACTGAAGCCGCCCGGGTTTGTGGTCGTCCACCTGGGTCAGGACTTACCGAGGTCACCCGGGTACAGGTACTCAGGCGCGGGCTTCCCGGCCACATAGAACCAGGCGTCGAAGAAGCCTTGAAGGTTCTTGTGCGACACCAGTTCCACGTACTTCTGGAACTCCTTGAAACCGGCGTTGCCGTTGCGGTGCAGGGTCGGCCAGGTCTTCAGCACGAAGTCGAACGCCGGGGCGCCGATGGTGTTCTTCAGCGCGTGCAGTGCCATCGGGCCCTTGCTGTAGACGGCGGTGAACTCGCGGCCCGCGCCCATGTCGTACAGCTTGTTGCCGGGCGAGTTCCAGAAGGTGGCACTCGCGGAGTTCACCGCGGCGAGGTACTTCGTCTTGAGGTCGACGCCGCTCTTCGCCTCGTCCCACAGCCAGGTGGCGTAGGACGCGAAGCACTCGTTGAGGCAGACGTCCTTCCAGTTCTTCACCGCGACCGAGTCGCCGTACCACTGGTGGGCGTTCTCGTGCACGATCGTGCCGATGTTGCCGGCGCGGCCCGAATAAATCGGCCGGCTCAGGGTCTCCAGCGAGAAACCGATCGGCTCGGCGAGGAAGATGCCGCCTGCCGCGTCCACCGGGTACGGGCCGAACTTCGACGACAGGAAGTCGATGATCTCCGGCAGACGTCCTTCGGCGGCCTTCGTCGCGTCGGAGGTGCCCGGCGCGTAAGCGTTGACCACGGGCGTGCCGTTGGACAGCTTCGTGCGGTCGAACTCCCACTTCTCGATCGCCACGGTGGTCATGTACGGCACCGCGGGGGTGTCCTCGGACCAGACGTGCGTGGTTCCCTTCGGGCCCTTGCGGGTGCCGCGCTCCTTGCCGTTGGCGATGACGCCCCACTCGTCCGGTACGGTGATGGCCAGGTGGAAGGTCGCCTTGTCGAGCGGGGTGTCGTTGACCGGGTACCAGGTCGACGCCGACTTCGGCTCGCCGGCGACGAAGGCGCCGCCCGAGGCCGAGTACTGCCAGCCGTTGTTGCCCAGCGCCGGATCGTCGATCGGGGCGGGCGTGCCGTGGTAGACGATCTCGGTCGAGAAGTGCTGGCCGACGTAGATCGTGCGCGCCGGGGTGATGGTCAGCTCGTGCTCGCCGCCGCGGGTGAACTTCGCGGTGCGGCCGTCAACCTTGACCGAGTCGACGGTCAGCCCGCTGAGGTCGAGGTTGAAGGAGCTCAGCGACTGCGTGGCGCGCGCCGAGATGACTTCCTTGGCGTCCAGTTGACGGGCGGCGGGGTCGTAGTCGACGGCGAGGTTGTAGTCGTCGACGTTGTAGCCGCCGTTGCCGTCCTGCGGGTAGTAGCTGTCACCAGCCCCGTCGGCACCGGGCTTGCCGCCCCAGAACGTCGAGTCGGCGCTCGCCACGCCGCTGCCGAGGCTGACGCAGGCGATGACGGCCGCGGTGACCGTCGCGGGCCGGCGCCAGCGATTCGGACTTGTCATGAAGGCTCCCGCAAGTCGTAGTTTTGCTCTTGAACGCGTTGCGAACGTATCGCGACATCCGCATACGTCCAGGCCATTTAGTCCGTTTGTCCTGATAATCCCCACTTCAGTCGGCCCTTAAAGGCACCGCGACCCTGGATTCTGGAAAGCTGGTCTTGTGCGAGTAGCGCTGCTGGGCCCGGTCCGGGCAGAGGGGGACGACGGCACGCCGATCGACATCGGCGGTGTCCGCCTGCGCATGCTCTTGGCCCGCCTCGCGCTCGACGCCGGGCGTGCGGTTTCGGTGGAAGCACTGGTCAGCGGGCTGTGGGGCGACGAGGCGCCGGCAGACGCGGCCAACGCGCTCCAATCCTTGGTATCGCGGCTCCGCAAAGCGCTTCGGGCTGCCGGCGCGACGATCGATTCCACGTCCGGTGGTTACCGGATCGAGGCGGACGTCGACGCCCACCGGTTCGAAGTCCTCGTCGCGCGCGGACGTCGTGAGCTGGCCGCGGGCTGTTATCCCGAAGCGTCCGGTTCGCTCGGCGGCGCGCTCGTGTTGTGGCACGGGGACGCGCTGGCCGACGTCCTCGACGCGCCGTTCGCCCATGCCGCCGCGAACCGCTGGTACGAGCTGCGTACCGGGGCCCTCGAAGACCGGTTCGACGCCGAAGTGCGGCTCGGGCGGCATCTGGAAGTGCTCGCCGACCTCGAGTCCGCCAGCGTCGCGCATCCACTGCGGGAGCGGCTCGCCGGGCTGCGGATGCGCGCGCTCTACGCCGCCGGGAGACAGTCGGAGGCGCTCGCCGTCTACGAGGAGATCCGCGGCACGCTGGCCGAGGAGCTGGGCGTGGATCCGTCCGCCGAGCTGCGCGAAGCCCACCTCGCGGTGGTCCGCGGCGAAGTGGCGAAGGTGGCTCCGGCCGTCGACCGGCTGCCGGTCCGGCTGACCAGTTTCGTCGGCCGCGACGACGAGCTGAAGCTGTTGAGTGAACTGCTGTCCGGGTCACGGCTGGTGACGCTGGTCGGGCCTGGCGGAGCTGGGAAGACCCGGCTGGCCACCGAGGTCGCGACTCGGCACCCGGTCCACGAAAGCGGGCGGGTGTGGTTCGTGCCGCTGGCGGGCGTGCGCGACCCCGGCGACATCGCCGGCGCGGTACTGGCCTCGCTCGAGCTGTGGGAGATGCGCCGCGTCGAAGACCCCCGCGCGCTCCGGCCGCCGCCAGACACGGTGGATCGCGTGGTCGAGGCGTTGAACGCGGGAGAATCCATGCTGGTGCTCGACAACTGCGAGCATCTCGTCGACGCGGCCGCGCAACTCGCCCACGACCTGCTGACCAAGGTGCCTTCGCTGCGCATCCTCGCGACGAGCCGGGAACCGCTGGCCATCGACGGCGAGACGCTGTGCCCGCTCGGGCCGCTCGCGGTGCCGGGCGAGTCGTTGTCGGTCGAGGAGGCGACCGAGCTCGACGCCGTGCGCCTGTTCGTCGACCGCGCGACGGCCGTGCGCCCGGGTTTTGTACTCGATATGTCCACTTTGGACGCCGTCGCCGAGATCTGCCGCCGGCTGGACGGCATGCCGCTCGCGGTGGAGCTCGCCGCGGCCCGGCTGCGGTCGATGACCGTCGGCCAGATCGCCCAGCGCCTCGACGACAGGTTCCGGCTGCTCACCTCGGGCAGCCGCGCGGCCATGCCGAGGCAGCGCACGCTGCGCGCGGTGGTCGAGTGGAGCTGGGACCTGCTCGACGAGCCGGAACGGATGCTGGCCCGAAGACTCAGCGTTTTCCCGGCTGGAGCGGATGTTTCGGCGATCGAGGCCGTCTGCGCCGACTCCGCGCTGTCCGGCGGTGAAGTGCTCTATGTCCTGGGGTCGCTGGTCGAAAAGTCCATTGTGGATGCCTACAGTGGCGAAAACGGTGAACCCCGCTACCGGATGCTGGAGACGATCCGCGTCTACGCCGACGAGCGACTGTCCGAATCGGACGAGAAGCCCGTGATGCTGACTGAGCTGGCACGGTACTACGTCGAACTGGCCGAACACCTGGAGTCGCAGGTGCGCGGTGTCGAACAGATCACGGCGATCGCCACGTTCGACGCCGAGCACGGCACCATGCTGAGCGTCCTGCGCCGGGCGCTCGATGAGTCCGATGTGGACATCGCGCATCGGCTGGTCGGTTCGTTGTTCTGGTATTGGGTGGTGCGCGGGCACAACGGGCACGCGCTCACCTTCATCGAAGAAATCTTGCGGTTCGGCGACCGGTTGCCCGAGCGCGCCGCCGCGGCGTTCAACGCGATCCACACGCTGAACCTCAGCGTGCCCGGCCCGCCCGCCGATCGTCTGCAGGACGTCCCCGCTGTGATCGACGAATGCGTCCGCACCGGCGCGCTGACGCATTACCCGGGACTCGCCATCGCCATTCCCATGCTGGCTTTCCTGCAGCAGGACCGGGAACTCGCCGACCGGATGGTGCGGCTGACCCTCGAAATCACCGATCCGTGGTCGCGGGCCGCGGCACGCTGGGTCGAAAGTTTCATCCTCACCGACGCGGGCGACATCGAAGGTGCTCAGCGAGCGCGCGGAGACGCGTTACGGGGCTTCGAGAAGGTCGGCGACCGCTGGGGTACCGCGATGACCCTCAGCATGCAGGCGGAAAGCCTTTCCCAGGCCGGGGACAGTGCGGGTGCGATCGCGGCCTTCGAGCAGGGGCTCAAGCTCGCCACGGAGCTCAAGGCCATCGATGACATGTGCCAGCAGCGATGGCGCCTCGCGGGGGAATACGCCAGGGCCGGGGACATCGACAGCGCGTGGCGGGAGATCGAGGAGGCGGACAGGATCGCGCGAGCAGGCGGCAACCTGCAGCTCGCCAACATGGCCGCGTTCGGCAAGGCCGAGATCGCCATCTGGGCCAGGGATTTCACCCAGGCCGGTGCGCTTGTCCAGCAGATCAAGGCGATGGCGGACGGCATTCCGTTCCCCGGCGACATCGCGGGCGAATGGGTCTCGATCCTCGAAGCCAAGCTCGCCGTCGAAGCCGGTCGACTGGCGGACGCCGAAGAACTGCTCAAGGTCGCCGCACGGTTCACGACGGCCCGGCGGGACATGCCCGACCTCGCCCGGGTCGCCGAGCTGTTCGCCGACGTCCGCTGGCAGCGCGGAGCCGGGGAAACTGCCGCGACCATGCTCGGGACGAGCCAGGTCATCCGGGGAACCTTCGACGCGGGCAATCCGGAGGTCCGGCGGCTCGTCGCACACCTCAAGGCGGAGCTCGGCGAGCAGCGCTACGCCGAGCTTTACCGCCTCGGGGCCGAGAAGTCCAAAAAGGACGCTTCTGCCTGGGTTGCCAGGATGGTCGGGATCGACGACTAGACGCGCCTGCGGTACGCCCACATCGCGAGCGGGAAGAACACCGCGACCAGCGCCGCCATCCAGATGAACGCACCGGTCAGTGGCCCGGCGACTTCGCCGCCGTTCAGCAGGCCACGCAACGCCTTCGCCATGAAGGTCACCGGGCTGATGTCGGCCCACGCGTGCAGCCAGCCGGGCATCGTGTCGGCCGGGACGAACACGTCACTGCCGAAGTTCAGCGGCATGATGACGATGAACATGAGTCCCTGCACCGAGCCCGGCGTCTTCATCAGCATCCCGACGAACACCGAGATCCAGCAGAAGCACAGCCCGAACACGATCAGCAGCGCGCTCGCGATCACCAGTGATCCCGCGTCGGTGCTGGTCCGGTAACCCATCACCGTCGCCACGATGAGCAGCACCACCAGGCACACGACGTACCGGACGACGTCCGCCAGCACCGCGCCGATGAGCGGGGCGGACCTGGCGATCGGCATACTGCGGAACCGGTCGAACAGGCCCTTGCTGACGTCGGTGTTGAGTGAGACGCCGACGGTCAGGCTGGCCTGGAAGATGTTCATCACCATGATGCCCGGCACCAGCCGCTGCATGTACTCCTGCGTGCCGCCGAGCGCGCCGCCGAAGATGTAGACGAACAGCACCAGGAAGATGATCGGGCCGAGCACGACGTCGGCCAGCTGTTCCGGGTTCTTGCGGATCTTGATGATTCCGCGCCAGGCAAGGGAAAGGCCGTGCTGCACTCCCTTGGTCAGTGAGATGGAGCGCGGTGGCGCGGGGGTTTCCAGGGCGATCGTGGTCATACCAGGCTCCCTTCCGGGCTCGGGTTGCCGGTCAGCGCGAGGAAGACCTCGTCGAGGCTGGGCAGGCGAAGGGCCAGTTCGTCGGCGGTGATCCCGGCATCGTCGAGCTTCCTGACCAAAGTGGACAGCAGCAGGGGATCTGAGGTCGGCACGGTGAGCAGACCGGTGTCGTTGTCCCGTGCGGGTTCGAATCCGGTCAGCTCGGCCAGGATCCTCTCGACGGCGTCGAGATCGGCGATCAGCGTCGGACGGACCTGCAAGGTCTGCCCGCCGACACGGCGCTTGAGCTCGTCGGAGCGGCCGTCCGCCACGACCAGGCCGTGATCGAACACGGTGATCCGGTCGGCGAGCTGGTCGGCCTCCTCCAGATACTGTGTGGTGAGCAACACCGTGGAGCCCTCCGCGACGAGCCTCCGCACCACGCCCCAGACCTCGTTGCGGGCGTGCGGGTCGAGCCCGGTCGTCGGTTCGTCCAGGTACAGCACGTGCGGGCGGCCGACCAGGCTGGCGGCCAGGTCGATGCGCCGCCGCATACCCCCGGAGTACGTCTTGACCGAACGCGTGGCGGCGTCGGTGAGCTCGAACTGTTCGAGCAGCTCGTTGGCCCTGGCCCGCGCGTTCTGCCGCGAAAGGTCCAGCAGGCGCCCGATGAGCATCAGATTTTCCAGCCCGGACAGGTCCTCGTCGACCGAGGCGTACTGCCCGGTCAGCCCGATCATCCCGCGGACCCGCACCGGGTCCTTGACGACGTCGTAGCCGCCGACCGTGGCGTGCCCGGCGTCCGGGCGCAGCAGCGTGGCGAGGATCCTGACGGCCGTGGTCTTACCGGCGCCGTTGGGCCCCAGTACCCCCACCACTTTGCCCGCCGGTACCTCCAGATCGACCCCGCCCAGCGCGGTCGTGTCCCCGAACTTCTTGACCAGGCCTTCGGCCCGGATCGCATATGACATGTGGATTCCTCCTCCTCTTGGCACCCACTGTGGACGGTCGCGCTGACAGGTCCCGCACAGCGCGCTGTCAGCGGCCGGCGGCACCTGTCAGGTTGTGGAGGTGTTGTGGAGATCCGGTGGATTCACCGCCTGGCTACGCCGGATTCGGCAGACTTCCGTTGTGGAAGATCAGAAAGTCCGGCATCGCTGGGTGACCATCGTGCTCGTGGTGGTCGCGATCCCGTTCACCGTGCTCGCCGGCCTGCGGTTCTTCGGTGTCGACGGGGATCGCTACACGATCGCCGCGCTTGCCCTGACGCCGTACGCGGCGGTCTGCGGACTCGTGCTCGCCGCGCTCACACTGGCGTTGCGCCGGTGGTGGACGGGCGGGGTCGTACTGGTGCTGGCCGTCGCGCTGACGGCGTTGGTGCTGCCGCGACTGTTCGCAAGCGATCAACCAGAGGTGACGGGTTCGCCACTGCGCGTGATGTCGTCGAACCTTCTCGCCGGTCGGGCCGACGCACAGCAGCTGGTGAATTTGGTGCGGGAGAACAAGGTCGACGTCCTGAGCCTGTTGGAGCTGACCCAGCCCGTGGTGGACCGGTTGACCCAGGCCGGGCTGTTCTCCTTGCTGCCCAACACGATCCTGCATCCGGCGCGAACCGGCGCGGCGGGCTCCGGGCTGGCGTCGAGGTACCCGCTGACGAAGCTCGGGCTTTCCGGGCCGTCCAGCGGAAAACAGCCGAGCGCCCGGCTCACTTTGGCTGGTGGCTCGGTGGTGGACGTCGTCGCGGCGCATCCGGCCGCGCCGACCTGGAGCGCGTCGGTGTGGCGCACGGAATTCGACAACCTGCCCTCGCCCGATTTCGCCGGTCCGCCGCGGATCCTGGCCGGCGACTTCAACGCGACACTGGATCACGCGATCCTGCGTGACCTGCTCGACTCCGGTTACGCGGACGCGGCCGACAGACTCGGCGAAGGTCTCTCGACGACTTGGCCGTCCAGCGGCCTGGTGCCGCCCGTCGCGATCGACCACGTCCTCGTCGATCGCCGCGTGGCGGTCAAGGCGTACCGCGTGCTCGACGTCCCGGGCAGCGATCACCACGCCGTGTACGCCGAATTGATTTTGCCGAGCTGACCCCGGGCGGGCCGCGGGTTGGGCAGACTGGCCCGATGCGCTTTCGTCGTTCGCTGCTGATCTTGCCGCTGCTGCTCGCGGCTTGCGCAGTGCCACCTGCGGAGTCGAGCGACACCGTGCTCGGTTTCACCCCGCATCCCGGTGCCGTGGAGTTCGCCAGCGCGACCCTCGATTGGGTGGACGAAGCCACCGGCCTGCTGGCGCTGGTGCCGGTGGGCGACTGCGTGACCGGCATCGGCAGCTACGCGACCGACACCGGGACGGTGCCGGTGAACTGGTCCGGGGAGCGGGGCTGCGCCAAGCTCGTGCTCGGCGCGATTCCTGAAGGAACGCCTGGTCAGGCCATTCGCCCGGTCACCACCGCCGTGGCTTTGACGGACGGCTCGATCATCGCGGCGGGCGAGAAATTCGCGCGCCGAGGACCAGGCGGCCGGGCCACGTTGTCCGCGCTCGACGGCTACAAGGACACAACGGCCCTGGTCAAGACCGGGGGCCGGCTGGTCGCCATCGGCACCGGGGCCAAGAACAAGACGACCACCGGCCCGGCCGCCTGGCTTTCCGATGACGCCGGCGTGACCTCACGCCGGATCGACCTGCCGACGGGCGGGGGCAAGGCCCGCCCGGACGTGCTCGGCGTCGACGGCGACAGCTTGCTCGCCGCGAGTGGTGATGCGGCGACAGTGACGCTGTGGTCGTCGGCCGATCGGGGCCAGACGTGGGCCGTGTCGACGTCTCCGGTGGGCGAGGACACGACCATCACCGGTGTCGTGCGCGCGGGGGCGGAATGGCTGGTGTTCGGTGGCGCCGGTCGTGAGTCCGGCAGGCGAACGCCGGTCCTGCTGCGGGGTAACCCGGGTGGGTGGAAACTCGAAGGCCTGGCCCAGTTCGGCGAAGGCGGCATCGTCGCCGGGACCGTGGACAAGACGGGAAACGCGATCCTGCTCGGCCGGGACTTCGACCGGGCGAAAACCGTCAAGCGGCCGCGTTACTGCGCTGCGGTTTGGGTCCAGGACGGGGCGTCCTGGGAACGCGGCGAACTCGGCTGTGCCGAGCAGCCGCCACGGCTCGTCACCACACTGGCGGACGGCCGTGTGCTCATCGCCGGGAATCGCGACCTTTGGCTGCGCTGAGCAGCTCGTCCACCGAGGTGAGCGTCGAAAGTGCCGGTGCGGCAAGGGAAATGCCCCGGCCGTGGCGGACTTCGGGCTCCCGCGGGTTGACGCGGATCAGCGCGCCCTTCGCGGCGCTGGCGAGCTCGGACTGCCGGCGTACGGTCGGAACCGCTTGTCCCGCCCCGAGTTCGATCACCACGAGGTCGCGATTCCGGCGTCGCCAGGTGGTCAGCTCGTCGAGCTGCGCCTGGCTGCGGTGCGGCACCCAGTCGTAGTCGCCGAACATCAGGATGTTGGGCCGCGCCAAGCCACCACAACGCGGGCAGGAGGGCAACGGCGTCAGCGCACGCATGGTTTCTTCGTCGATGGGGACTTCGAGCCCATCCGCGGACCAGATGTCCGTGCCGCAGCCCTCGAAACACTGCAGATAGTGGATCGAGCCATGGGCTTCGGCCACCTGCTCGAAGCCGGCGCGCTGGAACTGTCCGTCCACATTGGAGGTGAAAACGCGGACCCCGCCGGGCATCGCCGATCCCCAGTCGCGCAGCAACCGGAAACCGTCGTGGGGCACGGTTTCGCGGTACAGCGCCAGCCGGTGGCCGTAGAAACCCCAGGCCAGTTCGGGATCGCTGCCGAAATGCCGCGGGTCCGCGAGCTCGGCGAACTGCAGGCCGAGCCGGGCGTAAGGCGGGTAAGCCCGCCAAAAGCCTTCGTCACCACGGAAATCCGGCAACCCGGAGTCGACGCCCATGCCGGCGCCCGCGCACACCAAAAGGGCCCCCGCCGCCGAGATCAGCTCGGCGGCGCGGGCGAGTTCGTCAGTCACTCAGCCTTGGGACCGCTGCTCTGCACGACCTCGAACTCCAGCAGGCCCGAACCCGTGCCGACCGGCTTCGCGCGCTCGCCGGAGTGGGCTTCCTTGGCGGAACCCTTCATCCACGCCTGGAAGTGCTCTTCGGTCTCCCAGCGGGTGTAGACGAAGTAGCGCGTCTCACCGGATACCGGCTTCAGCAGCTCGAACCCGAGGAAACCGGGCTCGGAATCCACCGCGCCGAGCCTGGCGGCGAACCGCTTTTCCAGTTCTGGGCCGGAGCCGTCGGGAACTTCGATTGCGTTGATCTTCACGACTGCCATAGCCCCAGGATAGCGGTCCGGTTCGGCGTGGCAGCCGTCACATTTCTGTGCCAGGGTGGAGCCAATGGGGATCGCACCGGAAAACACCGACGAAGAGTCCTTGCGCGCTTTCGCCGTGCAACTCCAGCGGATCATCCGGGCGACGGCCGATACCGTCGCCGAGGACAGTGTCGCGGCGCCGCTGATCGAGAAGGTCACTTCGCATCTGAAAGTGCCGCTCGCGCAGGTGGTCGTCGTGGCGCAGGAGCTGGAGGCCTGGGAACACGCCACCTTGCAGCGCGGGGTGGACAAGTACCTCGAAGAACAGGGAACCGATCCCGCCTGGTTCGGTATCTCCGGTGGTCAGCGTGGTCACGAAGACCTGATGGGCATGTTCGCGGCCGCTCGGCGGCACGGCATCTACGAGCTGGGCGCGGTGGACTTCGCCACGGCGTCGATCGGGCCGGAGGAGGTCACCGAGGCCGTGCAGCTCGGGCTGGTGCCGACGACCGCTCCGGACGGCACGCCGGTCATCGTCGGTATCCGGGGTCCCGGTGGCATGCACGGGCCGACGATCTGCCGGTTCGAGGTGCTTTCGGAGTCCCGCGCGGCGGCGGTCGCGGCGCGGGACCGTATCGAGCAGCTGATGCGCGCGCACGACGTCCTGCGCGGCCAGGTGCTGGCGTTCGGCGTCAGTGAGAACCGCGGGAACCAGATGCTCACCTTCCTGCCGAGGCCCGATCTCGGCGGCGGCGACGTCGTGCTGCCGGACGGCGTGCTGGACACGATCGAGCGACATGTCGTGAGCGTCGCGGACCAGTCCGCCCGGTTGCTCGCTTCGGGGCAGCATCTCAAGCGTGGCCTGCTGCTGCACGGTCCGCCGGGCACCGGCAAGACGCATACCGTCCGGTACCTCATGGGCAGGCTGCCGGAGACCACGGTGATCGTCCTGACCGGCACGGCGATGCGGTTCATCGGCAACGCCGCCGCGCTCGCCAGGCGGCTCCAGCCCTCGCTCGTCGTGCTGGAGGACGTCGACCTCATCGCGCAGGACCGCTCCACCACGCCGACGGGGAACCCGCTGCTGTTCGCGCTGCTCGACGCGATGGACGGGATCGGCAACGACGCCGACGTCACCTTCGTGCTGACGACGAACCGGGCCCAGGAGCTGGAGCACGCGCTGACCGATCGGCCCGGCCGGATCGACCTCGCGGTGGAGGTCCCGAAACCGGACGCCGAAGGCCGGGAACGGCTGTTCCGGCTCTACGGCAAGGGTGTCGAGCTGACAGCGGATCTGAGCCAGGCCGTCGCGGAAACCGAAGGCGTGACGGCGTCGTTCGTCAAGGAGCTGCTGCGGCGGGCGGCGTTGATCAGCATCGCGGGCGACCCCCACGGCACGACGGTGGTGGTCGACGACCACGCGCTCACCACGGCGTTGCGGGAGATGAACGAGTCGCGCAGCACGCTCACGCGCTCGCTCCTCGGCAGCGGCTAGCGGCTAGCGGCTAGCGGCGGAGGGTGCCGGGGAAGAGGTCGGCGTCACCGGGGATGGTGGTGCCGCGGAACCAGGCGTCCAAGAAGGAACGGAGGTCCTGACCGGCGACCGCGGTGACGAACTCTTCGAAGTCGGACCAGGAAGCGTTGCTGTGCCGGTACTTCGCGGGCCATTCCTTCAGCACGCGGTTGAAAGCCTCGTCACCGATCTTCGCGCGCAGCGCGTGGACGGCCAGGATTCCCTTGTCGTAGACGCCTTCGAACTCTTGCCCCGGGCCCATGTCGTAGAGCGGCGGCGCCCAGAAGTCCTTGCTGTTCTTGTACTTCTCGACCGCGCGCAGGAATCGGTCGTTCAGGTCGGAGCCGTCCTTCTCCGCCCACAGCCATTGCGCGTACGAAGCGAAACACTCGTTGAGGCAGATGTCGGCCCACGACTTCACCGAGACCGAGTCGCCGAACCACTGGTGGGCGTTTTCGTGCACGACCGTGGAGATGTCAGCCCAGCGCGCGTAGGTCGGCCGGGTCTGGGTTTCCAGCGAGAAGTGGAGATTCTCGTCGAGGTAGATCCCGCCGGCCGCGCTCTGCGGGTACGGCCCGAACTTGGTCGCCAGGAACGCCAGCACGGCCGGGACCTGGGAACCGGCGGCTCGCCGCGCTTCGGCGCCGGGCGCGTACGCGTCGACGACCGGGACGCCGCCGGGCAGCGTCGAGCGCTCGAAGGTGAACTTGTCGATGGCCAGCGTGGTCAGGTAGCTCGCGACGGGGTTCGGTTCGCTCCACGCCGACGTCGTCCAGCCGTCGGCCGAGGTGGTGCCCTCTTCGCGGCCGTTGGAGATCGCCGACCAGCCGTCGGGCACGCGCGCTGTCAGGTTGAAGGCCGCTTTGTCGAGGGGTGTTTCGTTCACCGGGTACCAGTAGGCCGCGGAATGCGGCTCGCCCAGGACATACGCGCCGCCGGACGCCGACTTCTGCCAGCCACTTTCGCCGATGTCGCTCTCCCCGGTACCACTCAGTTGCGCCCCGGCCGGCGTCCCGGAGTAGAGGACACGGGCGCGGAACATGCTGTCCTTGGCCACCGGTTCGGCCGGGGTGATGACGAGTTCGAATTCATCTTCTCGGGTGAACTTCGCCGGTTTGTCGTTGACCTGCACGGATTTGACGTCGAGTCCGCGGAGGTCGAGGTTGAACCGGCTGAGGTTCCGTGTGGCTTTGGCGGTGACCGTGGTGTCGCCGTCGAGATGCCGCGTCGCCGGGTCGAAGCCGACGTCGACGTGGTAATCGAGCGCGTCGTAACCGCCGTTGCCGTCGTTCGGGTAGTACGCGTCACCGGCGCCGGGATCACCCGGCAGCGCGTCCGTCAAGGTGGGTGTCGGCGCGGGTTGACCGGCTTTGTCGGTGGTGCAGCCCATAATCAGCACCGGGACCGAGCAGAGCACCAAGAGCGCTGATCGGCGGCGGGCCATGGAAGGAGCATAGGTGAGCGGGCGCGAAGGTTTGGTCACGTTCGGCGGTGAGGGGCCGCCGATCGTCCTGCTGCACGGGCTGATGGGCCGCGCCCGTACCTGGTGGGAGGTCTCGCGCTGGCTGCTGCCGTACGGCCGGGTCGTCGGTCTCGACGCACGCGGTCACGGCCGGGGTCCCAAAACAGGGCCCTGGCACACCGAGCAGTTCGCCGAGGACGTCGCCGAGCTCGTCACGGAGCTGGACGCGGGGCCCGCGATCGTCATCGGGCATTCGATGGGCGGGCTGCACGCGTGGACCTTCGCGGCGACCCATCCCGATCTCGTGCGCGCGGTGGTCGTGGAGGACATGGCGCCGGACCAGCGGGGCAAGACGGTCGACAAATGGCGGTCGTACTTCGATTCGTGGCCGGTTCCGTTCCAGTCGCTGGCGCAGGTGCGGGAGTTCTTCGGCAGCACCGGCAACTACTTCACCGAGTGCGTCGAAGAACGCGAAGACGGCTATCACCTGATGGCCGACCTCGAGGACCTGTACGTAATCGCGGCCGAGTGGGGACGCCGCGATTACTGGTCCTTCGTGGACAACGTGAAATGCCCGCTGCTGGTGATCGAGGGCGAACACACGGCGATGCCTGCCGGGCAGCAGGCCGAAATGGCGGCGCGGGCTCCTGGCGGGGGCAGGCACCTCGTCGTCGCGGGGGCCGGCCACGTCGTCCACGAAGACGCGCCGCTGGAGTACCGTGGCGCTGTCGAGGCGTTCCTGAGCGAGGTGATGGGGCGCTAACAGGACGATCGTGTAATGCTGACGCGGTGCGGCTCCTGGTGGTCGAAGACGAACGAAGGCTGGCCGAGTCGCTGCGTGCCGGGCTCGAGGTCGAGGGCTATGCGGTGGATCTCGCGCACACCGGGCCCGACGGACTGTGGATGGCGGGCGAGGTGCGGTATTCCGCCATCGTCCTCGACATCATGCTGCCCGGGCTGAGCGGTTATCGGGTCTGCCAGAAGCTGCGGGCGGCCGGGAACACCACGCCGATCCTGATGCTCACGGCCAAGGACGGTGAGCACGACGAAGCCGAGTCACTGGACACCGGCGCCGACGACTTCCTCTCGAAGCCGTTCTCGTACGTGGTCTTCCTGGCCCGGCTCCGCGCGCTGATCCGTCGCGGCGGTTCGTCGCGGCCGAGTGTGCTGCGGCTCGGCGACTTGAGTCTCGACCTCGGCACCCGCAAATGTCGCCGTGGCGCTCTCGACATCGCGCTGACCAGCAAAGAGTTCGCGCTGCTCGGTTACCTGCTGGAGCGGTCCGGCGAGGTGGTGACCAAGGCGGACCTGCTGGAGAACCTGTGGGATTTCGCCTCGACGGTGTCGGCGAACCTTGTCGAGGTCTACATCAGCGCGCTGCGCCGGAAGATCGACACCCCGTTCCCGACAAAGCTCATCCGTACCGTGCGTGGCGCGGGATATCAGCTGGTCGCGGCGGATGGCTAACGTCTGGGCGCGCATGTCGACGCGGGTGCGCGTGGCGTTGTTCGCGGGTCTCAGCGCGGCTGTCGCGCTCAGTGCCGGCGCGATCTGGTTCGTCTCACTGCTCCAGCAACGGCTCGAGGTGTCCGCGCAGGACCTGTCCAGTGCGCACGTGACCGCGTTGATCGGGTTGCTGCGCACGGGAGCCGATCCGGCGGCCATCCCCGATTCCTACCAGTTCGGCCCGTTCGACATCGTCAACGCCGACGGCGTCCGGGTCGGCTTCAACTGTGAAAGCCCGATCTTCCGGGTCGCGCAGGCGGTCGACGAGAACGGCCGGCTTCTGCCCTCGGCAACCGACGACTCCTGCCTCAGCTCCCTGGGCCTCAGCTCGGGGACGTGGGAGGTCACCGACGATCGCAAGTACACCGTGCACGCCGCGGTGCAGGTGGACCCGGCCGGGCTCGAGGTGGTCGACGCGGCGAAGTCCCAGGCGCTGTGGGGTGTCCCGGTGCTGGTCCTGCTGATCTCGACTGTCGCCTGGTTCGCCGCGCGAGGTTCGCTGCGGCCGGTCAAAGCGCTCTCCGACGGCGTCGGCGAGATCACCGCGAACGACCTGAGCCGCCGCGTCGCCGTGCCGCCGTCCGGTGACGAGATCACGCAGCTCGCGCGGCGGATGAACCTGATGCTGGACCGTGTCGAGGACTCCAGCGTGCGCCAGCGCCGATTCACCGAAGACGCGTCGCACGAGTTGCGCACGCCTCTCGCGTCGATGCGGACACAGCTGGAGATCCAGCTCGCCCACCCGGACCGGATCGACTGGCGCAAGACCGTCGCCGACGTCGGCGAGGACGTGGAACGGATGCAGGCGCTGGTGACTGACCTGATGCTTCTGGTCCGGGTGGAGGGTGCCCAGCCGAGTCCACTTGAGCCGGTCGATCTGGCCGGTGTCGTCGCGGATTCGTTGGGGGACAGGCAGTTCCGCAAAGGTCTCGAGGTCGACTTCGACGCGGCGGACGTGACCGTGCTGGCCGATCAGCGGCTGGAGCGAGTGATCCGGAATCTGCTCGACAATGCCGAGCGGTACGCGTCGGAGACGATCGAAATCTGGGTGAAGGCAAGCGATTCCGACGTCGTGCTCGCCGTGGAAAACGACGGGCCGCCCATTCCGGAAGCTGAACGAGAGCGCGTGTTCGAGCGGTTCGTGCGACTCGACGAAGCCCGCGACAGGGACAGCGGTGGCTCCGGGCTGGGGCTGGCGATCGCCCGCGAAATCATGGTTTCCTACGGCGGAACCCTGAAGGTCGAGCGTGGCGCGCGGTTCGTCGCGCGATTCCCGCTGCCGCCGACCTGAAGACGTCTTCAGCTCGCTTCAGGTTCGGTTAAGCCTTCGGTAGCCAGCCTGGGCCCATGTCGATCATGGACCGCGTTTCCCCGGTCGTGCTGCCGAGCGCGCGCAAACTTGTGCTGTACGGCCCGGCCGGGGTGTTGTTCCTGCTGTACGCGGGCTGGTCGGTGGCAAGGCATCGGGCGTTCCAGACCACCGGTTACGACCTCGGGATCTTCGTGCAGGGGGTCAGGTCCTACGCCGAGGGCCGCTGGCCGGCGTCGGATCTGCTCGGCCCCGGGTTTTCGCAGCTCGGGGACCATTTCCATCCGATCCTCATGCTGCTGGCGCCGTTCTACAAGCTCTGGCCGCACGCCGAAACGTTGCTCGTCGCACAGGCCGCGCTGCTCGCGCTGTCCGCGGTGCCGATCACCCGGCTGGCCACGAAACACCTCGGCAGTGGCCGCGCGGTGGTCGTTGCCTTGGCATACGGGCTTTCGTGGGGGCTGCTGCGCGCGGTGACTTTCGACTTCCACGAGGTCGTGTTCGCGGTGCCGTTGCTGGCCTTCGCGCTCGAACGGCTGGTACGGCGCGAGTGGACCGCGGCGGTGCTCTGGTCGTTGCCTTTGGTACTGGTGAAAGAAGATCTGCCGCTGACGCTGGCCGCGCTCGGGGCGTATCTGTGGTGGCAGCGGCAGCGCAAACTGGGTGGCTCGCTGATGGTGTTCGGCGTGCTCACCTGGGCCGCGCTGACTTTCGTGGTGCTACCGGCGCTCAACGCGAACGGCCGGTACGGGCACTGGGCGTCGCTGCCGAACTCGATGTCGATGACGAGCGGTATCCCGATGAAACTGCTGACGCTCGCGTTTCTGTTGCTGCCGACGTGTTTCCTGGCGGTCCGGTCGCCGCTGGTCGTCATCGCGGTGCCCACGCTGGCTTGGCGATTCGTTTCGGGGAACCCGAGCCATTGGGGGATCAGCTACCACTACAGCGCGGTGCTGATGCCAGTCGTGTTCGTCGCCTTCGTCGTGGTGCTCGCGCGATTCGAAAAGCCGAAGCTGTCGGCGAAATTGGTCAGTGTCAGCTTGGCTGTTTCCGTTTTGTCCGGGGTTCTCGTCGCCGCGGATTCCACCCCGCAGCGCACCTGGACGTCATCACAGCAGACCGCGACCCGGGACCTGCTACGCCAGATTCCCGACGGTGACACCGTTGCCGCGTCGAACCGCTTGGCGCCACAGCTCGCCGACCGCACGACCGTGCTGTACTTCCCGAACTTCCCGACCGACGACCTCCGTCCGACCTGGCTGGTCGTCACCCGAGAGCTCCACGGCTGGCCCACCACCCCCGCAGACCAACAACGCAAACTGCAAGCCTTACAGGCCACCGACTACACCCTGATCACCCAAAACGACGTCACCCTCCTCTACCACCTCCGGTAGCCCCTCTGGGGAATATGTCGGGCTAGGTGTGGGCGAGGAGGGATTTCCAGTCGAGGGAGGTGCGGGCGGAGGTGGTGATCAGGGGCCAGATGTCGGCGCCGAGGAAGCCGGTCTCGTCGGTCTGGGAGGTGGCGTAGCAGGCGTGCGGGGTGACACCGCGAGACGCGGCGAGTGCGGCCACGGCGTCCTTTGTGGACTTACCGAACACGCCGTCGGTCGGCACCTTCGCTCCCTGATCACGCAGCAAACGCTGGGCGGTCAGTACTTTTGGCCCGGTGTCGCCGGGTTTGAGCAGTGGCCACTCGGCGCGCTCCACCGCGGCGATGCCGAGCACCTGGCCGACCGCGGTCCGCAGTTCGGGGAGCCGGTTGTAGAGCACTTGGCCGGGACACTCGGTGGAGTTGAAATCCCGATGCCCCTTGATGAATTCCGGCGTGATGCCGTACTGGTCGGCGATGTACGCGATCAGCTGCACCAGCGAATCCCACAGCGCCTGCGTGACGTCGACAGTGCTGTACAGGCCTTCGTTCTCGATGCCGATGCATTCGCTGTTGTGGTTGCCCACGTTCGCACCCTGGACGTGCCGGGTGCCGCCGCGCAGGATCTCCCAACTCCGGTGCCTACCCTCGGTGACGAACCCGCCGCGGCTGTTGGTGAACTGCTGCCCGGTGTCGATCCAGCCGCGGGTGTCCATGTGGAAATCCTGGATGTCGCGGGAGATCTGCAGCGCGTGGTCGAGGCTGTAGTCCTCGACGTTGCCCGGCGAAACGGTGTGGTGCACGACGATGTACGTCGGTTTGTGGTTCTCCACCACGATCGCGCCGGTCGCGGGCCGGGCGTTCCATTCGGCGGTGGTGTAGACGCGCGGCGCGGCCACCTTGGGTGACGCGGACGCCGGCGTCGAACCGAACAGCCCCAGCGTCCCGGCCGCGGTCACGGTCAGCCCGCCTTTGAGCAGTAGACGCCGGTCAAAGCCTGATTCGGCCATTTGGGACTCCCTCGACCACGGGTGTGTCGGGAGAAGCTAACCCGTCGACCGTGATCCAGACAACTCCTAACCAACTTTCGTTGTGAGTCGTTAGTGTTCGCCGGGCAGGGAGAAGAGGCCGCCCACGGTCTGCTCGACGAGCCCGTCGACCAGCAGCGAGTCCAGGCAGCGGTCGCGCTGACCGGCGTCGCTCCAGACGACGTCGAGTGCCTTCTTCTCCACCGCGCCTTCGGTTCCGCGCAGGACGTCCAGCAGCAGCCCGCGGACCTGCCTGTCCGTCCCGGCGAAGCGCTGGACCTGCTTTGCGGGCCCGGCATACGCGGGTTTCCCGGCGCGCTGCCACGCGCAATCAGGATAAAGTGGACAGTCCGCGCAACTCGGGGAACGCGCGGTGCAGATCAGTGCGCCGAGTTCCATGATCGCGGCGGAAAACCTTGCCGCGCGGGCGGCTTCGAGCGGGAGCAGCGCCTCGACGTCGGCCATGTCCCGCGTGTTCGACGGCGGCCCGGCGTCGGCCGCGCCGTGCACCGCTCGCGCCACGACCCGCCGGACGTTGGTGTCCACCACCGGCGCGCGCTTGCCGTAGGCGAAGGCGACGATCGCGCGGGCGGTGTACGCGCCGATTCCCGGCAGCGCGAGCAGAGTGTCCACATCGGACGGAACGACGTCACCGTGCTCGGCCGCGATCGCCGTGGCGGCCGCGTGCAGCCGCAACGCGCGCCGCGGATAGCCGAGCTTTCCCCAAGCCCGGACCACTTCGCCCTGGCTCTCGGCGGCCAGCGCCGAAGGCACCGGCCAGCGCGTCAGCCACTCTTCCCAGATCGGCCGCACGCGGGCCACCGGCGTCTGCTGCAACATGATTTCGCTGACCAGAACGCCCCAAGCGGTGCATTCCGGCTCACGCCATGGCAGTTCCCGTCCGTGGGTATCGAACCAGTCGACCAGGATTTCGACGTCTACGGACACGGTCGGGAAGTGTAGAGCGTGTCTGGTGGATCTTGATTCGCGGATCCCATCGAATAGAACCACCAGACACGCTCTAGTCGACCTCGCTGAGCTCTCCGGTCTTGACGTCGTAGACGAAGCCGCGGACGTTGTCGGTGTGCGGGAGGAAATCGCTGCGCCGCACGCGCTGCACCGACCGGCGGACACTGTCCTTGACCTCGCGGAACGCCTCGATGGACCACGTCGGCCTCAGGCCGGTCGCCTCCTCGAGTTCGTCCTTGAAGCCGTCCTCGGTGACCAGTTGGAGCCCGCAGTCGGTGTGCTGGACGATCATGACCTCACGCGTGCCGAGTTTGCGCTGGCTAAGCGCGAGCGAGCGGATGACGTCGTCAGTGACCACGCCACCGGCGTTACGCAGGACGTGCGACTCACCCTGGATGAGCCCGAAGATCTCGAACACCCGGACGCGGGCGTCCATACAGGTCAAAATCGCCACGTGCAAGGAGGGCTGCGGAGAGGACCGGTCACCCGGCACCACGTTTCCCAGAGCTTCGTTGCGCTTCAGCAGTACGTCGATGGATGACACGGTGCACCCTCTTCTGTGTAGATACTGAGAGTGGTTGAACACCTATTGGAACCGCTCTACCGTTGTCGGGCAAGCCTTCTAGGGGCTCCTCACCCGTCAGGTCAGGGCCCGAACCAGCGTTCTTCGACCGTCCTGGGGGGACCCGAGGTCGAGCCGAGGCGGAGTTCCGTCGGCAGGATGATGACCTTCGAGGTGACCCGCTCGGCGGCGCCGAGAAGCAGCTTGCCCGCCGCTTTTCCCTTTTCCAGCACGGGTTGGTGCACCGTGGTGAGGCCGATGCGCTCGGCCTCGGTGATGCCGTCGAAGCCCGTCACAGTGAGGTCTTGGGGGACCCGCAGGCCCCGACGACTCGCCTCGGCGAGCGCACCGAGCGCGAGGATGTCAGAGGTACAAATCACAGCCGTGATCTGGGGCTGAGCGTCCAAAAGCTGCCTCGCCGCGGACGCGCCGTCGTCGACGGTGTGGTCGAACCGCTCGACGACCGGGACCGTCGACCACTCGACGCCGACCTTCTCGAATTCGGCGGCCAGTGCGGCCAGCCGGGCGCTCTGGACGTGGAAGTGGGCCTCGCGCTGACGGGCGATCGGGGCGAAGTCATCGTTGCGCTCGCGGGCCAGCCGCATGCACAGGACACCGATCTGCCGGTGGCCCAGTTCGATGAGGTGCCGGGCGAGCCCGGTGATGGCGGCCGCGTCGTCAGGTCCGACCCGATCGATGCCGTCGATCCGCGGCTGGTCGATGATCACCGTGGGCACCGGCCGCTGCAGGACCGCCTGCAGGTGAGGGTCGTCGTCGGGCACCGAATAGACCACGAACCCGTCGACCCCGGCGCGGTGAACCGCGGCGACGTCTTCCAGGCCGGGGCTGGCGGGCACGAGGTGCAGGCCGACGCGGGCGTCCTCGCAGGCCAGCGCCAGTCCCTCCAGCACGCCGATGGCCGCCGGGTCACGGAAGGCATAGGAGAGGTTCTCGGTGAGAAGCAGTCCGACCGCGCCCGCCTTGCGGGTGCGCAGGGAGCGGGCGACCGGGTCGGGGCCCGGGTAGCCGAGCCGGCGCGCTGTTTCCAGCACTCGGCGGCGCAACTCCGGGGACAGCTGATCCGGTCTGTTGTAGGCGTTGGACACGGTGGTCCTGGACACGCCGAGTTCGGCGGCGAGCGACGCCAATGTCGCCTGCCTCCTGGTGCGAATAGGACGGCCCATCGGAGAACCGTAACGGTTCAGAAGGCGTGAGGAGAAGTGACACCCCACTCGATCTCACGTGACCCTCCGTACATCGGAGCCCCGGAAGTTTGCCAGGACGTCCATCCATCGGGGTAAAGTGAATCTGACAACGGTTACCATTACTGACAGTGCGGCTCTCGGCCATGGGCGAGAGCGCATATCAAGTAGGAGTTCCACATGAGTTCCCGCCGCACCCGGAGCGTGCTCGCCGCCGCTTCCGCCCTGACCGTGCTCGCCCTCGGCGTCACGGCCTGTTCCACTACGGACAGCTCGGCCTCCACCTCGGACAAGATCAAGGTCGTCGCCTCCACGAACGTGTGGGGCAGCGTCCTGTCGGCCGTCGGCGGCGACAAGGTCGAGGTCACCTCGATCATCCACGACCCGTCGGCCGACCCGCACTCCTACGAGACCACCGCGGAAGACGCCCTCTCCGCGCAGAACTCGAAGCTGCTGCTCGGCAACGGCGGCGGCTACGACGACTTCTTCACCAAGCTCGCCGCCCAGGCGCCGGACGCGAAGAAACTCGTCGCCTACGACATCGCCGCGACGGGCAACGAGAACGAGCACGTCTGGTACAGCCTGCCCAGTGTCGAAAAGGTCGCCGACCAGGTCGCGGGGCAGCTCGGTGAGGTCCAGCCCGCGTCGAAGCAGGCCTTCCTCGACAACGCGTCGGCGTTCAAGGCGAAGCTCGAGACGCTACTGAAGAAGGTCTCCGAGCTCGGTGTCACCCACCCGGGTACGAAGGTCATCGCGACCGAGCCCGTCGCCCACTACCTCCTGGACTCGGCGAAGGCCACCGACGTCACGCCCAAGGCGTTCTCCGCGGCCGTCGAGCAGGAGACCGACATCCCGGTCACCGCGGTGAACGAGGTCAAGCAGCTGATCGCTGGCAAGCAGGTCAAGGCCGTGGTCAACAACGCCCAGACGACGACCTCGATCACCGACCAGATCGTCGGGGACGCGAAGACCGCCGGGATCGGTGTGGTGGATGTGACCGAAACGCTGCCCGCCGGGGTCACGGACTACATTGATTGGATGAGCAAGGAAGTGGACGCCCTGGCAGGAGCCCTGAACTCCTGATGCCGGTGCCAGTCCTGCCAGACGCTCGCCCCGCTGTCCAGATCAGCGGGGCGAGTCTCGCGTTCGGTAACCGGACCCTTTGGTCCGGTCTTGACCTCGATGTCGCACCCGGTGAGTTCCTCGCGGTGCTCGGGCCGAACGGCTCGGGAAAGACGAGCCTTCTCAAGGTGCTGCTCGGCCTGCAGCCGCTGTCCGCTGGTTCGGCGAGGCTGGTCGGCAGGCCGCCGGGCGGCAGCAATCCGCAGGTCGGGTATATCCCGCAGCAGCGCTCGGCCGACGACGTCACCCTGCGCGGGACGGACCTCGTCGGGCTCGGGCTCGACGGCCACCGCTGGGGAACGGGCCTGCGACGCCTGGGCGAACGGCGACGTCGGGTGTCCGACGCAATCGCTTCCGTCGGCGCGGCTTCGTACGCGAACTCGCCGGTCGGCCGGCTTTCCGGTGGCGAGCAGCAGCGGCTCCGCGTCGCGCAGGCGTTGATCGGCGATCCGCGTGTCCTGCTCTGCGACGAGCCATTGTTGTCCCTCGACCTCGCGCACCAGCGGGCCGTCAGCGAACTCATCGACGCCCGGCGCCGCGAGGCGAATACGGCCGTCCTGTTCGTCACCCACGAGATCAACCCGGTCCTGCGCTACGTCGACAAGGTGCTTTACCTGGTCAACGGCCAGTTCCGGGTCGGGGCGCCGGACGAGGTGATGAACTCGAAGACGTTGTCCGAGCTGTACCGGACCAAGATCGAAGTGATCAAGGTCGGCGGGCAGATCCACGTGGCCGGCGCGCAGAGCGCGTTGTGCGAGGACGAGCCGCACCACCACGCCCTCGACGAACGGGTGTCCTGAGCCGTGGACAAGATGTTCGACTTCGATCTGACCCTGCGCTCGCTAGGCCTGGATTTCGTGCAGACGGCGTTGCTCGCCGCGGGCGTGCTCGCCATCGTCGCCGGAGTGCTCGGGCCGCTGATCGTGATGCGGCGGATGTCGTTCGCCGTGCACGGCACCTCGGAACTCGCGTTCACCGGCGCGGCCGCGGCGCTGCTGCTCGGCGTGGGGGTGGAGTACGGCGCGCTCGGCGGGGCTGTCATCGCCGCGGTGCTGATCGCGTTCCTCGGCTCGCGTGAATCCGACCGCGATTCCGTGATCGGCGTGATCCTGGCGTTCGGGCTCGGGCTCGGCGTGCTGCTGCTTTCGTTCTACCAAGGGCGTTCGACGAACAAGTTCGGCATCCTGATCGGCCAGATCGTCGCCGTCGACCGGACGAACCTGAACGTGCTGATGATCGCGTCGGCGCTGGTGCTGATCGTGCTCGCGCTGATCTACCGGCCGCTGCTGTTCGCCAGCGTGGACCCGGCTGTCGCCGTCGCCCGCGGTGTCCCGGTGCGGTTCCTCGCGCTGGTGTTCGCGGTGCTCGTCGGCGTCGCGACGGCTTTCGGCGTGCAGATCGTCGGCTCGCTGCTGGTCGTCTCGCTGATGGTCACGCCGGCGGCCGCCGCCGCCCGCGTCACGGCGAGCCCGTGGAAGGCGACCGTGCTCGCGGTGATCTTCGCGGAGGTGTCCGCACTGGGCGGGATCGTGCTTTCGCTGGCGCCGGGGAAACCGGTCAGCGCGTTCGTCACCACGATCTCGTTCGCGATCTACCTCGGTTGCCGGATCGTCGCGAAGGTCCGCGACCGGCGCCGCCGGGTGCCGGAACTGTCCGCCCCCGCCGCCGCTGTCGCTGTCTGAGCCCGATCAGCGGAGCGGGTTCGCGGCCAGCTTCGCTTGTGCGGCTTGGATGAACTGGTCGCTGGCGAAGTCCACCACGCCGGCCGAGACGTTGCGTTCCACCGCCTCGAGCACTACGACGTCGGAGTTGACGAGCGCGTTCATGGTGGCGTCCAGGCCGATCTTGTTCGAGGAATGCGCGAGCATCGTCAGGTTGGTGAACGCGGCCGGCAGATAGCCCGAAGCCGCCTTTGTGAACGAGTCGCCGAGGAGCAGCACGCGCTTGTCCACCGTGCCGACGAGCGGACTCGCCCGCCGGATGTCCGGGACGTCGATGTCGTTGGTCGCGACGCCCGCCCTGTCGACGAAGCCGTCCGGCTTCAGGCTGTACGCCGTGTTCGTCTTGACACCCTGCTTGCCGAGCAGCGGGGGCAGGTCGGCGGTGAGGTCGTACTGCTTGAGGGGGGCGCTCACCCAGGTTCGGGTGACACCGGGCTCGATCGCGTCGGCGATCCCGCGCGTCATCACCAGCGATCCTTCGTCCCGCCAATGCGTGTCGTTCGACGAGTAGACCGGCCGTCCGATACGTCGTTCCGAAGCGGTGAGCTCAGGCCGGAGGTCGACCGAACGGGCCTGGCCGACCAGCCCGGTCCAAGTCGGGCCTTCCGCGGCCTGCGCGCATTCCTTGCCCGGGTAGCTCGACGGAAGGAACTGCGGGACCATCGTCGACTTGTCCGGTGCGACCACGAAGACGAACTTGCGCCCGGAGCTCTCGACCGCCTTGCGCAGTTCGTTGACCTTGTTGATCGTTTCGGTCAGCGGCCGCGTCGGGTGGCATTTCGCGTCGGCGTCGAAGCCGAAGTACAACCAGCCGTCGCTGCCCTGGACGACCCGCTGGTAGCCGGCCGCGCCGGGCTGGCTCGGCTGACCGGGGACCGTGCCGTCCTTCGGCGGTGACTGGCCGGGGATCGGCCCCGCGGCGGGCGGTGGGCCCTGGTCGAGCGGCGCCGATTCGCCGAAGAGACCACGGCTGATGCCGTCGGCCGCCTGGATGGCGCCACTGCGGAAGGAAAGCTGGTCCGTCGCCCACGTCGGCAGGCCGGTGAAGAACGCCCAGCCCGAGGCCAAACTCGGAAAGCCGGCCAGCCGGTGGTTCTCGATTTCGGCGGGGCGGACACCGAAAACCCAGAGCATGGTCGGCGTCACGAAGAACAGCAACGCGCTGATCAGCGCTGTCAGCTGTCGTCCACCGTGCCTCGGCCGGTGTAGCGCGTGCTCGCGAGGAAGCCACGCCTCATGCACTGTCGGCAGCTTCTGACGTTCTCCCACCACGTCTCCACGCTAGCCCGTCCGAGTTACCGGCCGCAGGAGGATGGCACTTTTCCCGTGGGGTGCCGGGTCAGTGGAGCATGAGCAGGACCTGGAGCTCGCCGACGAGGAAACCGATGACCCCGCCGACGGCGATCAGCTTCCACTCGTCCTGCCGGAACGCGGGCCGGAGCAGGCCCTCGTATTCGACGGGCGTCAGCCGCAGCATCCTCTCTTCGACCATCTTCGCGACGTCCATCGCCTGCGTCAGATAGCCCTCGGCGTGCCGGACCGTGCTCGGCAGCCGCTCGACGGCTTTGACCGCGGCAGCCTGCTTCATCTCGTTGAGCCGCTGCGTGCCGATCGTCAACGCGACCAGCGGTTTGGCCACGCTCGTCTGCTCGTCGACGGCCTTCGCGACCATTTTCCGCACCATCCCGAGCAGCCGATCGGACCGCGGCCCGCGCAGGATCGACTCCATCAGGTTCGGCACGGTCAGCACCTCGTGCGCGATGAGCTCGCCGTACTGCCGCGCCACCTCGGCCCGCCGCCGCTGGAACTTCCCCTGCAAGGTGAACCGCCCCAGCCGGATCGGATCACGCGGCACGAAGATCATCTTGATCGCCAGCCAGTCGGTGAACAGCCCGATACAGCCGCCGAAAATCGGCAGTACCCACGGCTCCTTCGTCAACGCCCACGTGACCGCCTGCAGCAGTCCGAGCGTGAACCCGAACACGATGCCCGCCCGCGCGATGAAACTCATCTCCGGCCGCGACGTCTCCCGCACGAGCCGGACCAGGAGCGCCTTGTCACGCGTCAGGTTCTGCACGGTCATGTGCTGGACGTCGAGCACCTCGTCGAGGTTGTCGCGGATCTCGTTCATCAGCTCGCGCACCAGCCGCGGCGTGGAAGCCTGCACCTGCTTGATGACCAGCTCCTGCGCCATCGACGGCAGCACTTCCCACATCCGCGGGTGGTACGCCTCGAGCACGTCCCGCGAGATGTCGTCGACCGCGCGCAGCAACGGCTGCTCGATCTCGCGGGTGATGAGATCGGGATCGATCTTGGCGAAGATCTCCTTGAGGTCGAGCAGGTTCTTCGTCAGCAGATCGGTCGCCACCGCCGCCATCCGGCCACCGTGCTTGGGCACGACTCCTTGCCAGCCAAGGAAAGTCCGCGGGATGCCGACGAACTCGAGCGGCTTGAACATCATCTCGATGGCCACGCGTTTGGTCACGTAACCGATCAGCGCGGCGATGAACGGGATCGCGGCGTAGAGCTGCCAATGCAGGGCAAGGTCGTCGAGGACTGCGTCCACCGGCGACCTCCTTTCGCACTGAGGCCCAAACCGTATCGGTGCGAGCCGATCACGCACCCGCGACGCGCTGTGAAGGCGCCTCCCGACCCAGCACCCCTCGTGAGTGGCTACGAGTGTTAGAACACTTGTTGCCACTCACGAGCCACCCACCTAGCTGCGCGTGCGTGCTCAGCTAGGTCACGTCCAGCCAGCCCCGCTCAGTGCAGCAACAGCAGTACCTGGAGTTCGCCGACCAACCCGCCGATGATGGCGCCGACGGCGATCAGTTTCCATTCGTCCTGCTGGAAGGCGGGCCGGAGGATGCCTTCGAACTCCACCGGTGTCAGCTGCCGCATCTTCGTCACGATGGTGTTCCGGACGTCGAGGGCGTCGGTCGCGTAGCGCTCGGCGTGTTTGACGGTCTCCGGCAGATGCTCGATGGCCTTCGCCGCGGCGGCCTTCTTCATCTCCTGGTATTGCCTGCCGCCGACGGCGATGGCCACCAGTGGTTTCGCGATGCTGGCTTGCTGGTCGATGGTCCGCTGCACCTCGCGCTGGATGAGGTGGAACAGCTTGTCCGACTTCGGCCCGGTCAGCACGGCTTCCATCACGTTGCGGACGGTCAGCACCTCGTCGGCGATCAGCGCGCCGTAGTCGGCGGCGACCTCTTTGCGGCGTTTCTGGAACATCCCCTGCCAGCGGAAGAACAGGAAATGCCGTTCCTCGCGCGGATAGAAGATCATTTTCAGGGCCAGCCAGTCCGTGATGAGTCCGGTGAAAAACCCGAAAACGGGCATGATCAACGGCTGCTTCGTCAGCGCCCACGCGACGAATTGCACGAGCCCGATCACGAATCCGAAGTAAATACCCGAACGTGCGATGAACTTCAGTTCCGGCTGCGCGACCTC
Source organism: Amycolatopsis sp. (assembly GCF_036008905.1). Taxonomy (GTDB): domain Bacteria; phylum Actinomycetota; class Actinomycetes; order Mycobacteriales; family Pseudonocardiaceae; genus Amycolatopsis. The sequence goes on along the minus strand of NZ_DASYMU010000125.1, from coordinate 11,701 downwards.
TTTGATGAGCCGGACGGTCAGCGCCTTGTCGCGGACCATGGCCTCGATGAGCATGGTGTTCACGTCGAGGACGTCGTCGATGTTGGTGGAGATCTCGTGCATCAGCCGCGCGACGACCTTCGGCGCCTGCGCGCGCACCTGGTTGATCAGCATCCGCTGCGCCTGCGCGGGCAGCATTTCCCACAGCCGGGGCTGGTACTGCTCCATGATCTCGCGGGTGACGTCCTCGACCGCCTTGAGCAGCGGCTCCTCGAGTTCGCGGACCATCTGCTCCGGGTCGAGCCGCGAAAAGATCTCCTGCGGGTCGACGAGGTGCTTGGTGAGCAGGTCGACAGCGGTGCCGGACATCCGCCGCGCGTTCGCGGGGATGACGCCCTGCCAGCCGAAGATCGGCTTGATACCGCGGAATTCGAGCGGTTTGAACATCATTTCGATCGCGACGCGCTTAGTCACGTAACCGATGAGGGCGGCGATGAACGGCATCGTGGCGTAGACATGCCAATGTTCGGCGATGTCCGCCAGGATCGCGTCCAAAACCACCCCCCAGCTACAGGCGAACCGACAACGGGGAGCATGACACGCGGGTCCGGACTGGGCCAAGTGGCGTAATGCAGCCGTTTGGCGGTATTGGGTTTGGTGCGCTTGCTCACTAAGGTTGCCGGATGGTTGCTGTTGACAAGACTGATCCGGCCCCGAAGACCTCCCAGTTCGCCGTCGCGATGCGCGGTTATAACCAGCATCAGGTAGACGAGCGCGTGACGAAACTGGCCGCCGACCTCAAGAACGCGTCGCATAAACGCGATGAGGCGATGGCGACGGTCACCGAGTTGTCGAAGGCGCTGAGCTATGCCCAGCGCGAATTGGCGGACGCGAAAGCCGGGCTCGTCCGGATGACGTCCAGCCCGTCCGGCGCGAGCGCGATGGCAGAACGCGTTCGCATGATGATGCAACTGGCCGAGGAGGAGATCGCCGAGCTCAAGGCCAAGGCCGAGGAGGACGCCACGGCCACGCGCGCCGAGGCCGACAAGGACGCCCACACCATCCGCCGCGCGGCCGAGAAGGCCGCCAAGGACATCCAGGCCGAGCATGAGGCCCAGGTCGAAGCGGCTCGTGCCGAGAGCGAACGGCTGAACCTCGAGGCGGCGCAGCTGCGCGACAAGCTCGACGCCGAGGCGAAGCAGCGTCGGGAAGGCGCCGAGAAGAAGGCGCTCGACGAGCTGGAGGCCAAGAAGGCCGAAATCCTGCGCTCCGCGGCCGCGGAGGAAGCGGAGGCGAAGGACCGCCTCGGCAAGCTCGTCAGCGACGCCGAGAACAGGCGCGCGGTGGCCGAAGAGCAGGCCAACCAGGCGCTGGAGTTCCGCCGCAAGGTCACCGAGCGGCTGACGGCCACCAACACGGCCATGCAGGAGGCCCTCAACTACCTCGTGCCCGCCGACGCCACTGGAAACGGGACTGGGAACGGCGCGAAGCCCTCCCCGAACAAGACGGACAACAACGCGAAGACCCCGCAGGCGGCCGGGTAGAGCTGGGTGCTGCTGGGAGACGAACGGCTGGCGGTTTGTGAATACGCGCGCCGGATGACCGCCGACGGGCTGGTGGTCGGCACCTCCGGGAACGTCTCGGTGCGTGCCGGTGACCTGATCGCGGTGACGCCGACGGGCGTGGACTACGCCGACCTCAGATCCGAGGACATCCCGCTGATCGCGCTCGACGGGTCCACAGTGGACGGAAAGCTGCGGCCGACCAGTGAGTTGCCGATGCACTTGAGCGTTTACCGGGAGGCCGCCGATCCTGACGGTCTTCCGGTGAACGCGATCGTGCACACCCATTCCGTGCACGCCACGGCCGTCTCGACGCTGGTCGAGGAGGTCCCGCCGATCCACTACCTGCTCGCCACCATCGGGCCGACAGTGCGAGTGGCCGCGTACGCGACTTACGGCACGCCCGAGCTCGCGAAGGCGATGCTCGGCGCGCTGGAGGGCCGTCGTGGCTGCCTGCTGGCCAACCACGGCACGCTCACCTACGGCGAAGACCTCGCCGCCGCTTACGGCCGTGCGCGTCAGCTGGAGTGGATCTGCCAGCTCTGGTTGGTCGCGCGCTCCGCCGGGTCACCGGCCTTGTTGCCGCCCGGCGAAATCGAGCACGTCGTCGAAAAGCTCCGTACGTACGGTCAGCGCTGACCCGGTTTCGAATCAGGAAGCCTCGGCGGTATCGACGGCGTGGACGGCGTCGAGCAGTTCGGCGACCGTCGGATCGTCGACGGCTTCCTTGATGCACTGCCACAGTTCGAGATTGGCGCCGGCCCAGCGTGAATACAGGGCCGCCGCTTCGGGGTTGTAGAAGTAGAAACCTTCACTGTGGACGTCGGCCTGCTCACTGACGATCTTGTGTGCCAGTTCGCGCAGGCTCAGGTCGTTTTCCCGCAGGTATTTGTGCGCCAGCACGACCGGTGTCACGGGCAGCGCTTTGAACAACGTGTCCGCGTCGCTGAGCGCCTGTGCCTCCAGTGAGATGTTCCGGTGCCTGGTCGCCATTTCGGCTTCGTCGATGATTTCGTCGATCCGGGCCGAAACCTCTTTGCCCACACCGGATTCGGCCAGCATGTCGAGCCGCAGGTCGCTGCCCGCGGCCGCCGGTGAATTTCGCCGGACCAGATAGTTGACGTCGTGGACCAAAGCCGCCACTTCGACGACTCCGGCGTCGGCGCCGTTGTGCCCGGCGAAACCCACCGCTTTGGTGCGGACGAAATTCACGTGGTGCCAGCCGTGGAAGGGCAACCTGTCGGCGTACCGCCAGCACAATTGCCGGACCAGTTGATCGACATGAGCTATCGCCGCTTCCGAAACAGCACTGTTCTGTAGGGCGCGCATCTACCTCTCCAATCCCGACATCGGCAGACGGGTGGAGTAATGGTAGGCGCTGAGTAGTTAGACTAGGTTCGCAAGTTCCCCCAAACGGACCTCCATCGGCACGTGGCGATGGCTGATCCCGGTCGTCGGGTCGTACGAAACACTCGAATCGGTCACCGCGCGTGACTTGACGAGGAAAGTCATCGTTCCCTGGGCGGCCTCCGGGATTCGGTGGAATTGATCGGCCGTCAGCGCGCCCGCCGCACCGGCCGAACAGGTGCTCCGCTTCTGAAGCTGAGCCGAAGTGATCAATTCCGTCCGCGGGTCGACGAGTGCGTCGTAGCGTTCATGGACATAACTGCCCCGCAGGATCGTGGTGCAGAAGTGGTACCTGTGGTTGTGCACCGAGTCGGCGTAACCATGCCGCCAATCCTGTTGCGGCTTGTACTCGTGCAGCCAGAAACTGAACTCGTCTCCCGGGGAATTGAGCAGGCACCACGCGAAATGAGTGGTCGTTTCACGGGAACCCGCACGGACGGCGCCGGCCTCGGCAGGACCTAGTCTTCGCAGGTGTTCGCGTAGTTCCTCGCGTAGTTCCGGCTGTGCCGCCCAGGAGGTGAACATTTCCTCGACGGCCGGCCAGTTCCCGGCCAGCGGGAAATCGACTGTTCTCAGTTGTGTTGCCAAGTGGGTCAGCACGGACAACCGAGTGAGCATGACATCAGCTCCCCAGTTCGGCGACGGCGGAGAATTCCTTGCGGAAGGTGTGGAACTTTTCTTCCATTTCTTGGAACTGCTCCTCGGACAACCTGTTTCCGGTGATCTTTTCGAACAGGGCGATGAAATCTTGACGGGTGGTTGACGGGGTGATCAGGAAATGGCGGCCGGTGCGCGAATTGCACACCCGGAGAAACTCCGTCCGTTCCATGTTGTACATGAACGATCCTTCGGTGAAACGCAGCGTTCGCGGGTACAGCGAGATGGCGCCCCCGATGTCGCTGTAGAGGGTCAGCCAGACGCTGCTGTCGAACATTTCCAGCCGGTCCAGTGGCGGATCGGCCACCACGGTGATGTCCACCCGGGTGCAGCGGCCGCGCGCGAGGAAGAGTCCGACCAGCCCGATCGAGATCTCGTCGTGCAACCGCTTCTGGATCGTCTCGTAGTCGACGCCCACTTCTTCACGCCGGAGGAGATATCGCGCACGGCCGCTTATCGCGCTGGAATCGCGCGGGTCGGCGACGACCGCGCGCAGTTCGCGGTCCGTTCGTGAAAGGAGCAATCTGGCGGCCGCGTGACGACCGGAAAAACCTCGGAAGAAATACTGCCTGGTGGAATCGAGGTCCGCCATCATCACGCGGTTGAACGCGGGATCGGGGTTGGTCGTGGCTTCGAAGACGTCGGTGGGGAAGAATTCTTTGTTCAGCGACCGGTATTCGGCGCTGAGCTCTTGCAGTGCGCGCCGGCTTTCTTCGATCACCGGTGCCACCAGCGCTTTTTGCGACGCGGTGGCGGTGATCAGAGTTTGGCCGAAGCCGACCACCGCCGAGATCAGGGTTCCCGTGCCGACCGAATTCAGGAATGTCTTGCCGGCACTGGGGTCCATGTTGCTGGAGATCACCAGGCTCACACCGGAGATGATGATCAGAGTCAGCACTAACAGGCCGGTCCTGGTCCAGAAGATCTCTTGCAGTGGGTTACTGCGGAGCCTTTTGGCTTCCGCGGGCACATCCTCACCTCCTAAGGGGTCGCCACTCGAACGGACGAATGCGTTGAGTATCTGTTTGAGTGCGGAGAGCTACTCTACGCGCCCTGCGTGCGGGGCGAAATAAGAAAATCGGGGGATACAGGATCGCGGTCATGGTGACGCTTGGCAACCTTTATCGGATTGTCGTGATCTATTGGCGCAGCAGCCGACCTGCGCGTGATCATCCGGTCGTGTCCTCGTCGCAGCGGGGTCTTTCCCATGCTGACATGGGATAATCGGGGTCACGAGACCGCTCTGGACCTTGGTGGGCAACGCCCACTCAATGCTGTCCAAAGCTGTCCGGAGGCTCTTATGAGCGAGTTTGTCGGGGACTCGACCCCGCCGCCGCCCGCGCGCATCGGCATGACAGATGTCCAAACGGTGGAGGAAACCACGCAGGTGATCCGTGCCCTCGACTACCGCCGCGGTGGCGGCTCGTGTCGAACAGCGTTGGAGAAACACGCCACGAAATGCGAGAGGCTGCTAGACGCCGAGGCCGCCGAGCCGGTGCGAGAGCGGCTCCTGGTCGCGCTGGCGGACCTTCATAATCTGGCCGGCTGGACGTCGTTCGACGTCGGCGCGGTCGAGGAGGCGCATCTCCATTTCGACCGCGCGCTGGAACTGGCGCGGCCGAGCCACAACGACGATCTGGTCGCCAACATCCTGTACCGGTCGGGCCGGGTTTACCTGCACCACAACGATCCTGAGCGCGCACTGGCGATGTTCCGGCTCGGCGAGTCGGCCGCGGTCGAGGCCGGGTCGGAGCTCGCCGTCGCGATCCTCCATTCGAATGAAGCTTGGGCGTACGCGAAATTGGGCAGTGAAGGCGAAGCGCTCGAACAGCTCAAGCTGGCCCGGCACGCGTTCGCCAAGGCCGATCTTTCGGATCCACCGGTATGGGCGCGGTTCTTCACCGAGGTGGACATGGCCGCGATGATCGGCACCGTGCACACGGAACTGGCGCTTACGGTCGACCGTAAGCATTCCCGCCTCGCGATCCCCGCGCTGCAGACCGCTGTCGACGGCTACGAGGAGGACATGAGCCGCAGCTGGGCGTTCAACCTCGCCGCGCTCGCGACGAACCATCTCCTCCAAGGCGACGTCGACGTAGCGGCCGCGGTGGGCGTTCAGGCGTTGAGCCGCGCGACCGGTGTCGAGTCGGCGCGGTGCAAAGACCGCATGCTCCCGCTCAAGGCCGCAGCCGAAAGCCGGTCCGACAACGCCGACGCCCGCGACCTCGCCGAGCGGATCACCGCATTCCTCGCCGCCTGAGGGAACTCCGCACTTTGAGGCAGTCAGAACTGGTAGTAGAGGAAGGGGCTGAACGTGCCGGTGGCGACGAGGATCGCCGCGTAGAGCAGGCCGACGGTCATCACGCCGATGCGCAGGGCCGTCGCGGGCTTGCTGCGGGAGGACTCCAGCAGCGGGCCCGTGACGGGATGCGCGGGCAGAAAGAAGATCGCCATCGCGCCCAGCAGCAGGATGATCCGCTGGTTGGTGAGGGTGGCTTCCACGACGTCGTTGATACCGGTGAAGTCGGGCAGCAGCATGTGGCCGATCATGCCGAGCGCGTGCTCCAGGTCCGGCGACCGGAAGAACACCCAGCCGATGACCACGAGCAAGAGCGTCAGCGCGCGGCGGGCGACGCGCGCGCCCGTGGTCGCGGGGGTGACGTCGTAGCCGAACGCGCGCTCGATGATGAGCAGGGCGCCGTGGTACATGCCCCAGATCAGGAACGTCCACTGCGCGCCGTGCCAGAACCCGGTCAGCACGAACACGATGCACAGGTTCCGGTACGTCTTGCTCGCGCCGCCGCGGTTGCCGCCGAGCGGGATGTAGACGTAGTCGCGGAACCAGCGCGACAGCGACATGTGCCAGCGTCGCCAGAATTCGGTGACGGTGACCGCGGAGTACGGGCGCGCGAAGTTCTCCGGCAGGCGGAAGCCGAGCATCCGGCCGAGGCCGATGGCCATGTCGGAGTATCCGGAGAAGTCGAAGAACAGCTGCAGGGTGTACGCGACCGCGCCCAGCCACGCCGTCGCGAACGTCATCTGGTCCGGTGGGGTGGAGAAACAGGCTTCGACCACCGGGCTCAGCGAGTCCGCGATGATCGTCTTCTTGCACAGGCCGAGCGCGAACCGGGGGAACCCGGCGGCGATGTCGTCGAGCCGGTGGGAGCGCTGTTGCGGCAGCTGGTCGGCGATCTCGCGGTAGCGCACGATCGGCCCGGCGATGAGCTGCGGGAACATCGCGATGTACGCGGTGAACGCCACCGGGCTGCGCAGCGCCCGCCGCTCGCCGCGGTAGATGTCGACGACGTACGAGATGTGGTGGAAGGTGTAGAACGAGATGCCGATCGGGATCACCAGGTCGGCCACCGGCAGGTTCCCGCCGAGCAGATGCGCGACAGCGGCGATCTGCTGCGTCGCGAAACCGGCGTACTTCCAGATCAGCAGCACCCCGACGTCGAACGAGATCACGCCGATGAGCAGCCTTCGCCGCCGCGTGCTCCGCTGGTCCCATTCGTTCGGCTCCAGCGACGGGCCGGCGAGGTAGTTCACCACCATGCAGCCGAGCAGCAGCAGGACGAACGCGCCGGCCCCGGTTGTGTAGAAGATCAGGCTGGCGACGGCGACGATCCCGTTGCGCCAGCTGCGCGGGCACACCAGGACGGCGACCAGCAGTGCCGGCATGAAGTACCACAAGAACAGTGGCGAAATGAACGACATCGGTGTGCTTGCTCCCTAGGCTTCGAGCACGACCCTAACGTGGGGGCTTGCTCCGCGGAGGCGAAGGCTGGACTCTTGAAGGGCGAAGCCACGCCGAGGTAAGGGGAGTCCGATGAGCGACCCGTCGACACCTGAACTGGTCTGGTGGCGAGACGACCGCCAGCGCTGGGACGCGCTGGCGTTCGTGCCGTCGCCGGATGACGCGGCCGGAGACGCCGTCAACGACGTGCACGCCGAGGCCCGCGCCGCCGTATTGGAACTCCTGTTCGCCGATTGCACCGACGCCGACGCCGATTTCCTCGTCTATCTCCTGGCCCAGGAAACGCTGATGCACCAGACCGGCTGGTCCCTCACCGAGAGCATGGGGCTGGCCGCGCTGCTCGTCGCCGAACGCCGTCGGCTCCCCGACGTCTTCGCGCTGTGGAACGCGAAGAACGCGAACTTCGACACGATGTTCGGGCTGGATTCCGAGCTGCTGTTCGCGGGCGGGGTGGACGAGACCGTGGCGTTCGTCGAGGCCTCGGACGACCCGGCGCGCGACGGCTTCATGCGCTACGTGTCGGGCACGTCCCTGCCGAGCAACTCGGAAGTCCGCACCCGCATGTCAGGCCTGCGGGACTACCACACGGCTTAGTTACGGTTCGGAGTTCCTGCCGTTTATCACGCGACACCGACAGGAAACCGGCGAGCGGGGCTGTTCGGATCAGTCTGCTGGCCACTCGTATGAGAGCTCGTACCTGTCGGCAGGAAGCACCATGTCGTTCACTTCGAGTGGCACGCCGTCGGCGCGGTAAGCAACGCGGGTCACGGTGACAACCGGGACGCCGGAGCCAAGTTGTAAGGCGGATGCCTCGATCGGGTTTGGCATCCGAGCGCCGACGTGCTCGACGAACGAGCCGATCATGTGACCGGCTTCCTCGAGCCTGGCGTACGCCCCACCACGGCCGGTGTCGACCTGTTCGATCGCGGTGCCGCGAGTGAAGTCACGCGGTAGACGCGACACCGCGAGTTGGACCACCAGCCCATTGGCTCGCATCACCCGGTCTCTCACGGTCACTTCGGCTCCAGGGTCGATGCTGAGATAGTCCGCGACCCGTTGGGTTGCAGCCTCAAAGCTGACCTTCACCGATGAGGACGGCGTGAAACCTCTGGTGGATGCATCGGCCAGGAAGGCACCCTGATTGCGCTCGCGTGCTTCGCGGGACAGGCGCGATCTGGACAGGCGATGGATCGTTGTCGGCGGGCGAACGAAGACGCCACGCCCGTGCTCGGCGGTGACGATGCCCTCGGTGCGGAGCATGTTGACCGCGTCGCGGATCGTCGGCCGCGAGACGCCATAGGTCTCGACGAGTTCGCGTTCACTCGGAAGCTGGTCGCCGGGCGCGTACTGCCCGGCAGAGATCTTCTCTCGCAGGTCCGCCGCTACCTGCCGGAACGCCGGTACTCCGCTCTGTCGATCCACCATGGCTCCATTCTCCAACACACCAACTCGTCTTGACCAGTTCGTGTCGCACATGCCATCTTAGAACTGGTAAGGACGTGTTGACCAGTTGTGGTGGGGTGAAGTACTTGGACGAGTTGGAGATGGATCCGGCATGACGGTCATGATCTCGATCCGCTGGTACGGCGAAGACCAACAGGCGCACGCGTACGCCGTCGGCGAGCTGGCCGACGACTGGGCGTTCGCCGAGCCGCTGTGTGCGCCATGGGAACACGCGATCCCCCACCCACGCAGATCACTGAGCTCGCGAGACCTTCCGTCTCTCGGCGGCATGTGCGATCGGTGCCCAAGCTGCGCAACATGGACCCGCACCCACGAGCACACCGTGGTTGTCCGGGGTGAGCCAGTCGCGGTCGCGGGGCGCCTCAACCGTCTGGCTGTGGCCGGATGAGGCGCGAAGACGTAGAGCTGCTCGGCCGCATCCACAAGGTGAACGGCACAGCTGGGAAAATGGTCCTTCAGGTGTTGTCAGGTGTCGCCGATGACGACGCGCTCAGTGGAGATTTCGAGACGATCGGTCGCCTGTTCCGAGGACTCGGTGAAGCGTTTATCGCCCGGTCCATCGAGCTCGCGCCACCGAACCCGCCGCACATCGAGCAGGAAGCCGGGGAACCTAGCGATGCGCCGTGAACGGCCAGAGCGGAGCAGCCATATCCGGCGCCTCAACGCCGCGATCAACGCCGAGGTGGACAGCCTCATGGATCAGCTCGCGTCGACCCCGGACGAACGCGCGGCCACAGGACTGGTCGAGATCTGATCCCGGGGCGGCGCGGGGCGCCGCCTGAGCTGCGCGAACGCAGCCGGACGCCGGTCCGGGCAAAAAGCGGGAGCAAGGGACCTTTACTACCGCCAAACGGCAGTAAAGGTCCCTTGCTCCCGTCCGTTACGGCTGGGGGCTGGGCCGAATGGGTTACACGCGGCCCTTGATGCGACGGCGACGGGCGACCTCGGCGAGCAGGACGCCGGCGGCCACGGAGGCGTTGAGGGACTCGACGCCGTGGGCCATCGGGATCGACACGGTCGCGTCGCAGGTCTCGCCGACGAGGCGGGTCAAGCCCTTGCCCTCGCCGCCGAGCACGATGACGACCGGGTCGGTCGCGAGGTCGAGGTGGTCGATGTCCACCGAGCCCTCGGCGTCGAGACCGACGATCATCATGCCCTTGCCTGCCCACTGCTTCAGCTGACGCGTCAGGTTGGTCGCCAGCGCGACGGGCAGCTTCGCGGCGGTGCCGGCGCTGGTCCGCCATGCCACGGCCGTCATCCCGGCGCTACGCCGTTCCTGCAGCAGCACGCCGTGCGCGCCGAACGCGGCCGCGGAGCGGATGACCGCGCCGAGGTTCCGCGGGTCGGTGACGCCGTCGAGCGCGACGAACAGTGCGGGCTCGCCCGAGTCGCGCGCGGCCTGCATGAGGTCGTCGGGGTGCGAGTACCGGAACGGCGGCACCTGCAGGCCGAGGCCCTGGTGCACGGCCCGGTTGGTCTTGCGGTCCAGCTCTTCGCGCGGGATCTCCAGGATCGAGATGCCCTTGTCCGCGGCGAGCCGGACGGCCTCGGTGACGCGGTCGTCGTTCTCGATGTTCAGCGCGACGAACAGCGCCGTCGCCGGGACGTCGGCACGCAGTGCCTCGACCACCGGGTTGCGCCCGGCGATCAGCTCGGGACGCTCGGCCTTCTTGGTCCGCGACACCTGCTCACGGCGGTCCGCGGCGTTGGCCTGGCGGAACTTCTTGTGGTTCGGCCGGTCCTCCGCCTTCGGAGTGGGCCCGCGGCCCTCGAGCGCCGCACGCCGCTGGCCGCCGGAGCCGACCACCGGGCCCTTTTTCGTACCGGCCTTGCGGATTGCGCCCTGGCGCTTGGAGTTGCCTGCCATGTCAAGAATCTCTAACTGTCCACTTGGGACCATTGGGGGTGTCTTCCACCGCGATGCCCGCCTCGACGAGACGGTCACGTGCGGCGTCCGCGCGGGCGAAATCCCGCTCGGCGCGAGCCAGCTGACGTTCCTTCAGCAGGCCTTCGACCAGGTCGACGAGCGCCTGCCGGGTCGGGGTTTCCGAGCCGCTGGCCTCGGACCATCGGGCCGAGAGCGGATCCAGACCGAGGACGTCGGTCATCGCACGCACCGTCGCGGCGATTTCAAGCGCCTTGGGGTTATCGCCCGCGTCCAACGCCGTATTACCGTCGCGGACCGTGTTGTGCAGCACTGCGAAGGCGTGCGGGGTCGCGAGGTCGTCGTCCAGCGCCGCCGCGAACTCGGGCGACACCTCGCCGATGTGCACGACCCCGGCCGAACCGGCGGCGCGGCGCAGGAACTGCTCCACCCGCCGGTAGCCCTGGGCAGCCTCGGACAGCGCGCCGTCGGAGTATTCGATCGTGGAGCGGTAATGCGGCTGGATCAGGTAGTACCGGAGCTCCGGCGCACGGTAGTTGCGCAGCATCTCCGGCATCGAGACGGTGTTGCCGAGCGACTTCGACATCTTCTCGCCGGAGAGGGTCACCCAGGCGTTGTGCAGCCAGAACCGGGCGAACGGGTCACCGGCGGCATTGGACTGCGCGCGCTCGTTCTCGTGGTGCGGGAAGACGAGGTCGATGCCGCCGCCGTGGATGTCGAACTCGGCGCCGAGGTACGTCGTGGCCATCGCCGAGCACTCGAGGTGCCAGCCCGGCCTGCCGCGCCCCCACGGGGTGGGCCAGGACGGCTCGCCCGGTTTGGCGCTCTTCCACAGCGTGAAGTCGCGGGGGTCCCGCTTGCCCTCGGCCGCGGACTCGCCCTGCTGCATGTCGTCGAGGCGCTGGCCGGACAGCGCACCGTAGCCGTCGAACGACTTGACGGAGAAGTAGACGTCGCCGCCGGACGGGTAGGCGTGGCCGCGCTCGATGA
>NZ_DASYMU010000124.1:0-57887 GCF_036008905.1 Amycolatopsis sp. | reverse complement strand
CAAGACTCTTAGCGCGGGCTCGTGCACGAAGAAAACCGTGCGCGGCGGCGGTGACCGGGTGAACACGGCCTGCCTGCCAAGTCGAGCCCCCACCAACGCCTCGACAGCCTCTGACGCAGACGTCCCTTGGCTGAGCAAGGCCCGCGCGTACCCCTCGGCGTGCAGCAACTTCGGCAGTACCGCCCACTGCACCTCAAAAATATCCGTTGCCTTGCGTTCGTGATCGATGAGTGTGCGCGGCTGTTCGGGCGTGCCGGAAGAGTAATGCTGGAGCCAACCTCGGATCCCGGATTCCCGGGAAAGGTTGAGCAAGCGTGCACGCTCATCTCGATGGACACCGCACACCAGGAGCAAACTCAACAGATCCTCGTCGCTGAAACTTCTCTTGCCATTCAACAGATGCGACACAAACGGATGCGTCCACCCGAGCTTGTGCGCGAGCTCCCGCACACCCAGTCCCGCCCCGCGTATCGCGACGCGCAATCCTTCTCCGAGTTCCCGGCTGCGAATCGTCGGCAGGTTCTTTGACCTGGACATCAGTTTTGGTTCCTCTCGTGGCCCCGCTGGGGACCGGGAGATCAGGTGTTGTGCGTCATCCGGGCGTGGTGTTGATGGGCGCGCCCTACGTCGATCATGTCGGTGGCGGCTTCACGCAGGTGTTCGCCGATCTCGACGAGTCCGGTGGCCGCGCGTTCGCCCAGGGTCGACGCGAGTTGATCCATGAGACTGTCCACCTCGGCGTTGATCGCGGCATTGAGGCGCCGGATTGGGTCGCGCCACTCTCGCCGTTCATCGAGTTCACGGCGCATCGCTGGATTCCTCGGCTTCCCGCGTCGGATTCGATGGCACGAGTTCGCCGGCCACCGCCAGATGGTGCGGGAGGCCTCCCGCGACCGTGACCGGCTCACCCTGGACAACCACGGTGTGCTCGTGGGTACGAGTCCACGCCGCGCAGCGTGGGCACCGTTCGCACCTGCTGCCGAGAGAGGGAAGGTCGTGCGAACTGACCGCTCTGCGCGGGTGGGGGATCGCGTGTTCCCATGGCGCACACAGCGGTTCAGCGAATGCCCAATCCCCGCTGAGTTCGTCCACAGGGTAGGCGTGCGCCTGGTGATCCTCGGCGTACCAGCGGATCGCGATTCGGGGCGTCATCAGATGGCCCTCTTCGCCGTTGCACCGGCCGGTCCAGCAACGCGACTCGGCCAGATCGCCGGGTCCGTCTCGACCTGCTCGGGCCGGACTTCACGCTCGGGCTCAACACGCCGATCCTGGCGGCAATCCCGGACCGCTGCCTGAAAAGCCGCCTGGCTCCAACCTGCTCATATGCCCCACCTCACCCGCTCGCTGTTATGCGACGGACGGTAAGAGCGGCAGGTCAGGGTTTGTGTCCTCCTGGGACACACCCGGTCCGGTTCACCCGGTCGGAGCCACACCCAGGCGCCACGCGAGCCCTCGAAGCTCACGACCAGCCGCGTCGCCGCGCGCTGAACCGAGCAGTCCGGCGACAGCTTGACGAACGAACACGTTGTTCCGCGTTTTCTGCGGTGCGATTCGTTCGGCTTGCAGCAGTGCAGCCACGCCACGGTCCCGGCTCGCCCGCTCGGTCAGAAGGCCACGGCCGTAGTCCATCCAGAACGCCGCTTGGCGGTGCGGCGGCACATCGCTCGGGCGTACTTGAGTAGCGACTTCGGCGACTCGTGCGCCTTCGCCGAGTTCGACGCCGATCGCCACCCGCCAGATCGCGACGTTCGTGCGGCCGAAGTCCGTCAGCCTCCAGGGCTGGTCGTCGGTGTCGATGCGGTGCGCGATCGCGTCGGCCTCGTCGAGGTGGGTTGCCGCGTCGATTGACCGGCCGAGCGAGGCCGAGGCGAGTGCGGCAGTCAGGTTCGCCATGCCCCGCATGTGTGGCATCACGTCCGACGCGTCGGCGACCTGCGCGGCTAGCTCGTATTGGCGGGTGCGGTTCGCCCCGCTGAGCAGGTGGGCGCGGCGCCACATGACCTCGGCGCGCTGAGTGGGGTCGTCGAGTTCCTCAGCGGCCTGGCGCATCCGTTCCACGGCAAGCGTCGGCAGTCCAGGAGTGCCGAGGTCGTGAGCGAGGTAAGCCGCAGTCTTGTAGGCATCCAGTAGCCCGAGCAGAGCGTCCTGGCGGTGCTCAGGCTCCGTCACCGCAGCGAGTAGCTCCCGGATCAACTCGGGCAGCATCGCGGCTTGCCCGTCGAAATCCGCTCTCGGACGCAGTACCTTCTGCAGCCGTGTCAAGTTTGCCGTGATCTCGTGCCAGGGCATCGCCCGGCGGTCCGGGGATTCGCCGATCGACCAGCCCGTCAACACGTCCTCGATGGTGATGAGAGCGGCGCGGGTCTCGCTGTCTGCAGGGTTGGCGGGCGCGTACGGCTTCCCGGCGAGCTCGGCGGGCGAGACCCGCAGCGTGCTGGCGAAGGCTTCGAGTAGCTGCCGACTGTCGACAGGTTTTTCGCCGCGCTCGATCTTGGCGTAGTAACCGTAGGAGATCCCGGACAGCTCGGCCATTGCCCGCACACTGAGCTTCCGCCACGAGCGCAGCTCACGGAGGCGTTGGCCAAGTTCGGTGGACGAATCCATCTAGCCTCATTCGCGGAGTCGGCCTCTTCGCGTGCCCCCGGCCCGTCGGCCGGGGGCGATCCTCCGCGAAGAGGTCCTTCCAGGGTAGCCGCTACCCGTCAGAGCAGGCGTTGTCGATCAACGGCCGAGCGGGTCACGAGGGGATCGGCAGTACCGAAATTCAAGGCAAATGTGGCGTGCCCGCGGGATGCTCTGAGCGATCTTCGCCATCTGTCGACAGATGGCGGTAGTTGCGGACGCTGGGTATCACGTGATGTCGACTTCTCGTGGCGACCTAGGCCTCGGAGCGACGCCTGACAGCAGAGAGCAAGCGTCGCACGGCGACCACGTGCCCGCCCGTGCCGATGACGAGCAGCCGGTAAACACCGCCGAGGAGACCAGGAAAGACGCCCCGGCTCTCGGCGCGTAACCGCGACCGGCCGGCACCGTCCGGCTCAATGCGGAAAATCAGGGCGTAGGAAGAGAAACGGTGCCGTCCTTCCAGTGCCAGCTCGGCTGCCGGAAGCGCGGTGACCACCCGAAAGCCCGGTATCGTCGAGCCTTCGGCGAGCGGACGCGGCCCGGACGCCGTGTAGTCGGCGCAGCCGACGATCCGCGCGTAGCCGGCCATCCCGGCTCGGTCCAGTGTTGCGAGCAAAGCTGTCCAGACAGCATCGACGTCTGCGGCGATGTCCGTGGCGTGCTCATCCAGGTACGGCAGCTGAGACACCGGTGCCTCCGTGGGTTTCCCGTGATCGCCGCTCGAGCACCGCGAGGACGGCCTCGCACCAGCGGATGTTCTGCTCCTCGTACATGCGCCCGCCCATGAGCGTGAGATACGGCCCGACGCGTTCGGCGTCACGCAGGTGCGCGTTTTCGGTTTGCCCATCGAGAAGGTTGTCGCGGAGCCGGTCGTAGAGCGCGAGTTTGCCGCGTGCCTGCGCCAAACGCTCGGTGAGGGCTTCCCGCACCGCGTCCAGATCGGTGCCGTCGGCGGCCTGCACCTTGACGAGGAGGTCGTCGCGGATCGCGGTCGGCTTGGCGGGCCGCGCGACGAAGGCGTGCAGCTCTTCGTGTCCGGCGGCGGTAAGGGTGAACACCCGTTTGTTCGGCCGGCGCTCCTGCTCGACCACGCGGCCCCGCAGCAGCGCCTCCGCCTCGAGGCGCTCGAGCTCGCGGTAAAGCTGCTGTGGGGTGGCCGACCAGAAGTTGGCGACCGACACATCGAACCGCTTGGACAGCTGGTAGCCCGACGCTTCGCCCTCCAAAAGGGCGGCGAGGACAGCGTGGCGCAGCGCCATCTACCCATCTCCCGTACGGCGTAGTAGTGTCATCCGCACCTATTAAACTTGTTGATTAGCTGGAGGTCAAGCCGTGCATCCGTTCCGCGCCGCCGTCGAAGCCAAGGACATGGACGCAGCCGTGGCGCTACTCTCCGAGGACATCGCCTTCCGCAGCCCTGTGGTGTTCAAGCCCTACCAAGGCCGCGCGGCCGTCGCGCCGCTCCTGCACGCCGTGTTCCACGTCTTCGAGGATTTCCGCTACGTGCGCGAGATCGGCGCCGAGGGCGCGGCGGACCACGTGCTCGTGTTCCACGCGCGCGTCGGGGACATGGAACTCGAAGGCAGCGACTTCCTCCACACCGGCGAAGACGGCTCGATCGACGAACTCATGGTGATGGTCCGCCCGCTCAGCGCGGCGCTCGCGCTGGCCAAAGCCATGCAGGCCAAACTCGCCGCGGCCGAGGCGTGACCACCAGGTGACGAACGGCGCTCCCGGTCCAGGGTTCGAACCTGGGCTGACGGAGCCAAAATCCGCCGTGCTGCCGATTACACCAACCGGGACTGCCTTCACGTAGCGCGTGCGGGAGTCGAACCCGCGTCACCGAAGTGAGAATCCGGTATCCGTTCCGCTGGACCAACGCGCCATCGATGTCTTGCGTTCTAGTCGGGCACCCGCGAGTCGAACGCGGTGTTTTCCGCTCCCAAAGCGGACGGGTTACCGTCTCCCTCGTGCCCGGTGAAACGCGCTCACGACGGGATTCGAACCCGCATCTTCCGCGCTGACAACGCGGTGCCTCAACCGTTGGGCTACGTGAGCATTCAGTGCCGTCCACACGCGACGGCCGTGCCCCTGCCAGGACTCGAACCTGGGACCTCGCCATTCGTAATGGCGCGCTCTTTCCTGCTGAGCTACAAAGGCTTTAAATTCACAACGACGAATTGATTTCGGGCGCACCGAATAAGGGGTGGCACCCCATAAAGAAAGCCGCCCGGATCGGTTTCCCGATGGGCGGCTCCCTCGACCTGACGACGTCTACGTCATGGCGGGGAGTCCGCACGGCTCGGCAGCTCTTGTTCGAGCGCCGAAAGAGGCTCGCGATCATCCGACGGGCGCACGGCGGCGACCACGGCGCCCGAGTACTGGCGTCGCATCCCTCGCTCCCGCGTGTTCGTCATGACTTCTCCTCCGTTTGCCCGTGTGCATTCATCATCACCGATGGATCCACGACCGTCAATTGTATTTATGCCGCGTTTTCGATCGTGGCGGCGATGCCGTCGAGAATGAGTTCTAGACCGAAGTCGAATTCGCGATCCGCCGGGGTGTCGGCGAGGTTTTCCGGCGGCGCCGCGAAGACAGGGGACGCGAAAAGCTTCGCGGCGTCAGGAAAGCGGGCCGGGTCGACGAGGCTCGCCAACGCCCTGCCGTAGTCCTGCTCGACCCGGATCTGGTCGAGACCGGCGTCGCGCCTGCCCTCCTCCAGTTGCTGGGTCACCACACTCGCCTGCCGCACGTAGCCGCCGAGCAGGCTGAGGTGCTCGCCGTCGTGGTGGCGATCGGGATCGCGGGCGATTCCGCGGTGACTTCGGTGCTCCCGACGAGTGACTCCACGTCCATGGCGGCTGACAGCTTCGGCGCCGCTGTGGCGGACCGGCTGACCGAGTGGCCGGCGACCGTACTCAGCATGCTGCCGTTCATCCTGTTCGTCTGGGTGGGTGCTTGGGCCGCGCGGCGCCGGATCCTGGAGGAGCCGCAGAACCACCGGCGGCTGCTGCGCTGGGGCGCGGTGGGCGGACTCGGCATCGCCGTCCTGGGCGGCCTGCCGATGGGCCTGCTCAGCGGCGGATTCCTGCACCTCGACGCCGACACCGCTTCGACGGCCAAGCTGCTGTACGAAACGTCGGGCTTCTTCGGCGGTGTCGGCTACCTCTGCCTGTTCGGCCTGCTCGCCCTCGCCTTGACGAAAGCCATGGCGTCACCGCGAAAGAACGTCGTCGTCGGCGCGATCACCGCACTGGGACAGCGTTCCCTGAGCGGTTACCTGTTCCAGACGCTCGCCTGGACGTTGCTGACCGCGCCGTTCCTGCTCTCGCTCGGCTCGAAATCCGACAACCCGACGTTGACCGCGACTGTGTCTGCGGTGGGCGTCTGGCTGATCACCGTGATCGGGGCGTACCTCCTGCAGCGGCGGTCCTCCCGGGGACCGGCCGAGACGTTGCTGCGACGGCTTACCTACGGCCGCCGCCAGGTCGTGTCCTAGATCGGGCGAACCGGTTGCCGGAGGATCGTTTTCAGTTTGGCGGGCTCGGTTTTCCGGGGATCGCCGAGATAGATCTCGTGGTGCTGCCCGACTGGTTCGAGCTCGTGCGCGGCGAGATATTCGTGGTGGAGGTGGGCGAGGATCGGCGCTTCGTCGTCGTAGGACCCGACGTGCAGAACCTGTGCGCATCGGCCCTCGTTCAGCGTCTGATACCGGACACCGGCGATGGCGGGAAGCTTTTTCTTCGCCAGCGCAACGGTTTTCGCCTCCTCCACCGCGGTCTCGGTGATCCAGGCAGGCTGGTTGACGAGCATCGTCCAGCGCCAGGAGTCCTTGGCGCGGGTGGTGAACGCTTCGAGGTCGTCGGCCCACCACAGGCCTTCCAGTGGTGCCACGACGAAATCCCGGCCGTCAGCGCGTTTAGTCGCGAACTTGATCGTGTAGGCGACTGTGTAAAGCGCTTCGACGGCTTGGGTGTATTCCGTGGCGGTGTTGGGATTGCCACTGCCGTCGATGGCGATGAACTGCTGCTCGGGCACGTCCACGAGGGCCCAGCCGGTGTTCTTCGGGGCGTAGAACTCTTTGAATTCCCGCTTCGGGTCGTAAGGGGGCATGGTCAGGTGTCTCCCAGTGTGTCGGTCAGTGAAGCGCGGTACGCGGTCAGCCAGGATTGCTCGGCGGCCAGCTGCGCGAGGCTGTACTCGAAGATCGCGCGGACGAACCCGGGGGCGTGCGGCTGCGCGTCCGCCGCACGCCGGACTTCCGAGTGACGTTCTTCGAGCGCCGCCGCGCGGTGGGCGAGAGCGGCTCGGAGACGTTCGGGCGGGATGGCCGGCTGGTTGGCGAGTCCCACCAGAAGGGGCGGGAACACGGGCCGCGGTTCCGCGATGGCTCGCTCGGACGCCTCTGCGCAAGCCCGGCGCCCGTCGGCGGTGGCGGCGTACACCTTGCGCGCGGTGGCCGGCCGGTTCACCCGCGCGTCGGTTTCCTCGACCAGGCCCCGGTTCCGAAGTTTCCCGAGCAGGTAGTAGATGGAGCTGAAGCCGATTTCGGTCCACTCCCGCATCCCCCGCGCGGTGATGACCTCGTCCAGCTCGTAGCCGTGCCGCGGTTTCTCCACGAGCAGGCCGAGCAGCGTCAGCTCGGCAGGAGTCAGGTCCGGGGGCACGCCCTATTCTAGCACTAGAATAGGCTAGCGGTACAGCCAGCCGGCGAAGGCGGCCAGCGCTGGTTCGGGATCAAGGCGTCCGACTCCGACACGGAAACGATCGGCCGGCGTCGGCGTCAGCTCGGAGCGGTAGATACTCGCCGGGAGAAGGAGAACACCCGCCTCCTCGACGAGCCGCGTGCAGAAGTCCTCCACGCCATCCGGGCCGAGATAACGGGGATAGGCCACGCAACCACCGTCGGGGGCTCGCCAGTCGAAGAGGTCGCCGAACCCGGCGAAGAACGCGTCGAAGACCGGGACGTTCGCGGCGATGATGGCGCGGTTGCGGTCCAGGATGCTCGCCCGTGCCTTGAGGGCGATCCGGGCGAGGATCTCGCTGGGCGCCGAGTTGCAGATCGTGGTGTAGTGCTTCGCGCGCTCCAGCCGCGAGCGGATTTCCCGGTCACGGCAAGCGATCCAGCCGATTCGCAGCCCCGGCAGCCCCAGCGACTTCGAGGTGACGTTCAGCGACAGCGCCGACGTCGAAAGGTCGGCCGCCTGAGGCAGGGTCCGCGCCGGATCCCGTTCCAGGCCACGGTAAACCTCGTCGCTGAACAGGTGGATCCCGCGTTCGTCACACAGTTCGGCGAGCCTGGTGAAGGTCTCGGCGCCGACGACCTTCCCGGTCGGGTTGTTGGGGAAGTTGACCGAGACGACCTTGGTCTCGGGGCGAAGAGCCGCGATCACCTCGTCGAGGTCCAGTTCCCAGTCCCGCTCGGCATGCAGGGCCACGCCGGTGACCTCGCACAGCGCCAGCGGAACGGTCTCGGCCGCCTGGTAGTTCGGGGTGACGACGACCGCGTGGTCGCCCGGCCCGAGCAGCACCTGCATGGCCAGGTAGAGCGCTTCTTCGGCGCCGGAAAAGCAGATCACGTCGTCCGCGCCGGCCTCGGTGTACGTCCGCGCGATCGCCTCGCGGAGCCCGGGGTCTCCGAAGGTCTCGGTGTAGCCGAGCGACAGCGTCTCCCACGCTTCCCGATCCGTGTCGTCGGCGAGCGCGAGCAGCTCGCTCATCGTCATGGTCTGCGCGTCGGACGCGGTCAGGTGGTGGCGGGCGGTGAACTCCCACCGGGAGAAGTACGTCTCGAGCTTGAAGTCAGGCAGCGGCGTCACTACTGGACCATACGTCTAAGCTAGACGTTTAGTCCAGGCAGCCACGGCGAGCAGGGAAAGGTGTGAAGGCCTCCTTCACAGACGCTGTGAAGGAGGCCTTCACGGGCGGCTAGCAGGCGGGGGCGCCGACCGCACCGAGCCCGGTCCACGGAAGCCAGGAATTCGTCGAGTTCCAAGCCTTCTGGATCAGATCCGCGCCGCTGTTGCGGGTGAAGACGTCGATCCGCTGGTTGTTCCACGAGACCGAGGTCGGGCTGGTCGTGATGTAACCGCCGAAATCACTCGCGGGGTACGTCGTCCAATCCGCGCCGTCCGGGGAATACCGGTGGATCAAGCTGTTGTCATGGTCGCGAAGGAAAACGTCGACACTGTTGCCCGCCCGGCTGCTCACCGTCGGCCGCCCGGTGATGTTCCCACCACGGTCCGCCCAGCTGTACCAACCCACCGCACTCGTCCACATCAACGACAGAAGACTTCCGTCGGCCGCTCGGGCGAAGACACTCATACGCGTGCCCTCCGGGTTCGCGACGACGGCGGGAGCACTGCTCGCACTGACCGTTCCGGCGTTGCCACCGATGTTGGACCAATTGGTCGTCCACGCACTCTGCCCGATATCAAAATGCCGGTAGACGATCTTATTCGCGGCGTTCTTCGCGAAAACATCGATACCCGTCGCGGAACGACTCGTCACCGCAGGCGACGACGTGATCACGTACTCCCCCAGATCAGCCCACGGATACCAGCCATGGGCCGAAGTCCACGTGATCTTCTTCAGCCGATTATCGATACCCTGCGCGAAAACATCGATCCGGCCACTACTCACAATGGCCGCCGGATCACCCTTGATCTTCGCATTCGACGCCAACGTCGCCCAGCAACTCCACTTACCACCGGAGAAGTTGCGATGCTTCAAAAGCCCATCAGTCGTCGCGGCGAACACATCAAGACCACCCACACCGCGGGAAACGACCGAGAGACCCGGCATCATCGTCGGCTCGGCCGCGCCACAGTTCTGGCTCGTGTAGGTCTCGACGCCAGCGGCGTAGTCGAACGGGTCACCGTGGAACGAGGCGGGCTTGATGTAGTCCGGGTAGGACTGGCCGCCACCGCGGTTGCGGAACTCGAAATGCAGATGCGGGCTGATCCCGGGGCTGTTGCCGTCGGTGTTGCCGACCGTGCCGATCAGCTGCCCCTGGCTCACCACACTGCCGTCGTGCACGGCCTTCGTGTCGAGATGCGCGTACAGCGTGGAATAGCCGCCGTGGTCGATCTCGAGATAGTTGCCGTAGTCGGAGGTTTCGCCGCCCTCCCACCGGACCGTGCCCGCGGCGGCGGCCCGCACCGGCTTCCCCTTGTCCTCGACACCCGGCGTGTTGAAGTCGATTTCGTTGTTGCGATGAGCGCTGCTGCCGGCGGACTTGCCCTGCCACGTGGTGCCGCAGTCAAAGGGCAGTTCGAGACTGGGCGCCGCGGCGGCACTCGCGTTCGGCGCGACAGCGACCAACGACAGTGCCAGCGCCGCGCCCAAGGTCATGGCGACAGCGCTCATTTTTCTTCGAATACCCATGGGATTCCTTCCACCCGCACTGACTGACGGCACCGACTATGTCGGCGGGCGCTAACCAACCACTAAGCGAGCGCTAACTCCGGCACAGCCGTCTCCGCCCTGGACGTCTCCGTCCAAGCCCAAATCCTGGAACTGTTGGTACACCTACAAAACGACCGAGGCCAAACCTGCCGACACCCAAGCCCTCCTCGCCGCCATCCCCTCGTGCGCAACTACCGCCATCTGTCGACAGATGGCGAAGAATTGTCGACTTCCCCGACCGGGTCGGACCGGTTGTAGCAACCCCTCTGATCTGCGAGGATGCCATTCCGCTACGACCGAAGGAGTATCCGATGGCCTCCCGACTCAACCCGTACGTCAGCTTCACCGACAACGCGCGCCAGGCGATGGAGTTCTACAAGGAGGTCTTCGGCGGCACCCTCGCCCTGAACACCTTCGGCGAGTACGGCATGGCGGACTCGCCGGAGGCGAACCTGATCATGCACGGCATGCTCGAGACCACGAGCGGCTTCACCCTCATGGGCGCCGACACCCCGCCCGGGATGACCTACGACCCCGGCCACAACATTTCGATCAGCCTGAGCGGCGACGACGGGGACGAACTGCGCGGCTACTGGGAGAAGCTCTCCGACGGCGGCACCGTGTCGGTTCCGCTGGAGAAGCAGATGTGGGGCGACGAGTTCGGCGCCTGCATCGACCGGTTCGGTATCGACTGGGTCGTGAACATCGGGCAACCCCAGTCTTGATTATAATTCGTGAGCAAAACTAAATTGTTTTGCGTTTCCAGTTTTGTTCATATTGGTCGTACCGGGCCGCCGGAATTCCGTTACGCTCCGCACCAACGAATACCCCGTTTGCGTAGGACCTAACCCTGTCCGGTGAATTCGACAACCAGCAGAGTCATTCCGCTCAGCGGTACAAGATTCGCGAGAGGACATGGAAAAGGTATACGTAGCCGCCCACGCCTCGGACCGGCTGACCTTCGCCGGCCTCGACGCCTACCTCGCGGCGCGTCCCGAAACCATTTTGGTTCCGGCAGACGCGCCGCGGGTGGACGTCGCCCTCTTCGTGACCGGGGAAGTTTCCTCGCGCACCATCGGCGAACTCCGCGAGTTCATGCCCGGTTTCCGGATCCCCACCGTGCTGGTGGCCGACGAACTCGACGAACGATCCCTGCTCACCGTCGTCGGCTGTCACGTGGTCGGTGCCTTGCCGCGCCGGACGGCCACGCGCCAACTCGTCCTGCGGAGCCTGCTCGCCGCGGCGGCCGGCGACGGGTTCATGACCAGCGAACTCCTGGGCATGCTCCTCACCGGCATCCGCTCCCTGCAGCGTGACGTGCTCGCGCCGCTGGGGCTGAACGCCGACGGGATGCAAACCCGCGAGGTCGAGGTACTCCGCCTGCTCGCCAAGGGACTGGACGACGCCGAGATCGGCGAGCGGCTCAGCTACTCGGAGCGGACGGTCAAGGGCATCATCTACGAGATCATCGGCCGGTTCAATCTGCGCAACCGGCCGCACGCCGTCGCGCACGCCCTGCGCTCCGGCATCATCTGAGCTCAGGCCGGATTCCGCCCGCCGCGGTCAGCGCGCGGTGCAGCGCGAGTTCCGCTGTCTGCCCTTCGGTGAGCACGATCCCGGTGCAGCCGCGCTGATCGCCGAGATGCTCGAACCGGTCACCGGGGTTCGCGGTGGGGAACCACTCCGGCCGCCCGGGCAGCGCGGCCAGCCGGTCGGGACCGGACCAGCCGGCCAACGTCCCGGCGCGATCGGCGTAGACGAGCACGAACGCGACTCCCGTGCCCTGTTCCAGTGGATCGTCCAGCAGCGCGGGCGACTTTCCCAGTGCCACGGAGAGCAGCGCGTTCAACGTGCCGTGGTTCACCGCCGCGCAACGGGAAGTCGACCCGAAGCTGCTCGCCCGGGTGTCCTCTTTGGACTCCCTGAGGTCCTACGGCCTCGCCCCGGCCGGTCTCGCGCTCATCGCACCCGCGATCGACGCGTTCGGCGCGGCCACGGTCCTCGCCACCTGCGCGGTGATCTGTTTCGCCGCACCGGGAATCGCCGCGCTCGTCCCGTCCTCGCGGTATTTCTCGCGCAAGCTCACGGCTGGTCGGGAGTGAACCGCTTTTCCAGGCCGGCCCAGCAGTCGACGTAGTCGTGCTGGAGTTCCGCCAATTGCGCGGCGTACGCGGTAACCCGCTGCGGATAACGGGTTTCGAACATGAAGGCCATCGTGCCCTCGAGTTTTTTCGGCTCCAGCGCCACCGTGCTCGCCTGCGCGAACGCCTCGGTGTCCGGGCCGTGCGGGGTCATGGAGTTGTGCAGGCTGAAGCCGCCGGGTACGAATCCCTGCGGTTTCGCGTCGTAAACGCCGTAGATCAAACCCATGAACTCCGACATGATGTTCAGGTGATACCAGGGCGGGCGGAAGGTGTTCTCCGCGACCATCCACCGGTCGGGGAACAGCACGAAGTCGATGTTCGCGGTGCCCGGTGTCTCCGACGGCGAGGTGAGCGTGGTGAAGATCGACGGGTCGGCGTGGTCGAACAGCAACGGGCCCACGGGCGAGAACCGGCGCAGATCGTACTTGTACGGTGCGTAGTTCCCGTGCCAGGCAACGACATCCAGCGGCGAATGGTCGAGCTCGGTGTGCCACAGCTCGCCGCCCCATTTGACGTACAAAGCGGACTTGACGTCGTCGCGATCCTCGTACGCCGCCACTGGGGTAAGGAAATCCCGCGGGTTGGCGAGGCAGTTCGCGCCGATCGGGCCGCGCTCGGGCAGGGTGAACGAGCCGCCGTAGTTCTCGCAGATGTACCCACGCGCCGGGCCGTCGAGCAGCTCGACGCGGAACTTCACCCCGCGCGGGATCACCGCGATCTCGCCAGGCTCGGTGTCGATGATGCCGAACTCGGTCCAGAACCGGATATTTCCCTGCTGCGGCACGAACAGCATCTCGCCGTCGGCGTTGTAGAGGTACTCGTCCGTCATCGACCGCGTGATCAGGTAGAGGTGGCTCGCCATGCCGTTCTGCGTCGCCACGTCCCCGGCGGTGGTGATCGTGCGGATGCCCTCGACCAGCGACTGCAGGGTGGCCGGGATGGCGACCGGGTTCCAGCGCATCGGGCCGATCGGCGCGTGGAACTCCGGGTCCGGGGCGCTGCGCCAAAGTCCCGCGTCGACCTTCCGGAACCGGCCGGAATGCCGTACGGACGGGCGGATCCGGTAGAGCCACGAGCGTTCGTTGCTCGCCCGGGGCGCGGTGAACGGCGAGCCGCTGAGCTGCTCGGCGTAGAGCCCGTAGGCGACCTTCTGCGGCGAGTTGCGCCCGATGGGGAGCGCACCGGGAAGGGCTTCCGTCTCGAACCCGTTGCCGAAACCCGACTGGTACTCGACCATATCCCCTCCTGGTGCTATTATCGCACCTCAAGTGCGCTTAGTGAACCTCACTGTAGGTACGGGCCTGGCGACCGTCAACCTGGGGAGCAGCAATGCCGGACGACACGCCTGCCGCGGGCGCGAAAACGCTCGACAACGGCATCCGGGTCCTCAAGGCCGTCGCCGCGCATCCGCAAGGGCTCGGCGTCACCGAACTCGCCCGGCTGGTCGGTGTGCACCGCACGGTCGCCTACCGTCTACTCGGGACACTCACGCAACACTCGCTGGTGTCACAGGGCAAAGACGGGCACTACCGGCTCGGGCTCGGGGTCGTCGAGCTGTCGATGTCGCTGCGCTCGGATCTCCGCTCGGTGGCACGGCCACATCTGCGCGACCTCGCCGAAGCGACGGGCGCGACAGCGCATCTCACCATCCTCGACGGAGAAGACGCCGTCAGCATCGCCGTCGTCGAGCCGGGCAACGTCGGCGTGCACGTGGCGTACCGCGTCGGCTTCCGGCATTCGGTGACCGTGGGTGCGGCGGGACTGGCGATCCTGCTCGGCCGGCCGCCCCAGCCGGGCGAACGACGTGAGGTGACCGAAGGCCGCCGACGCGGATTCGCCGCCAGCCAAGGAGAACTGCAGAGCGGCGCGTGGGGCTTGGCGGCGCCGGTAAGCGGCGCCGACGGCGAATCGGTGGCCTCGGTGGGCGTGATCGCGCTGGGCCCGCTCGACGAAGCCGCGACGTCGGCGAGTGTATTGCGTGCGGCCGAAGCGATTCGCCGGGAACTTCCGCTCTAGAGAAGGAGATCGTCCATGGAGTTTCAAGACGTGGTGCGCCGCCGGCGCATGGTCCGCCGGTTCACCACCGAACCGGTGGCCGAGGAAAGCCTGCGGCGGATCCTCCACAACTCCCAGCGCGGCCCGTCCGCGGGCTTCTCGCAGGGACAGGAGTTCCTGGTGCTGCGCGGTGAGGAACTGCCCCGATTCTGGGAGGTGGCGGGGCAGCGGGCGACCGATCCGATCACCACGGCTCCGCTCGTGATCGTGCCGCTCTCGGTCAAGGACGCCTACCTGGACAGGTACGCGCGGCCCGACAAGGGCTGGACGGACCGCGACGAGGCGCGCTGGCCGGTCCCGTTCTGGCATATCGACACCGGCATGGCCGCGTTGCTCATCCTGCAGACCGTGGTCGACGAGGGGCTCGGGGCGCTCTACTTCGGGATCGCGCCGGATCACGAAGCCGCGTTCAAGACCGAGTTCGGCGTGCCCGAGAGCCACGCCCCCATCGGCGCCATCGCGATCGGGCACAGCGACGAACCCCAGCAGGAGGGCAGTTCCGCGCAGCGTCTCGCCCGCCGCGCGGCCACGGACGTCGTCCACTACGGACGATTCACCCGGTGAGCCCGCTCGTCGGCAAGGTGCACCGCGAGGACGAGCGCGGCGTCGCGACGCTGTGGCTGGACAGGGGCAAGCACAACCAGCTCGACGCCGCCCTGCTCCACACCCTCGGCGACGCGCTCACGGCGTGCGGCACCGATCCGTCGGTGCGCGCGGTGGTGGTCACCGGTGCCGGTCCCAGTTTCAGTGTCGGCGCCGACCTGTCGAACGGCCCGTCGGCGGTGCGGGACCTGCTGGCGGGCGAGGGCGCGTACACCGGGGACTACCGGGAACCGGCCGGGCGCGTCACGGTCCGGATGGCCAAGATCGGGGTGCCGGTGATCGCGGCGGTCAACGGCGACGCGATCGGTGGCGGCGCGACGATCCTGCTCGCCGCGGACGTGCGGTTCACCGCCGACAGCGCGCGGTTCGGCTTCCCGTTCACGCGGCTCGGTCTCTCCCCCGAAGGCGCGTCGACGTACTTCCTGCCCCGGCTCGTGGGACCGTCCCGCGCGGCGGACTGGCTGCTGAGCGGCCGGCTCATCGACGCGCGCGAAGCACTCGCCGCCGGGCTCGTCTCCCGGGTGTTGCCCGACTTGGAAGTACTGCGCAACGCTCAGGAGTACGCACGCCAGTTCGTCGAACACACCTCCCGGTCGGCGGTCGCGGCGACTCGCGCGTTGCTGGCCGCGAACCCGGGAAGCCCCGAGGACGCGGCCAGCGCGGAAAGCCGCACGATCGCGGCACTCGCGGCGGCGCCGGACGGTTTGGAAGGCGTGGGAGCTTTCCTCGAACGCCGACCGCCACGCTTCAGCGGCTAGGAGACGGCTCGGTCCGTGTCGGCCCAGTGCCGGGCGCGCAGTTCACGTTTGAGGATCTTGCCCGCGCCCGACATCGGCAGCGCGTCGACGAACTCCACCGACCGCGGCGCCTTGTACCGCGCGATGTGCTCGGCGCAGTGCGCG
Source organism: Amycolatopsis sp. (assembly GCF_036008905.1). Lineage (GTDB taxonomy): Bacteria > Actinomycetota > Actinomycetes > Mycobacteriales > Pseudonocardiaceae > Amycolatopsis. The sequence continues at coordinate 42,151 of NZ_DASYMU010000124.1, read as the reverse complement.
CGCAGTTCTTCCGCCGAGACCTCGGCGCCCACGGCGAGTACGACGACGGCGTGCACACACTCGCCCCATTCGTCGTCGGGCACCCCGATGACCGCGCAGGCCGCGACGGCGGCGTGGCGGGCGAGGGCGTTCTCCACCTCGGCCGAGTACACGTTCTCACCGCCGGAAACGATCATGTCCTTGATCCGGTCGACTACGAAGACGTACCCGCGCTCGTCCATGTACGCGCCGTCGCCGGTGTGCATCCAGCCGTCACGGACGGCGGCCGCGGTCTCGTCCGGGCGGTTCCAGTAGCCCAGCATCACTTGCCCGCCACGGGAAATCACCTCGCCGACCACGCCGGGCGGGACGTCGTTGCCCTCGGGGTCGACGATGCGGACCTCGGCGTGCGGCGCGGCGCGTCCGGCGGAGCGACGCAAACCGTCGACGGCGTGCTCGGCCGGAGTGAGGACCGTGGTCACCGGCGAGAGCTCGGTCATGCCGTAGAGCTGGGTGAACTCCGCTGTCGGCAGCCGTTTCGCCGCGCGTTCCAGCACTGCCTCGGAGATCGGGGACGCGCCGTAGAGGAGCCGGCGCAGGCTCGACAGGTCGTGCCCGGCCGTTTCCGGCGAGTCGACCAGCATCTGGATCATCGTCGGCACGAGCAGCACGTCGGTGACGCCGTGGCTTTGGATCGCCTGCGCCGCACCGGCCGGGGTGAACGCGGAGATGATCACGTGCGTGCCGCCGAGCACGTTGCGCGCCACCCAGGCGGCGCCGTCGGCGAGGTGGAACATCGGCGCCGCGTGCAGCAACCGGCCCTCCGGCACTATGAACACGCCTGTCGACGCGGAGCCGAGCGCGGAAATCAGCAGGTTCGCGTGGCTGAGCATGACGCCCTTGGGCGTGCCGGTGGTGCCGCCGGTGTAGTAGATCCCGGCGAGCGCATCACCGCCGCGCCGCGCGTCCCGCACCGGCTCGTGGGTGGCGATGAGCTCCTCGAGATCGAGCGCGCCTTCGGGAGCGGGTCCGTCGCCGAAGTGGATCACGGTCTTCAGCTCGGGCACTCGACCACGCAACTCCGGAATCATCGGCGCGAAGGCGTCGTCGACGAGCAGCACCGCGGTGCCCGAGTCCGCCAGGGAGAACGCGATCTCGGCAACGCTCCAGCGGGTGTTCATCGGCGTGACCACCGCGTCGGCGAACGGCACCGCGAACAGGTATTCGTGGTAAGTGTCACTGTTGAGGGCGAGGATCCCGACCCGGTCGCCGGACTCGACGCCGAGCGCGTGGAACGCGCCGGCCAGCCGGGCGACCCTGGCGGCGCATTCCGACCAGGTGCGCACCCGCTCCCCGAAGATCGTGGCGGGCAGGTCCGGGGTCTGCTGCACGGCACGGTGCAGCGCCTGGGTGAGGTACATCGCCGCCCCCTCTCGGGTGAGAACGTCAGCTTATTGCCTCTAGTAACATACCGCTGTTCACTTGTTTGACAAAATCCCTGATAGAGGAAAGTCTTTCACGTACAACGCACTATCAGCCGTTTACCTACGGATGGTCCTCCATGTCTCTGCCGACCGCTCCCCGATCGCGTCCACGCGACCGCAAACAGCAGATCCTCGCCGCCGCGGCGCGCCAGTTCTGGGACGTCGGCTACCACCGGGTCGGCATGGCCGATATCGCCGCCGCCGTCGGGATCAGCGCCGGCGCGCTCTACCGGCACTTCCGCGGCAAGCAGGACCTGCTCGTCGACGTGATGCGGGAAGCGCTGGACCGGCTCGACATTGTCGCATCGCGCCCCGCGGATCTGGATCGGACGATCACAACCCTGGCGACACTCGCGTTGGAGAGCCGTGAGTTCGGGGTGTTGTGGGATCGCGACGCCGTCAACCTGCCCGAAGCCGAGCGAACGGCGTTGAGGAAGCGGCTTCGGAAGATTCTGCAGCGGACCGTGAGTGCGGTGGCGGCCTCAGGGATTCCTGCGGACGCCGCGCGGTTGCGAGCCCAGGCGGTGCACGCGGTGCTGGAAAGTCCGTCCTATCACCGGACCGAGGTCGACCGGGCGCTGTTGGAGCGGGTCGCCCGGGCCGTCGCGGTGGCGGAACTGCCGGAGACCGGGTCGCGGGCGCCGGCAGGTGGGCGGCACCCGCAGCGGTTGAGTTCGCGCCGCGAGGCCTTGCTGGCGGCGGCGATCCGGCTGTTCGGGGAGCGGGGATACCCGTCGGTGAGCATGACCGACATCGGTACCGCGGCCGGGATCGCCGGGCCGAGTGTCTACAACCATTTCTCGAGCAAGAACGAGTTGCTGACCGGCGTGCTCAACCGAGGCAACGAGGTCTTGTGGCTGGGACTGCACCAAGCCCTCGCCGCCGCCGACGGCCCGTTGGACGCGCTGGGCCACGCGATGCGGAGTTACGCGGTTTTCGCCACGGAGAACCCGGCGATCATCTCCGTCCTGCTCGCGGAGGTGATCAACCTGCCCGAAGAGCAACGCGAGGCCTACCGCCGAGTCCAACGAGAATACGTCGCCGAGTGGGTAGCGCTCGTGCTCCGAGCCCACCCCGGAATCCCCGAAACCGAGGCCCGAGTCCGCGTGCACGCCGCCTTCGGCGTCGCCAACTCCCTGTCCCGCACGACCCGCGCCGCCCTCGCCAACGAAATCACCACCCTCGGCCGCGCCACCCTCACCTGCTGACCCCCGCAGCACTTCCCACCCGGGAAACACGCCTACAGGAACGGGAAACAAGCTGGTCCCCACTCCCGTAGCCGTGTTTCCCGTTGGCGTAGGGGTGTTTCGCGGTTACATCGGGGCGGGGGCCAGGGCGTTGAGGGCCTGGACGACGGTGCGCTCTTCGTGGTCGAAGTGGGACTCGAGGTGGGTGGCCAGGCGGTTCAACTCGGCTCGCAGGCGCGCTGGGTCTGACTCGGTGGTGACCAGGATGCGGATCTGGGCTTGGAGGTCGGCGACGACGGCGTGGTCTTCGCCCAGTTTGCGCAGGACTGGGGCCAATGCCGGGAATTGGCGGGCCAGCATGGGGAACGCGCCCATGTCCTCACCGGTGTGATGTTTGGTCAGTGCGTCACAGAAATTCAGGCAGTGCTCGCGGAGATTCTTTCCCAAATGGAGCGGGGCGCCTTCGTCGGCTTGACGACGAAGGGTGGTCAGTTCGTCGCGGAGCCAACTGTGGACCTCGACCAGCCAGTCGCCCAGGCCTTTGACCCGTTCCGCGCCCGGACCGGGAGTGATTCGATACAGGACTACCACGGGGATTACCCGCGTTGTTTTTGCCTGGTATTCACCGAAACCGGGCGCTTCGGCGACTACCTTGTCGAATAGCGTGTCACGTTCATCGCCGGATGGGATGGCGGCGATCGCGTCGTAGGTTTCAGTGCCGGTTTCCACGGTGACCATCGGGTTCTTGCGGATGTTGTGGTACCACGCGGGATGCGTGTCGGCACCCATCGCCGAGGCGATGACCAGCGTTTTCCCGCCGATGTCCACGGGTCCCAGCAGGCTTGTCCGGCGCAGGCCGGTTTTCGCGCCGGTGGTGGTCAGCAGGATCAGCTTCCAGCCTTCGAACATGCCGCCGAGTTTCCCGTTGTTCTCCCGGAATTCCTTGATGACCTGCTGCTGGAACGCGTGAACGTCGAAATCCTGGTAATTGTCTGTCATGTAGTCCTTTCCAGTCAGTGGACTGGAGGGCGGAAACCACCATGAGCCGACGCCAAAGAACCCCGCAAGCCTGGTAAGCGCTGAAGAGGGAAACATCCACTTGCGAGAGACTCGGAACAATGCCGTTCTCTACGGTGGCTCGAAAGCCGCTACCTCCAGCAAATAGGCCCATACGGGGCGCACTCAGAAGTTAGCACGACGTCCGCGGGAATCACAAGCGACCCGGCAAGGTTGAATGCAATCATGAAAACCGGTATCCAGCTTCCCGAACCGTTGGTGACACTCCTTCGCGAGCCCAGCCTGTGCTACCTCTCGACCCTCATGCCCGACGGCTCCCCGCAGCTGACGCAGGTCTGGGTCGACACCGACGGCGAGCACGTCCTCATCAACACCGTCCGCGGCTTCCGCAAGGTCAATAACGTCGAGCGCGACCCCCGCGTCGCCGTCACGATCGCCGATTCCACCGCACCGGCCCGGTACTACTCCGTGCGCGGCCGGGTCGTCGACATCACCGAGGAAGGCGGCGCCGAGCACATCGAGCGGCTCGCGCAGCGCTACCTGGGCCGCTCGTACCCGTGGTTCGGCGGCCGGGACCAGGTCCGGCTCATCACGATCGAGGCGGACGCGGTCACCACCACCGGCTGACCGGCAGGGTTGAATACCCCCATGGACCCCGAGGCAGTCGGCACGGCCGACCAGATCATCGCGAACTTCCGCGACAAGGTGAACGTCCTGCGGTCCGAGTTCGCCGAGCTGGAAAAGGAGCACGGCCGCGAGGGCGCGACCTTCGCCCTCGTCCAGCGGATGCTGGCCAAAATAGACATCGACGACCCCGTGGCCGTTTCGGGCGAATACACCATGTTGCTGGCCGTGGCCGTCGCCCAGCTCGGTGACTAGATCAGGCGGGTCCCAGATCAGCGGACAGCCAGTGTTCCGGCCGCAGGTAGACGGCGACGTGCTCGCCGAGCTGGGTCCGTTCGTACTCCACGAACTCGGCGGCCTTGTCGGGTGGCAGGTACCGCGCGGCCATCGCCAGTGACCGCTCGTGGCTGCCCGGCAGAGTCCTGACCACCGGCCCCTCCACCGACACGTAGCGGTTTGTCGGCTCGGTCCGGTGCGCCAGCAAGCTGAACCGGCCGGCCGCGTAGATCGCCCGTGCCTTCCGCGAACCGGGAGGCGTCAGCACCCACAGCTCTCCGCCGGGGGTGTAGTGGTACCAGATGGGGATCGTCAGCGGCGCACGATCAGGCTTTTCGACCACCGACAGTGCACCGATATGGGGTTGGGCGAGGAATTCTTCGCGTTCTGCCACTGAGAGTGCCATGCGCCGGAGGCTACTCAACGGGTCTGACAAACCGCGGTCACGGATTTACCCGGGCCCGGCGCCGGACAAGCCTCAGCGCGCGAGTTCCCGGTGCCGTGGCCACCACGGCACGACGGCCGAAGTGCGCCGCCGGTAGTCGGAATACTCCGGATAGCGGCTGACGCTGATGCTTTCGGTGAAGATCGTCGATCCGACGAACAGCCCGGTGAGCAGAACCGCGCCCAGCACCGTCCACTGTGCCACCGAGCCGGCCGCGATCGCGCCGAAGGCGAACACGACCCACCACTGCGCCTGCTCGAAGAAGAAGTTGGGGTGACGCGAATAGCGGAACAGACCGGCCTGCAGGAACCGCGGCTCGGGCTCGCGCCCGGCGGCGACTTCGGCGCGCTTCCAGCCGTGGAAGTTCCACTGTTGCTGATCCGCCACGGTCTCCCCGATCAGGAACGCGAGGAAGACCAGGGTGGCCACGACGTCCCAGACGCCGAACGGCGAGCGGTGCTCCAGCGCGGTGTACGCGGGAAGGGTGATCAGCAGCAGGATCGCGTTCTGGTAGATCGTGATGAACAGCAAGTTGAACACCTGGAACAACCCCGGCGACATTCGGCCTCGCAGCACCGCCCAGCGGTAATCCTCGCCACCCCGGGCATAGCCACCCTTTCGGGCGAAGTTGAAGGTCAGCCGGATTCCCCACAAAGCGCCCACCACGAGCATGACGTTCAGCCGCGCGTCGGCGAACCCGGCCGCGCCGGCGAAGATCGCCAGGTAGACCACCGGGACCACCGACCAGATCCGGTCGACCCAGGAGTACTCCTTCGTCGTGACCGACAGCAGCCAAACCACCAAGCAGACGCCCGCGAAGACGACCAAGCAGACCTGCAACGCGCTCATGACCGCACTCTACTGACGCGAGTCGTAAAGTCACCGGACATGACCATCCCGGCACCGGCGAACCTGACCCTGCGTCAGCGGAAGATCGACATCTTCTTCGCCATCGTGTTCAGCGCGTTCACGATCACCTCGATCATCAGCGATCTGCTACCCACCGTGGGCGTGGACTTCTCCCAGCCGTCGGACAACTTCTTCGTCAACTCCAACTACTGGTACGCCCACGACGCCGACGTGCTCTTCATGCACCCGCCGGACTGGATGCGGATCGTCACCGGGTTGTCGGCGTTCGTCTACATGCCGTTCTACGTCGTGCTGGTGGCAGCGCTGCTCACCGGCCGGAACTGGATCCAGCTGCCGTCGGTCATCTACGCGACGATGATCGTGACACTCACCGGGATCGTGGTGTTCGGCGTGGAGTTCTTCGGCGATCCGGCGACGCGGACCGGCAACCCGGTGAAGTTCCTCCTGTTCAACCTGCCGTACGTGCTGGTGCCGCTGCTCCTGCTGATCCGGATGCGCAAACCGCTGCCGTTCACCCGCCGGTTCTGACCTCGGTTCCGCGGAAACCGTTCAGCCGCAAGCTGTTCGACACCACGAGACAACTGGACAACGCCATCGTCGCGCCCGCGATCATCGGGTTGCGCAGCCCGGCCGCCGCCAGCGGCAGCGCGGCCAGGTTGTACCCGAAGGCCCAGAACAGGTTCGACTTGATCGTCGACAGGGTGCGCCGCGAAAGCCGGATGGCGTCGACGGCGGCGAGCAGGTCACCGCGGACCAGCGTCAGGTCACCGGCTTCGATCGCGGCGTCGGTCCCGGTCCCCATGGCGAGCCCGAGATCCGCGGTGGCGAGCGCGGCCGCGTCGTTGACGCCGTCCCCCACCATCGCGACGACGTGTCCCCTGGCCCGCAGGACCTGGATGACGTTGACCTTGTCCTCCGGGGCGACGCCGGCGAGCAGCTCGTCGATGCCCACCTCCCGGCCGATCGTCCTGGCGACCGTCTCACTGTCCCCGGTGAGCAGCACCGGCCGCAGCCCGAGCCGCCGGAACTCGCGCACGGCTTCGGCCGACGTCGGGCGGACCGTGTCGGCGACGACGAGGACCGCACCGGCGATGCCGTCCCAGCCGACGACCACCGTCGTGTGCCCGGCTTGCTCAGCCTCGATCTTCGCCCCGTACAGCGCGTCGGGGAGCGAAATCCCGTGCTCGTACAACAGTTCCAGCCGCCCGGCGACCACGATGTGCCCCTCGACCAGCCCCTGTACGCCGAAGCCCTCGACGCTCTGGAACAACTCCACCTGCGGCAACTCACCGACGTATTCGGCGGCGGCCGTGGTGATCGCGACGCCGAGGGGATGCCCGGACGCGTTTTCGACCGCTCCCGCCAGGCGCATGGCCTCGACAGCGGAGATGCCGTCGGCGACGTTGATCAGCATCATCCGGCCGGTGGTCACCGTGCCGGTCTTGTCGAGCACGATGGTGTCCACCCGGCGCGTGGATTCCAGAACCTCAGGTCCCTTGACGACGATGCCGAGCTGAGCGCCACGGCCGGTGCCGACTAGCAGCGCCGTCGGTGTCGCGAGCCCCAGCGCGCACGGGCACGCGATGATCAGCACGGCGACCGCGGCGGTGATCGCGGTGTCGCCGCCCGCCCCGGCGCCGAGCCAGAAGCCGAGCGTCGCCAGTGCGAACCCCATGACCACCGGGACGAAAACCGCGGACACGCGATCGGCCAGCCGCTGCACCGCGGCCTTGCCGTTCTGGGCTTGCTCCACCATCGCGCCGATCCGCGCGAGCCGCGTGTCGGCGCCGACCCGCGTCGCGCGCACCACCAGGCGGCCGCTGACGTTGACCGTCGCGCCGACCACCTCGGTACCGGGCACCACCTCGACGGGAACCGCTTCCCCGGTCACCGGGCTCAGGTCGACGGCCGATTCGCCCTCCTCGGCCACGCCGTCGGCAGCGATCTTCTCCCCCGGCCGCACCACGAAACACTCGCCGACCCGGAGCTGCTCGATCCCGACACGCTGCTCACGGCCGTCCCGCAGCACCGCGACGCTCTTCGCGCCGAGGTCGAGCAGCGCCCGCAGCGCCGCGCCCGCCTTGCGTTTGGAGCGTGCTTCGAAGAACCGGCCGGTCACGATGAACACCGTCACCCCGGTGGCGACTCGCCAGACGCGTTGTGGTGGACCAAATCCGCACCGCCCAATCCCGTCCCCGCAACGCGAACCTGCCGGACTGGGAGGAAACCGCCGAACGCTCCCGGCACACGGCGACCCCGCGCTTCGAGGAAAGCGTTGTCCTGGGCCAACTCATCGGCGCTCTGGACGGTGACCGGCGGGAAGCCTTCCTGCTGACGCAGACCATGGGGCTGTCCTATTCGGACGCCGCTGAGATCTGCGGCTGTCCGGTGGGCACCATCAGATCCCGAGTAGCCAGAGCCCGAGACGACCTGATGACAGCCATGCAAGAAACCCGCCCCAAAAAACTAGGCCTGGCCGTGTAAAACGACTTGCGTGGCCAACCACTCATGCGGCCGTTAAGTCTCGAGCTACCGCAGTAAACCCGTTAGGCGGCAGACGAAAAACCACAACGCGCGCCCTCTTTTGGCCGAAGGCCCGTCAGCGCGCAGAGCCGCCGAAAACACAGCGCCCACCTGCCGAGCATCCCTCACGACCCCAATGCGGCGTTGGGGGCACTCAACGCCCCCAACGCCGCATTGGGGTCACCACAGCTCCCCGCCTGGCTCGCCATCTGTCGACAGATGGCGATCTCTTAGCTACTAAGAGATCACGTGATGTCGACATCTCGCGGCCGCACCCCGGGGTGTTGACGTGGTGGGTGTGGCGCGCCTAGGTTCCCGCGCTAGCGGCGACCAGTTCGCGTTGGGGCGCAACGGGTTCAACGGGTGCAACGGGCTGCTTGACGCTGCGGTGCAGGAAAAGCACCGCGGCGCCGGGCAGGCTCGCGGCCAGCGCCAGCACACCGTAGACGACCGAAACCGTAAGTCCTTGTGTCGCACCGAGTCCCGCCGCGCCGAACGCGACGGTGGTGATCGCTTCCCGCGGCCCGAAACCGCCGATGTTCACCGGCAGGCCCATCACCAGCAACGCCAGCACCAACGGCGCCAGCAACTGGCCGATAGACGCTTCCGAACCCGCCACTCGCGCGGCGACGACGAACAGCAGCAGGTGCCCGCCCAGCGCCAGCGCGGAGAACAGGAACACACCGGGGGCGCGCAGACTAAGGCGCGCGTCGGTCAACGTCGTCGCGAGTCCGCTGCGCCACTTCGACGTGCTCGTCCCCCATTTCGCCCACGCGATCATCCCCAGCAGCACGACAAGCAGGCACACCGTCACGATCACGACAGTGCGGCTCGGCACGAGATCCCCGGCGATGGCCGAAACCAGCGCGGGCTGGGTGAGCAGCACCGCGACCCCGAGCACCAGCAGAACCACTTGCCCCGCAACCCGTTCCAGGACGACCGCGCGCACACCGCGGCCGATATCACCGGACTGCTGGCCGTGACTCACCGCGCGGTGGACATCGCCGAGCACCCCCGCGGGCAATACCGCGTTGAGGAACAACGCCCGGTAATAGTCTTTGACCGCAGCGGAAAGCGTCAGCTCCAGCCCGAGCCGCCGCGCCACCAGGCACCAGCGCCAGGCGCAGAAAACCGTGGTCAGCAAACCGATACCGAGCGCGGCGAGCACCGACCAGACGGTGATCACGCGCAGCCCGTCCACGAACGCGCCGGTGCCCAGGCGCCACACGAGGACGCCGAGAATGGCGACACCGGTGAAATTCCGGATCCACGGCCAAAGTTTGCCCATCATGACAGTCCCGGGAGGGCCAGCAGGTCGACGTGGTGGACCACGGCGGTCACGCCGACACGACGGAGATAGGCCTCCGCGTGCGACGCGAGGTCTGGGCGCTGCTCACAAGCGGCAGCGACCCAGCCCCCGAGCCATTCCCCGGTCAGTTCCGTTTGTCCGGGGCCGAGCCGCCATGGGCTGGGCGCCGTGATCACGACCGCGCCGAGCCGTTCGAACGCCTGGGCGGCGACGGTGGCGGCGTCCGGTCCGAGCAGCCGCCGGCCATCGACCACCCGGCGCTGGTGGGCGTTGAAGGCCGCGGTGAAATCGGCGTCAAGCGGGTCCGGCGGGCTGAGTTCCACCCGTCCCGCGACGGAAAGCGTGAACAGCGCCGGGCAACCGGCCGTCACACAGGCCTCGGCGAGGCTGTGCACCTCGTCGAAGGTGAGCAGATCCAGCAGCGCCGACGCCGTCACCAGCGAAGTACCGGCGAGATCCTCGGCGCTCAACCCGGTGAGATCGCCGACCTGCGTTTCGACGCTGACGCCAGGCACCTTGGCACGGGCGAGCAGATCGGGATCACGGTCGTGAAGGATCCAGCGCTGCGGTCCGGGCAGGCGGCCGCTGAGCCACCGCGCCAGCGAACCGGTGCCGGATCCGAGGTCGCGGACGAGCAGCCGCGGGACGCCCGCGAGATACCCACGCAACGGGTCGAGTAGTGAGAGCGCGCGAGCCTCGGCATCGGCGCTTTCGCGCAACGCCAGCCAATCCGGCGCGAACTTGGGTGATCCTGGGGCGTTCACGCGGCCTCCCGACCGAGTCGGGCCAGTACGTCGGCCATCCGTCGTGAGGTCTCGCTCCACGGCTCCAGCACGTCACGCCGAAGCCGAGCCGAAGCCCGGAGCCGGTCCCGCACTCCGGATTCGCCGAACCAGCGGCGCAAGGCCGTGGCGAGCGCGTCGACATCACCTGATGGGACCAGGATTCCGGGCACGGTTCCGTCGGGCGCCTGCCCGAGGGTCTCCGGCACGCCGTCGACAGCCGTTGCCAGCACCGGGATTCCGCGCGCCAATGCCTCGGTGACGACCATCCCGTACGTCTCCGCACGCGAAGGCAGCACCGCCAGGTCAGCGGCGGAGTACGCGTTGGCGAGCGGCTCGCCGGTCAAAGGGCCCACAACCAGTACACGTTGGCCGAGGCCGTGGCGTTCAATCAGCCGCCGTATTTCTTCGACGTGCCCTGGGTCACGGCTCAGCGGTCCGGCGAATACGCAGGTCCAGGGCAGATCGGCGACGGCCGCGAGCGCCTCGACCAGCAGATCGTGCCCCTTACGCGGCGTCAGCGAGGCGACACACAACAGGCTCGACACGCCGTCCGTGCCGGGCGCGAGCGGCTCGGCGTCGACACCCGGCATGACGACGTGAACCCGCTCCCGGGCAAGCCCGTGGTGCTCGACCAGCCTGCGTGCCGCCCACGGACTCGTCGCCACGACCGCGCCCGCCGCGAGGAGCGTCTCTCGTTCACGCCCATCCAGCTCAGCCGCCAACGCGGGCGCCAGCCCGGTCTCGTCACCCAGCGGCAGATGCACGAGCACGGCCACGCGAAGCCGTTTCGCCTGCGGGACCACGATTTCGGGCACCCCACAGGCCACGAGCCCGTCGAGCAGCACGACCTCGCCGTCAGGGATCTCCGCCAAGGCACTGGCCAACGCGGTCCGCGCGCTGTCGTCCGGGCGCGGCCAGCCGCCCGAGACGACGATCTCGTGCACCGATTCCAGGCCTTCGCACAGTCGGCGGTCGTAGATGTTGCCCCCGCTGGGGACGCTCACGTCGTCCACGTCACCGGGAAGGACGACGTGGACCGCGCTCACAGCTCGCGCTCGTAGCTTGCCCAGGCGACGTGGGATTCGTGCAGGCTGACCGTGATTCCGGCGAGCCCGCGCGCGCCTTCGCCGAGCGCGCCCGCGCGCACCTTGTCGGCGAGCGCGTCCGCGATGGTCTTGGCGAGGAACTCCGTGGAGGTGTTGATCCCGGCGAACTCGGGCAGGTCGTCGAGGTTGCGGTAGTTGAACTTCGCAAGCGTGGCCTTGAGCTCCTCGGTGGCCAGCCCGATGTCGACGACGATGTTGTCGGCGTCGAGCTCGGGGCGGCGGAACGTCGCGTCCACGACGAAAGTGGCGCCGTGCAGCTGCTGCGCGGGCCCGAAGACCTCGCCTCGGAAACTGTGCGCGACCATGACGTGGTCACGAACGGTGATGCTGAACAAGGTGTGAACCTCCTATGCGGGACCGTAAACGATCCGATGGCACAACGCCGGGAGTTCGCCGTTGGCAAGTCTGGACATGACACCGGGCAGGTCGTCGAAATCGCTTTCACCGGTGATCAGCGCGTCGTATTTGGGATCGGCGAGCAGGCGCAGGGCGAGTGCCAGCCGGTCCGAATAACCGCGGCGCGCGCGGCGGGCGGGTGACACCGAGCCGACCTGGCTGCTGCGCACGGAGAGTCGCTTCGAGTGGAAGAACTCGCCGAGCGGCAGGCTGACCCGGCGGTCGCCGTACCAGCTCAGCTCGATGACCTCGCCCTCGTGCCCGAGCAGCTCGAGCGACCGGTTGAGCCCCGCCTCGGTGGCGCTGGTGTGCACGACCAGGTCGCACTCCCCCAGCGCGTCCTCGGGCAGCGCGAACTCGACGCCGAGCGCCTTGGCGACCTCTTCACGCTGGGGATCGACGTCGACGAGCTGCACGCGGACCCCGGGGAAACCGGCGAGGAGCCCGGCGACACTGCAGCCGACCATCCCGGCGCCGATGACGGCGATCCGGTCGCCGACCAGCGGCGCGGCGTCCCACAGGGCGTTCACCGCGGTCTCCAGGGTCCCGGCCAGCACCGCCCGCGCCGGGGGCACGTCGTCCGGGACCACGGTGACGGCTTCGGCCGGCACCACGTACCGCGTCTGATGCGGATAGAGGCAGAAGACAGTCCGGCCGAGCAGCTCCGGCGGTCCCTGCTCGACGATCCCGACGTTGAGATAGCCGTATTTGACCGGCCACGGAAAGTCACCGTCCTGGAACGGTGCCCGCATCACGTCGTACTGGTTTTCCGGCACGCCACCACGGAAGACCAGCGTCTCCGTCCCCCGGCTCACCCCCGAAAAAAGGCTGCGGACGAGCACCTCACCGTCGCCCGGCTCGGGCACCTCGGAAAATCGGAGCTCACTTTCTTCCAGGGATTTGAACCAGAAGGCACGTTCGGTACGTGTCATGGTCAACCTCCGCGATAACCGGGTGGCGCGAGTTCCCAGGAACCCCGCGGACCGGCGCGGCACCCAAGGAAGAAGCAGGTACTGATGATCACACGAGCAGAGTGTGGCACGGGTTCAGCCGCTCAAGAGCAGGCCGCCGGTGCGGGCGCACAGCTCATCCTGCTGACGCTGCTGTGGGCAGGCGTCGGCCTCAGCCCGATCGGCTGGCTCGCCGGAGCGACGTACGCCATCGCGATCTGGGCCATCCTCTCCTCCGCGCTGCGGCGCTACGGCACCCGCTCACTGGGCCCGGCCGACCTCGTCACGCTGGCCAGGTCCGTGCTCGTCGGCGGCGTGACCGCGCTCGTGATGGACGGCACCGCCGCGGGCAACCGCGTGCTGGTCCTCGTCGCGCTCGCCTCGGTGGCGCTCGCGCTCGACGCCGTCGACGGCAAGGTCGCGCGGCGCACCGGCACCAGCTCCCCGCTGGGCGCGCGGTTCGACATGGAGGTCGACGCGTTCCTCATCCTGGTGCTGAGCGTTTACGTCTCGCTTTCGCTGGGACCGTGGGTGCTGGCCATCGGCGTCATGCGGTACGCCTTCGTCGCGGCCGCCTGGGTGCTGCCGTGGCTGCGCTCGGAGTTGCCGGGCAGCTTCGCGCGCAAGACCGTGGCCGCGGGGCAGGGCGTCGCGCTGGTCGTGGCCGGGGCGGACGTACTGCCGATGGCGGGCGCCGGCATCGCGGTGGGCCTGGCGCTGGCGTCACTCGTGTGGTCGTTCGGCCGGGACGTCGTGTGGCTGTGGCGGCAGCACCACAGCCACCAGCCCGTGCCCGCCGCCGGCCGCGAGACTGTTTCCGCTGGTCAAGCCGCGTAAGTCAGGGCTGCGGGTGGTAGCGGAGCAGCACGACGTCGCCGAGCTGGCGGACTTCGGCCAGCTTCATGCGCTGGCCCGGTCCCTGGGGGAACACCGCCGGGTTGACCAGCCGCGGCGCGTCGGCCTGGCCGACGAAGAACGGCGCGTAGACGACGTGCAGCTCGTCGACGACCCCGGCGGAGAGGAACAGCGTGTGGACCATGCCGCCTCCTTCGACCATCAGCCGCTCGATCTTCCGCTCGGTCAGATCCGCCAGCACCGCGTGCACGTCCAGCGGGTCGCCCGCGTCGACGACCGTCGCCACCTCGCCCAGCCGCTCCTGGACCGACGGAAACGCGCTGCTCGTGGTGTAGACCAGCTTGTCGTTGTCGCCCGTGGTGAAGAATTTCGCCGTGGGCTCCACATTTCCGCTGCTGGTCAGTGTCACCTTCACCGGTGTGGCGGGCAGGCCGTCGCCGACGCGTTGCCGCTTCCGCTCCGCCGAATTCACCAGCAGCCGGGGATTGTCCGACCGGATCGTGTTGGCACCGACCAGGATGGCATCCATCCCGGACCGGACTTCGTCGACGCGGTCGAAATCCTGGTCGTTGGACAGCAGAAGCCGGTTCGTGCCGGTGTCGTCGACACAGCCGTCGAGAGAAACGGCGACCGACAGCAACACATAGGGACGCTGGCTCATGAAGACGATGATCCCTCCTCGGTGGTTCGTCACCTAACCTGCGCGACGAACCCCTCGGCGTCAATCATCAAAATAGTTTGTCGAAAGGCAGCCTCAGTACTTGTCCGGCCGGGACAGCGTTGTGCAGGCGGACATTGCCGAGCTCCGCCGGGGACAACGCCCGGCGGTAAAGCCGTACCTCGTCGAACTTCCCGTCCCAGCGGAAAGCGTTGTCGAGGCGCTGCCCCAGCTGCAACTGGAACGACACCGTTTCGCTGACCGAACCGGCAGGCGCCGGACCCGACGCGACCTGGGCACCGTCGACCCAGAGCAGCAGCTGCCCCGCCGCGCGCTGCAGCGCGATGTGGTGCCACGCCTGGTCGTCGTAGGCCCCGGCCGAGGTGATGGACTTCGTGCCGCCCGCGGTCGTCATCGAGGCGATCAACCGGTTCGCGCCGGGTTCGCCGCGCAGCCACAGTTGTGGCGCGGTACTCCCCATGCCGCCGAGCCAGAACAGCACCTGGTTGCCCTTGGTGGCGCCGTAGTTGAACCAGCCGGTCCAGGTGAGATCACCCGCGCCGGGCAGTTGCGAGCTGTTGTAGGGAACTCGGACGTAGTCGTCGACGCCGTCGAGTTCCAGTGCGCCGCCGAACTTCCCGCGGGTGGTTTTCGCGCCGCCCAGGACACGGCTGTCCGCGTGCTGCCCGGAAACGTCCGGCGTGGTCGGACCGGCACTCTTTCGCCAGCCGAGGTAATCCTCGTCAAACCGCGCGAAGCGGATTTCGTCTCGGGCGTCGACCGCGCCACCTTCGTACATCAGGCCGATTTCCGTCGTCCGCGCCTTCGGGTCACTGATCTGGACCAGGTCCGAGTAACCCGACCAGTCGGTGGTGAGCTGCGTGCCCTGTTCCGCGTTTTCCCAACTCCGCCCACTGTCGTAGGAGGAACGGATCATCATCCAGCGCCGCCGGTCGGTGTCCGACGGCGATGAGAACAGGATCCGGTCACCACGTCCTTCGCGGTGCAGGCGGAGCAGCGAGCCCTGGACCATCGGCGTCACCAGGTCCGGGATCGTGGTGAAATCCGTACTGAAGGTTTCCCCGCCGTCCCGGCTGATCGCGTAGTCGCGGTTGCCGATGTCGGTGCCGCTCTGCTCGCGGCCGCCGGCGTAGATCGAGCCGTCGGCCAGTTCGACGACACTGACCTCGGACGGTTTCTGCGCCATCGTGCCGCCGACGGGATGGTCGAAACTGTCGACGGCGCCGACTTTCCAGTTGTCGCCGTGGTCGTCGCTGTAGATCAGCGCGGCGTGGTTCTCGATGGAGTTCGTGCCGTCACTGGTTTCGGCGTTGACGCCGAAGACGAGCCGCCCGGCGTGCCGCCCCTTCGTGAGCTGGATTCCGTGCACCGGGCCGGATGCGTACCAGGAGTCCCAATTGGACGGTTTGACCTGCGCGCCGATGTCCTCGGGCGCCGACCACGTCACGCCGTCGTCGTCGCTGACCTGCTGGTGCGGGAACCGTGGACACGGGACGGAGCAGCCCTTGTCGTCGTCCCGACCGGCGTTGTAGGTGGTGATGAGCACGGTCCGGCCGGTCGTGGCGTCCACGATCGGCACTGGGTTCCCATGGGTGTCACCGTTTCCGCGGTTGACGACCTGCAGTGGCGACCACGTCTTGCCTCCGTCGGCGGACCGCTTCAGCACGAGGTCGATGTCGCCGGTGTCGCCGCAGTTGTCGATCCGCCCCTCCGCGAAAGCCAGCAGCGTGCCGTGGGTGCTGCGCACGATCGCGGGGATGCGGAAGCAGCTGTACCCCGGATCCCGCACGGCTTTGAACAGCACCTGCTGGTCGAAGAACGGCGTGGCCGCTTGCGCCGAACCGGGTACCAGCATCCCGGCGAGCATCGCCAAAACCAGTGCCACCCGGGCCGGCTGTGCCTTCAAACTGAGAGCCTTCATGACGTCCTCCCCAGAACAGCGACCCCGCGCGGGGCCAGCGAAACCCGGTCGAGCACGAGACCGGGATCGGTGAGCAGATCGGGCGCGGGCACCGGCAACGGCACGGTGACCTCCTCGCCACTGTGGTTGAGCAGGATCAGATACGTGTTTTCCTTGCCATCGCGGACAACCGCCTGCACGCCCTCGGGAAGTCCCGGCAGCACAGGCACGACTCCGGCTTCCGCGGCGACACGGTCCAGCAGCGTCCGCATGCCGTCGGCGTCCGGCCTGCTCGCGAGATACCAGGCGGCCCCGGCGCCGAAAGCGTGGCGGGTCACCGCGGCTTTGCCCGCGAGCTCGCCGCCGGTGAACTCCGCGATCACCTCGGCGCCTTCCGGTTCCACCCACTCGGACCAGATCGTGCCGGTCGCATCCGTGCCGTCGGCGAACTTCAGGCCGATACTTCCGTCCTCGGGCAGCGGCCAGAACTCGTCGATACGCAGCCCGAGGATGTCCCGCAGGGGTGCCGGATATCCGCCGAGATACGCCCGGTCACAACTGTCGACGATGCCGGAGAAGAACGACACCACGAGATGCCCGCCGCCTTCGACGTACCGGCGCAGGTTGGCGGCGACCTCGGTGTCCATCAGGTAGAGGTTCGGCACCACGACAAGCTTGTACGCCGACAGTTCCCGCGCCGGATGCACGACATCGCAGGTGATGCTCGCGTCGAACAGTGGCGCGTAGTGGGCCAGATGCGCCTCCAGCTGACGCAGATCGTCCGACGGATGCGAGTCCAGTTCGAGGCCCCACCAGCTTTCCCAGTCGTGCAGCAGCGCGACGTCGGCGCGCACACGGGTCCCGGCGAGCTGCGAAACCGCGGCGAGTTCCTGCCCCAGTGCGCTCACCTCACGGAACGTCCTGGTCTCGCGGCCGCCGTGCGGGACCATGGCGGAGTGGAACTTCTCCGCGCCACCACTGGTTTGCCGCCACTGGAAGAACAGCACCGCGTCGGCGCCCTGTGCGACGGCCTGCCAGCTGCCGAGGCGCATCGCGCCGGGCGCCTTGGGGCTGTTGCGGTTCCGCCAGTTCACCGCGCTCGGCGCCTGCTCCAGCAGCATCCACGGCTGTCCGTCCTTTGTGGACCGTACGAGGTCGTAGCCGAACGCGGCTTCGACATGCCCGCGCGGATCGTAGGGATCGGGATACGAGTCGAGACTGACGACGTCCTCGTGCGGGGTCCACTTGTGCCAGTCGAGTGCCTTCTGCACCAGCCCGACGAAGTTCGTGGTGATCGGGACGTCCGGCGTGACGCGGCGCAGGATCCGCTGCTCGGTCAGGAAACAGCCGAGCGAGGCGTCCGACGAAAACCGGTGATAGTCCAGCTGCTGAGCCGGATTGGGGAACGTGGGCGCGACCCGCGGCGGGAAGACCTCGACCCAGTCGTCGTACTGCTGCGACCAGAACGTCGTGGTCCAGGCGTCGTTGAGGGCGTCGATGTCGCCGTAACGGTTTTGGAGCCAGTTCCGGAAGTCCGCCGCCGAGTTGTCGCAGTAGCAGGCACGGATATGGCAGCCGTACTCGTTGCCGACATGCCACATCGCGAGCGCCGGGTGGTCACCGTAGCGGGCGGCGATCTGCTCGACGAGCCGTCCGGCATAACGCCGGTAGACCTCGCTCGACGGGCAGAACTGTTGCCTGGCACCGGACGACAGGCGCGTGCCGTCCGCGCGGACGGGCAGGATCTCGGGGTGCAGGTGGGTCATCCACGGCGGCGGGGACGCCGTCATCGTCGCGAGGCAGACCGCGATGCCGGACGCCGCGAGCTTGTCCATCACCGTGTCGAACCAGCCGAAGTCGTAGTCCCCTGGCCGTGGCTCGACACCTGCCCAGGAGAAGATCCCGGCGGTGACCATGGTGACCCCGGACTCCGTCATGAGCTTCATGTCCTCGTCCCACACCTCCGAGGACCAGTGCTCCGGGTTGTAGTCGGCTCCGTAGTGGATCCGATCGAAGGCGACCATCAGACGAGACCCGCTTCCCCGAGTTTTTCCTTGATGAGCAGCAGTTCTTCCGCGTTGAGCGGAAGCTGCGGCGGCGCCATGACAGCGTTGTCGATGAACCCGCGCATCTTCATCGCGGCCTTGAACGCGCCGAGCGCGGCCGAGCCGCGGCCCATCCGGCTCGGCGGCGAGACGTCGGTGATCGTGAACAGCCGCAGCAACCGTTCCTGCGCTTTCCTTGCGGCTTCGGCGTTTCCGGCGCGGGAGTGGTCGTAGATCGCCACGTACGCGGCCGGGTCGATGTTGCCGAGACCGGGCACGACCCCGCCCGCGCCCATCGCGAGCATCGAGTCGACGACGAGCTCGGAGCCGGTGAACACGGCGAACTCGTCGAGTCCTCGCTCACGCTTGCCCAGGAGAACGCCGACGTCACGCCGAGCACGAGCGAGACCACGACGGCGATGACCAGCCCCAGCACCGTCAGCTGGACGGTGAGCGGCAGCGCGGTCGCGATGGTGTCCCCCACCGGCTGCTTGGTGATCACGCTCGTGCCGAAGTCACCCTGCAGCAGCCGCCAGACGAAATGCACGTACTGCAGGGGCAACGGGTCGAGCAGCCCGTTCGCGCGCCGGAACTCCTCCAGCTGCTCGTGGGTGGCGTTGCCGCCGTCGAACGCCGCGAGCGCCGGGTCCGTGGGCGAGAACTGCATCACGATGAACACGAACAGGATGACGCCGAGCAGCAGCGGCACCAACGCGAGGATGCGGCTTAGGAGCATCCTGACAATGACGATCAAACCAGCTCCTTTGGGGGGTCCAGGGGGCTCGCCCCCGGCCGGGGTCTGGGGGTTGACCCCAGAAGACTCACGCCGGTTTGGCCTGGTTCAGGTAGATGCCGGGGTAACCCTGCGCCCGCACGCCGGAGATGGCCTTCGGGTCCCACGCGGTACCGAGCTGGGTGAAGACCACGGGGTAGATGACGGCCTGGTCGGAGATCAGGTCCAGCAGCTGCTTGGTCAACGCCTTGCGCCGGGTCTCGTCGGTCTCGGAAGCCGCCTTGTCCTGCAACCGGAGCAAAGCCTGGGCGTCGGCGTTGGTCCACCGGGCGTAGTTCTTCATCAGCAGCGACTGCTCGGCGTAGTAGTACCGGATCAGCAGATCGGGGTCGTTGCCGAACTGCTGCGGGTTGTTCGTCGTGGCGACGACCTGGAAATCGGTGCCGGCGTCCAGTTTGGAGAACAGAGCCTTGGTGTCCTGCGCGTCCAACGTGGTCGTCACGCCGATGGCGTCCCAGCCTTCTTTGATGACCTTGACGCAGTCGGCGACGAGTGAGGTGTTCGTTGTGGACAGTGAGATGCTCAGGCCGTTGACACCGGCCTGCTGTAGCAACGCCTTCGCCTTGTCCGGGTTGTACGCGAAGTCGTTGACCGCGGGCTGCGAAGAAGCCAGCTTCGGGTTGATGAACGAAGTCGCGTCGGTCCCGGCGCCCTTCAGGCCGATGTCGATCATCTTCTTGCCGTCGATCGCGTAATGCAGAGCCTGCCGGACGAGCTTGTTGTCGAAGGGCGGATGCGCGGTGTTGAACAGCAGGAACAGGTTGTTGCCGCCGTCGGCGAATTCGACGGTCCGGCCGGCCTTGCGCAACTGCTCGGCGTTGGCGGCCGGGATGTTCTCGACGATCTGCGCGTCCGGCGTCGCCCCGGAGATCGCCGCCACGCGCGGGGCGGCGTCGACGATCGACTTCCACAGCATCTTCTGGTACGCGGCCGGGCGCTCGCCGTTGTAGTCCTCGAACTTCTCGAAGGCGGTGTGGCTCAGCGGCGCCTGCTCGGTGACCTTGTACGGTCCCGATCCGACGACCTTGCCGCTCACCGCGTCGGCCCATTTACCCTCGAAGACGTGTTTGGGCATGATCTTGCAGGTCTGGATGCGCAGCAACGCGTACGGGAACGGGAAATTCAGCACGAATTCGACCGAGGAGTCGCTGACCTTCTTCACTTCCTTGAGCCAGCCCGTGAAGAAACTGTGCACCAGCACGTTTTCTTTCGCGTCCAGCGCCCGTGCGTAGGTGAAGACGACGTCGTCGGCCGTCACCGGCTGACCGTCGTGCCATTTCGCACCGGGCCGCAGGTCGAACTTCAAGCTGGTGCCGGTGATATCCGCGGGCAACGCCTTCGCCAGCCCGGGGAACGATTCCCGGGTCACCGGGTCACCCTCCACAAGGGATTCGTAACAATGCAGATTGGCGGCCATCGAGAACGCCGACGCCGTCTGCAACGGGTCCCAGGTCTGGTTGTTGCCGTAACCGAGGACGGCGGTGAGGGAGCCGGTCGCGCTGCCCGTCCGGTTCGTCGACGCCGGGCCGCCACCGCACGCGGCGAGCGTCGACGAGAACGCCGCGACGCCACCGGCCAGCGCGGTGTAGCGCAGTAAGTCACGCCGGTTGAACCGCCGGCCGGACCCGAACGGGCTCTGGGACATAACGTCTCCTGAACTTGTTGATCGCCACCAGTGATGAGGTCCGTCAAGAAGTAGGACGTGGGATGTCCTATGACCTGGCCGAACCTTAGAACTCGACCGGCCGGTGGGTCAAGTACTTCGGGGACATTGCCGAAACCCTGCTGTCACAGGGGGGAAACATCAGGGGAATGACGTAGGATGTCCTCGGTGGCGACGTGCCAGTGAACCAACTTATCCCCGGGAGACGACATCTTGGCGCGCCTTCAACGCAGCGAAGAGATCACCAAGCAGATCATCGATCTGATCATCGAGCGGGCACTGCCGCCCGGCGCTCCGATGCCGACCGAACTCAGCCTGATGGAGGACATCGGCGTCAGCCGTAATTCCATCCGGGAGGCGATCAAGGCACTGCAGGCATTGGGCATCGTGGAGATCCGCCACGGTTACGGCACGTTCGTGGGCTCCGCGGGCTCGGAGGCGCTGCAGACGTGGCTGCTGTTCCGCACGCGCACCCGCGGCGCCACCGACGTCGGCCGCCTGCGGGACCTGCTCGAGCTGCGGGAAATGATCGAGACCGAATTGACCCGGCGGGTCGCCTGCGACCACCGGCCCGAACTGATCGACGAGCTCGAGGCGTGCGTCGCGCGGATGCGCAAGAAAGGCCCGGACGGCGCGGTGGCCGATCGGGAGTTCCACGACCTGCTCTGCGCCGAGGCGGGCTTCGACCTCGCGCGGGAGCTCACCGGGCTGTTCTGGGACGTCTACCGGGCCACCGAGGGCGAGCTCGGCGGCCCCGCGTCGTCACCGGCCAGCACGGCCAAACGCCACCAGCTCATCGTCGACGCGCTGGTCCTCGGCGATCCCGACGCGGCCACCGAGGCCGTGCACCGGCACTTCGACGAGGTCCGCAAACGGGCCAAGGCCGGCCTCTACGGCGGCTTCGGCGAGGCCCGCCCGGCACAGACCGTGAAGGGCCTTACGGGGTGAACGCGGTGAACAGGAAGGCGCTGAACACCAGCAGGTGCACCGCGCCCTGAAGCACGGTGGCGCGGCGGGTGATCAGCGTCAGCATGCTGATCACCATGGTGAGCACGAGGAAGACGATCTCGGTCGGGCCGAGCCCGAGCACCAGCGGACCGGTCATCCAGATCGACGCGATCGCCAGCGCCGGGATCGTCAGCCCGATACTCGCCAACGCCGAGCCCAGCGCCAGGTTGAGACTGGTCTGCAGCCGGTCACGCCGCGCGGCACGCACGGCGGCCAGCGTCTCCGGCATCAGGACCAGCAACGCGATCGCCACCCCGACCACACCCAGCGGCGCGCCGATCGACTCGACGGCCGATTCGAGCGTCGGCGACACCGTCTTCGCCAACCCGACCACCGCGACCAGGCACACCAGCAGCAGCCCCAGGCTCACCAGCGAGGTCTTGGTAGACGGCGCGGGCGCGTGCTCCTCGACGTCGTCTTCTGTGTTGGAAACGGCCTTGTTCGGCACCGGGAGGAAGTAGTCACGGTGCCGAACGGTCTGGACGAAGACGAACACGCAGTACAACGCCAACGACGCGAACCCCGCGAAGGCTAGCTGCGCCGGAGTGACGGTCCCGCCCGGCGCGCTGGTGGTGACCGTGGGCAGGACAAGACTGAGCGTGACCAGCGCGGCGAGAACGGCCAGCGCACCGCCGGAACCCTCGACCCGGAAGTCCTGAACCCGGTGCCGCAACGCGCCGACCAACAGCGCCAGCCCGACGATACCGTTGCAGGTGATCATCACCGCCGCGAAGACGGTGTCCCTGGCGAGCGTGGCGGCCTTGTCACCACCGGACGCCATCAGGGTGACGATCAACGCCACCTCGATGACCGTGACCGCGATGGCGAGAATGAGCGTCCCGAACGGCTCGCCGACCCGATGGGCCACAACCTCGGCGTGATGCACCGCCGCGATGACCCCCGCCGCCAAGGCGAGGCAGACCAAGGGCAGGAGAACGGGCCCGAGGTCTCGTCCCCAGGAAATGACGAGGACGACGATCGCCGCGGGCGGGGCGATGAGGCTCCATCGGGGGAGAACTGCCGTCGGTGGCCTGCTTGTCGTGGTCACTTGGTCAGCCTAGGTGATGAGTGTTCTTTGGACCGAATCGTGATCTTGCTCGGTCTCTGGCTTTTGTTGTGCTGCTTGGGTTGTGGGCTTCTTGGGGTGGCGGACGCCACTTTTCCCGGTTCTTGGTTGGGTTTCAGGCGGTCCGGATGGATATTTTCGCTCCACGCATAACGTTCCCGAGATTTGACGTGTCGATTTGCTGGCACATAAGGGTTTCTCCATCACGCGGGCTAGTCCATCCGCAACACCACCCACACGAACACGCCGCCTAACCCCTGCTGACCGCGATGTCACCCCATCGCGGTCAGCGCCCCACCCATCACCACCTCACGAGATGTCGACATGACGTGATCTCTCTCCAACTAAGACACCGCCATCTGTCGACAGATGGCAAAGCGGGCTAGTCGGCGTGGCCGGCGATGTTGACCACGATGCCGTGGGGATCTCGGACGAAGAACCGTCGCAGACCCCAGGGCTCCTTGGTGAGCGGATAGACGATCTCGTAACCGCGGCGTTGTGCCTCCGCATAGGCGGCGTCGACGTCGGCCACGGCGACGGTGAGCGACGACTGCTCAGGGGCGGTGGCGTCGCCGGAGACGAGGCTCACCTGCACACTCGGGTTCGTCGGTGATCGGAAGCTGGCGACCCAGCCCATGTCGAATTGTTTCTGAAGACCGAGGAACTCCTCGTAGAAGTCGTGACCGGTGGTCGCGTCGTCGACGTTGAGGTTCGGCACGATGCGGTGGATGATCATTTGCTCGCTCTCGTGAGTAATCGCGGAGTCCTTATCCTGCTCCGCCTCCACCCCAGGTCAAGCGACCGCGAAGAGCAGCCCCGCCGCGACGGTTTCGACGCCGAAGTAGAACCAGATCGGATAGAACACGGTCGGCCGGTCGACCAACCGGGACACCACTCTGCCCAGCGCCATGCCCGCCAGCGCGGTGCCGACGGCGATCACCACACCGGACCTGATGCTCTCGGCACCCAGCGCGGCGACACCCAGCAGCACCGCCGTCGCGACGCCGAAACCGCCGTAGACCGCGCGGACCTCCGACCTGGCCTCCGGGGTGTCGGCACTGAGGCGGAAGGGGCGGACCAGCGCGGCCGGGGCCGCCAAGGCGTACCCGCCCATGCCCAGGAAGAACACCCCGACGGCGATGATCACTACGGTAGCCATGCACCACTCCTCGAAACCGCCGCGAAACCGGAGACCAGGATGACGCCCGCGCCCGCGACGCAGCTTCCAGAAACCGGCTGCGCGACCCTGTGGCTCTGGCCCGGCCACGCCGTCTACTCCGGGCCGTCGCTGGACCTCGGGCCGCACTCCGGCTCGGTGGCCTGTCTCGCGGTCGGGCTGGACGACTCGTTCACCGTGCGGACCGCCACCGAAGGCGGACGCCCGGCGCGCACGGCGCTCATCGCGCCCCGGGTTCGGCATCAACTGGTGGCACACGGCCGCCAGATGATCTTCTGCTACCTCGATCCGGCGTCGGCGCGTGAACGGCAGTGCCGGTTGCGGATGTCGAGCGGAAGCGAAAGCGTCCGCTACGACCACACCGAGGAGGACGCGCTCATCGCGAACTCGCCGGACCCGGCACTCCACTGGCTCGACATCGCCGGACCGGCGAAACACCACGTGCTGGACGAACGTATCGACGCCGCGGCCCGGCACCTGCGCGAGCGAACGAATCCGGCCCCCGGCGCCGACGAGCTCGCCACCCGGGCGGGCCTGTCGACGTCGAGGTTCCTGCATCTGTTCCGGGAGCACACCGGCACCAGTTTCCGCCGGTACCGCCTGTGGGCCCGCATGCTGCGCGCGGGCACCGAGCTGGCAGGCGGCCACGATCTCACCTTCGCCGCGGCCGAGGCCGGCTTCGCCAGCCCGTCGCATTTCAGCGACAGTTTCCACGCGATGTTCGGCCTGCGCCCCAGCCGGCTGCTCGCCACCGGCGTCGCGATCCGGCCGTCGCCCACCGACTAGGCTGGTTTTCTGGACGGCCGCAAGTTCTGGAGGTGTTGTGGTAGACGACTCCATCGACTTCCAGCAGCTGGTCGACCCGTTCCGCGGGGAGCTGCAGGCGCACTGCTACCGCATGCTCGGCTCGCTGCACGACGCCGAAGACGCCATGCAGGAAACACTGGTGCGGGCCTGGCAAGGCCTCGGGAAGTTCGACGACCGCGGCACGATCCGGCCGTGGCTGTACAAGATCGCCACGAACCGCTGCCTGACGCTGATCGAGCGCCGAAGCCGCCGCGAGCTGCCCACCGATCTGAGCCCGGGCGCCGCGCCGCTCGCCGAGACGACCTGGCTGGAGCCGTATCCCGACGACAAACTGGGCTTGGCCGCGCTGGATCCCGAAGCCCGTTACGCCGCGCGCGAAGGGGTGGAGCTGGCCTTCGTCGCCGCGCTTCAACACTTGTCTGCGGGCCAGCGGGCCGCGCTGGTCCTGCGTGAGGTGCTCGGATTCTCCGCGCGGGAGGTCGCGGGCCAACTGGAGACCACGGTCGCGTCGGTCAACAGCGCGTTGCAGCGCGCCCGCAAGGTCCTCGGTGACCGGCTTCCCAGCGTCACCCAGCAGGCGAACCTGCGCTCGCTCAGCGAGAACAGTATCCGGAAGATCGCGGACCAGTACACGATGGCGTGGGAGATCGGCGACGTCGACGCGATCGTGTCAATGCTGACCGAGGACGCCAAGTACGCCATGCCGCCGCTGCCGGATTGGTACGAGGGCCACGACGCCGTCCGCGCGTTCCTGCTGGAGAAGCCGCTGACCAGGAAATGGCGTTTCCTCCCGGCGCGAGCGAACGCGCAGCTCGCGTTCGGCACCTACATGTGGGATGAGGACAAGGCCGTCTACCTCCCGGCGGGGATCGACATACTGCGGCTCGAGGGCACGAAAATCGCCGAAGTGGTCGCGTTCCTGACCGCGGACTTCTCCCGGTTCGGCCTCCCCGCCGAGATTTCCGGGTAATTTCCGCCGCCGCGATGAGTTCGGCGATTTCGCCGGGTTACACCTCCTGAAAGCACTCACCTGCAGGAGGCAAACCATGTTGCTCGAAGGTAAGAACACGATCGTGTACGGCGCAGGTGGCTCGGTCGGCGGTGCGATCGCGACGGCCTTCGCCCGCGAAGGCGCCCGGGTGTTCCTCGCCGGGCGCACCCGGGCGACCCTGGAGAAGGTCGCCGACCAGATCCGCGGCGCCGGCGGGGTGGCCCAGACAGCCGAGGTCGACGCGCTGGACGAGCGTTCGGTCGACGAACACGCGGCCGGCGTCGTCGCGCTGGCCGGGAGTATCGACGTGTCGGTCAACGTCATCTCGGACAGCGACGTCCAGGGCACCCCGATGGTCGACATGGCGTTGGAGGACTACCTCCGCCCCGTCGCCACTGCCCTGAGCTCGAAGTTCCTCACGTCGCGCGCGGCCGCCCGGCACATGAAGACCCAGGGCTCGGGGGTGATCATGGCATTCGGCGGTTCGGGCGACCGCGGCCCGATGCGCGAGTACAACCTTGGCGGAATCCAGGCCGCGTTCGACGTCGTGGAGTCCATGCGGCGGCAGCTAGCGGTGGAGCTCGCGCCGTTCGGGATCCGAGTACTAACCCTGCAGACCGGCGGCCTTCCCGAGACCATCCCAGCGGACTACGACCAGCGCGAGACCATCGCGCGCAACATCGTCGGGCTGACGCTGACCGGGAAGGCCGCGACACTGGACGACGTCGGCAACGTGGCCGCGTTCGCCGCGTCGGACTGGGCTCGCACCATGACCGGGGCCGCGCTCAACATGACCTGCGGCTCGTACATCAACTGAGCAGGGGGAACACACATGGTCAACTCAGTGCGCTCGAAAGACGGCACGCTCATCGCCTACGACCGGATCGGGGCCGGACCGGCGGTGATCTACGTCGGCGGTGCGACCTCGTACCGCGCGTTCGACCAAGCCGGTGCCGAACTCGCAAAACTGCTGTCACTGCGGTTCACCGTCTTCACCTACGACCGCCGAGGCCGTGGCGAAAGCGGGGATACCGCGCCCTACGCCGTCGAGCGGGAGGTCGAGGATCTCGACGCGCTGATCGGCGTCGCCGGCGGCAACGCCCACCTGCTGGGCGAATCCTCCGGCGCGGTGCTCGCCCTCGAAGCGGCGGCGCGGGGCCTCGCGGTCACGAAACTCGCCTGCTACGAGCCGCCGTTCATCGTCGACGACGGCAGGGCGCCGATGCCCGCCAACTTCGTCGACCAACTGGACGGCCTGGTGGCCGCAAACCGCCGCGGCGACGCCTTCAAGCTCTTCATGACCGTGGCGGTCGGGCTGCCCGAGGAGATGGCCGCCGGAGTTCAGCAGGACCCGATGTGGCCGGCGCTCGAGGCCATCACGCACACCATCGCCTACGACGGCCGGGTCATGGGCGATACGCAGAGCGGCGACCCGACGGCGCTGGCCCGGTTCGCGAGGGTCGCCGTCCCGACGCTGGTGCTCGCCGGGAGCGAAAGTCCCGAGTACCAGCGCAACGCGGTCGCGGTGCTCGCCGACGTCCTGCCGAACGCCGAGAGCGCCACGCTGGAAGGGCAGGGGCATCAGTTCTCCCCCGCCGTGCTGGCGCCGGTCGTCGAGGAGTTCTTCGCACTCCTGTCACATGGGCTCGGTCCGGTTCGTCAGTGACTTGACGGACAGCGACGGAGGAATGTGACCGATGGACGAACACGACTGGCTGGCCGAGCAGTTCGACACCCACCGTCCGCAGCTGCGGACGGTGGCCTACCGGATGCTCGGCTCGCTGAACGAGGCGGACGACGCGGTGCAGGAGTCGTGGCTCCGCCTCAGCCGTTCGGATGTCAGCGCGGTCGAGAACCTGGGCGGCTGGCTGACGACGGTCGTCGGCCGGGTATGCCTGGACATGCTGCGCTCGCGCAAGTCGCGGCGTGAGGAGTTCGGCGCGGAGATGCCCGATTCGGTCGACGGGCACGATCCCGAGCACGAAGCGGTGCTGGCCGACTCGGTCGGGCTCGCGTTGATGGTCGTCCTCGAGACACTGGCGCCGGCCGAGCGGCTCGCGTTCGTGCTGCACGACATGTTCGCCCTGTCGTTCGACGAGATCGCGCCGATCGTGGGCCGGTCCCCGGTGGCGGCGAGGCAGCTCGCCAGCCGTGCGCGCCGCCGGGTCCAGGGCAAGGACGCGGTGCCCAGCGCCGACGCCACCCGGCAGCGGGAAGTGGTCGACGCCTTCCTCGCCGCTTCCCGCGGCGGGGACTTCGCCGCACTGCTCGAGTTGCTGGATCCGGACGTCGTGGTGCGTGCCGACGACGCGGCCCGGCGGGCGGGCGCGGCGGGCGAAATCCGCGGAGCGGCCGCGGTGGCGAAAACGGTCTCGGGTCGCGCCAAAGGGGCGCGCCCGGCGCTGCTCGAAGGACTGGCCGGAGCGGTCTGGGCGCCGGACGGAAAGCCGCGGCTCGCGTTCAGCTTCATCGTCGAGGACGGGAAGATCGTCGAGATCGCGCTGCTCGCCGAGGCCGCGACTCTCCGCGATCTGGAGGTCGAAATCCTCGGAGCCTGATAGAAAGACAGGATGATCACCGATCCTTTCGCCGATCTCGACGCCTTCCTCGGTATCCCCCGGATCGGAGGGCTCTGGCTCTCGCCGGACGGACAGCGGCTCGTCGTCGGGATGGCGACCCTGGATCAGCGGAAAGCCCGGTACAGCACGGCTTTGTGGGAGATCGACCCGGCGGGAGAACTACCTGCACGGCGGTTGACACGCAGCGCGCGGGGCGAGTCGGGCGCCGCGTTCACGCCGTCCGGGGATCTCCTGTTCGTGTCGTCGCGCCCGGCACCGGACGGTGGCGAAGCGGTGTCCTCGCTGTGGTCGCAGCCCGCCGGCGGCGGTGACGCCTGCGTGGTGGCGGCTCCGCCCGGCGGCGTGCGCGGTGTCGCCGTCAGCGCGTCCGGGACGATCGTGTTCGGCTCGTCGATGCTGCCCTCGGCCACGGATTTGGCCGGTGACAAGGAAATCCGCGCGCGGCGGAAGGACGCGGGGGTCTCCGCGATCCTGCACGAGGAGTTCCCGATCCGGTACTGGGACCACGATCTCGGGCCGGACCGGACCCGGCTGCTGGTCGCCGAGAACGGCGGCGAGCCGCGGGACATCACCGGTCATGTCGGCCGCGCGCTGGACGACGACTGCTCCTGGGACATCACGCCGGACGGCCGGACCGTCGTCGCGACGTGGGCGGTGGCGGAGCCCGCCGGTTCGCAGCGGCACACCGTGGTCGCGATCGACGTGGCCACCGGTGAACGCCGCACACTGGCCGGCGATCCGGACCACGACTACGACTCGCCGCACCTGTCCCCCGACGGCTCGCGAGTCGCGATCGGGGTCCGCAAGCGTTACACCCCAAAGGATCCCGGCGACCGCTGGCTGAGTGTCGTTCCTGTCGCCGGCGGCCGGATCCACGCGCTGACGGCGGAGTGGGACCGCTGGCCGCACAGCGCGCGCTGGACCCCCGGCGGCACCGCGCTGATCGTCGTCGCGGACGACCACGGCCGCTCCCCGCTCTGGCGCGTGGACGCCACGACCGGGCAGGCGACCCGGTTGACCCAGGACGGCGCGTACACCGACGTCCGGGTCGCGCCGGACGGCCGCTGGGCCTACGCGCTGCGCTCGTCGGTCGACAGCCCGCCCGCGCCCGTCCGCATCGCGCTCGACGGCTCCGGCATGGAACCGTTGCCCAGCCCGGCGGAAACGTCCGAGGTGCCGGGGCGGCTGGAGGAAGTCACCACCACCGCCATCGACGGAACCCCCATCCGGGCCTGGATGGCGTTGCCGCACAACGCGAACTCCGACACGCCCGTCCCGCTGCTGCTCTCGATCCACGGCGGGCCGGTGATGTCGGTGCACTCGTGGTCGTGGCGCTGGAACCCGTGGATCGCGGTGGCGCAGGGGTACGCGGTGCTGCTGCCCGACTTCGCGCTGTCCACCGGCTACGGCATCGGCTTCATCCGGCGCGGCTGGGGGAAATGGGGCGCCGAACCGTACACCGACCTGATGTCGATCACCGACGCCGCGCAGGACCACCCCGAGATCGACGCGAGCCGCAGCGCCGCGATGGGCGGTTCCTTCGGCGGCTACATGGCCAACTGGATCGCCGGGCACACCGACCGGTTCGACGCGATCGTCACGCACGCGTCGGTGTGGAACCTCGAGAACTCGATCGTGACCGGCGATATCGCGCACGAATTCCGCCGCGAACTCTCCCCGGAGGACGCCGCAACCCATTCACCGCACCAGTTCGCCGGCGATATCACCTCGCCGATGCTGGTCATCCACGGCGACAAGGATTACCGCGTGCCGATCGGCGAATCGCTGTACTTGTGGTGGGACCT
Organism: Amycolatopsis sp.; assembly: GCF_036008905.1. Classification (GTDB taxonomy): domain Bacteria; phylum Actinomycetota; class Actinomycetes; order Mycobacteriales; family Pseudonocardiaceae; genus Amycolatopsis. Next base: position 11,832 of record NZ_DASYMU010000124.1, on the reverse strand, counting down.
CTCGGCCCGGTCGAAATCCGCGGACGGGTCGAGCCCGCACAAGTTCCTCTACTTCCCGGACGAAAACCACTGGGTGCTGGCGCCGAATCATACGAAGATCTGGTACGCCACCGTGCTCGCTTTCCTGGCGCAGCATCTCCGCGGCGAAACCTGGCAGCGCCCGGACCTCCTCGGCTGAGGTCGACATTTCGCAGCGGGCTTATTACCGTCGGAATATGGACAAAACGCTGATCGGCAAAGTCGCCCTGGTCGCCGGCGGAACCCGCGGCGCGGGCCGTGGCACCGCCGTGCAACTGGGGGCGGCCGGCGCGACCGTCTACGTCACCGGGCGGACGAGCGGCGCGCGGCGGTCCGAAATGGACCGGCCGGAGACGATCGAAGAAACCGCGGCCCTCGTCGACGAAGCCGGCGGACGCGGGATCCCGGTCCGGGTCGACCATCTCGTGCCCGGCGAGGTGGAAGCGCTGGTGGCACGGATCGAGCGCGAGCAAGGCACGCTCCATATTCTGGTGAACGACATCTGGGGCGCCGAGATCGAGTGGGAGAAGACGGTCTGGGAATCCACTTTGGACACCGGGCTCCGCACGCTGCGGCTCGGTGTGGAAACCCATGCCATCACCAGTCATTTCGCACTGCCGCTGCTCATCAAGACCCCGGGCGGCCTGGTGGTCGAGATGAACGACGGCACCGCCGAGTACAACGCGGCGAACTACCGGGTCTCCTTCTTCTACGACCTGGCCAAGGCGTCGGTGCTCCGGATGGCGTTCGCGCTGGGGCACGAACTGGCGCCGCACGGCGCGACGGCCGTGTCGCTTTCACCGGGTTGGCTGCGCTCGGAGGCCATGCTCGACGCCTACCGGGTCACCGAGGAGACCTGGCTGGACGCGACGAAGATCCAGCCGCATTTCGCCATTTCCGAAAGCCCGGCGTTCGTCGGCAGGGCTGTGGTGGCGCTCGCGGAGGATCCCGATGTCTCGCGCTGGAACGGGAAATCGCTGTCCAGCGGGGAACTGGCGAAGGTGTACGGCTTCACCGACCTGGACGGCAGCCGTCCCGACGCCTGGCGCTACCTCGTCGAAGTCCAAGACCCCGGACGGCCCGCCGACGTCACCGGCTACCGCTGAGAGAGCGGGGACGCAGCGATCCCCGCCCTCTCAGTCGGTCGACCGGTGGTGAACCAGGTGACTCGGGACTTCTTCCATTCGTTGTGCGGCAGTTCCTTCGTCTCGGTGCCGTCGTTGTAGAGATCGGCGGCACCGGCGTCCGTGACGAGCTGGACCCGGGCTCCGGGCGCGGAGAGGTCCGGTACGTCCACAATGGACTCCCACGCGCCCGCGTCGGCGGTGGGCAATGACCGCACGAGCACCGGGGCGTGCGCGGGAACGCCGTCCCACGAATAGAGCGCGTACGGATCACTGTTGTCGTCGGCCGCCCAGGATCCGGCGATGATCAGGTACTGGTTGGCACTGTTCTTGCGGATGTCCCGCACACTCAGCCCGCCGAGATCCATCAGGATCGGCGTGCCGAAGGTGGCGTGGCTGCCGGTGACGAGCCGGTCGGTGTTGGTCACCGGGATGACCAGCGCCTTTCCCCCGGTGGACGGCGGGACGAGTGGCGCCCGGAAACCGAGGTACACCGTCGTGGAGCTTCCCGGGGCGAACTCGAGACCTTCGAGGTTGAAGCCGTCGACCTGCTTGGGGATGTTGCCTTCCGACGCACCATCGGCGAGACCGAAGTAGAGAGAGGGGTTACCACCTTCGCCATCTGTCGACAGATGGCGATCTCTTGGAAACTGAGAGATCACGAGATGTCGACATCTCGTGGCTAGCACCTTGACCGTGCCCTCGACGACGTTGAGCCGCCGGGCGATCTCGGCGTTGGGCAGCCCGCCGCCGACCAGCGCCATCCACAACAGCGCCTTGGCCCAGAGCCGGTTCGGCATCGGCCCGGCCTAGTGGTGAAGCGCCTCGCCGAGATGCAGCACTCGCAGCTCACTGAGCAGGCGGACGTATCGGCTGCCGCGCGTGTCGCGGGGCAGCACCAGAGTCGGACGCGGCAGGACGACGTCGTTGTACCGGATGGCGAGCAAAGCCGCGCAGTCGCCGAACTCCTCGTCGACCTCACCCCAGGACAGCGTCACCTGATAGCCGTCCTGACTGCGCGCGAGGACGACGACGTTGAGATGGTCCATTTTGTGGTCGTCCCGCAGCGCCAGGCCGATATCGGTCAGCAGATCGTGCAGTGCCACTCCCCGCACCTCGTCCATACGATCGCACGAACGAGTGACATAGTGGACCCGTTCGGGGCCACGGGCACGCCGGTCCAACTCGGCCGTCGACACCACCGTGCCGGGAACCCGGACGGCGCCGGTCACCAGGAACTCGTCGGCACGCAACGGCGAGCGAGCCTGAGGGATCGCCACCTTCGCTGGTTCCATCACCTTAGACTAAGCCACAACAGCGATCCGCATAAGCCACCATAAGGCGCGTTTATCACCGCAGGTGAGAAGTTGCGCTGGCGGTCTAACCGCAGATCAGATTCTCCGCAGCCGGACGAGGGCGCTGGCGTAATCCCCCTCGGGCAGCTCGACCGACAACCCCTGAACGGCGAGGACAGCCCCGGTGTACTCCGCCCCCGAGTCCTCGTCGCGGTAGCGCGCCGCCGCGTCCAGCCCGGTCAGCCGGACCGGTGGCTGTGCCCGGCCGAAATGCCGGGTGGGCACGAAGACGAACACCACCGCGCGTTCGCTGCCGGCTGAGACGTACTGGGTGACGCCCTGCCCGGACCGGTAGAGCTTCCCGTGCTGCACGACCGGCCGGATGTCCTTGTACAGCGCGATCTGCGTGCGCGCGTACGCCAGTTCGTCATCGCTCCACTTCGTGACGTCGCCGCCGATGCCGAGCACGCCGGTCATCGCGACATGGAACCGGAACGCGAGCGGGATGGACCGGCCGGTGAGGAAATGCGGGTTGTCGGTCACCCAGGCGGCCATCGCGCGCGCCGGGTAGACCTGGCTGTAACCCTCCTGGATGAGCAGGCGGTCGTAGGCGTCGGTGTTGTCGGAGGTCCACACCTGGTCGGTGCGGGCGAGCGCGCCGAAGTCGATCCGGCCGCCGCCACCGGAACAGGATTCGATGCGCAGCCCCGGATGTTCGGCTCGCAGGCGGTCCATGATCGCGTACACCGCCCGGGTGTGGCCGATCCAGAGGCTTTCCGGATCCTCGGTGTTCGACGGCCAGCCGGCCTCGCTGAAGGCGCGGTTCATGTCCCACTTGAGGAAGTCGATGCCGTGGTCGCCGACGAGCGCGTTGAGCCAGTCGAACGCCCACTCCGCGACTTCGGGATCGGCGAAGTTCAGCACCAGCTGGTTGCGCAGTTCGGTACGGCGCCGGTTCGCCTGATGCAGGACCCAGTCCGGATGCGCGCGGTAGAGATCGCTGTCCGGGTTGACCATCTCCGGTTCGACCCACAGCCCGAACTTCATCCCGAGCCGGTGCACCTCCTCCACCAGCGGCTTGAGCCCGTCGGGGAACCGCTCGGGGTTGACCTGCCAGTCCCCCAGCCCCGCGTGGTCGCTGAGTCGTCGGCCGAACCAGCCGTCGTCCATCACGAACAGTTCCGCGCCCAGCCCGGCCGCATGACCGGCGAGCTTCAGCTGCCCGGGCTCGTCCACGTCGAAACCCGTTGCCTCCCAGGAGTTGTACAGCACCGGGCGCAGCTCGTCGGCGTGCGGCAGCACGTCCCGCAGCGCGTAATCGTGCCAGCTCCGGCTCGCTCCGCCGAAACCGTGCGCCGAGTAGAGCCCGGCGAACACCGGTGTCCGCAACGTCTTGCCTGGGGCCAGTTTCCAGTGGACACCGTCGTGGCCGAACCCGCCGGTGACGGCGACCTTGTCGGCCGAATCACGGGCGACGGTGATCCGCCACGAACCGCTCCACGCCAGCGCGGTGCTCCACACCTCGCCGTGGTCCTCGCCCGCGTCCCCGGCGTCGACCATCACCCACGGGTTGGCGTGGTGACTGCTGACACCGCGACGGCTGGTCAGCACGGTTTCGGCAGTGGCGAGTTCACCGCGGCGCAACCGCGACTCGCCGCACCACTTGCCGATGACATGGCTGAGCCGGTACGCGGGCCGCGCGGGCAGCGACCATGCGGCGGAATCCGCGCGCAGCAACGAAATGTCCTCGTCGTCGCCGGTGTTGACCAGCTCCACCCAGCGCTCGACGACGTCGGTTTCCGGCGTGACGCGGTAGTACAGCGCGATCCCCAGCGGGTAGTGCCGGTCGGTGAAGTCCAGCCGCAGGGTGGTGCCGCCGAGGATTTCCGAGCCGGTGAACGCCCACTCGATCGCGCGGGTGCCGTCGGCGAACCGGACCTGCAGCGACGCCGGCCCGAAGCGCGCGCCGCCATCGACGGCCAGCTCTTCCCAGCCGTCGTAAGGGCCGTCGAAACTGTTGTCCGGTAAGCGATCCGGCTGCTCCAGGCCAATCAGCTCGGACGCGGTCAGCGACCGTCCCCAGTGGACGTTCACCGGTGCGCCGTCACCGCCGAGGGCCACGCCGTAGCTGGTGGAAAGGGTGCTCAGCAGCCACATCCGGCGCCCGGAGCCGCCGATGACCTCGCTGATCGCGGACATAGTGCTCCCCTCTTAGATTGTCTTTCTCGGTTTCAAAAAGACACAGGTTTTCTTTTGGCTTTAGCCCTTGCTGGAACCGAGCGTGAGCCCGGCGACGAACTGCTTCTGCAGCAGGAAGTACAGGATGAGCGTCGGGATGGCCGTCATCAGCGCGCCGGCCGCGACGAGGTTCGGGTTGGTGAAGAACTCGCCGGACAGGTTCGCGATGGCCGAGGTGATCGGCCGCTTGCTCCCGGTCTGGAAGAGCACCAGCGCCCAGAAGAAGTCGTTGTAGATCCAGATGGATTCCAGCGTCGCGAGCGCGGCGAACGCGGGACGGCACAGCGGCAGGATGATCTGGAAGAACTGCCGCCACACCGGGGCGCCGTCCACGAGAGCGGCTTCGGTGATCTCGTGGGGAATCGTGCGCATGTAGTTGCTCAGCACGAACGTGCAGAACCCGCACTGGAACGCCACATGGATGGCGATCACGCCCCACGCCGAGTTGTAGAACAGCCCCGAGTCGCTCATCCACGACGGCAGCGGAAGCTTCAGGTACAGCTGGAAAAGCGGGGTGATCAGCGCCTGCGGCGGGAGCAGGTTGCCCGCGGTGAACAGCATCAGCAGCGCCAGGTTGAACCGGAAGCTGAAGCGGGTCACGAAGAACGCGATCCCGGCGGCGAAGAACAGCGTCAGCAGCACCGCCGGAACCGTGATGAGCAGCGAGTTCCAGAAGTAGTGCGGGAACTCCGCCTGCTGCCAGGCGTTGCTGTAGTTCTCCCCGGTGATCGCCTTCGGGAAGGTCAGGAAACCGCGCGACGCCGTTTCGTCGTACGGGCGCAGCGAGGTATAGACCGCCCACAGCAACGGGATCAGCCACACCAGCGCTGTCACCGAAAGGAAGACGTGAAGCAGTACGCGGGCGGGTTTGACCTTGCGGCGGGCCTTGTGGACCGGCCGCGGCGCGGCGACCGCGGTCCGGACGCGCTTCGCCGGGGCTTGCGCGGTCATCGCTGCTCCTTGCGGAAGTTCTGCACGAGATAGGGAATGATCACCACGAGCGAGACGATGAGCAGGATCACCGCCAGCGCCGAGCCGTAGCCGACCTTCCCGGACTCACCGACGATGTTGTTGGTGATCAGGATCGACAGCAGTTCGAGCCCCTGCTTGCTGCCGGTGTTGCCGCCCATCACGTAGACGAGGTCGAACGCGCGGAGTCCTTCGAGGACGGTCACCACCAGGATGATCACGTTCACCGGGCGCAGCGACGGGAAGGTGATGCGGAAGAACGTCTGCCGCTCGTTCGCCCCGTCGATGGCCGCGGCCTCGCGCAGGGTCGGGTCGAAACTCTTCAACCCGGCCAAATACAGGATCATGATGTACGCCGTGTGACGCCAGCCCGCGGCCACCAGCACGGCGGACAGGTTCAGGCTGGGGTCGCCGAGCCAGTCCAAATAGGTCCCGCCGGGGTTGTTCGTGCCGAGCAAGCTGTTCAGCAGTCCGTAATCCGGCTGATAGAAGATCTGCCAGATGAACCCGACGACGGCCAGCGAAATGACCATCGGCAGGAAGATCGCCGTCTGGTAGAAGCGGCTGAACCGGATCTTCTTGTCCAGCTGGTAGGCCAGGAAGATCCCGAACGGCGTCGGGATGGCGATCAGGAAGAGCAGCCACAGCACGTTGTTCGTCACCGCGGGCCAGAACGACGGGTCGTTGGTGAAGGCCTGCACGTACTGGCTGAGGCCGGCGCCGTGGATGGTGTCGAGCCCGATGCCGTCCCAGTCGGTGAAGGACAGGAACACCGACGCGATCGCCGGGAACCAGACGAGCGCGAGGTGGATCACCAGCGGGATCCCGACCAGCAGGCCGAGCACCAGTTTGTCGCGGCCGGTCAGGCGCCGCATCTTGCGCCGCCGGACGGGGCGTCCGGCGGCCTTCTTCGTGCTCGTCGTTGTCTTCGTGCTGCTCACAGCGAGGCCTCTCAGGCGGAGAAGTAGCGGCTCTTCTGCGATTCGATGCTCTGCAGGGTCGGCTGAACCTGGCTGGGGTCGTTCACGAAGCTCGAGAGCGCGGGAATGACGACGTCCGACATGAACCCGGGATCGCTGTCCCGGTCGCCGAACTGCGACATGTTCTTGGAGCTCGCGATCAGCGCGGCGGCCTTGGTCTGCAAGGCGTTGTACTTCGTGGTGTCCGAGTTCGTCACCACCGCGAGGTTCGACTTGTCCCCGCTCTGGTACGCCTCGGCGGCGGGCGCTGTCCCGATGAACTGCATCAGTTTCAGGGCGCCGTCGAGGTTCTTCGGCGACTTGCTGAGCAGGAAGCCGTCGGTGGGCGCCTCGACGGTGTCGAGCCCGTGCGCGGGGTCGACCACCGGGAACGGGAAGAAGTCGAGGTCGTCGAGGTCCGCGCCCTTGAACGAGGTCGCGACGAACATGCCCGTCACGGCCATGCCGGTCTTCTTGTCCACCAGCGCCTGCTGCGCGTCCTGCCACTTCCGGCCGGCGCCGCCCTGCTGGTAGAAGGGGATGACCCGGCCCCACTGCTCGAGCACGGCCTTGACCTTAGGGTCGGTCCAGGAGGTCTTGCCGCTCATGAGGTCGATGTGGAACTGGTAGCCGTTGGTGCGCAAGTTGAGGTAGTCGAAGGTGTTGAGCAGCGTCCAGCCGTCGCCGGAGCCGATGCCGTGGGAGAACGGGCTCAGGTTGTCGTTCTTCATCCGCCCGGCCAGCGCGATCAGGTCGTCGTAAGTGGCGGGGATCTGGTAACCGTGCTGCGCGAACACGCTCTTCCGGTAGAACACCGCGGTCGGGTAGTTGTAGATCGGCACGAAGTACGGCTTGCCGTCTTCACCGAGGCAGAGGCTCTTGGTGGCAGGGCTGAAGTTTCCTTCGATGGCGGGCCAGATCGAGTCGATCGGGTGCAGCAGGCCCTTCTTCGCGAACGCCTGCATCCGGTAGCCGGCGTACCAGGTGAAGACGTCGTCCGGGGTGCCCTGCAGGTAGCTGTTGATCGTCTTCTGGAAGGTGTTGTTGTCGACGATGTTGGGCTTGACCGTGCCGCCGCCGCTCTTGCCGAAGGCGTCGATCAAAGCCTGGTAAGCGGCCTTGGCCGTCGGCTCGGATCCGCTGGAGCCCAGGGAGATCGCGCCGGGGCCGGCGGCCGCGCCCGTCGACGAATCGCCGCAGGCCGCGAGTAACGGGCCGGCGGCGGCCAAGCCGGCGACTCCGAGGAGTCCTTTGAGGACGGTCCGGCGGTCGGCGGCGAGCATGCCGACCCGCCACGGCTCGGGCGAACGGCGCTGGAAGTGAGACATCATCGGCTCCTTGGTTGGTTTCGGCGGGGACCGGGCTTCACGACGTGTGAGGCGCGATGAAACGTTGGATGGCGACGGCTGCGGCGCCCCTGGCCCAGTCGTCGAACGACAGCGGCCGGATGATCAGATCGCAGTCCCCCGCCGCGCCGAAGGCGTGCTCGGCGAAGGTGGTGCGGATCTGTTCGGAGAACAGGTCATAGGCGGCGAGGCCCTCACCGGAGATGACGATCCGTTCGGGGCCGAGGAAGTTGGCGACGGCGGCGAGCGCCATCCCGATGGCGTGCCCGGCGACGGCGAACACCCGCCGCGCGGCCGGGTCGTTGCGCGCCAGTTCGATCGCGGACGCGAGATCCGCGACCTCGGCGCCGGTGGTTTCGCTTATCTGGGCCAGAATCGCGGAGTTCCCGGCGATCGCCTCGACACAGCCGCGGTTGCCGCAGTGGCAGAGCGGACCGTCCTTGTCGACCGGCAGATGCCCGATCTCCCCGGCGACGCCGTGCGCCCCGGAGACGACGCGCTCGTTGACGAACAGCCCGCAGCCGATCCCGGTGCCGACGGTGACCACGGCGAACGAGCCGGCCCCGACACCGGAGCCGAACCATTGCTCGGCCACGGTCAGCGCGCGGACGTCGTTTTCCAGCCGGACGGGCAGCCCCGTCGCGGCCGCGACGAGGGCGACGAACGGCACCTGGCGCCAGCCGAGGAACGGCGAGTAGCGGACCATGCCGCTCTCCGGGTCGACGTCGCCGCCGACGGACACCCCCAGCCCGCCGAAGCTGGCGCGGTAGGAGTCCGACTCGCCGAGCAGTTCCGAGACCAGCGCGGCCAACTCGGTCACCACGTCTTCGACCGCGCCGGACCGCAGCGGCCGGTGCCGGACCGCGCACACGGTCGCCTGCAGGTCGGTGACCACGCCGATGAGTTCGTCGCCGGTCACCTTGACCCCGGCGAAGTAGCAACGCTCGGCGTGCACGCGAACCGGTGTCGCGGGGCGCCCGACGCGGCGCGCGCCCTGGTCCTCGGCGGTTTCCTCGACCTCGACGAGATACCCGGCGTCGGCCAGCGGCTTCATCGCCTTGGTCACCGCGGCGGCCGAAAGACCGGTCCGCACGGCCACGTCCGCCCGCGACAACGGGCCGCCGGTGAGCACCGTGGTGAACACCAGCGAGCCGGTGGCTCCGGCGACGGGCGGTCGGCTGTGACCTGGGGAACGCATGCCCGACAGACTAGGGGTAATTATTTTCCGCCGTCAAGAAACTAATTTTACAGCAGGTCAGAGGCTTGCTCAGGCGTCGTGAACCGCAGGACTGGGTTCCGCGAACGCCTTGGCGACGGTGGCACGGTCGAACACGCGCCACGTCGCGACCGAAACCACCACCGCGACCACGAAGCCCACCCAGTAGGGCGCGGTCAGCCCGAACTTCGCGGCGACCAGTCCGCCAAGCAACGCGCCGACACAATTGCCTCCGGCCGCGATGAACAGCGTGGTGCTGGAGACGCGGCCCATCATCGCTGGCGGCGTCAGGCGCTGGCGCAGGGAGCTGCCGACGATGCTCCACAACGCACCGTGCACCCCGAAGGCGAACAGGACGAACCCGATGAAGAACGGGCTCCGTGAAGTCGCCAACGCCAGATGTGTGCCGGCCTCGATCAGCAGGCCGATCCGCAACGTCCAGCTCGCCGTCAGCCATCTGATCAGGTGCTCGCCGACGGCCGAACCCAGCACCCCGCCGACAGCGATACAGGTGAACAACAGGCCGTAACCGACCGAACCAAGATGTAGCCGTTCCGTCGCGAGCAGCACGAGGATCGCGATCGCGGCGGTGAGGGTCAGGTTGAGGAGTCCGATGAGGACAGCCATGGTCCGAAGAAGTCGTTGCCGGGCAAGCCAACGGAAGCCTTCCGCGACCTCGGCGCGGACCGAACGCGGCGCCCGCGGTTCGTCCGGGTGATCCGGCGAGGGGCGGTACACCCCCGCGACGAGTCCGATGAGGACCGCGCTGGCGGCGTAGGTGAGTGCGTTGACGAAGAACGGGATGCTCGCCGCCACCACGAACAGGAATCCACCCAGCGGCCCCGCGACCATGCCCTGCATGAGTGTGGTCCCGCCGCCCAGCCAGCCGTTCGCCCGTTCCAGCCGGGCGCGCGGCACCACCGAAGGGATCATCGCCTGACTCGCCGACCGGAAGACGACCTCGCCGGTGTTGAGCACGAACAAAACGCCGTACAGCAACGCGATACTGACGTGCCCGGTCAGGATGACGGCCGCCAGCAGCCCCACGGCGACCACGCGTACCCAGTCGATCACGACCATCAGCCGTCGCCGGTCCACCCTGTCCACGAGCACACCGCCCGGCAGGGCGAACAGCAGCCAAGGCAGCCAGGCGACGCAGAACGCCGCGGCCACCACCAAGGGATCATTGGTCCGTGACGCGACGAGCAACGGGACCGCAATCGTGGCCAGCCCACTGCCGAGCGCCGACGTCGTACTCGCCGCCCACAGTCTGACGAACCGCCCGCCCAGTTTCTCCACCCCGCCGACCGTCATGCCAGGCGACGCTATCAGCGGCGCCGAGCCATGATCCGCGGTTCCGCTGAGAGCCGATTTTTCTGGACTTGCGGGTCCACTTTTTCGTGGTCATCCTCGGAAGGGCAGCATCCGTTGAACCGAGGAGATCTCCGAAATGCACGCGATTGTCGTCCACGAGCTGGGCGGACCCGAGGTCATGAAGTGGACGGAGGTGCCGCGCCCGGTGCCCGGCCCCGGTGAGGTGCTCGTCCGGGTGGCGGCGGCCGGGGTGAACTACATGGACGTCGGCGCCCGGTCCGCACCCGTGTCGTTCCCCGGGTTCCCGTTCCGCATCGGTGCCGAAGGGTCGGGCGAGGTGATCGACCTGGGTGACGGCGTCGGGCGCTTCGCCGTCGGCGACCGGGTCGCCTGGTTCTTCCACGTCGGCAGCTACGCCGAGTACGTCGCCGTTCCGGTGGACTCGCTCGTCGCGATGCCGGACTTCGTCGACTACGAGACAGCCGCCGCGGTGATGATGCAGGGCCTGACCGCCAGCCATTTCACCACCGAGACCTACCCGATCAAGCCCGGCGACACCGCCGTCGTGCACGCGGCGGCGGGCGGGGTGGGACAACTGCTGACCCAGCTGATCAAAGCCAAGGGCGGCACCGTCATCGGCTTGGTCTCGCGCGAGGAGAAGGTCGCCAAGGCGAGGGAAGCCGGTGCGGACCACGTGCTCGTCTCCAGCGGTGGCGGCTTCGAAGACCGGGTGCGGGAACTCACGGGCGGCGAGGGCGCCGACGTCGTCTACGACGGCGGCGGATCGGCCACTTTCGTTTCGTCCCAGAAGTCCTTGCGGTACCACGGGACGCTGGCCTACTACGGGCCGTTCATGGGCGTCCCGACGCTCACCCCGATGGACCTGCCGTCCAGCATCCACCTCACCTATCCGGTCGTCCAGCACCACGTCCGCACGCGCGAAACTCTCGTCGCGCGCACGAACGAGGTCTTCGACCTGCTCAAGACCGGACGGCTCCGCGTCAAGATCGGCGGCCGCTACCCCCTCGCCGAGGCCGCGCGGGCACACGCCGACATCGAATCGCGGCGCACCACCGGGAAGCTGCTGCTTCTTCCCGGCCAGGCAGGCAAGTCCTGACCCCGCGTGGCTCGTGAGCGTTGAGGTCAGTGAGTGACACGAACGCGTCGTTCAGGGCATCGCAGGTCAGGTGGCCGCGTGGGGTCGTGAGTGGCTACGAGTGTTATTGATGGGTAAGGCAAATGTGGCATGATCGGTGGATGGCTCCGAAGGTTCGGGTGACGGATGCGCGGCGGCTTTCTCAGGCGTCGCAGGAGGATCTGCGTCGGCGGGTGGTGGCCGCGGTGCGGTCCGGT
>NZ_DASYMU010000123.1:0-7027 GCF_036008905.1 Amycolatopsis sp. | reverse complement strand
GTGTTAGAACACTGTTACGCACTCACGACTCATTCGACGGTCAGGTTCAGGCGCTGGATTCCCCAGTTGTCTGCCTGGTTGCCGGGCGGCAGCCAGACGTCGAGGATGTCGTCCTTGATCCAGCTGCCGATGTCGGCGGCGTAGCAGTGGCCGTAGCCGGGGACGAAAAGCCTGGTGCCCCAAGGGATTATCCGCGCGTCGACGGCACAGATCCCGGAGCCGGCGTTGTAGCCGAGCGCGGTCTGGGCGACGTCGTTGTAGGCGGAAACGCGATAGTTGTACGTCGTGCCCTTCGGGATGCTGAAGGGCGCCAGCCGGTTGGCGGCGTTGAGCTGGAACGACGTCGAGATCTGGCCGAGTGACGCGGCGGAGTTGTCCTCGGCCTTCATCGCGTAGAGCTGGTAATGCGCGTTCTGGCACGGCTTCGGGTCGGTGACCAGGAAACTCGGCTGGCCCCAGTCGCTGATCCACTGCAGGGCCTGGCCGTTGCGGAACGCACGATAGGCGACCGCGCCGGGAACCTTGGCGAAGGTGAACGTCACCTTGCCGTCGGCACCGAGCCCGCCGCTGACCCCGGTCGGCGCCGGAAGACGGCTGCTGACGCTGTACGCCGGTGCTTCGACGCCCGGTCCGTGGCCACCGGAGACCCCTCGCTCGGGGATGGTGCCGGTGTAGAAATGCTGGCAGGCGGGCAAAGCCGCGGCCGACGCCGTCGACGGCACCGTGACCAGCGCGGCGAGGCTCAGGAACGCGAGCGCGGAGGCTCGTCTGATCCGATTCGAGGACATGCTGACGAACCTCCGGCGGGGATTTGGGGAGGAACAGCGTGGAACCGCCAGTGACGACGTTGTCACCAGCGGTTACCCGACCGTATGTGGCCTAGACCACAGAGTCAACAGGTCTAGACCTCTTTAACCCGTTCGTCGCCGAAAGTTCGATCAGCAGGTGCCGAGCATCTGCGAGATGGCCGACTTCTCGTCCTGGTCCACGGTCAGCTGGTAGCGCACCTTGATCGCGGCGTAGCCCTTGGCGTAGTCACACCAATAGGTCCGCAGCGGCGGCCGCCAGTGTCCGGGGTCCGAGTCGCCCTTGGACCGGTTGGAGGTCGCGGACACGGCGACGAGGTTCGCGGAGTCGTTGTAGAACTTCGACCGCTGCTCGGCCGACCAGCCGCGGGCACCCGACCGGTTCGCTTCCTTCACCGGCACGATGTGGTCGATGTCGAGCTCGCGGGCGTTGGTCACGACCAGGCCGTCGTAGGCGCTGGTCCACTTGCCGGTGCCGATCTTGCAGCTGGCCCCGGACTGCACGTCGGTGCCCTGGTGCTGCAACACGATCGCGCGGGTGTCACAGGACTTGCCCTGGCCGATCCAGTCACCCCAAGCCGCGCGGTCGTAATGCGCGCCGGTGTCTTCGACCGCCACGGTGAGCCGGCCGAGCAGCTCGGCGGGCGCACCGGCCGGGGCCGCGTCGGGGGTGTCTGTGGGCTGGCGTTCCATCAGCCAGATCGCGAGCAGGATCAGCGCCACGACGGCGGAGATGATGGTGGCGATGGACTTTTGACGACTCTTGGTAGGCAGGGCAGTGTCCTCTCCGAACAGGTCAGCTGCCCGAGTATGCCTGCCTGACCTGGAGAAACCCGGTATTACGGACGGGCGCGTCAGCGTGAATCCGGTCAGGAGTGCCCCTACCAGGATTCGAACCTGGACCTACCGGGTTTTGAAGCCGGCGCCTCTACCGATTGGGCTACAAGGGCGCAGCGCGTGCGGGGATCGAACCCGCGTCTCCGGAGTGAAAGTCCGATGTCCATTCCACTGGACCAACGCGCCAGGTTTCGGGCATTGAAAAGCCGCCCTACAGTTCTTCCGGCAAGCGTTCGGTCATGACCTGAGTTTGCGCCGGGGCCTGAATTCCGGCAACCGATTTATCGGCGCACAGAGCGTTCTGTTGCGAGCAAAGTGAATACGGCGGCGAACGCGCCGGCTAACGCGCAGCCCAAGGCGAAGGGCACGGAAGGTTCGTGGCTGCTCAGCACGGAAACGAAAAGCCAGCCGGCCGCGCCGAAAAGCGCGCCCAATACCGGACTGCCGAATCGGCCCGAGCGCCAGCGGTGGCCGTGCCGGATCGTGCGGAGGCCGGATTCCAGGTACGCCAATGCGAACAGGCCGAGCAGCAGGCTCCCGGTGCCCATCGCACTGGCGAGTGGATGTTGGCGCGTAAGCAAAGTGAACGGCTGCACGGTGTCGGCCAGCCCGGCTCGCGCCCAGCGCACCTCACCGGTCACAGCACCGCCGACGATCCAGCGGGCGACGGCGGGCGGTTCGAGATCCGCCGAGAAATGGCCGTTCCGATCCGGATCGGCCGCCTTGACGGCCGATCCCAGCGGCACACCAGCGGCTGACATCGAGAGCGTGACGTTCACCGGATCCGAGCCCGCGCCGTCACCGGTGACGGTGATCGACTGCGCGAGATTGACGGTGACCGGCTCGGCGATCCCGGCGCCGTCCACCGTCACGTTGACCGCGGCGGTATGCGGAAGTGTTGCGGGGGTTAGGAAAGCGACGACGGCCAGCACCACGAGCGCGGCGAAAGCGGCCAGCTTCGGCCACAGCGCGGACGCGGGCTTGGGTGGTTCCCGATCGAGATCCGCGCGGGTCGCGGAGCGGGTCGGGTCCGGAACTTCGTTGCGCGACAGTGGTACGACTGGCACGGCGAACGTGCGCTCTTCGCGGTGTCCGTTGGCGGGCGCGGCGAGACTGGCCATCACCCGGGGCGTCAAGTGCAGCACCGGAACTCCGGACCGTTCCAGCCAGCCGGGGCCGAAGACCCGCGTCGCCGCCGCGGCGAGATCGGTCGCGAAGGATTCCGCCTCGCGGTACCGATCGGTCAATTCCCTTGCCAGACTTCGCATGACGACCCCGGCGAGCGGCATCGGCACACCGGAAATGGGCCGTGGATCGGTGAACATGTGCTGACGCATCATGCTGATCGCGCCGCGGGTGTTGTCGAAGGGAAGCTCGCCGGACAGCAGTTCGTAAAGCACGGTGCCCGCGGAATAGACGTCGGCCGCCGGGCTCAGCGCGTTGCCCATCGCCTGCTCCGGCGCGATGTACGCGGGCGTGCCGAGCACCTCGCCGCCGTGCGTGACGAGCGTGGCGCCTTCGCTGATCACCTGCGCGATCCCGAAGTCTGCCACCTTCATCACGCCCTGGGTGGTGAAGAGCAGGTTCTTCGGCTTGACGTCGAGATGCAGTACGCCCGCGCGATGTGCGGCATGCAGTCCGGCCAGCATCGCCAACGCGATGGCGCAGGCCTGCTCCCCGCTGACGCCTTCGAGCCGGAAGCGGCTGTGCACGGTTCCGCCGTCGAGGCGTTCCATCACCAGCAGGTTGTCGCGGCCCGACTGCACGTAGTCGTAGACCGGGACGATGTGCGGATGGTCGAGGCTCGCGAGAACCCGGGCCTCGCGGTCGAAGAGTTCGCTGACCCCCGGCCGGTCGGCCATGTCCGCGGGCAGTTGCTTGATCGCGACCTGACGGCCGAGCGAGCGGTGCACCCCGGCGAAGACGACACCCATCCCGCCGGACCCGATCTCGTCGCCGATCGCGTACTGCGGCAGCGCCACGATCATGGCGGCGGGCGCCGTCATCGGGAATACCCCTCGGTGGTCGCGTCGAACTGGCGGGTGGTGAGACCCATCGTGAAGTCGTCGTCGGGCGCGTCGACGACGGACTCCGGCGCCGGGTGCGGAGTGAGGTAACCGAGCAGGAGCGCGATGGCGGCCGCACCGAGCACGACCGGAATCTCCACCACCGGTTCGGGCGGCACCAGCCGCAGCACCGACAACGTGACCACGGCGACCAGCCCGGTGCCGACACCGGCGGGCAGGAACCGCAACGCGCGCCGCCACCGGTTCGGCGAAAGGCGGTGGCGGGCAAGCGCCAGCAACGCGCCCGCCCATGCCAGCACGGTGAGCACGAGCATGGCGAGACCGAACACGCCGTAGACCGACCAGATCGAGCCGCGGACATCGGTGACCGTGCTCGCGCTGCCGAGGGTTTCGCGCTGGGAGTCCAGCAGTTCCACCGACGCCGGCAGCAGGCCGATCGCCTGACCGTTGAGAGCGGCGAGGTCGAGTTCGAGGGTGCGGGTGGCGCGACCGCCGGCCGGGACGTCGAACGGAACCATGATGTCGTAGGAGAAGAACGTCAGCGCCAGCGCGACTCCGGACAGCCGGACACTGCGCACCCGGATCGACGACGAGCCGTTGTTGATGGCCGTGACAGCCAGTTCGACCGGCTCACCGGGTTCCACCGCGACGGTGTTGTCACCGATGTTCTGCCCGTCGATGGTGACCGCGATCTTCAGCGCCTCACCGGATCCGGCGGCCACCGCGGGGGACGCCCCCAGCAGAACCACGCCGATCCCCAACGCAACCCCGCGCCGATGATACGTCCCATTTGGGTATCCCCTAGTTGCCTGATCCGACTGGTCGGGAATGCTACAGCGAGTCGTCAGATCAACCGAGTGTTCTTACCGATAAAGGACGTTCCGATGCGTACGGTGGTTCGGGCTGTTTTCGGAGTTGTGGCCGGAGCGTGTCTTTTGCTCACCATTACACCCACCGGTAACGCACAACAGCAACCATCGGTTGGTTTGAAACCGGCAAGCGGTTCCGCGGGTAGTTCATTCACCATTAGTTGGAGTGGCTTTACCGCGTGCCGCACGGTCGCATTTCTTTGGGCGGACAGCTCGTTATTGGCGTCGGGCGCCGGACAAAATGGATCCGTCGGAGCGACGGTGCCCGCCAGTGCGAAACCCGGCAGCTATCTCGTGGTCGGCAGATGCCAGCGGCAGGTCGGCAGGAATACCTTCACGGTGACCGGGACAGTCACGCCGACACCTCCGGTCACCACCAAGCCGCCGGTAACACCCACGCCTCCGGTCACCACCAAGCCCGCGACACCGTCCCGGCCGAGCACCACGACGCCAGTGAAGACCACGACACCGACCACCCCCACGACGACGAGTGACTCGCCGACCCCCACCCCGACCGCCAGCTCGGACGTCCCGGAGATCGAGCCGCCCTCCGACGGCGCGCTGACGCTGGACCGCCCGAGTGTGAACCCCGGCGACGTCCTCTACGCGTCCGGCAGCGGTTGCCAGCCAGGGCACAGCGTCACCATGACCGCCAACGGCGAGACCGTCGGTACCTCGACGGCGGACTCGACCGGGCACTTCTCCTCACCCGTCGAGTTCACCCGGATCGAGCCGGGACGTCACTTCGTCACGGCGAGCTGCGGCATCGTGCTCACCGGCGCGGTCGACCAGATCCTCACGAGTTCGACCGGCGGGCACAGCGGCACGCTGGTGATCTTGGTCTTCTTCGTCCTGGTCGGGATCGCACTGATCCGATTCGCCTAGGCCGTGTCCTGACACCCGGCGGGCGCGGCTGACCTGCGCCTGCCCGGGTTCGACCAGGTGCGCTGCTAGGCTTCTCAGACGACTTTCGCCCATTCTCCGGCCCAGGACGTGCATGCCTAAGATCCACAAGGTCCCGCCGAAGTATCAGCAGATCGCGGACCACATCCGAGACCAGATCTTCAACGGTGAACTCAAACCCGGTGACGAAGTCTGGTCCGAGCGCACACTGGTCACCGAATGGGAAGTCGCCAGGCCGACCGCCTCCAAGGCCCTGGCCACCCTGCGAACCGAGGGCTTCGTCGAAAGCAGGCAGGGCTCCGGCACCTACGTGAGCGGCTACCAGCTGAGCAGCGCCGGCGGACGGCCGATGCGAGTCGGTTCCATCGACGTCGCCTACGCGTCCAACCTGTCGATCGAATTCCTGCTGGCCGACACGGTGACCGGTCCCGCGCACGTCGTCCAGGAATTGGGGCAGCCCGAGGACGCGACCGTTATCCGTCGCCGAATTCTCGTCAACAACGAGGACACCTCACCCGCCGAAGTGCTGACCTCGTGGTTTCCTTTTGATCTTGCCGATAAAGCACCTCTCCTTCTCAAACCCGAACTCGCGCCGAACACCGTGCGCGCCTACCTGTCGAGCAAGACCGGACGCAAGATCACCCGCGGCCGCGACAAGGTCATCGCCCGGCTCGCCACCGAAGCCGAACAAGAACAACTCGGGCTCGACAATCCCTCCGCCGTTCTTGTACACCGTCTAACGGTCTTCGATTCGGAGGGTGATGCGATATTGCTCAACGAAGCCGTCTATCCGCCGAACTCGTGGAAATTGGAACAGGAATATCCCTTCCCCTCCTAAAATTCTTTTCTTAATTCAAGCTCAAGTCCATCTCAACTAAGGCCTCACCTATTTCCCTCCTCGCCGAAGCTCGCCCGATCCAGTGGCATAAGCCACTATACCGGCCACTGGCACAGTCCACAACCCGCAGTCGTCCTCCGGGCACACGCAGCGACAATCCAACGTTGCATCCGGCAGGACTTGCCCCAGAAGCACGGTCGAACTGCCCGGACTTACACGTCACCCGCACGGGCGACATGGCCGTGACACTTGAAGCCGACACGTAACGCACAAATGAGCACGATTCATGTTTTCGATCACGCTTTCGGCTCCCAATGCGAGCGGACGCCGGAGAACTTGTCTCAGCCCTGGGGAAGCCGTAATGTTCGGAGAGCCTTCACTGGCGAAGGAAACATCATATGAACAGTGCGACCATTCCCCATGACCGCAAAGACGGATTGCCCCCGGTTCGTCATCCGCGAGCGGCTGAACTTGGTAAATGACGCTGGACGGAAGCGCTCATTTGAGAATTGAGCTACTCGGGCCCGTGCGCGCTTGGCGAGCGCACGACGAGCTCGCCCTCGGCTCCGCGCATCGGCGAGCTGTGCTGACAGTGCTGGCGATGCGGGCGAACCATGTGGTGGCCAGAACCGAACTCATCGACGCCATCTGGGGCGACTCCGCGCCGGCGAGCGCCAACGGAAGCATTTACACCTACGTCTCCGGTCTCCGCGCGGCGCTCGAACCCGGGCGGGAGCGCCGGTCCGA
>NZ_DASYMU010000122.1:0-5046 GCF_036008905.1 Amycolatopsis sp. | reverse complement strand
TGGTCGTCGATCCGGCCCGGTATCGGGTGACCGGTACCACCGACTGGGCGACCGGAGCCGCGTGGCTTGCTTCCCGTGACTGCCTGGACGCGCTGGGTCCGCTGGACGAGCGATATTTCCTCTACTCGGAGGAGACCGAATTCATGCTTCGCGCGGGTGACAAGGGCTTCGCCGTGGTCTTCGAACCGGAAGCCGTCGCCGTGCATCTCGGTGGTGAACAATCGACGTCACCGAGCTTGTGGGCCCTCGCCACCACCAACCGCGTCCGGTTACGGCGTGAGCGCGCCGGGCGCCGGGCCGGGGTCACGATGTGGCTCGCCGTGACCCTCAACGAAGCGATCCGGGCGGTCACTCGGGGAAAGGGGCCCGGTGCCAAGCATCGGAAATCGCTGTGGGAGCTCACGCGTATGCGCCGATGGCCCGCGCTCCCTCGAGATGCGGACGCCGAAAAAGCGGATTATGTGTGCTTCGCCGCTCAGGACTGGTGGTATCACAACCAGGCGCATTCCGATTTCCAGTTGATGCGCTCGATCGCGAAGGACCGCCGAGTGCTCCTGGTCAACAGCATCGGGATGCGGATGCCGACGCCGGGACGCAGCAGCCAGGTCGCCGGGAAGATCCTGCGGAAACTCCGCAGTGTCGCCAAACTGGTCCGCCGCCCGTTGCCGGAACTGCCGAACTTCTACGTCATGTCCCCGTTACCGTTACCGTTTTACGGTTCCCCGTTCCTCCGCAAAGTGAACGCGGTCGTCATCCGCGCGCAGGTTCGTGCCGTGTCGGCATTCCTCCGGCTCGAGCGGCCCGCGTACGTGGTGACCATCCCGACGGCATGGGATGTCGTCGAGCCGTTGCCACGCCGCGCGCTGGTATTCAACCGCTCGGACCGGCATTCCGAATTCCCCGAATCGGACCGCGAAACGATCGAAGCGCTCGAAGGCCGGTTATTGCGGAATTCGGATCTCATCACCTATGTCAGCCAGATGCTGCTCGACGACGAACGCGAGCAGACGGGCGACCGGGCGCATTTCCTGGACCACGGCGTGGATATCGAGCATTTCCAGACGCGCCCCGAAGCCGAAATACCCGCGGATCTCCTGGCGATTCCCGGTCCGCGCGTCGGTTTCTTCGGAGCACTGGACGATTTCGTGGTCGATTTCGACCTGCTGGAACGCGTTGCCGTCGAACTGCCGGAGGCCTCGCTGGTGCTCATCGGTAGCGCGACCTATGACATGGAACGGTTCGAAAAGTACGACAACGTGCACTGGCTGGGTTTCCAGCCTTACGAGACGATTCCCGCCTACGGCTCGGGGTTCGACGTGGCGATCATGCCGTGGCTCGACAACGAATGGATCCGCCATTCGAACCCGATCAAGCTCAAGGAGTACCTCGCACTTGGACTGCCTGTGGTCAGCACGGACTTCGCCGAACTGACCAAGTACACCGGCCGGGTCCGCTCAGCGGGTGATCACGCCGGGTTCATCGACGCGATCAGGCGCAGCCTGGACGAAGGTCCTTTGCAGACTCCGGAGCGACTTCGGGACTCGGTGACGGAATTCTCGTGGCAGTCCCGCGCCGCCGAACTCATGTCCCTTGTGGAACGTCCTGCTCCTCGCGGCTGATCAAGAGTGCGGGACGACCACCTGTCCGCGTGGCCGTCCCGCACTCTTGGTCGCATAGAGCCTCAGTTGTCCCGGATGAAGGTCTCGCACTAACCTCCAAGACACACCTAAATTCCGGCGAGCCTCACAAGCCTCGCGGCGGTCCGTGTCGCCGACCGGTACAGCCCCGGAGCGCCGGCGAGGACATCATCGATCCAGGCCGGGCCGATGTCGTGGCGAAGGCTGTTTCGCGACTGCAGCCAAGCGAATTCGCGGGCCGGTCCGCCATCGTTACCGTAGACGCGAGTCATCCCGGCCTTGCGCAACCGATGCAACACCCCGCGGTCGTAGGCGCCGAACGGGACCGCCGCGTGCCGCACCGGCTTGCCCACCAGCTTCGAAAGCAGTTTCGGCGCTTCCGCTATTTCCTGCGTCGCGCGTCTGTCGTCGAGCCGCCGCCAGTCGCTGTGCGACCAGCCGTGCGTCCCTATCGACATGCCGGCGTCGACCAGTTCGCGGACGCCGTCGCGGCCGATCCGCCCCCGCTCGCCCAGTTGACCGGCGAGCAAAAAGAACTCCGCGGTGAGGCGGCGTTCGAGCAGGCGCGGGAGCGCGATCTCGACGTCGGAAGCGTTGCCGTCGTCGAAGGTGAGGCGGACGTTGTCGATCCCGACGACCGCGTCGAGCACCTGCTCGAACTGCTCCACGGTCACCCACGACTCGTCCTCCCCCGGATCGAGCGCCCGGCGGGGCTTGCCGATCCCGTGGACGATGAGGTTGACGATTGTTGGTGGCATCGAACACCTCGCACGCACTCGGGAACGGACTGTTGCCCGATTAATCGTCCGCGCGAATGGAGTAGTTACATTATCTACTAAAACTTATTTGCGTATCTCCAAAGTGCAGCACTTCGGGCCGCCGCCGGCTTTGCGCAGCTCAGAGATGTCGAGCAGCCATGGCTCGTACCCACGGTCCCGGAGCCGGTCCGCCAGGTCGGTCGCCTCGATCGGCAGCACGACGTTGCGACCGTCCGAAACCCCGTTCAACCCGAAGCACGCCGCGTCCGCGCCCGTGGCGAGCACCGCGTCCGGGAAAAGCTTCGCGAGGACACGCTGGGAGCCCGCCGAGAACGCGCCCGGGTAGTACGCGATCTGCGCGGGGGTGGTGTCGGTGGCTTCCGACAGTACGAAAAGCGCGGTGTCGAGGTGGTAGTACCGCGGATCGATCAGCCGCAGGGAAACGACCGGCACCCCGAGGGCTTCCTGCGCCTCGGCGTGCGCGGCCGGGTCGGTGCGGAAGCCGGCGCCCGCGAGCAGCAGCTTGCCCGTCCAGGCGAAGTCGCCTTCGGCTTCGTTGATCTTCTCGGGCATCGTGATGTCGCGGTAGCCGTGCTCGAGGAACCAGCGGCGGAAGTGCTCGGCCTCGGCCGTCCGCTGCGGCGCGCGGAACCGCGAACCGAGCACGCGGCCGTCGACGACGGTGCCGGAGTTCGCGGCGAAGACCATGTCGGGCAGGCCTGGCTGCGCGTCGATCTCCTCGACGGTGTGCCCGAGCTTGCGGTAGGTGTCCCGGAGCTCGGTCCACTGCGCCATCGCGAGCTCGACGCTCACCGGCTGCGAAGGGTCCATCCAGGGGTTGATCACGTACTCGACCGCGAAGAACCGCGGCGCGCACATCAGGTATCGGCGGGTCGTGGGTACGCGCAAGTCCAACATGATTGAAGCGTATGGCTCGATACAGAAGCAATCAATCTCTGTTTGATGCGTAGATTACTGCTAAACATTGCGTATGAACACCATCGACCAGCGAATCGTTTCGCAGCTCGTCGCCAACGCGCGTTCCAGCTACGCCGACATCGGCAAGGTCGTCGGCCTGTCCGCGCCGGCGGTGAAGCGCCGGGTCGACAGACTGCTCGATTCCGGGGTCCTGCGCGGCTTCACCGCGGTCGTCGACCCGGAGGCGCTGGGCTGGGGCACCGAGGCGTTCGTCGAGGTGCACTGCCAGGGCAACATCACCCCGGCGCGCATCCGGGCGCGGCTCGAACCGCTGCCCGAGGTCGTCGCGGCCTACACCGTGTCGGGTGCCGCCGACGCGATCGTGCACCTGCGGGCGGCGGACATCCACCACCTGGAGACGGCGTTGGAGCGCCTGCGGGGGCTGGAGATCATCGACCGCACGGTGTCGACCGTGGTCCTCTCCCGGCTACTGGAGCGCCCGCCGAACCCGGAGCCTGACTCTAAAGTCGGCGGATGACCGACAGCATCCTCACCGAGCGCATCGGCCGCGTCGCGGTAGTCACCGTCGACGCGCCGGCCAGCCGCAACGCCCTCACCCTCGACCTGTCCGCCCAGCTCACCAAGGCTGTCACCGACGCCGAGCAGGACGAAGACGTCCACGCCCTGGTCGTCACCGGCACCCCGCCCGCCTTCTGCGCGGGCGCGGACCTCTCCGCGCTCGGCGAAGCCAAAGAAGACGGCCTTCGCGCGATCTACGACGGTTTCCTCGCCGTCGCGCGCTGCACGTTGCCGACGATCGCGGCGGTCGGCGGGGCGGCCGTCGGCGCCGGGCTGAACCTGGCGCTCGCCGCCGATGTCCGGCTGGCCGGGCCGCACGCCAAGTTCATCGCGCGCTTCCTCGAGCTCGGGCTGCACCCTGGCGGCGGGATGACGTGGATGATCCAGCAAGCCGTAGGACGCCAACGGGCCGCCGCGATGACACTGTTCGGTGAGGTCCTCGACGCCGAAGCCGCGGTCCGGGCGGGCCTGGCGCTCCGCCTGATCGAGGGCGGTCACGACGAACTGGTGGAAGCCGCGCTCGCCCTCGCGAAGCCCGCCACCGAGGCGCCGCGAGAACTCGTTCTGGCGACGAAACTTTCGATGCGCCGCACTCGCGCGCTGACCGAGCACGCCGATGCGGTCGACGTCGAAATCGTGCCCCAGCTCGTTTCGCTGGATTCTCCGGAATTCACCGCAAGACTGGCAAACATCCGGGCTCGAATCGGAGGAAAATAGGGGGAGAAACCGCGCAGAACGAGACGGGGGTCACTGCATCAGGTCATTTTTGCCGTTACCATGAGTTACATGTAAATCTGGCGTTCGCCGCCGCCGGGTGGCCGGGGTCCCACCTGGTGGACTCAGGGGTCGCACCCTGGAACCAACCACAATCCCCGCGAGCTAACCTCGAAGGGTGCGTGGTGATCTAGCCGACATCACCACGCACGGATACGCGCAACGCCGCCAGTCGGGAGAGAGGGATTCCCTGACCCATGAGCACCAGTGCGAACGGCAACGGCTCGTTGTCCGCTACTCGCCATACCGAGATCAGCAAGCTGGACCGGGTGGTCATCCGGTTCGCCGGCGACTCCGGTGACGGCATGCAGCTGACCGGCGACAGGTTCACCTCGGAGGCCGCGGCCTTCGGCAACGACCTGTCGACGATGCCGAACTTC
>NZ_DASYMU010000121.1:0-10737 GCF_036008905.1 Amycolatopsis sp. | reverse complement strand
AAAACCTGGATCCGCCGAATACCCCCAACGAACTTCCCATCGCAACCACTAAGAGGAGCCCCATGGACACCGTGATCACCGCCGCCCAGGTGCTGCCCGAGCCCGGCTCACCGTTGCCGGACGGCGCGGTGCTCGTCCGTGACGACAAGATCGTCGCCGTCGGAGCGCGCGAAGACGTCGTACGGCAGGCCGCTCCGGGCTTCGCCCAGCGCGACTTCCCCGCGTCGACGGTCATGGCCGGGTTGTTCAACTCCCATGTGCACCTGGCATTCGACGCCGGGAAAGACCTGCTGGGCCCGCTGGAAAGCAGCACACCCGACGAACTTCAAGCAGCGGCCCGCGAACGCACCGCAAAACTATTGAGCACCGGCGTCACCACCATCCGCGACCTCGGCGACCGGGACCATCTCGCGATCTCCGTCCGCGAAGCCCTCGACAAAGAAGGTGTTGCCGCACCCCGGATTCTGTCCGCGGCGGCACCACTGACCGTCCCGGGTGGACACTGCCACTTCTTCGGCGGCGCCGCGGCGGACGACGACGAGATCCGCGCGCTCATCGACGCCAACGCCGAGGCGGGCGCCGACGTCATCAAGGTGATGGCCAGCGGCGGCCAGATCACCCCGGGCGGCGCGGACATGTGGGAGTCGCAGTTCGACGCGCGCCAGCTCGGCGTCATCGTCGAACACGCCCGGCGCCACGGACTGCCGGTGGCCGCGCATGCGCACGGCGCCGACGCCATCGAGTCCGGTGTGGACGCCGGCGTCAGCACGATCGAGCACTGCACCTGGATGGCCGGCCCACAGCAGTCGGACATGCGGGAGCCGGTCGCGAAACGCATGGCGGACCAGGGAATCGCCGCGTGCTCCACGAGCAGCCGCAACTGGCGGATGATGGTCGAGCGGATGGGCGACGAGGTCGCGCAGCGCATCTACGGCCGGCTGACCTGGTTGGAAGGGCTCGGCGTCCCGCTCATCGCCGGGACCGACGCGGGCCTGCCCGGCTCGGTCTTCGACGACCCCGTCGGCGCGCTCGAACTGTACGAATGGCTCGGTTTTTCCCGCACGCGGATCCTCGAGATCGCGACGGCCGACAGTGCCCGCGCCCTCGGCCTCGGCCAGGTCACCGGGCGGCTCGCCCCCGGCTACAGCGCCGATCTCCTCGTCGTGGCCGGTGATCCACTGAAGAACCTCAACGCGCTCGCCGATGTCGAACTCGTGCTGGCGGCTGGTCGCGCCGGGTGAGGCCGAGCTCTACCATGCACGCATGTTCACGCGCCGAATTCTGCTCGGAGCGCTCGCACTGACGGCGGCGCTGGTCACCGGCTGCTCGTCGAGCGGCTCCTCGCCCACCCCATCGGGCCCGTCGCTGCCGGACGCCGCGGGCCTGCTCAAGGACGCCGCCGCCGCGACGGGCGCGATCACCAGCGCGCATTTCACGGTCAAGACGAACGGCACCGTGCCCGGCCTGAGCGTGCAGGATCTCGACGGCGACCTCAGCAAGTCCGGAGGTCCGTCGGGTTCGGCGAAGGGCACCGGGAAGCTGTCCGTCGGCGGGCAGCTCGTCGAGGTCGAATTCGTGCTCGTGGATTCCTCGCTCTACATCAAGGGCCCGACGGCCGGGTTCCAGAAGATCCCGGCCGCGCTCGGCGCGTCGATCTACGACCCATCGGCGGTCCTGGATCCGAACCGTGGCATCAGCAAGGTGCTCCTCAGCATCCAGAACCCGAAGACCGAAGCCAAAGAAGACGTCAACGGCCAGTCGACGTACAAGGTGAGCGGCAAGATTGCCAAGGACGTACTCACCGGGCTGCTCCCCGGTCTCGAATCCGACGCGGACATCACCTTCTGTCTGCAGGAAAGCGGAAAGCATCTGCCGGTCAAGGCTTCCGCGAAACTCCCCGGTGACGCCTCCGTGGACGTGACACTGTCCGATGTGGACAAGCCGGTCACGGTGACCGCGCCCGCGTGAGCACCACCGGAGTCCGCGGCCGCCACATAGCGATCGGCGCGGGCGGGCTCGCCGTCCTTCTCGGCGCGCTCGACACCTATGTGGTCATCGGCCTGCTTCGCGAGATCATCGGCGACCTGCGGATCCCGGTGAACCGGCTGGAACAGGTGACGCCGATCGTCACCGGCTACCTGCTCGGGTACGTCGCCGCGATGCCACTGCTGGGCCAGGCATCCGACCGCTTCGGCCGCAAACTGCTGCTGCAGGTCTGTCTCGTCGGGTTCATCGCGGGCTCGGTGGTGACCGCCCTCGCCGACAACGTGCCGGTGCTCGTCGCCGGACGGCTTGTGCAGGGCATCGCCAGCGGTGCGCTGCTCCCGGTCACGATGGCCTTGGCAGCGGATCTTTGGGCGCGGCACAAACGCGCGTCCGTGCTGGGCGCGGTCGGCGCGGCACAGGAACTCGGCAGTGTGCTCGGCCCGATCTACGGGATCGCGCTCGCCGCGGCGGCGGGCTGGCGCAGCGTGTTCTGGGTCAACGTGCCGCTCGCGCTGATCGCGATCGTCGCGATCCAGTTCGCGCTCCCGGCGGGCAAACGCTTGCGGGTGGCGAAGGTCGACGTCATCGGCGGCGGGCTGCTCGCGGTGACGCTGGGGCTGCTGGTCGTCGGCCTGTACAACCCGAACCCCCGTGAGCAGGTGCTTCCGAGCTGGGGCGTGCCGACGCTGATCGGCGCGGCTGTCGCGCTGGTCGCGTTCGTCGGCTGGGAGAAGCGGGCGAAAACGCGGCTGATCGATCCCGCGGGCGTGCGGCTGCGGCCGTTCCTCGCCGCGCTCGGCGTGAGTGTCACGGCGGGCGCGGCGCTGATGGTCACGCTCGTCGACGTCGACCTGTTCGCCCAGACCCTGCTCGGGCGCGACGACCGGGGCAGCGTCGAACTCCTCCTCCGCTTCCTGATCGCCCTGCCCATCGGTGCCGTGCTCGGCGGTGCCCTGGCCGGCCGCCTCGGGGACCGCTGGGTCGCCTTTAGCGGGCTAATCGTCGCCGCCGGAGGCTACCTGCTCATCTCGCGGTGGCCGATCGACGTGCTCGCGGCGCGTCACGAGCTCGGCCCGCTGTCTCTGCCGGTGCTCGACACCGACCTCGCGCTCGTCGGGTTGGGGCTCGGACTGGTCATCGCGCCGCTCTCGGCCGCGGTCCTGCGGGTGGTGCCGCCGGTACAGCACGGTGTCGCGTCGGCGTTCGTCGTGGTGGCGCGGATGACCGGCATGCTGATCGGCATCGCGGCACTGTCGGCGTGGGGCCTGCACCGCTTCCAGAGCCTGACGTCGAACCTGTACGCGCCGCTGCGGATCCTGCTCCCCAGCCAGGAGGCCTACGACCAGGCGCTGAGCGCGTACACCGCCGCGGTCCGTAACGCGCTGCTCACCGAGTACAGCGAGATCTTCGTGATCACCTCGGTGATCTGTGTGTTCGGAGCACTGCTCTCGTTGCTGATCGGAGCTCGCGCAAAAGTTTCGTGACTCACCGATTTCCAGCTCACCTTCTTCGAGGCCCGGACGCACCCACGCCGGGATCATCGTCATCTGATCGTGAAGTAGTTGAGCGTTGAATAGTTGGCGGGAAAGGGCTTTACTTGTCGCCATGAACGTTGTCATCTGGATTGTGCAGGGTTTGCTCGCGGTCGCCTTCCTGTTCACGGGCGGGTCGAAGCTGGTCACACCCGGGCCGAAGCTCGAAGAACAAATGTCCTGGATGGACAACTACCCGAAGAACAGCGTGCGCTACATCGGTGCCGTCGAGGTCCTCGCCGCGATCGGGCTCATCCTGCCCGCCGCCACGAAGATCGCCCCGGTGCTCACGCCGCTCGCCGCGGTGGGCCTGGTCATCGTCATGGTGGGCGCGACGATCACGCACTTGAAGTTGAACGAGGCCAAGGCCACCCCGGTCACCATCGTGCTGGCGCTGCTCTCGCTGTTCGTCGCCATCACCCGATTCGGTCCGTACTCGATCTAAAGCCGGTTGGGCCGGTCGTTAAGCTTGTTGACGTGCCTGAATACCTGTCGACCGCGCCCACCCGGGGGACCCGTGACTTCCTCCCCGCCGAGATGTCCGTCCGCACGCAGGTGTTCGGCCATCTCTACGACGTCATCGAGCGGTACGGCTTCCTGCGCTACGACGGCCCGATCCTCGAGCCCGCGGAGATCTACGAGCTGAAGTCCGGCCAGGAGATCGCCGATCAGCAGCTCTACACGCTGACCGACAAGGGTGGGCGGCGGCTCGCGCTGCGCCCGGAGATGACCCCGTCGGTCGCGCGGATGATCGCCGGTACCGCGAAGTCGCTGCAGTTCCCGGTGCGCTGGTACAGCCACCCGAACTGCCACCGCTACGAGAAGCCGCAGCGTGGCCGCGTGCGCGAGCACTGGCAGATCAACGTCGACATCTTCGGTTCGGAAAGCTCGAACACCGAGATCGAGATCTTCGAGCTCATCCACGACATGATGGAAGAACTCGGCGCCTCGAAGGACATGTTCGAGATCCGCGCGAACGACCGGAACCTGCTGGCGTCGGCGTTGACCGACATCGTGGGGGTCGGGCCGTTGCAGCTGCCCGAGGTGTTCGCGCTGGTGGACCGCTGGGAGAAGTACCCGGTCGAGAAGCTGGCCGCGTCGGCCGAGGAGATCGGGCTGGCGGACAAGCAGTTCGAGAAGCTCACCGAGATCCTCGCATCCGGCGAGGCGCTGCTCGACGAGCTGCCGGAGTCGGTCAAGGAAGCCTCGAACCTGGTGAAGGTGCTCAAAACGAGCGCCGCCGGGCTCATCCGCTTCGACCCCATGATCGTGCGTGGCCTGGCGTACTACACGTCGACGGTGTTCGAGGTCTTCGACACTTCGCCGGAGAACCGCCGGGCGCTGTTCGGTGGCGGTGCGTACAGCGACCTCGCCGGGATGTTCACCGCGCAGAAGATCCCGGGCATCGGGTTCGGTATGGGCGACGTCACGCTGATGGACTTCCTCGAGACGCACGGGCTCGCCCCGGCGCCGCGCAGCGAGGTCGACGTCGTCGTCGTGCCGACGGCCGAAGAGCTGTCCGACGCGGCGCGCGAGGTCGCGGGAAGGCTGCGCAAGGCCGGGCTGCGGACGTCGACGCCGTTGGAACTTCGCAAGCTGGGCAAGGAACTGACGCGGGCCGACAAGGCAGGCGCGCGGGCAGTGGTCATCGTCGGGCAGGAGGACTGGGACGCCGGAAACGTCACTGTCCGCTCACTAGCGACGCGTGAGCAGCAACAAGTCCCCCTAGACTCCACCGCCGCAGCCGTCACAGCCCTGCTCGCCTGAACCAACGGTCCGTGAAGGCCACATTGAGGGACTCTGAGTCCCTCAATGTGGCCTTCACGGCTTTCAGCTAACGGCCCAGCATGTTCATGGCGGCTTCGGGGTAGCGCGTCCCGGCGACGGCGTCGATCGGGACGGCCTTCTCGATAGCCACGATGTCGTCGGCCGACAGCGTTATCCCGGTGGCGGCGACGTTCTCCTCCAGGTACTTCCGCCGCTTGGTGCCGGGAATCGGGACGACGTGCTCGTCCTGGTGCTGCACCCACGCCAGCGCCAGCTGCCCGGCGGTGACACCCTTTTCGGCGGCGACAGCGCGCAGTGCCTCGACGATCAGCAGGTTGCGGTCCAGGTTCTCCCCTGCCATCCGCGGCTGGGTCGTCTTCCGGAAGTCGCCCGCGCCGAAGTCCTTTTCGGACTTGATACTGCCGGTCAGGAAACCACGGCCCAGCGGGGAATACGCGACGATGCCGATGCCGAGTTCACGGCAGGCCGGCACGACCTCGTCCTCGATGTCCCGCGACCACAGGCTCCATTCCGTCTGGACGGCCGTGATCGGGTGCACGGCGTGCGCGCGCCGGATCGTCTCGGCGCCCGCCTCGGAAAGCCCGAGGTAGCGGACCTTGCCCTGCTCGACCAGTTCGGCCATCGCGCCGACGGTCTCCTCGATGGGCGTGTCCGGGTCGACGCGGTGCTGGTAGTAGAGGTCGATATGGTCGACACCGAGCCGCTTCAGCGAACTTTCGGACTGCTGGCGGATATACGCCGCGTCACCGCGTACGCCCCGCTTCGACGAGTCGTCGGGGTCTCGCACGAGACCGAACTTGGTCGCCAGCACCACTTTGTCGCGCCGATCGGCGATCGCCCGGCCGACGAGCTCCTCGTTGCGGCCGAGGCCGTACATGTCCGCGGTATCCAAAAGGGACACACCGAGTTCGAGCGCGCGGTGGATCGTGGCGATGGATTCGGTGTCGTCACCTTCGCCGTAGAACTCGCTCATGCCCATGCAGCCGAGGCCCTGCGCGCCGACCTCGAGCTCGCCCAGCTTGCGCCTGGGTAGCGTTGCCATCTCTTCTCCCCTACTTGCCCGCGGCGCGGCGGAGCCGCTCCGGGTACCGCTCACCGGCGAAAGCGTCGGCCGGGGCGGCGTTCTCAATGGCCTTGATGTCCTCTTCGGACAGTGCGATGTCGACGGAGGCGGCGTTCTCCTCGAGGTACTTCCGCCGCTTGGTGCCGGGGATCGGGACGA
Source organism: Amycolatopsis sp. (assembly GCF_036008905.1). Lineage (GTDB taxonomy): Bacteria > Actinomycetota > Actinomycetes > Mycobacteriales > Pseudonocardiaceae > Amycolatopsis. The sequence goes on along the minus strand of NZ_DASYMU010000121.1, from coordinate 4,209 downwards.
CGTCGTCGCCCTGGTGCTGCACCCACGCCAGCGCCAGCTGCCCGGCGGTGACACCCTTGGCCTCGGCCAGTGCGCGCAGCGCCTCGACGATCACGAGGTTGCGCTCGAAGTTGCCGTCCTCGAACCGGGGCAGCCCACGCCGCATGTCGCCTTCCGGCAGCTCCGCCGTCGAGGTGATGTTACCGGTCAGGAAACCGCGGCCCAGCGGGGAAAACGGCACGATGCCGATGCCGAGCTCACGGGCTGTCGACAGGATTTCGCCCTCGATGCCCCGCGTCCACAGCGACCACTCGCTCTGCAACGCCGTCACCGGGAACACCGCGTGCGCACGCCGGATGGTCGCCGCGCCCGCCTCGGAAATCCCCGCGTACCGGATCTTTCCCTCGGCCGCCAGCTCCGCCAGCGCACCCCAGGTCTCTTCCACCGGCACGCTCGAATCGACGCGGTGCTGGTAGTAAAGGTCGATGTGGTCGACGCCGAGCCGCTTCAGGGAAGCCTCACAGCATTCCTTGACGTACGCCGCGTCCCCGCGGGCGCCCATCGCGCCGTTGTCCCAGACGATGCCGAACTTGCTCGCCAGCACCACTTTGTCGCGCCGGTCGGCGATCGCCCGGCCGACGAGTTCTTCGTTGACACCGTTCGCGTAGACGTTCGCGGTGTCCAAGAAGGTCACCCCGAGCTCGATCGCCCGGTGAATGGTGGCGACCGATTCCGTTTCGTTCTCGAACGTCCCATAAGCCTGGCTCATCCCCATGCAGCCGAGACCCTGCGCACTGACCTCGAGCTCGCCCAGCTTCTTGGTGATCACGCTGAAATTCCCTCCACCGTCGGTTCCGCACTCATGAACTTGTGCTCGATCTGTGCGTAATGGGTGATCTTGTAGTCGAGAACATCCAGGCACGACTGGAGTTCCGCGATCCGCGAGGCGACGGCCACCCGCTGCTCGACCAGGATCGCCTTACGCCGCCCGGCACTCGCCGTGCCGCGGTGGCGCAGTGACGCGTACTCGCGCATCATCTTGATCGGCATGCCCGTCATGCGCAGTTTCGTCAGGAACTCGAGCCACCCCAGGTCTTCGTCGGAATAGGCCCGCCTGCCGGCGGTGTCCCTGGCCGGCGGGTCCAGTAGTTTGATGCGCTCGTAGTACCGAAGGGTGTCTATCGACAACCCGCTACGTCGCGCGGCTTCCGCTATCGAGTAGCTCATGCATTCGACCCTACGACCTGGAGTGCACTCCAGGTCAAATCCGTTCTTTCACCGCCGGAGCTACGGTTTCGGCTTTGATAACACTGTTGCGCTACACTGCGTGACATGCCTCGCCCGAAAACCCATGACGAAGCCCTGCGGATCAAGCTGCTCGACCGCGCAGGCGAACTTCTGTCCGCCGAAGGCCCGAAAGCACTGAGCCTGCGCAAGCTGGCCGCGGACGTCGAGACGTCGACCACGGCCGTGTACTCCCTGTTCGGCAGCAAGCCCGATCTGGTGAACGCGCTGTACGCCGAGGGCTTCCGCCGGTTCCAGGCCAGGACGGACGCCGTCACGCTCACCGGTGACCCGGTGGAGGACCTGGTCCGGCTCGGCAAGGTCTACCGGGAAAGCGCGCTGGCCGACCCGCATCTCTACCCGATCATGTTCACCAAGGCGATCCCCGGTTTCGAACCGAACGAAGAAGCGGTCGCACTCGGACGCGCGAACCTCGCCCCGCTGGAGAAAACCGTGCGGGACGGGGTCGAATCGGGCGTGTTCGCCGACGTCGACCCCGCCGTCATCGCGGTGAGCTGCTGGGGTTTCGTGCACGGGCTGGTTTCCTTGGAACTCAACGGAAACCTGCCCGACGAATTCAGCGTCGGCGACGCCTACGAGACCGCGTTGCGCGCCAACGCGAACGGCTGGCGACGGTAGCTACCGCGGGCCGTACTGGCGGTCACCCGCGTCGCCCAGGCCGGGGACGATGAAACCCGAGTCGTTCAGCCGCTCGTCGATGCTCGCGGTGACGATCCGCAGCGGCAGCCCGGTCTTCTCGAGATGCGCGATGCCCTCCGGCGCGGCCAGCGCGCAGATCGCCGTCACGTCGGTGGCACCGCGGTCGGTCAGCAGCCGGATCGTGTATTCCATCGAACCGCCGGTGGCCAGCATCGGGTCGAGCACGATGACCGGCCGGTCCGCCAGCGATTCGGGCAGCGATTCGAGATACGGCGTCGGCTTCAGCGTCTCCTCGTCGCGCGCGAGACCGACGAAGCCCATCTGCGCGTCGGGGATCAGCCGGTGCGCCTGGTCGGCCATGCCCAGACCCGCCCGCAGCACCGGGACGAGCAGCGGCGGGCTGGCGAGCGTGTAGCCCTCGGTGCGCGCGACCGGCGTGTGCAGCGGCGAGGTGAGGACAGGCAGGTTCGCCGTGGCTTCGTAAACCAGCATCACGGTCAGTTCGCTCAGGGCCGCGCGGAAGGCCGCGTTGTCCGTGCGCGCGTCACGCATGGTGGAAAGCCTGGCCTTGGCCAGCGGATGATCAACGACGAGCACGTCCATGCGCGACACGTTAGCCGGTCACCAAGCGGCGGGAGCGTAGTCCTTCAGGAAGCAGCCGTAGATGTCCTCGCCCAGCTCGCCGCGGACGATCGGGTCGTAGACGCGGGCGGCGCCGTCGACCAGGTCGAGCGGGGCGTGGAAGCCTTCGTCGGCCAGCCGCATCTTGGTCGGATGCGGCCGCTCGTCGGTGATCCAGCCGGTGTCGACGCTGGTCATGAGGATGCCGTCGTTCTCCAGCATCTCGTGCGCGCTGGTGCGGGTCAGCATGTTCAGCGCGGCCTTCGCCATGTTCGTGTGCGGGTGGCCGGGGCCCTTGTAGCCACGGCTGAACTGGCCCTCCATCGCGGAGACGTTCACCACGTACTTCCGCCGGGCCTCCGCCGCCGCCATCGCCGGGCGCAGGCGGCTCACCAGGATGAACGGCGCGGTCATGTTGCAGAGCTGCACTTCGAGCAGCTCGGTGGCGTCGACCTCGTCGACCTTCTGGATCCAGCTGTTCGTGTGGTGCAGGTCCGGCACGAGACCGCCGGCGTCGATGGCCGTGGACGCGGCGATCCTGTCCGGCGACGCCGACTTCGCGACGAGCGCCAGCGCGGTGAGCGACTCCGAGGCGTGCGGCTGGACGTGCTCCGAGAGCGAACTCGTCAGCGCGGCGGGATGGGCGTCGCTGATGTGGTCGAAGGTGATCATCTCCGGCAGCGGGCCCGAAGGCAGCGGCGCCGACTCGGCCTCGGCCAGCAGCGCGTACGAACCCGGCGAGCGGCGGACGGTCTGCGCGGCGTTGTTGATCAGGATGTCCAGCGGGCCCTGCGCGGCCACCGAATCGGCGAGGCCGACGACCTGGGCGGGGTCACGCAGGTCGATGCCGACGATCCGGAGCCGGTGCAACCAGTCCGCGCTGTCCGGCATCGAGGCGAACCGGCGGATCGCGTCGTTCGGGAAGCGGGTGGTGATCGTGGTGTGCGCGCCGTCGCGGAGTAGCCGGAGCGCGATGTACATCCCGATCTTCGCGCGCCCGCCGGTGAGGAGCGCGCGGCGGCCGGTCAGGTCGGTGCGCGCGTCGCGGCGGCTCCGGTTCAGCGCGGCGCACGGCGGGCAGAGCTGGTGGTAGAAGGCGTCGACCTCGTGATAGCGGTTCTTGCAGGTGTAGCAGGCGCGGGCCTGGATCAGCCTGCCCGCGATCGCGCCGGCCACGTTCGACACCAGCGGGATGCCCTGCGTCTCGTCGTCGATGCGCTGCGGTGACCCGGTGGCGGTGGCCTCGGTGACCGCGCGGTCGGCGTTCACCACGGCCTCGCGGCGATCGGCGCGGCGGCGGTTCTTGACGGACTTGAAGATCTTCGCCGTGGCGCGGCGAACCTGGACCGCCTGGGGGTGCTCGGTGGGCAGTTCGTCGATCTGCGCGAGCACGCGCAGGCAGACCTCCATGTCCGCGGAATCGATGCCCGCACCATGGGTCACCTGGGTGTCTTCGAACGCCGTCATACCTTTTACTGTAAGCGGCCGATTCGGAGAGCCTTACAGCGCTAGTGCTGTGTCCATGAACGTTGTCGGTCTATCGGTGGATCCAGGTTTCTGTCCGGGTGCGCCGCCGGAAGGTCCTCGTACTGGATGTACTTGGTCCTTCCGGCGGTGCGGCCGGCAGGAAGCTGGGCCGCCGAGAGGCTGGCAACGTTTGTGGAC
>NZ_DASYMU010000120.1:0-47174 GCF_036008905.1 Amycolatopsis sp. | reverse complement strand
GGGGATACTGGAGGAGGTTCACCGTCGCACCGCCCGCCCCGCAGGTCAGAGTCCGTCGCGCGGAGTTGTCAGGGGCGACCGATAGTCTTCGGTACGGTGGGTCGCCGGTTCGACGCCACCGAGCATGCCTGAGGCAAGCATGTCCGCACGCCATGATCTGGGAGAACGACCCTGTGACTGCTTCTGCTGAGACCCTCTACGGGGCCGACGACCTGACACATCTGGAGGGTCTCGAAGCGGTCCGGAAGCGGCCCGGGATGTACATCGGGTCCACCGACAGCCGTGGCATCAATCACCTTTTCGCCGAGATCGTCGACAACTCCACCGACGAAGGCGCCGCAGGTCACGCCACCAAGATCGTGGTCACCCTGCACGCCGACGGCAGCGTCCAGGTCGACGACGACGGCCGGGGCATCCCCACCGGAGTCCACGCCAAATCGGGCATTTCGGGTGTCGAGCTGGTGCTGACCCGGCTCCACGCGGGCGGCAAGTTCGGTGGATCGGGCTACAAGACCTCCGGTGGCCTGCACGGCGTCGGCGCTTCCGCGGTCAACGCGCTGTCACACCGCTTCGACGTCACCGTGAAGCTTGACGGCAAGGTCCACCAGATGTCGTTCGCGCACGGCGTGCCCGGCGTCTTCGACGGCCCGGACCCCAAGGCCAAGTTCACCCAGCAGTCCGGCCTCCAGATCGCCGGCCGAATGAAGCGCGGCGAGTCCACCGGCACCTCCATCCGCTACTGGTACGACGCCCGCTACTTCGAGACCGGCGCCGCGCTCGACGTCGAAGCCGTCCGCACCAAGCTCCGCAACACCGCGTTCCTCGTCCCCGGTGTCACCTACGTGCTGCGCTCCGCGACGGACGGCACGATCGGCGAAGAGACCTTCCACTTCCCGAACGGACTCGCCGACATGGTCGACTTCCTCTCCCCGTCGAGCGACAAGGCCGTCTCCGGCACGATCATCGTCCGCGGCGACGGCACCTACAAGGAGAACGCCGCCGACGAGAACGGCGTCATGAAGTCCAATGTGGAGCGCCGCGCCGAGATCGAGGTCGCGTTCCGCTGGGGCACCGGCTACGAGCGCACCGTCGAGTCCTTCACCAACACGATCCGCAACGTCCACGGCGGCACCCACCGCAAGGGCTTCGAGCGCGCCGCGGTGAAAGCGTTGCAGGACGGCATTTCCAAGACCCGCGGCCTGCTGAAGCCGAAGGAAGCCCTGCCGGTGCTGGACGACGTCCTCGAAGGCATGACGGCGGTCGTCCACGTCCGGATCCCGGAGCCGCAGTTCACCTCGCAGACCAAGGACGAACTCTCCACCGCCGGGATCACCAAGGTCATCCAGGCCGTCGTCGAGCGCCACATCAAGGCGTGGACCGACGATCGCAAGACCAAGGGCGAAGCCAAGATCGTCCTGCAGAAGATCGTCGACGCCGCCCGCGTGCGGCTCGCGCAGAAGCAGCAGAAGGACGCCGCCCGGCGCAAGACCGCGCTGGAAGGCGCGTCGATGCCGCCGAAGCTCGTCGACTGCCGCACTACCGGCGTCGCCCGCAGCGAACTGTTCCTCGTGGAGGGTGACAGCGCCCTCGGTTCGGCCCGGCTGGCGCGCGTGTCGGAGTACCAGGCGCTGCTTCCCTTGCGTGGCAAGATCCTCAACGTCCAGAAGGCGAGCATCGCCGACACGCTCAAGAATGCCGAGATCGCGTCGATCGTCCAGGTGCTCGGCGCCGGCACCGGCCGCACCTTCGACCTGAGCGTCATGCGCTACGGCCGCGTCATCCTGATGGCCGACGCGGATGTCGACGGTTCGCACATCCGGACCCTGCTGATCACGCTGTTCGCCAAGTACATGCGCCCGGTCATCGAGGACGGGCGGCTCTACGCGGCGATGCCGCCGCTGCACAAGATCACCACGAAGGGCCGCAACCCGGAGGTCAAGTTCACCTTCTCCCAGCGGGAGATGGAGACCACCATCCAGAAACTGGAGAAGGCCGGGAAGTCGATCGTCACCCCGGTGCCCCGGTTCAAGGGCCTCGGCGAGATGGACGCGGACGAACTGTGGGACACCACGATGAACCCGTCGACGCGCTCGGTCCGCCGGATCACCATGGACGACGTCGACGCCGCCGAGACGACCCTCGAACTGCTCATGGGCGACAAGGTCCCCCCGCGGCGCGACTGGCTCGTGGAATCCTCCGAGCGGGTCGACCAAGCGAACATCGACATCTGAGTTCTGTACCAACAGGAGACGCTGAGTAATGGCACGCCGCAAGGGCACCCAGATCAAGATCGATCCGTCCGCCTTCGACCGCGCGGGCGCGAACGTGTTCGAAAACCCGCTGAAGACGGAGATCGAGGACTCTTACCTCGAGTACGCCTACTCGGTCATCCACTCCCGCGCGCTCCCGGACGCCCGTGACGGGCTCAAGCCGGTGCACCGCCGGATCCTGTTCTCCATGCACGAGCAGGGTTACCGGCCCACCCACGCCTACGTGAAGTCGTCCCGCGTCGTCGGCGACTGCATGGGTAAGTACCATCCGCACGGCGATTCCGCGATCTACGACGCGATGGTCCGCCTGGCGCAGGACTTCTCGATGAACGTGCCGCTGGTCGACGGGCACGGGAACTTCGGGTCCCCGGACGACGGCCCGGCCGCCAGCCGGTACACCGAAGCACGCATGTCGGGTGAGGCGATGCTGCTCGTCGGCGAGCTCGGTGAGGACACCGTCGACTTCCGCCCGAACTACGACGGTTCGCTGCAGGAGCCGTCCGTGTTGCCGGCGGCGTTCCCGAACCTGCTGGTCAACGGGACGTCCGGGATCGCGGTCGGCATGGCCACCAACATGATCCCGCACAACATCAACGAGGTCATCGCCGCAGCGCGCTGGCTGATCACGCACCCGGAAGCCTCGCTCGACAAGCTGATGGAGTTCATCCCCGGGCCCGACCTGCCGACCGGCGGGATGCTGCTGGGCCTCGACGAGGTCCGCAAGGCCTACGAGACGGGCCGCGGTGTGGTCCGGATGCGAGCGAAGTGTGAAACCGGTCCGCTGGAAGGCAGCCGTGGCCGTCAGGCCATCACCGTCACCGAACTGCCGTACGGCGTCGGGCCGGAGAAGGTCATCGAGAAGATCACCGACGAGGTCAACAAGTCCAAGCGGCTCACCGGGATCGCGGACGTCAAGGACCTGACCGACCGTGAGAACGGCACGCGCCTGGTCGTCGAGTGCAAGGTCGGGGTGAACCCGCAGGCGTTGCTGGCGGACCTGTACCGGCTCACGCCGCTGGAGCAGTCGTTCGGCATCAACAACCTCGTGCTCGTCGAGGGCCAGCCGCGGACGCTGGGGTTGAAGGCGCTGCTGGAAGTGTTCCTGGCGCACCGGTACGAGGTCGTCACGCGGCGGACCCGCTACCAGCGCCGCAAGCGCGAGGAGCGGTTGCACCTGGTCGAGGGCCTGCTCAAGGCGTTGCTCAACATCGACAAGGTCATCAAGCTGATCCGCGAGAGCGAAAACGCGCAGGCGGCCAAGGACGGCTTGATGACCCGGTTCTCCCTCTCGGAGATCCAGGCGACCTACATCCTCGACACGCCCCTGCGCCGGCTCACCAAGTACGACCGTATCGAGCTGGAGTCCGAGCAGGACAAGCTGCGCGGCGAAATCGCCGAGCTGACGAAGATCCTCGAGGACCAGTCGGTGCTCAAGAAGCTCGTTTCGACCGAGCTCGCCAAGGTGGCCAAGGACTTCCCGTCCGAGCGGCGTACCGCGCTCATCGACGGTGACCTCAAGGAGGTTCTCGCCGCGTCGCAGCCCGCCGGGCCGCTGGAGGTCGCCGACGACCCGTGCCAGGTGATCCTGTCCGCGACGGGTCTTGTCGCGCGGACGGCCGCCGAGTCGGAGGAGGCGTCGGAGGTCCGGCGCCGCAACGGCCGGGTCAAGCACGACGCCGTCGCCGCTGTCGTCCATTCGACGGCGCGTGGGCAGATTTTGCTGGTCACCAACAAGGGCCGCGCGTTCAAGACGGATGTCCTGCCGTTGCCGGTGTTGCCCGACCAAGCGGGGACGGTTTCACTGCGCGGCGGGATGGCCGCTCGTGAACTCGTGCCGTTGGACAAGGGCGAGAAGGTCATCGGGATCGCCCCGCTGGGTGAGGACAGCAACGGCTCGCCAGGTCTCGCCATCGGTACCCGCCAGGGGGTGGTGAAGGTCTGCGCGCCGGAATGGCCGGTCCGGTCCGACGAGTTCGAGATCATCAGCCTGAAGGACGGGGACGAGGTCGTCGGCGCCACCTGGCTGACCGATGGCAGCGAAACCCTCGTTTTCGTTTCGTCAGAAGCCTCCCTGCTGCGATATGCCGCCTCGCTCGTTCGGCCGCAAGGCCTCAAGGGCGGGGGGATGGCCGGTATCAACGTCTCTGGTGACTCCGAAGTCGTGTTCTTCGGTGCCGTCCGCACGGACGACGCCGAGCACGGTGACCCGATGCTCGTCACGGCCACCGGTGCCAGCGTCAAGGTCACGCCGTTCAGCGAGTACCCCGCCAAGGGGCGCGCCACCGGCGGTGTCCGCGCGCACCGGTTCCTGAAGGGCGAAACCCGGCTGCTGGTCGCGTGGATCGGCCAGCGCCCGGCGGGTGCGTCGAAGACGGGCGAACCGATCGAACTGCCCGAAGTGGACATTCGCCGGGACGGTTCCGGGCATGCTCACCCGGGCCCGGATGTGGTGGGACATCTGATCGAACGAGGTTGACCGGTACGCCCGCTGCGGTGAACCGGTGCGCCACTTAACCTCTTGAGGCATGGTCCGTACTCGTGTTTACCGCAACGGCGTGCTGGCGGCCGAAGACTTCCCCCTCGCGGAGGTTTCCGATCACCTCGCCGATCCGTCGACGGCGGTGTGGGTCGACTTCTGCGAGCCGGATGAATCGGATCTCGTCGACATCGGTGACGAACTCGGCCTGCACGCACTCGCGGTTGAGGACGCCACACACGAACATCAGCGGCCCAAGGTCGATCGCTACGAATCCCACGCGTTCCTCACCGCTTACTCCGCGATACTGGCGGAAAACGGTGATCTGACGAAGTCGGAGATGGCCGTGTTCATCACCGATCGTGCGCTGGTGACCGTCCGCAAGGACGACAACTTCGACATCGACGCGGTGGTGGACCGCTGGAACATGTCGTCGGACCTGGCGAAGAGCGGGGTCGCGTTCCTGTTGCACGGCCTGCTCGACTACATCGTCGACACCCATTTCGAGGTGGTCCAGTCGCTGGACGACCAGATCGAAGCGTTGGAGGAATTGGTCTTCGACGAAAAGGCCCGCGACTCCGATGTGCAGCGCCGCTCGTTCCGGCTTCGCAAGAGTCTCGTGGAGGTGCGGCGGGTCGTCCTGCCGATGCGTGAAGTGCTGAACTCGATCATGCGGCGGGATCTGCATATCGTCGACTACCCGATGCAGCCGTATTTCCAGGACGTCTACGACCACGTCCTGCGTGCTTCGGAATGGACGGAATCGTTGCGGGACCTGGTGGTCACCATCCGGGAAACGCAGCTGAACATCCAGGGCAACCGGCTGAACATGGTGATGAAGAAGGTGACGAGCTGGGCGGCGATCATCGCCGTTCCCACCGCGATCACCGGGTTCTACGGACAGAACGTGCCGTATCCCGGGTTCGGGCATTCGTCCGGTTTCTGGGTTTCGACCGCGGCGATCGTCTTCGTTTCGGGACTGCTGTACGTCATGTTCAAAAAGCGCGACTGGCTCTGAACGCAACCACCGCCATCTGTCGACAGATGGCGGTCGCTGCACCCGCGGGCTATCACGTTATGTCGACATGTCGCGGCTGGATCGCCCCTTGGTGCATCTCTTGTTACGGGAGTCATCATGTGTGACTATGAGGGCCGCCGAAGGAGGCACTTCATGTCCCAGGGGAACAGCACTGTGTCCAAGGAGGCCCAGCTCGCGGAGGCCTGCACGGTGCTCGAAGTGCTCAACCGCGTCAGCGGGAAGTGGAGCATCGGCGTCCTGCTCGAGACCATGCGCGGCGCGGTGCGCTTCACCGAGTTGGAGCGGTCGATCACCGGCATCAGCCGCCGGATGCTCACGTTGACACTGCGGAACCTGGAGCGCGACGGGCTGCTGGTCCGCAAGGTGTACCCGACGGTTCCGCCCAAGGTCGAGTACACCGCCACGGAGATGGCCCGCGAGCTGTACAGCTCTTTGATGGAGCTGACGGGGTGGGCCGAGCGTCACCGCTCGACCATCGCCGACGCCCGCGAGGCCTACGACAAAGGCGCTGTCAGCTAGCCGAACGGGCCTGTCGCCAGACGGGGGAGTCGACGTAGTGGTTGTCGAACCGGTCCTGTGATTCGCCGATCTCCTTCGGATCCGCCTGGCCGCGGTAGACGCGGTCGAGCAGCCGGTAGTAGTCGAAGCGGTCCATGCCCGGGGTGAACACGAACAGCACGTCGGCGTCCTGGTCGGCCGTGGCACCGAAGGCGTGCGGGGTGTTCGGCGGGACGACGAGCGTGTCGCCCGTTTCCAGCGTGACGAGTCCTTCGCCGACGAGCACCTGCAGTGAGCCGCTGAGGACGAAGAAGAGCTCGGACGCGCTGGTGTGGAAATGTGGCGGCGCGCCGTCGGCGCCCTGGCGGAACGTGCTGCGGTTGCTGGTCAGCGCGCCGGCGGTGGTGCCGGAGTCGGCGAGCAGGGTGAGCACCGAATTCGGGTCGCTGTCGAGGATTTCGGCTTCGTTCGAGCGGGTGATCAGTGCGTTCGTCATTGCGTTCATGAGTACTACGATCGCCTGCCCGGACCCGCCGAACAACGATGAAGATCGAATCGATCGATAACACCAGAGTTATGAGTACGCCGCCTGGCGCCGGGCGGACGCGCTGAGTGTCACCACCGCGGGACAGCAGGCCTGCGCGCCCGCCAGCAGACGCTCCGTCGCGCCGGCGTAGGCCCCGCCGCCTTGGAGCTCGACCAGGAACAGAAGCAGCAAACCGGTCAGCACCGCGCTCGCGAGACCGTTGACGGCCGTCACCCCGGATGCCACCGGCCACGCCGACAGCGTCACGAACACGACCCCGGCGGCGACGCCGTGCCACAGCGACGTTCCGTGCGCGGGGAGCGGGAGGGCGGCGACGGCGATGATCGCCGCGCCGCCGATGGCGAGCAGTACCCGGCCCGGTGTGGCGGCGGTCCTCAGTCCCGCGGCGGTCACCAGATGGCAGATCCCCAGCAGCGCCAGTCCGGTCGTCATGATCCACCGCTCATGCGCCCCGTGTCCCGCGAGCTCGCTGATCGTCCGGCGGACCCAGTCGAACCCGCCGGGCTGCCGGTCGGCCGCGATGGACCAGCCGCCGATCATCGCGACCGGGGCGACCAGCGACGACACCAGAGCCCACTGGGGCACCACGGCGTTGCGCTGCACGTCAGCCAGAAGGTCCATAGGCTTCACCCATCGTCGGAAATGCGCTCTTGGCCGGGTTTGGGGGAACTCAAACCGCCGCCCGGAACGTTGTCACACCACAAGCTGTTCATCGAAAGGGGAGATCATGGCACTGCTTCGCAAGCTGACCGCCCTCGCGGGTACGGCTGAAGTGGCCCGCAGGTACGCGAAGAAGAACCCGGAGAAGGTCAACAAGCTCGCCAACCAGGCCGCCCGGTTCGTCGACAAGCAGACCAAGGGCAAGTACCACCACCAGCTCGACGGAGCCGTTCGCAAGGTTCAGCGGGCTACTGGCGACCCGCGCCACTGAGTGGTCCTTTTCGACTGGTCCCGCGTCGGCCGTGCCGGCCGGATAGAGGCGCGGGCTGCCCCTATCCGGCCGCCCAGGCCAGCAGTTCGTCCGCGGAACGAGTGTTGATCACCCGCTCCGGGGTGATTCCGCATTCCGTCGCGCGTACACATCCGTAGGGCAGCCAGCTCAATTGACCCGGCGCGTGCGCGTCGCTGTCTATGGAGAAGTCGCACCCTATTTCAATGGCGAGATTCAGTAGTCGCCGAGGCGGGTCGAGGCGCTCCGGGCGGGAATTGATTTCGACCGCGACGTTGTTGTCGCGGCAGGCCTCGAACACCGTCTCCGCGTCGAACTCCGACTCCGGTCGTCCCTTTCCCATGACCAGTCTTCCCGTGCAATGGCCGAGTACGTTCACCCGTGCATCCGACACGGCCGTCAGCATGCGTGCGGTCATTTCCCTGGCGGGCATCCGCAGTTTCGAGTGCACGCTGGCGACCACGAAGTCCAGTGACGCCAGCAGTTCCGGCTCCTGGTCGAGAGTGCCGTCGAGGTGGATGTCGACCTCGATCCCGGTCAGTATCCTGAACGGCGCCATCCGCTCGTTGAGCTCGGCGACCACGTCGAGCTGGGCGCGCAGGCGGTCCGCGGACAGCCCGTTGGCGACGGTCAGCCGGGGCGAGTGATCGGTGAGCACCATCCAGTCGTGGCCGAGGTCGCGGGCCGCTTCGGCCATTTCCGCGATCGGGCTGCCGCCGTCGGACCAGTTGGAGTGGGTGTGGCAGTCGCCGCGCAGCGCCTCGCCGAGCGCGCCGCCGTCGGGGATCGACGTGCCGCCCTGGAGGAGCTTGGTGAGGTATTCGGGATCCCGGCCGGCCACCGCTTGGGCGAGTACGGCCGCGGTGGTTTTCCCGATACCGGGGAGGGCCGCGAGGGTGCCATTGCGGGCGCGCTGTTCGAGTTCGCCCTCGGGCAGTCCTTCGGCGACCGTCGCCGCATTACGGAACGCACGGACCCGATATGTCGGTTCGCCGTTGCGTTCCAGATGGAAAGCTATCTGACGTAGTGCCCATACCGGATCCACATCTTGAACCTACCCAACGCGAGATGATTTTGAACGCCTTTCGGCGGTTGTAGCCGACGTACGTACCGAATACCCTTATCACTGGTCTGGACCGCGGAATCAAGGAGTACAGGTGGCCCGACGGAGCAGCGCGTACGTGGTGGAAGTAGAACCGTCCGGAATCCGTTGGGTGAAGAGCTCGGCCAGTGGTCAGGGAGACAACACGAATTGTGTCGAAGTCGTCCTCGGCGCCGACCTCGTCGTGATGCGGGATTCGAAGGACCGTCCGGGGCCGCGCCTTAACTTCCCTGCCGCGGGGTGGACTGCCTTTTTGGTGAACGTGCGCGCCGACGCCGCCATCTGCTAGGCGCATCCGCCTGGTGCGTATGCACGTGCAGGATCGCGGTTCCGGTGCACGTGCTCCTCGGAACTCATCCTAAGTAGCAACTTTCCGGGCCGTCTTCGTCAGATTTAGTGCCCAAACTCGATAAATGTGCCCGTTTTGTGGCGTTATGTCCAAATTTTCCCGTGGCAGTTGGCCTGATATCCGCTTGTCAGCGAGCTTCTAGCTCATTTCCGTATGCCGAGGGGCGTTCTGCTTGCTACCCTAGTGCTATGTAGCAGATTGCGATCTGCTACAGACGGAGGAGGGCTTATGACGAGGGGTGTACGACCGCTCAGCCGGCTCAGGTGGCTGAGCGTGGAGCTGGAGCAGGAGAGGGAGAAGCTTCAGCTCACGCAAGAGGATGTCGCTTACGCGCTCAACTGGTCGCTTTCGATGTTGGCCGGCGTCGAAAACGGCACCAGGGGTATCCCGGTCGCCGATCTCAGAATGTTGCTGCTCCACTACGGCGTGACCGACGCCGACCGGGTGGAGGAACTGGTGCGGATGGCCCGCGCCGAGAACGACCAGGTGTGGCAGTCCGAAGACGGGGGTCGTGCGCTCGAAGCCGTCGCCGCCACGCAGGTTCCGCAGATCGGCCAGCCTTGTTACCGGCGGATCTTCGCCGTCGACATCGAGCAGTCGACCGAGCGCAACAACTCCGCGAAGATGAGTCTCCGCAGGGCGATGTACGACCTTCTCGAACGCTGCATGGTGGAAAGCGGGATCACCGCGCCCCATCGGGACAGGTTCGTGGACCGGGGGGACGGGATCCTCGCGCTCATCCACCCGGTGGACGACATTCCCAAGACGCTGCTGCTCAGCAAGGTCGTCCCGATGCTCGACGAGCTGCTGGCCGGGTACGCCGAAAGTTACCCCGAGGCGCGGTTGCGCCTGCGGGCGGTGGTGCATGCCGGTGAAGTGCACTTCGACGGGCACGGCTGGTTCGGCGAGGCGCTCGATGTCGCCTTCCGGCTCTTGGACGCCCCCGAAGTGAAGAAGCGGTTCCGGGCGTCCGTGCGACCGTTGCTGGTGGTGGTCTCCGACGACATCTACACCTCGGTCGTCCGCCACGGTTATGCCGGCATCGACGTACGCGCCTTCGACGAAGTCGCCCACGTCAAGGTTGCCGGGCAGCGGCACCGCGGCTGGGTGCGTACCTGCGGGGAACAGGAGAGCTGAGGGTGGGGAGGCGGTCGGTGGACCAGCGGCCGAACAGGCCGAATCCGCTGATCGTGTGACGGTGTTGATCCTGCGGTCCATCTTGGCAACCCCAAGACTGTGACCGAGGAAAGCTGGCATTACGCTACACGTCGATTGGCTAGTCCGCCGCTTGCTGACCGACGTTGCGACCGATAGCTTTTCGCCAACTATCCAGGTGCTATGTGGCAGGATTATCTGTCAGATGTTACGAGGAGGATCTATGACCAGGGGTAAAACCCCGCTCAGCCAGCTCCGGAGGCTGAGAAGCGAGTTGCGACAGGAGCGTGATCGGCTCCAGCTCACACAGAAGGACGTCGCCGACTCGCTCGACTGGTCTCCTTCGAAGCTGATCCGCATCGAGAACGGAACGGTCGGTATCTCGATCACCGATCTCAAGGCGCTGCTGCTCAACTACAAGATCACCGACGAGGGCCGGGTGGAACAGTTCGTCGCGATGGCCCGCGCCGGGAAGGAACAGGCGTGGTGGCATAAGTACCGCGACAACTACTCCAAGCAGTTCCTCACCTTCCTTGGCCTGGAGTCCTCCGCGATTCGGCTCCGGCAGTTCCAGAATCTGGCCGTGCCCGGCATCCTGCAGACGCGTGACTACGCCCGCGTCCTGGTTTCAACGGGAATCGCGGACGAGGAACGCATCGAAAACGGCGTGGCGGTGCGGTTGCAGCGGCAGAAGCTGCTCGAACCCGGCGGTCCGGATTCGTACTTCATCCTCGACGAATCGGTGCTGCGCCGTCAGGTAGGCGGCCCGGAGGTCATGCGGGACCAGTTGAAACGGCTCAAGGAGTTGGCCGCACTGGACAACGTCACCATCCAGGTCGTGCCGTTCAGTGCGGGCAGGCATCGGGGGCTGGTGGGCTCGTTCGAGATC
The DNA here is from genome assembly GCF_036008905.1 of Amycolatopsis sp. Lineage (GTDB taxonomy): Bacteria > Actinomycetota > Actinomycetes > Mycobacteriales > Pseudonocardiaceae > Amycolatopsis. The sequence continues at coordinate 35,900 of NZ_DASYMU010000120.1, read as the reverse complement.
TTCGAGCTGTCCGACCAGGAGGACGACTACGCCCTGATGCTCGAGCAGCCGTACAAGGACGTCCTGATCGAAGACAGCTCCGAGGAGACGCGGGAGTACGTCGTCATCTTCCGGGAGCTGGAGAAGGTCGCGCTCAGCGAAGAAGAGACGGTCGAGTTCATCGACCAGGTGCTGGCCGAGGCTTAGCTGGTCAAGGCTTAAAACGCGAGGAGCCGTAACCGGGTGAAGCGTTGTCCGACGCGTTGCCCGGCTCGGCGGTAATATCCCTCTCCGGCGGCCCGGAATGTCAGGAGCCGCACCACACCGGAGGGCGTTCATGGCTGGCGAGGCTGACTTTCCCGAGTCGCCCGCGGCGGTACCCATCGGAGACGCCGAGCCGGCCTTCCTGGACACCGTGCACGGTTACGAGTTCGCCGCCGGTTCGGTGGCGGGCTCCGACAGCCGCCGCGGCGGAGGCGACTGGTCCGAGGCGTTGACCCTCGACGGCGGCAGGCTCGCGGTCGCGGTCGGGGACCTCGTGGGCGGCGGGGACTCTTCGGCGACGGCCATCACCATGCTCCGGGGCGCGCTCGTTTCGGCCTTGCTGGCGGGCGACGACGTGTCGACGGTGCTGCGCCGGCTCGACGCGCTCGCCGGACGCCTTCCCGAAGCCGTCGGCAGCACCGTGGCCGTCGCCATCTTCGATCCCGCGAACCAGGAACTGCGCTGTGCCAGCGCCGGCCACCCGTGGCCGATCTTCGTGCCCCGGTCCGGGCCGGCGGTGTTCCTCGCGGGTTCTCTCGGGATGCCGCTGGCGAGAGCGGGCGAGCACGCCACTCCGCAGACCGTGCCGCTCGCCGCCGGCGACGCGCTGGTCCTGTACACCGACGGTGTCCTGTCCAGGCGGGGCCGGTCGCCGGAGGAGTCGGACGCCCTTTTCCTCGGTGCGGCCGCGGAAGTCCGCAACGGGCATTTCTCCTGCCTGGAACTCACCGAACGGCTTCTCGCCGTCATGCTGCCCGGCGGTGCACCGGTCCAGGACGACGCCGTGCTGCTCGTCGTCCGCGCCGGCTCCGTCGAGATACCGCCGTTCCGCCTCGGCGTCGTCGCCCGGCCGGAGCAGCTCTCGACCGTCCGCCGGGCGCTCAGCGAATGGATGACCGGGGCGAACATCGGTGCCGAGGACGCGATGGCCGTCCAGTTGGCGGTGGGGGAGGCGATGGCCAACTCCGTCGAGCACGCCTACCGCGACCAGGCCCCTGGACAAGCGGTGGTCACCGCCGCCCTGCGGGACAGCGGGCAGTTGCACCTCGAGGTCGCCGACCACGGACGGTGGCAGGAGACCGACCTCGTCGCCAGCGCCCATCGCGGCCGCGGGCTGCATCTGGTCCGCGCGTCGATGGGCGACGTGCGGCTGGACCGCGGCCCCGGCGGGACGACCGTGCGGATGACCTACCAGCTCACGAGCGGAGGGCCGGTGGGCAAACCGGTGGTCGCCGCGGCGTGGGCCGGGACGGACGTGCTGGAGGTCGAGGTCCTCGCCGACGAGAAGCCGGTCCGCGTGCGGATGACCGGGGAACTGGACGCGGCGAACGCCGAAGAAGTCCGCGACCGGGTCCAGCAGATCAGCCGCGGCGGCTCGGTCCCGCTGCGGCTGGACCTCCTCGGCGTCGAATACCTGGACAGTTTCGCCGTCCGGACGCTGTTCGAACTCGCGATGGCCGCGCAGGCCAGCGGTGAGCGGCTGACCGTCACCGTGCCCGCGCGGAGCCCGATCGAGCGCGTCCTGCTCGCCTCCGGCCTCAACCAACTGGCCACCATCGACCCAGCCTGACCCTCGGGGAAAGTGTCGACATATTCCCCGGGGTCAGGCGCCTTCGTCGGCTTCGAGGTGGACGCTGATCAGGTTCAGCAGGTGGTCGGTGTCCACGGGCTTGGTCACGTACTCGTCGGCGCCCGACGCGAGGGTGCGTTCCTTGTCCTCCGCGGTCGCCTTGGCCGTCACGGCGATGATCGGCAGGTCGGCGTGCATGGTCATGCCGCGGATCGCGGCGATCGTCGAGTTGCCGTCCAGCTCGGGCATCATCACGTCCATCAGGACGAGCGCGGTGTCGGGCTGCTGTTCCAGCGACCTGATCCCGGCGACACCGGTGTCGGCGTAGACGACTTCGAGGCCGTGCTGTTCGAGCACCGCGGACAGCGCGAACACGTTGCGCAGGTCGTCGTCGACGATGAGCACCTTCTCGCCGTTGAACCGCAGCGTCGACAGCGGCGGCAGCACGGCCAGCTGTCCCGTGTGCGACGGCGTCAGCGAGGGTGCGCGTTCGGTGTCGATGGGCAGGTACAGCGTGAAAGTGCTGCCGGTGCCCGGTTCGCTGCGCACCCGTAGTTCACCGCCGAGCAGCTGCGTCAGCTGCATGCTGATGGACAGCCCCAGCCCGGTGCCGCCGTACTTGCGGCTGGTCGTGCCGTCGGCCTGGCGGAACGCCTCGAAGATGATCGCGAGCTTGTCCGCCGGGATGCCGATCCCGGTATCCTCGACGTCGAAGGCCAGCACACCGGGTGCGTCGCGGATGCTCTCTTCCTTGACCTCGGCCGGGCTCGCCATGCGGATGTGCAGGCGGACGCTGCCCTCGTCGGTGAACTTCGCCGCGTTCGACAGGAGATTGCGCAGGACCTGCTGCAGCCGATGTTCGTCGGTGTGCAGGCTTTCCGGCACGAACGGCTCGATCTCGACGGCGAATTCCAGCCCCTTGTCCGCGGTCAGCGGGCGGCAGATCGTCTCGACGTAGTCGACGAGTTCGGGCAGCGTGACGTCGGAGATCTGCAGTTCGACGTGTCCCGCTTCGACCTTGGCGAGGTCGAGGATGTCGTTGATCAGCTGCTGCAGGTCGCTGCCCGCCGAGTAGATCGTCCTGGCGAACTGGATCTGCTTCTCGGTCAGGTTTCCTTCGAGGTTGTCGGCGAGCAGTTTGGCGAGGATCAACGCGCTGTTCAACGGTGTGCGCAGTTCGTGCGACATGTTCGCCATGAACTCGGACTTGTAGCGCGACGCCATCGTCAGCTGCCGCGCCCGGTCTTCGAGTTCCTGCCTGGCCTGTTCGATTTCGCTGTTCTTGACCTCGATGTCGCTGTTCTGCTGGGCCAGCAGCCCGGCCTTTTCGGCGAGTTCCGTGTTCGACTTGCGCAGTTCCCCTTGCTGCTCCTGCAATTGCTCCGACCGGGCGCGCAGTTCCTGGGCCAGGCGCTGGGATTCGGTCAGCAGGACTTCGGTCCGGGAATTCGTCAGCAGCGTGTTGATGTTGACGCCGATGGTTTCCCGGAGCTGGTCGAGCAGATCCAGATGGACCTCACTGAATTCGTTGACCGACGCCAGTTCGACGACTCCGAGCACTTTTCCTTGGAACAGCACGGAAAGCACGATGACGTTGACCGGCGCGGCCGAACCCAGCCCGGACGAGATCTGCGCGTAGCCGGGCGGCGCGTTGCGGACCAGGATGGTCCGCCGGTCGACCGCCACCTGTCCGATGAGCGACTCGCCGAGGTCGAACTGGAGTTCCGCCGAGACCTCCGTCGAACGCCCGTAACCGGCGATACACCGCAGGACAGTCTTGCCGCCTTCCACACTGGCCAGGAAAAACGCGGCCTGCTGCGCGTCGACCAGCGGTGCCAGCTCGCTCAGGATCAACGACGCCATCGACGCGGGATCGCGGTGTCCCTGCATGAGACCGGAGATGCGGGCCAGGTTCGTCTTGAGCCAGTCCTGCTCCTGGTTGGTCCGGGTGGTCTCCTTCAGGTTCGCGATCATCTGGTTGATGTTGTCCTTGAGGTCGGCCACCTCCCCGGACGCGTCGACGGTGATCTGCCGGGTCAGGTCGCCCGCGGTGACGGCGGTGGCGACCACGGCGATCGCCCGCACCTGCGTGGTGAGGTTTCCGGCGAGCTGGTTGACGCTTTCGGTCAGCCGCTGCCAGGTCCCGGACACGCCCTCGACCTCGGCCTGGCCGCCCAGCGTGCCTTCGGTCCCGACCTCGCGCGCCACCCGTGTCACTTCCGAGGCGAACGACGACAGCTGGTCGACCATGGTGTTGATGGTCGTCTTGAGCTCGAGGATCTCGCCCCAGGCGTTGACGTCGATCCGCTTCGACAGGTCGCCCTTGGCGACGGCGGTGGTGACCTGGGCGATGTTGCGGACCTGGCTGGTGAGGTTGTTGGCCATGAAGTTGACGTTGTCGGTGAGATCCTTCCAGGTGCCGCCGACGTTCGGCACTCGCGCCTGGCCGCCGAGGATGCCCTCGGTGCCGACTTCGCGGGCGACACGGGTGACCTCGTCGGCGAACGCCCGCAGCGTTTCGACCATGCCGTTGATCGTCTCGGCCAGCGCGGCGACCTCGCCCTGTGCCTCGATGGTGATCTTCTTGCCGAGATCACCGCCGGCGACCGCCGTGGCCACCGTGGCGATGCTGCGCACCTGGTCCGTCAGGTTGTCGGCCATCACGTTGACGTTGTCGGTGAGGTCCTTCCAGATGCCCGCGACGCCGCGCGCCTGCGCCTGGCCGCCGAGCTTGCCCTCGGTGCCGACTTCGCGGGCGACGCGGGTGACCTCGTCGGCGAACGCGGAGAGCTGGTCGACCATGGTGTTGATGGTGTTCTTGAGTTCGAGGATCTCGCCGCGCGCGTCGACGTTGATCTTCTGCGTCAGGTCGCCTCGGGCGACGGCGGTGGTGACCTGGGCGATGTTGCGGACCTGGTCGGTGAGGTTGTTGGCCATGAAGTTGACGTTGTCGGTCAGGTTCTTCCACGTCCCGGCGACCCCCGGCACCTCCGCCTGGCCGCCGAGGCGGCCGTCGCTGCCGACTTCGCGGGCGACGCGGGTGACTTCGTCGGCGAACGACGAGAGCTGGTCGACCATCGTGTTCAGCGTGTTCTTGAGTTCGAGGATCTCGCCCTGGGCGTCGACGGCGATCTTCTGCGACAGGTCACCTCGCGCCACGGCCGTCGCGACCTGGGCGATGTTGCGGACCTGCGCGGTGAGGTTGTTGGCCATGAAGTTCACCGAGCCGGTGAGGTCGCGCCAGGTCCCGGCGACCCCGGGTACCTGCGCCTGGCCGCCGAGCTGGCCTTCGGTGCCGACTTCGCGGGCGACGCGGGTGACTTCGTCGGCGAACGACGAGAGCTGGTCGACCATCGTGTTGATCGTCGTCTTGAGTTCGAGGATTTCGCCTTGGGCGTCGACGTTGATCTTCTGCGTGAGGTCGCCGCGGGCGACGGCGGTGGTGACCTGGGCGATGTTGCGGACCTGGTCGGTCAGGTTGTCGGCCATCTGGTTGACCGAGTCGGTGAGACTCCGCCAGGTTCCGGCCACTCCTGGCACCTGTGCCTGGCCGCCGAGGCGGCCGTCGCTGCCGACTTCGCGGGCGACGCGGGTGACTTCGTCGGCGAAGGCGGAGAGTTGGTCGACCATGGTGTTGATGGTGTTCTTGAGTTCGAGGATTTCGCCTTGGGCGTCGACGTTGATCTTCTGGGTCAGGTCGCCGCCCGCGACGGCGGTGGTGACCTGGGCGATGTTGCGGACCTGGTCGGTGAGGTTCGTCGCCATGAAGTTGACGGAGTCGGTGAGGTCGCGCCAGGTCCCGGCCACGCCGGGGACGTCGGCCTGCCCGCCGAGGCGGCCTTCGGTGGCGATCTCCCGCGCCACGCGGGTGACTTCGGTCGCGAAGAGCGACAGCTGCGCGACCAGCCCGTTGACACGCTGGCCGAGTTGCGCGAACTCACCGTGCAGCGGCTCGCCGTCGAGCTCCAGCGCCATGGGCTGCGAAAGGTCGCCTTCGACGACCGCGCCCAGCACCCGGTGCAGCTCGATGGTGGGCCGCGTCACGTCCCCGATCAGCCCGTTCACCAAGTCGACCGCCGTCGCCCAGCCGCCTGGCCCGACCTCGGACGCGACGCGCACGTCGAGCTTGCCCGCCTGCCCGACACTGGCGCGGACCCGCTGCAGCTCACTGACCAGCCGCTGGTTGCGCTCGGCGATGTCGTTGAAGGCAGCCGCGAGCTGGGCCGGGACCCCGTCGCCGGCGATGACGACACGGCGGCGGAAGTTCCCGTCGCCCAGGTCACGAGCGGCGGCGAGGAGCCGTTCGAGCGCGGTTTCGTCGATCGGCTGGCCATCCTCGCCATCAAGCGGGGAATGCACGGGCTGGGGTTGGATTGTCAACGCTCTCGTCCCTCTCGGCGAAGGTGTTCAGTGCTCACGAAACTTCCGGTCGCAACCACTTGGGCCAGCGTCCCATGATTCGCTCTACACTTCGACCTAGCCCTCGTTGTCTACGCAGAGCTGGGCACCTGCTTACGCCGCGCTACGCTGGGCCAGGAGGTTCGGGAATGGCATTGTGGTCGGCTGTCGGCGGTTGCCGTGCCTAGCCGACGACCCGGCTTGGACGACCTGCCGGACACCGGCGGGTTCTGGCGTGAGGCGCTCACCGACGTCAGCGACGCGGTGATCCTGCAGGACGCCGAAGGGCAGATCCGCTGGTGCAACCCCGCAGCGCTCGAATGGTTCCCGTCGCTCGACGGCGGTGGCTGGGTCGAACCGGGCCGGGTCGCCGTGCTCGGCCTTGGCAACAGTGACGAAGGTTACGTCGAATACGGCGGAGCCCGGTTCCCCGCGGTATGCCGCACGGTGCAGGACGGCTGGCGCATCTGGACCTGTTCCCGCGGCCCGGAAGGGCCGGTGGGCATCGAAGGTTTCCTCGCCGAAGCCGGTGTGCGCCTGACCGGTGTCTGGGATCGGGCGTTGACGGCGGCGGTGATCGCCGAGCTCGCGGCGGCCGAACTCGCCGATTTCGCTTACGTGGTCCTGCCGACCACCCGTGGCCGCTGGGAATGGTGGAGCGCCGGCGCTCCGTCCGGCGTGGCCAAGGGCCGTGTCCGCCGGGTGCTGCCCGAGCTGGCGCCCTTGCTGAGCCAGACGATGTCGGGCGCCGGGCACGTCCGGGCGCGGCCGCTTCCCCCTGCCGAAGTACTCAACCTGCCCACGGCGTTCACGGCCATCCTCGGGCCGTGTATGCACGTGTCGGTGGTTTCGCTGATCGCCGAGGACGGCAGCGGCCCGGTCGGCGCGATCGTGCTCGGCAACCGCGGCGAAGACCTCCCCTTCGGCGACAAGCAAGGCCTGGCGGTCACGGAATTCGCGCGGCGGGCGGGCGCGGCGATGTCCAGCGCGTTCCACTTCGAGCGGCAACGCGACGCCATCGACGGCCTCAAGACCACTCTCGGCCCGACAGAACTGCCTTCGGTGCCGGGCTCGCGGCTGGCTGTCTGGTACGAACCGGCGAAGGGCGCGCTCGACATCGGCGGGGACTTCTACGACGTGCATCCCCGCGCCGACGGCAGCGCTTTGGTGGTGCTGGGCGACATCTGCGGAAACGGCGCCGAAGCCGCCGCACTGACCGGCCGGGTCCGCCATTCCCTCGCCGCGCTGCATCTGGTGGAGCGCAACGGGAAACGGCTTCTGCAACGGCTGAACGAAATCCTCATCGCGGCGGGCAGCAGCCGGTTCGCCACCCTCATCGTCGGGTCGATGCAAGCACTGGACGACGGTGGCCTCCGGCTGACGCTGACCTCCGGTGGCCATCCCGCGCCGCTCGTGCTGCGGAAGTCCGGGGAGGTCGAAGAGCTTGCGCTGCAAGGCATGCTGGTCGGCGTTTCACCGCAAGCGCGATTCGCCGACTGCGTGGTCGAACTGGCCGAGGGTGACATCTGCCTCATCTACACCGACGGCATCAGCGAAGCCCGCGGTACTCACGACCGGGCGGAGCTGTACGGCCAGGAACGACTGAGCGAGATGCTCGCCGAATGCACGGGCCTGCCCGCGCACCTGGTGGTGAAACGCGTCCGCGAGGCCGTGCACGAGTGGCTTGGCGAAGCCGAGCACGACGACATGGCGCTGCTCGCCATCGAGTGCGCCGCGGAGTAGCCGGCTTTCTCCGAGCCGCTCGGCCCGCTTGAGCGTCACGTCACCGATCGCCTTGAGCAGCAACGAGGTTTCCCGGAGCTCGGGTTCGATCCGGCCGAGCGTGGTGGCGTTGACCGCTTCCAGTACGAAGTCGGCCCGGTTGAGGGCTACGTCGTTGATCGCCTTCAGCAGCTTGGAAAATCCCATCGCAAGTTTCCTCCCCGGAGTACAGGAGGCGTTGGTGACGGATCCAGATACGGCCTGGCATAGTTGGCCGGATGAAACCGCCGTGGGGACAGACGCTCGTGGTGTTCGCGGCGGCGGTGGTGTTCGCCGGCGGGATCGTGGTGGCCGCGCTCGCCCGTGACGAGCCGGGAACGACGTCAGAAGGCGCGTTCGGGAGCCTGCGTGCGGTGCCGTTGAGCGGTGGCAGCCTGCCCAAGATGTCGGTGGCGGTCGCCCGGCCGACGTCCATCGCGCGTCTGCCGCTGACGGTCGACTCCGGTTGTCGGCCAGAGCTGGGGTCGGGTGCCGTGGCAGCCGTTCCCGAGGCAGTGGATCAGCGCGTGAACGTTGCGTGGCAACGGATCGAGACCTGGCTGGCGGCACACGCCCCGGCGAGCGCGGCCGCCCTCGCCGGACCGGCTCCCGTCGCGCGGCTCGGTGAGGTGCAACAGCGGATCGGCGTGACGCTACCGCCTGAGCTGGTCGCTTCGCTGCTGCGTCACGACGGCATGGGCACCGGCGGCGGCCAGCTGCTGCCCGCGATCTACCGGCCGGTTTCGGTGGCGGACATCGGCATCCAGGCGAAGTCGTTGTGTGAAGTCCTGACGCAGGGTGTCAACGAAAGCGTCGGCTCCTGGTGGCACGGCCAGTTCGTCCCGTTCGCCGTCGACGGCGCCGGTGATGTGCTCTTCCTCGACCAGCGTCGCGGACATGAAGGCAAACTCGGCCAGAGCGACCACGAGGGCTCCGTCGACTTCAGCCGCCGGCCCGCCAGTCTGACCGAGTTGCTCGAACAGACCGCCACCGCGCTCGAAACCGGGGAGCGGACCTACGGCGATTATCGGGCCGAGGTCACCCCGGCCGGAGTGCTGACCTGGGAACTGGTGCGCTGATCACCTTGACCTCGACCTAGGTCGAGGTGCTTGGCTGAGCACATGAGCACTGCGATCGAAACCGACGTGTGGAACACGGCCGCCCTGGATGTCGACGCCTACCTGGCGCGGATCGGCCTGCACCGATCGGAGGCAACCCTTGAGGCCCTGCACGAAGCGCACGTGCGGGCGATCCCGTTCGAGAACGTGGACCCGGTGCTCGGCACGACGCCGGATCTCGAGCTGAGCGCGATCGCCGGCAAACTGGTGGACCGGAAGCGCGGTGGCTACTGCTTCGAGCACGCGCTGCTGTTCGCCGCGGTGCTGGAACGGCTCGGCTACGCGGTGCAGCGACGGCTTTCGCGCGTGCAGCCGCACAAAGCGGGGCCGCGGACGCACATGATGCTGATCGTGGGGCACAACGGACGCGACCACTTGGTCGACGTCGGGTACGGCGCGGGCATGATGCGCCCGATGCCGCTCGAAGACGGCGTCGTGGTGAGCCAGGCGGGCTGGGACCACCAGCTCACCCAGGACGGTCCACTGTGGACGTTGTCGAAGCGGGCCGGTGACGACTGGGAACCCCAGCACGCCTTCGACGACCAGCCTCAGCGACTGATCGACTACGAACTCTCGAACTACTACGTGGCGACCCACCCGCACTCGCCGTTCACCAGCAAACTGATCGTGATGCGCCTCGACCACGGGATCAGCAGGCGGCTGGTGGGGAACGAACTCACCGTGGAACACGCGGACGGCCGCGTCGACACCACTGCGGTGACTCCAGCCACGTTGGGCGAGACACTGCGGTCGCTGGACCTTGATCTGCCTGCTGCGGTGCTGGAGGGGCTAGTGAGTGTTTCGCGGCGCTATTGACCGCCATCTGTCGACAGATGGCGGTACGTAGTGCCCCCAAAGAAGGGGAGGAAAACGCAAGTGGCCCTACCGTGAAGAGAAGCCGGTAGGGCCACTGAGCTTGAAAGGGTCGACGCGCCCGGTCGCCTCTCGGCAAGCGGCACGACGCGGTTCCAGCCGAACGGTATTCCGCGAAGGCAATGGGGTGAGCCCGGGGGACACGTTGGCGCGTCGACCAAGGTGTTCAACAGGGGTGCCCCGCGTGGTATTCCCACCCGGAACAACCCCTGGTCGGATCCCTATGCGGGGTTGGTGCCGGACTTGCAGCCGCGGGACTCGATGGTGAACCAGGTGCCGCCGACGCCCTGGCCGTTGGCCTGGCCCGGGGCGGTGTCCTTGGAGTAGGTGTAGACGGGCCAGCCGCCGACGGTGACCTGGTCGCTGCCGTCCGCGCGCTTCACGGTGCCGACGAGCTTCTTGTCGACGCCTTCGAGCTGGACCTCGCCCTTGGCGATGACCGGCGGCCAGGTGGTGGCGCAGGCGCCTTCACAGTTCGACTTCGACGGCTTCTTGGTGTCCTTTTGGAACAGGTAGAGGGTGCGGCCGTTCTGGTCGGTCAGGATCGGGCCGATGCCCGCGATCTCACCGGCGGAGATCTTGGTGTTCTCGGCGGCCGGGGCGTCCGAGGAGGGGGCTTCGGCGAGCGCGCCGGCCTTGGTGCCGGTCGGGGTCACCCCGAACCACGTGCCGCCGACGGCCTGGCCCTTGGCGTCACCGGGCTGAGTGTCCTTTGAGTACTTGTAGACGGCCCAGCCGCCGACGGTGACCTGCTCGGTGCCGTCGGTGCGGGTCACCTTGCCGACCACGGACGGGTCGACGCCCTGTACCTCGACCTCACCGGTGGCGGGGGCGATGACCGGGGGCCAGGTCGTGGCGCATTGACCGTCGCAATTGGACTTCGGCGGCTTCGCGGTGTCCTTGTCGAAGCGGTAAAGGGTGAAACCGTCCTTGTCGGTGAGGACCTGGCCGATGGTGGGGAGCTCCACCGCGGTGAGTTTCACGCCGCTGTCGGCAGCGGCGGCGTTCGCGGCAGGCTGCACGGCAAGCGGGGCGGTGGTTTCGGTGGCCTGGCCGCAGGCACTGAGCAGAGCCAGCCCGGCAACGGCCGTGGTGACGGAGACGATGAGGCGCGAGCGGCGCATGAGGGTTGCTCCTTGGGTCCGTGCGGTGGCTCCGCGTTTCCCGCGGCTGCCGATGCCAGGTACACGGACGTCCCCGCTGACCGGTTCAGGGTAGTTTCAAGATTTTTCCGATTTCCGGTCGGCGGGGCGAACAATTCGAGGTCAGAGCGTGATCACGACCTTGCCGCGGAAATGCTTCGAGGCGAAGTCGATCAGCGCCTGCGCGGCGTCGGCGAACGCGTAGGTCGCGCCGATCTCGACACGCAGTTTTCCGTCGGCCACCGCTTGGGCGAGTTCTTCGAGCCGCCCGGCCGGGACCTTCGTCTGGACGTAGGTCGCCTTGACGTCGCGCTCGAACGTCTCCGCACCACCGAGTACGGAGATCAGGCGCCCACCGGGCTTGGCCGCCGCCGCGGAAGGTTCGATACCGGGACCGGCGTTCGCCAGATCGAAGACGACGTCGACGCCTCCGGGAACCAGTTTGTGCGCTTCTTCCGCGGTGTCGGTGGTCTTGTAGTCGATGACCTCGTCGGCGCCGAGTTCGCGCAGGAACTCGACCTCGTCGGCGCGGCCCGTCGCGAGCACCTTCGCTCCGGCCCGCTTCGCGAACTGCACGGCGAAAACGCCGAGTCCGCCGGAAGCACCGACCACGAGCACGCTTTCCCCGGCCTGGATCCCGGCCGCGTCGAGCACGGTCTTCGCCGTCGCCGAGGCGAGCGGCAACGCGGCGCCTTGGGCCGCGCTCAGCGCGTCGGGCCGGATCGCGGTCGACGCGCTGACCTTGACGACCTGGTATTCGGCGATCGCACCAGAGGCGAAACCGTTGGTGGTGATCACTTTGTCGCCGGGGGAGAACCGCGTCACGCCCTCACCGACGGCTTCGACCACGCCGGACGCGTCGATGCCGGGCACGAACGGGTGCTTGATCGGGGCGAAGTCCTTCATCACGCCGGTGGGGAGCTTGGCGTCGGCACCGTTCAGCGACGCGGCCTCGATCCGCACCAGGATTTCACCCGGCCCGGCGACCGGGGTGGCGAGCTCGCCGACGGCGAGCTCTTCCAGCGGGCCATAAGACTGCGAAACGAGCGCCTTCACGGTGGTTCTCCTTAGGACGTCGACCTTGTCGTACGGGCGACAACCAAGGCAGTCACCGATCTGTTCCGCCCGCCCGTCTCACGGTCCACCGGGTCCCTGACCGGGTGGGTCGGCCAGCGCGTCCACCACGTCCGGGTCCGGGTAGCCGGACAGGCCCGATACCGCGACCGTCCCGGCGGGGCCGTGCAACAGCGGGCCGTAACGCGCCGACATCTCGCCGTCGCGGGCGCTGCCGCCGCCGCCACGTGCCCGGCGCAACGCGTTGACGAGCGCCGTTCCGGCCCGGGTGCGGAACGCCCCGGGGTCGGCGCACAGCATCGCGAAGCTCAGGCACCCCAGCACCAGTTCGGGTATCAAAAGCACTATCACGCCGTCGGTCGTCACCGGCCTGGTCTGTGACAGACCGCTGCTGACCAGCCGCGCCGCCCCGGCCACCAGCCACGCGGCCAGCAGCACCTGCGGCCCCCACCACCGCAGCGCGCGGTTGCGTGCCGAGCTGATCAGTCCTGCCTCCCGCAACCGGCTGACGACCGGCGCCATCTCACGCGCCCGTTTCGCCACTCCGATCAGGTCACCGGGCCGGGCGCCTTTCCGAGCCGCGTCCAGGATCACCGCGGACAGGCCCTCTCCCACGCCGTCCGCGACAAGGTGCCCTGGCCGGCGGACCCGCAGCTTCTGCTGGGAAATCAGCCGCGCCAGCTCGGTCTCGGCCAGCCGGTACTCGCCACCGTGCAGGTACGCCAGCTCGTCCGCACCGAGCCCGGGCAACGGGCTGGGCAGCACAGCGCGGCCAACCCCACGCCGCGCCAACCAGGTCACCGCCCCCAGCGCGACCAGCCCGGCAGCGTAGAAGATCACGAACCACAGCGAGGACAGCCCCCACAGGGCAGCCGGATCCCACACGCATCCTCCTCGACCGGCCGCGGAGCTGTGACCATTTAGTATGGTATTGGGTGGCAACGACCTCGTCGAATCTGTGCCTTTCGAGGGGATCAGGCGCCGCGCCGCCGGGGCGAGAGCCGGGGGATGGTCATCGTGAGGGCCGCGGTGGTGAGCCAGCTCAGGAGATCGGGCAGCGGGATCCGCGAGAGCCGCTCGGGCCATTCTTCGGCCACCGTGCGCAGCACGACCTCGTCGTCTCGGGTTTCGATTTCGGTCAGGCTCAGCCCTGGCGGGAGCTCCGGCGGCGGAAGGACGATCGGCTTCAGCCGCTGTGGCAAGGGAATCCGGAGCTTGCCGACGCGCAGCGCGCGCGGGCGCAGGCTGATCGACGCGTCTTCGATACGCGGTTCGAGTTCGGCGTATCCCCAGCGCGGGTGCCGTGCCGAGCGAATCGCGACCATGCCGCCCTCGCCGGGTTCGGCCACGATCCCGGGACGCAGGCCGCTGATCAGCGCACGCACGACATCGCCGCTGACGACGATCTCGATCTCGACGGAAGCGGGGATCGCCGCGGGTGTCGGCAACGACCGCAGCCGGACGTCGCGAGCCACCACCGTCACCCGTTTCACCGGGGTTTCCGGCCAAGTGATGTCTTCGGCGACGATGCGGACGTCCCCGAGTTTGCCGGTGGCCAGGCGAAGGGTGTCGGTCCGGTAGTCCAGCTCGACCACGGTCAGTTCGACGTCGGTCTCACCGACCTTCGCCGTCAGCCTTCGCCCGACGAGCTGTTCGCTGACACTGCGCAGCACGGCCGCGGGTGTGGTGGGCACGGACGGCAGCAGTGCCCGGCCCGCCGCGGCGAGCCCGGCGGGCATCCAGCCGTCGAACCATTTCGCATCGCTCACCCGGACAGTGTGGACGACGAAGGGGGCGCACCGGGAAGGCGCGCCCCCTTCGGGTCAGGTCAGCGGCCCAGCAACCGAGCGATGAAACCGGTTATGACCAGCCAGAACACCGCGGCCAGACCGTAGTTCAGCAGAACCGCCAAATCGGGATTGGACAGGGGGAAGAGACCCGGGAAGAAGAGGGCCAACGGTTCGGCCAACGACTTGATGAAGCCAAAAAAGGCGTTGGCCGGGTTGGCGCCCATCAGGATCATCAAGATGTAGATCACTTCGATGATCGCGAACAGCGCACCTACCCCGGTGACCACTCTTGCGGCAGTGCCTCGACCACTGGAAACTCGCGTTCTCACCATGCGGCCAAAATGCCCGGCGGTTTTCGGAATCAAACCGGATCGGGTGATATGAGCGTGAAGTTGAGGCATCTGGCGGCTTGCGTTGGGCCGATCGGCGCTGATGGACCCCGATGTGACTCTCCGTCGTCAATTGACTGTCGGAATACCGACAGTGGCGGTTAACCGACGCCGCAATGCGGTCTGGACCCCCTTAAAATTGGTCCAGACCTCTCTTGCTGTTCTTTTCAATGTTCCACCGTGTCCCCCTGCATTGGAGAAGACGTCCATGACGACTCGGAGAACCATGCCCAAGATCCGCTGGCACTTCTTGGCCCTGATGACGGCCGTCGTGGCGGTGGTGGCCGGACTGGTGGTCGCGCCCGCGAGCGCCGCCGGTGGCGTTTCGGCCACCTTCGCCAAATCCTCCGACTGGGGGACCGGTTACGAAGGCAAGTACACGATCGCCAACGGCAGCTCGTCGGCGCTGAGCTCGTGGACGGTCGAGTTCGACCTCCCGGCCGCGCACAAGGTCGCCTCGCTGTGGGAAGGCAGCTACACCGCCGCCGGCCAGCACATCACGGTGAAGAACACCTGGAACGGCTCGGTCGCCCCCGGCGCCTCGGTGACGTTCGGCTTCAACATCGCCTACACGGGCACCTACACCGCGCCTTCGGGCTGCAAGGTCAACGGCGCTTCGTGTGACGGCGGCACCAACCCGCCCACCACCACGCCGACCACCTCGAACCCGCCGACGACCACCACGCCGACGACTTCGAACCCGCCGACCACCACGACCTCGAACCCGCCGAACCCCGGCGCGCTCAAGAACCTCGGCTACTTCGCGCAGTGGGGCGTCTACGGCCGCAACTACCACGTCAAGAACATCGAGACGAGCGGCTCGGCCTCGAAGCTGACGCATATCAACTACGCGTTCGGCAACGTGACCAACGGTTCCTGCACCGCCAACGACGACACCTACGCCGACTACGACAAGGCGTATGACGCCGCCGGCAGTGTCGACGGTGTGGCGGACTCCTGGGAGCCCGGCTCGTTGCGCGGCAGCTTCAACCAGCTCCGCAAGCTCAAGAAGCTGCACCCGAACCTGAAGGTCCTCTGGTCGTTCGGTGGCTGGACGTACTCCGGCGGCTTCGGTCAGGCCGCGCAGAACCCGGCCGCGTTCGCCGACTCCTGCTACAAGCTGGTCGAGGACCCGCGCTGGGCAGACGTCTTCGACGGTATCGACATCGACTGGGAGTACCCCAACGCCTGTGGTCTCACCTGCAACACCAGCGGCGCGGCGGCGTTCCCGAACCTGATCTCGGCGCTGCGCACCCGGTTCGGCTCGTCGAACCTGGTCACCGCCGCCATCACGGCCGACGGCAGCAACGGCGGCAAGATCGACGCCGCCGACTACGGCACCGCGGCGAAGTACCTCGACTGGTACAACGTCATGACCTACGACTACTTCGGTGCCTTCAACGCGCAGGGCCCGACGGCTCCGCACTCGCCGCTGACCTCGTATGCGGGCATCCCGCAGGCGGGCTTCAACTCCGACGCGGCCATCCAGAAGCTCAAGGGCAAGGGTGTCCCGGCGAGCAAGTTGTTGCTGGGTATCGGTTTCTACGGTCGTGGCTGGACCGGCGTCACGCAGTCCGCGCCCGGTGGCACCGCGACCGGCGCCGCTCCCGGCACCTATGAGGCGGGGATCGAGGACTACAAGATCCTCAAGAACAGTTGCCCGGCCACCGGAACCATCGCGGGCACGGCGTACGCCCACTGTGGAACGAACTGGTGGAGCTACGACACCCCGGCGACCATCGGCGGCAAGACGAACTACGTGAAGAGCCAGGGTCTCGGCGGCGCGTTCTTCTGGGAACTCAGTGGGGACACCGGAAACGGTGAGCTCATCAACGCCCTCGGCGGCGGACTGTCCAAGTAGGACTCAGCGCTCGTGAAGGAGGAATCATGAAACTGGGTTCTTTAAAGAGTGGTTGGCATCTCTTAGGAATGTTAGTCGCCACCGGCGCTGTCGTGGCCGGTCTCGCGGTCGCCCCGGCCAGTGCCGCCGGCGGGCTCTCGGCGACGTTCACCAAGGTCTCGGACTGGGGAACCGGTTGGGAGGCCAAGTACACGATCGCGAACGGCAGTTCGGCCGCGATCAGTTCGTGGACCGTGGAGTTCGATCTCGGTGCGGGCCAGAAGGTCGGCTCGCTCTGGGACGGCAGCTACACCGCGAACGGCCAGCACATCACGGTGAAGAACACCTGGAACGGCAGTGTCGCTCCCGGTGGCACGGCGAGCTTTGGCTTCAACGGCACCGGCACGTTCAGCACGCCGTCGGGCTGCAGGCTCAACGGCGCCTCCTGCGACGCCGGTGGCACCACGCCGCCGCCGACCACCACCCCGCCGCCGACGACGACTCCGCCGCCCACCACGAATCCTCCGCCCGCCGGTGGGCGCGGCGCACCGTACCTCTACATGGGCTGGGGTGACCCGCCGAACATCGCTTCGGTGATGAACTCCACCGGCGTCAAGTGGTTCACCATGGCGTTCGTGCTCTCGTCCGGCGGCTGCAACCCGGCTTGGGACGGTTCCCGTCCGCTGCAGGGCAGTGCCGACGCGACGGCGATCGCGCAGATCCGCGCGGCGGGCGGCGACATCGTGCCGTCGTTCGGCGGGTGGAGCGGCAACAAGCTCGGCCCGAACTGCGCGACCCCCGAGCTGCTGGCGGGTGCCTACCAGAAGGTGATCAGCGCCTACGGGCTCAAGGCGATCGACATCGACATCGAGAACTCCGACGAGTTCGAGAACGAGGCCGTGCAGGACCGCATCCTGAGCGCGCTGAAGATCGTCAAGCAGAACAACCCCGGCATCCAGACGATCGTCACCTTCGGCACGTCGACGACCGGCCCGAACTACTACGGCAACCGGCTCGTCGACCGGTCGGCGGCTCTCGGCGCGAACATCGACATCTTCACGCAGATGCCGTTCGACTTCGGCAGCTCCAACATCTACGCCGACACCGTGGCGACGTCGACCGCGCTGAAGAACAAGCTCAAGTCGACGTTCGGCTGGTCGGACGCGGTCGCGTTCAACCACGTCGGCATCTCCGGCATGAACGGCCTGTCCGATCAGCAGGAGCTGACGTCGGTGGCGGCCTGGACCCAGATCCGTGACTGGTCGAAGTCCAACGGCCTCGGCAGGCTGGCCTTCTGGTCGGTCAACCGGGACCGCGGCTGCGCCGGCGGCGGCGTCGTGTCCAACTGTAGTGGTATCGCCCAAGCGGATTGGGCTTTCTCGAAGATCACCGCAGGCTTCTAGCGATTGACCGGAGAAGGGGGCTTCCTCGCACCACGTGAGGAAGCCCCCTTCTCCACGTCCGGCCCGCCCCGGGGAATATGTCGACACATTCCCCGGGGCGCTACTCGGGGACGTCGAAGAGGCCGTGGGTGGCGGCTTGCAGGCCCGCCTGGAAGCGGGTCTGGGCGCCGAGGCCGTCCATCACGCGCCGGATCCGGCGTTCCACGGTCCGCTTCGCGACACCGAGTTTCCGCGCGATGGCCGCGTCGGTCAGCCCGGCCGCCAGTAGCGCGAGCAGTTGCTGGTCGTCGGTGGTCAAGGATTCGTCCGACCCGGCTTGCCGCGCCTGCGGCCAAAGCGGAGTCGCGCGCTCCCACAGCGACTCGAACAACGTCACCAAACCGTCCAGCAACGCCGAAGACCGCAGCAGGACGCTTTGGTGCCCGGCGGGCGGTTCGTACGGCACCAGCCCGAAGCGGTGATCGGCGATGACGAGTTTCATCGGCACCCCGGTCAGCACCCGGGCCAGTTCACCGGACGCCGTCAGCTGCTTGAGTTCGTCGAACTGCCCGGCTTCGTCGAGGGCGGCCCGGTCGTAGATCGTCCGGTAGCGCACGCCTTTCGCCTGCAATTCGCGTTGGAGCATCAGCTGGCCACCGTCGGGCTCGACGACGTACGGCGGTTTGTCGAGGATGAGTATTTCGCTCCTGGCGAGCTGCTGGATCTGGCGGAACTGGTGCGCGACGGCCTCGCGCCCGCGCACGAGCTGGATCGGCGAGTCGCTCTCCTCGCGGAAGCGCTTGCCCAGCGCGGTTCCGGCGAGCCGCGCGCGGGCGATCTCCTCCTGACGGCGGGCCGCGAGGATTTCCACGGCGATATCCGGTGGCGCGGCGGTGAACCGCACGGGTTTGTCCTCCGTGCGGGTGAGCATGCCGTGGCCTTCGAGCGCGTCGAGGAGGCCGCCGAGCCGTGTCTTGGTGGTCCCGGAACGCTCCGCCAGCTGCGCGAGAGTCGCGTCGGAGTGGCACAGGAGCAGCTCGTAAACCTCTTGCTCGGCGTCGGTGACACCGAGGCCGCCGAGCCCCATCGCCACGGTGCCTCCTCGTTCAGCGGGCTGAATAGACCTTCTCAGGGTGGTAGGTATACGTTCACGAGCGGCAAAGGTCCAGACCAAAAGGTCTTTTGTGTCCGACCTCTGCCCGAGTCGCCGCCCAAGGGGCGAGCCAGTGCCGCTGTCAGTGACAATGCACCGTGAGCAGCTTCCGATCCCGTACCCGGCCGACCGCCCCGGAGTTCCTGTCCCGGTGGCGGCGGCTCCGCACGCGATACCGGTGGCTCGACCATCTCGCGCGCGCCGTGGACCGCTACATCGACCACAGCGGCTACCACTACGTCGCCTCGATCTCCTACTTCAGCCTGCTTTCGCTGATCCCGATGATGCTCGTCGCGTTCTCGGTCGCGGGGTTCGTGCTGGCCGGCCAGCCCCAGCTGCTGGACCAGTTGCAGACGTCGATCACCAGCCTCGTGCCGGGCTCGCTTGGCCAAAAGGTCGGTGAGCTGCTCAACCAGTTCGTCGAGCAGCGCGCCAACGTCGGGGTGCTCGGTCTCGTGGTCGGCCTGTACTCCGGCTGGAACTGGATCAACGCTCTGCGCGACGCGCTGACGGCGATGTGGGACCAGCAACGCCCGCCGCAGCCGCTGCTGCGGGTGATCGTCAGGGACCTGCTCGCGTTGCTGAGCCTCACCGCCGCGCTGGTCGTGTCGTTCGCGCTCACCGCGTCCGGTGGCGCGCTGGGCAAGTACCTGATGAAGCTCGCCGGGATGGACCAAGAAAGCTGGGCGCACACCGTCATCTCGATCGGTTCGGTGCCGCTGGCGCTGCTGGCCGACTGGCTCGTCTTCCTCTGGGTGCTCGCCAAGCTGCCGCGCGAGGCCGTCGGCACGCGCAGCGCGATGCGGGGAGCGGTGGCCGCCGCGCTCGGTTTCGAGCTGCTCAAGCAGGCCGGGAGCATCTACCTAGGGTTGGTCGGCAAGTCACCGACCGGGGCCGCGTTCGGCTCGATCATCGGTCTGCTGTTCTTCATTTCCTTGGTTTCCCGCCTGCTCGTCTTCATCACGGCGTGGACCGCGACGGCCCGCGACGCACCGCGCAAGCTCGTCCCCCCGCCGACCTCGCTGGTGCTCCGCCCGGTGGCTTCGCCGAGTGCGGATCCCGCCGCCCTCACCGCCGCGGGTGTACTGGCCGGGGTGCTGGGGACGTTGGCGTTCCAGCGCTGGCGACGGTCAAGTCGTTAGAAAACAGTGCTTAGAGCTCGCCCGCCGGACCGGTAGGCTTCGGCGAATCGGTGAGCTTGGACACGTGAAATGATCATTTTCGTCACCACTCGCAGCCGGTCGACCGCGCTACGACTTCGTCAGCCTGGCGTGCATTCGCCCGGTGTTTTCCCGTCATGTGCAGTTCACCGCCTGGACTTCGGTCTGCTGGACTGTTCGCTCGGAATCCCACACAATCGAAGGACGTAGCAGTGAAGAGAAGTTTCGTCGGCCTCGTAGCCGGCACCGCGGTGCTCGCGCTGACGATCACCGCCTGTGGCAGTTCCAGCTCGGACACCCCGGCCGCCGCCGGTGCGGCCACGGCCACTTCGGCCGCCGACCTGGGTGGGATGGACAAGCTCGTCGAAGCGGCCAAGGCCGAAGGCGAACTGAACGTGATCGCCCTGCCGCACGACTGGGCGAACTACGGCGAGATCCTCGACGCGTTCAAGAAGAAGTACGGCCTGAAGGTCAACGAGGCCAACCCCGAGGGCAGCAGCCAGGACGAGATCAACGCCGTCAAGCAGCTCAAGGGCCAGACCCGCGCCCCCGACGTCGTCGACCTCGGTGGCGCGTTCGCGATCTCCGCGGCCAAGGACGGGCTGCTCGCGCCGTACAAGGTCGCGACCTTCGGTGACATCGCCGACACGCAGAAGGACCCGGAAGGCAACTGGGTCAACGACTACGGCGGCTTCATCTCGATCGGCTACGACGCCTCGAAGGTGACCGTCCCGCCGACGTCGTTCGCCGACCTCAAGAAGCCGGAATACAAGGGAAAGGTCGCCCTCAACGGTGACCCGACCAAGGCCGGCGCGGCCTACGCGGGCGTCTACGCGGCGGCTCTGGCCAACGGCGGCTCGTTCGACGACATCAAGCCCGGCGTGCAGTACTTCGCCGACCTGAAGAAGTCCGGCAACTTCATCCCCGTCCAGGCCAGCGCGGCGACTGTCGAAAGTGGACAGACCCCGATCACGCTCGACTGGGACTACCTGCAGGCCGGTTACTCCGCGAAGCTCAAGGGCAAGGTCGACTGGAAGATCGCCGTCCCGACCGACGGGGTCTACTCGAACTACTACAGCCAGGGCATCAGCAAGTCCGCCCCGCACCCGGCCGCCGCGCGCTTGTGGCAGGAGTTCCTGTTCTCCGACGAGGGCCAGAACCTTTACCTCAAAGGCCTTTCCCGCCCGGTGCGCCTGCCGAAGATGACCGAGGCCGGCACCGTCGACAAGGCGCTGCTCGCCGCGCTCCCCGTGGTTTCCGGTGACGTCAAGTTCCCGACCACCGCGCAGGACGACGCCGCCAAGAAGATCATCGCCGACGAGTGGGCGAAGGCGCTCGGCTGAGCTATGACAGCGAACAGCATTACCGCAGAGGCGGGCGTGGGTAACCTCGCGCCCGCCGCCGTCCCCGCCCGGCCGTTGCCGAAGCGGGTGGCAGCCTGGGTGACGGGACATATCGGGCTTTTGCCCTTCCTCGCCTACACCGGGGTCTTCCTCGGCGCGCCGGTGTTCATGGTCGTGCTCGGCGCGTTCCAGGACAACGACGGCGTGTTCACCACGGAGAACATCACCGCGGCGATGTCCGACCAGTTCGGCCGGTCGTTCGTCACCAGTATCGAACTTTCGGCGCTGACAGCGGTTCTCGGCGCGGTGTTCGGCGCGATCCTGGCGCAGGCCGTGCTCGGCACCAAACCGGACGGGCTGGTGCGCAAGGTCGTCTCCAGCGCTTCCGGGGTGCTGGCGAACTTCGGCGGCGTGCCGCTGGCGTTCGCGTTCATCGCCACGCTCGGCAGCATCGGCATCGTGACGAAGGCGCTCACCGCGCTGGGGTTCGACATCTACGCCGGTGGGTTCAGTTTGTTCGCCTTCACCGGGATCGCGATCGTCTACGTCTATTTCCAGATCCCGTTGATGGTCATCGTCTTCACACCCTCGCTCGAAGGAATGCGCGAGCAATGGCGTGAGGCGGCGGAGAACCTCGGCGCGACGAAATGGCAGTACTGGCGCCATATCGCCGGTCCGGTGCTGCTGCCGCCGTTTATGGCCTCGCTGCTGTTGCTGTTCGCGAACTCCTTTTCCGCTTACGCCACGGCGTATGCGCTGACCACCGGTGTCGTGCCGCTGGTGCCGATCCAGATCGGTTCGCTGGTGTCGGGCAACGTCGTCGCCGACCAGCAGAACCTGGGCAAGGCACTCGGCCTCGGCATGATCGTGGTCGTCGCGATCGTGATGTCGATCTACAACTGGATGCAGCGGCGGACTTCGAGGTGGCTGGGATGAGCGCTCCAAGCGGAAAGGGCCGTACGGTCCGGCGCTGGCTGATCCTGACGCTGTTCGGCGTCTACTTCCTCGTGCCGATGCTGGCTTCGGTGGAGTTCAGCCTGCGCGACGTGAACGACACGCACAGTTTGGTGTCCTGGAAGAAACTCCTCGACGAGCCAGGGCTTTTCGAGACGCTCACGACGTCGCTCTGGGTCGCTTTCGGCACGGTGGCGCTGACGCTGATCCTGATGGTCCCGACGGTCAGCTGGGTCCACTTGCGACGGCCGAAACTGCGGAAACTGGTCGAGGGCATCAGTTTGCTGCCCTTGGTGATCCCGCCGATCGTGCTCGTCAACGGCGTGCTCGTGGTGTTCCGTGACGTGCCCGAGGTGATCAGCGGTACGCCGGTGATCCTCGTGCTGGAGTACGTGATCCTCGCGCTGCCGTTCACCTATCGCGCACTCGACGCCGGGTTGACGGCGATCGCGTTGCCGACGCTCGTCGAGGCCGCGCGCAGTCTCGGTGCGAGCTGGCCCGCGGTGCTGCTGCGGGTGGTCGTGCCGAACATCCGTTCGGCGGTCTTCGGTGCCGCGTTCCTCAACCTGGCGCTGGTGATGGGCGAGTACACCCTCGCCAGCATCCTGCTGATGGACACCTTCCCGGTGTGGACGGTCAGCACCGGCCAGTCCGAGGCCGGGGTGTCGGTGGCGGTTTCGCTGCTCAGCCTGCTCGTCGTGTTCCTGCTGTTGTTCGTACTCTCGATGGTGACCGGACGGCGGCACCGAGAGGTCACCGCCCCGATCGCCCCGACTCCGTCACGAGGACCTTCCTGATGTCAGTTATGGAAACCGAAGCCGTCATCACCCAGCGCACCGGTGCCTCGGTGGAGTTCCGCGGCGTGCGGCGCAGTTTCGGCGACGTCACCGCGCTCGCCGGGCTCGACCTCGTGCTCGCGCCCGGTGAGCTGGTGGCCCTGCTCGGGCCGTCCGGGTGCGGCAAGACCACCGCGCTGCGCGTGCTGGCGGGGCTGGAGCAGGTCGACTCCGGGCAGCTGCTCGTCGACGGCAACGACCTCACCGGTGTGCCCGCGAACAAACGGGACATGGGCATGGTGTTCCAGGCGTACAGCCTGTTCCCGAACCTTTCGGTACGGGACAACGTCGCCTTCGGCCTGCGCCTGCGCGGGGTCGCGACGGCGGCCCGCCAGAAGCGGGCGGCGGATCTGCTGGAGCTCGTCGGGCTCGATTCCCAGGGCCAGCGGTATCCGCATCAGCTGTCCGGTGGGCAGCAGCAGCGGGTCGCGCTGGCGCGTGCGCTCGCGATCGAGCCGCGTGTGCTGCTGCTCGACGAGCCACTGTCCGCTTTGGACGCTCAGGTCCGGACCCAGTTGCGGGACGAGATCCGGCGGTTGCAGCTGCGTGTCGGCATCACGACGTTGTTCGTCACGCACGACCAGGAGGAGGCCCTGTCCATCGCGGACCGGGTCGGGGTCATGCGGGGCGGGCAGCTCGAGCAGGTCGACTCGCCGGCCGAGCTGTACGCCCGGCCCGCGACGGCGTTCGTCGCGGAGTTCGTCGGCACGATGAACCACCTGCCCGGGGTCATCGACGGCGACTCGGTGATCGTGGCCGGGCACCGGCTTTCGCTCGCCGATCCTGGCCTGCGTGCGTCGGGTGACCACGTCAAGGTGCTGGTCCGGCCGGAAGCGGTCACCGTCGTGGCCGCCGAAGACGGACAGTTGAAGATCACCGACCACAGCTTCCGCGGCGCGGTCACCCGTGTCACCGGCACGCTGGAGGACGGCACCACGCTGCTCGCCGACCTGCCGAGCGTGACGGCGGCGGCGTTGCAGCCGGGCATCCGGGCGACTGTGGGGTTCGGCACCCTTCCCGTTTTGCTCGCCGCGGGGGAAGCTCCGTAAATGGATACGACTGGCCGCCGGATCGTCCGGGGAACCGCTGATGATTTCGGCTACCAGAAGCTCGTCGAAGCGCCGGGTGAGCCGCACACCGTCCGGGAAGATCTGGTGGCTTCTCGCACTACGCGGCCTGGGACTTCTTTAGAGGACTCTGTGCGGCTCCTGGCGTTCGCGCATCTGTCCGATATGCATGTGATGGACGCGCAGTCACCCACCCGGGTGGAGTTCCTGGATCGGTACGCCGACCCGGATTCGCCGTACCGCGAGCTGATCCCGGTGGTGGGCACCTATCGCGCGCAGGAGCTGTTCACCCCGCATGTGGTGGAGTCGATGGTCCGCGCGGTCAACGAGCTGCCGGTGGACTTCGCGATTTCCACCGGTGACGCCACGGATGCCTGTCAGGCCAACGAATTGCGCACGTACCTCACCTTGCTCGACGGCGGCGAGGTCGACCCGGACTCGGGCGATCCGGAGCGGTGGGAAGGCGTGCACGCCAGCGACCCGGCGACCTACGACATCAGGTACTGGCACCCCGAAGGCACGCCGGACGGCTACGAAGACGACCTCCCGCGCCGCGTCTACGGTTTTCCCGAGGCGCCCGGGACGCTGGCCGGAGCGGCGGAAGCCTTCCAGGCCACCGGTTTGAAGGTGCCTTGGTACGCCGTGCATGGGAACCACGACAACATGCTGCAAGGTGTCGTCCCGCCGTGGCCGGAGCTGGCCGACATCACCGTCGGTGCCCGGAAACTGGTCGATGTCCCGGAAGGCGACGTCGTCGAACTGGTCTACGGCTTCGACATCGCCGACCGGCCGACGATCGGCAAACTCCTCGAAGCCCCGGCCGTGCCCGCGACCCCGGACCCGGACCGGCGACACGTCACGCGCGCCGAGTGGGTCGGCGCGCACGTCGACTGCCACGGCCACGGTTTCACCAAGGCCAACGCCGACGGCGGCACCGCGTACTACGCCTTCGACATGGGCGAACTGCGCGGCCTCGTGCTCGACACGGTCAACCCGCACGGCCACTGGCAGGGCTCGTTCGACGTCGAACAGTTCGAGTGGCTCGAAGACCGGCTGACCGCCGAGCCGGACAGGCTCTTCGTGCTGTTCAGCCACCACCCGCTGCACACCATGACCAACGCGACCGGCCCCGAGCCGCGTGTCCTCGCCGAAGAGGTCGAGGCGATGTTGCTGCGGCACCCGAACATCGTGCTGTGGGTCAATGGCCACACGCACGCCAACACCGTCACCGCGCACCCGCGCCCCGGCGGCGGCGGCTTCTGGGAAGTCACCACCGCGTCGCATATCGACTGGCCGCAACAGGCCCGCCTGATCGAACTACGCGACAACCGCGACGGCACCCTCTCGATCCTCACCACCATCATCGACCACACCGGCGACCTGACCTGGACCGGCGGTCAAGACCCCGCCGCCCTCGCCGGCCTCTCGCGCGAACTCTCCGCCAACCACTGGCAAACCCGCGACCACGAAACCCGCGAATCCGTCGGCTCCGGCCACCCCTCCGACCGCAACCTAACCCTCCTGATCCCCAACCCCCACACCCAAGTGCAATCTGTGCACACCTGAACGCGATCCCCGCACACCCGAACGCGTTCTGCGACACACACCTACCCCCATGTGCAACACGGCAACACGAACGCGACGTTGCTTGTTTCTCGTTCCCGTTGCCGTGTTTCCCTCCTGCGTAGGCGTGTTGCACGTCTGGGTGGAGTCGGTATCGGCAGTTCATCGGTAGTTCACTTCGGGAAGGGTCCGGCCAGCGTCAAATAGGGGAGTGACCCGCCGGGTCCATGGGGTGAGGGGAACGCACTGGTGAAACGTCGGTTGTCCATCGGACTGGCGGTAGCTCTTCTGGTCGCCGTGGTGTGCGTGGTGATCTTCAACCGAGGGGACGAACCGGCGTCCGCGGATCTCGCCACGGTCCGCGGCGTGATCGGCTCGGAGAAGCTGGCTTTCTTCCAGGACCAGCGAGTCATCGACGCCTTCGCGAAGCACGGTCTGCGCGTCGAGGTCGATTCCGCCGGCTCCCGGCAGATCGCGACGACGGTCGACCTCGGCAAGTACGACTTCGCCTTCCCGTCGAGTTCGCCTGCCGCGCAACGCATCCAGCGTGACCGCAAGGTGACGGCCGGTTACACGCCGTTCCAGTCGCCGATGGCTGTCGCGACCTTCGAACCGATCGTCGCGCTGCTCACCGCGAACGGCGTCGTCCACCAGGGCGCCGGGAACTACCAGGTCCTCGACGTCGCGAAGTACCTCGAACTCACCCGTGCCGGGACGAGGTGGGACCAGCTGCCCGGCACCCCCGCGTTCCCGGCGCGCCGCAACGTCCTCGTCACCACGACCGACCCGCGCGAGTCGAACTCCGCGGCGATGTACCTCTCGGCGATTTCCTTCGTGGCCAACGGGAACAACGTCGTCAGCACGCCCGACGCCGAGGCCAAGGTGCTCCCGGAGATCGGCAAGCTGTTCCTGGACCAGGGCTACACCCAGAACAGCACGGAAGGCCCGTTCGAGGACTATCTCGCCGCGGGCATGGGGAAAACGCCGATGGCGCTGATCTACGAGTCGCAGTACGTCGGCCGCGCGGTGAAGGGCGACGGCGCGATCCGGCCGGACATGCGCCTGCTCTACCTGGCGCCCACGGTCTACTCCAAGCACACGCTGGTGCCGCTCGCCGCCAACGGCGACAAGGTCGGCCAGCTGCTCAGCACCGATCCCGAACTCGGCAAGCTCGCCGCCACCTTCGGCTTCCGCACCAGCGATCCGCGCCAGTTCGAACAGGTCGTCGCCGACGCCAAGCTGACCGTGCCCAACGATCTCGTCGACATCGTCGAGCCGCCGTCCTTCGAGACACTTGAGCGCCTGCTCGACGCCGTCTCGAAGAAGTACTGATGGACGGTTTCCAGCTCACGCCCCCGGACGCGATCGAGCCGATCCCCACCGAGCGCGCGGCGGGACTGGTCGCGCTCAGCGACGAAGCGAAGGCGTCGGCGGCCAAGCGGGCCACGCATTTCGCCGAGCGGCTCGAAGCGCTCGACGTCCGGTCGCCGGAGTTCTCCGCCACGCTCGACGAGCTGCTCACGGTCGGTGAGGCGGATCTGCGGGTCGCCGCCACCATCGCCGGGACGCTGCTCGACCGGTCGGCCAAGGCGCTGGCCGGAACCCGCGGTGAGGCGGCGTCACCGCAGCTGCAGGTCACCATCAGCCTGGCGAGCCTGCGGCAGACCGTCCGCGAGCTCGACCCGACGAAGCTGCCGCTCACCGGGCGCAAACTGCTCGGCCTGATCCCGGCCGCGGGCGCGGCACGCAAGGCGCTCGACCGCTACCGCGCGGCGAACGAGCCGGTCAACGCGCTGGTCGTCGAGCTGCGCACCCGCCAGGACGTGCTCCGCCGCGACAACGCGGCCATCAAGGGCGAGCGGCAACGCCTTTGGCAGACCATGGGCAAGCTGTCGGAGACAGCCGCGTTCGCCGAAGCGGTGGACACCGTCGTCGACAGGCAAGCGGGCATCCTCGACCTCGCCGATCCCGGCCGCGCGACGGCGTTGCGCGCCGACGTCCTGCACCCGATCCGGCAGCGGTACCAGGACGTCCTGACGCAGCTGGCTGTCAGCGCGCAAGGCTATCTCGCGCTGGATCTGTTGCGGCGCAACAACGACGAGCTCATCCGTGGCGTCGAGCGGGCGGTGTCGACGACGGTCGCGGCGTTGCGGATCGCGCTGCTGATCAGCGGTGCCCTGGCGAACCAGCGAGACGTCGCCGAAGAGGTCGACGCGCTGCGGTCCACAACGGACGGTCTGATCCGGTCGAACAGCGAGCTGCTTTCCTTGCAGTCGGCGGAACTCCGCCGCGCGAGCGCCGACCCGGCCGTCGGCGTCGAGACGATCCGCGAGTCCTTCGACCGGATTTACGAAGCCATCGACGCGATCGACGAGTTCAAGGCGGGCGCGGTGCACACCATGGCCGCGACGGTCGAGTCACTTTCGGGGGAGATGCGGCGCGCCGAGGAGTATCTGCGCCGCTCACAGGACAGGGGAGCCTGATGAGCCAGAGCTTGACAAAGAGAGTGATCGCGTTCGGCGCGGCGCTGGTGTGCGCGGCTTCGCTCGTCGCTTGCAGTTCCGACGCGGCCGACACCAACGATCCGCGGCAGCCCGCCGGGCCGCCGAAACCCGGCACCCTGCGAGTCCTCGCGGGCAGTGAACTCGCCGATATGCAGCCGATCCTGGAGGAAGCGGCCAAGGCGACCGGTGTCCGGGTCACGTTCAGCTTCACCGGCACCCTCGAAGGTGCCGAAGCGCTGGCCAACGGCAGCGCGGACGGGAAGTACGACGCCGTCTGGTTCTCCTCCAACCGCTACCCGCAGGGCATTCCCGAGGCGGCCAAACGACTCGGCAACCAGGCGAAGATCATGAGCTCACCGGTGGTGCTCGGGTTGTCGGCCTCGGCCGCGGGGCGGCTCGGCTGGGACTCGAAACCCGTTGGCTGGGGCGAAATCGCCGCCGAAGCGGGCAAGAAGTCGTTCAGCTACGGCATGACGGACCCATCGGCGTCCAACTCCGGCTTCTCCGCGCTCGTCGGTGTCGCGTCCGCGCTGGCGGGCAGCGGCAGCGCGATCAACGCGGAGCAGATCGCGTCGGTCACACCCGCGCTCACGCAGTTCTTCAGCGCGCAGCAGCTTTCCGCGGGCTCGTCGGGCTGGCTGTCCGACGCCTACCAGCGCCGCGCGACCGGCCAGGATCCCGGGCAGAAGGTCGACGGGCTGATCAACTACGAGTCGGTCCTGCTGTCGATGAACGCGAGCGGCAAGCTGCCGGAGCCGCTGAAACTCGTCTACCCCAGCGACGGTGTGGTCACCGCGGACTATCCGCTCACGTTGCTGACCGCGGCGAACGAGGACGCGCGCTCGGCGCACCAGCGGCTCAGCGAGTACCTCCGGACGCCGGACGTCCAGCGCAAGATCATGGAAACCACCCAGCGGCGGCCGGTGGTGCCGGGCGTCGACCTCGGCGCCCAGTTCGCGCAGCGCGACCTCATCGAGCTGCCGTTCCCGGCGACCCAGCAGGCTGTCGACGGCCTGCTCACGGCGTACTTCGACAAGATCCGCCGCCCGTCGCGCACGCTATACGTGCTCGACACCTCCGGCTCGATGGCGGGCGACCGGATGGAGTCGCTGCGGACCGCGCTGGTCGGGCTCACCGGTGCCGACGATTCGCTCACCGGCCGTTTCCGCCAGTTCCGCAGCCGCGAAGAGATCACCTTGCTGCCGTTCAGTTCCGCGCCCCTGCCCGCGCAGACGTTCACCGTGCCGGAGACCGACCCGAAGCCGGTGCTCGCCAAGGTCAAGGCGGTCGCCGAGGGTTTGCAGGCGTCCGGCGGGACGGCGATCTACGACAGCCTCGCGCGGGGCTACCAGCTGATGAACGACCTGGTCGCGAAGGACCCGGACCGGTTCAACTCCATCGTCTTGATGACCGACGGCGAGAACGCGAACGGTTCGGACTTCAGCGCTTTCGAACGACGTTTCCCCGCGCTGCCTCCCATCGCACGGCAGATCCCGGTGTTCACCGTGCTCTTCGGCGAAGGCAGTTCCGACGAACTGGACAAGGTCGCGACGATGACCGGCGGCAGGGTCTTCGACGCGCGGGGCACCGCGCTTTCCGAAGTCTTCCAAGAGATCCGTGGTTACCAGTGATGCGGTATCTCGGCTCGACGAAGAACCTCGCCGGGTGCCTGGCCGGGTTCGTCGGCGTCGTCCTGTACCTCGTGGGCGTCGTCGGCGGCGGGTACTGGCTGTTCGTCGTCGCCGCGCTGTACGCGGCCGGGGCGCTGCTAGCTCCACCCGACCGTGTCCATCTGGTCTCCGACGACTCGGCGGAGCTGCGCACCGAACTCGCCTCGCTCCTGAGCAAGCTCGACGAGCACCACGCCCGGATGCCCGAAACCGCGACCGACCGCGTCCGGCGCATCGGCGAGGCCCTCGGCGGCATGCTCGACCGCCCGGCCGCGCTGGCCGCGAACCCGGACCTGCGCCACGCGATGACCCGGCTCGTGCGCGTCGACCTGCCGATGTCGGTGGAGACCTATCTGAACCTGCCATGGTGGTTCGCCGCGAAACGCCGGGCGGGCGGCGAGCCGAGCGCGGGGGAGCAGCTGCTCGCCCAGCTGGAGCTGCTCGAACTCGAGTCGCACCGGATCGCCGAGCGGTTCTACGCCAACGACGTCAACCAGCAGGACGATCAGCTCCGGTACCTACGAGAGCGTGACGGAGAGACGTAGGCTGCATGGGTGAGCCTGCCCATCCTCATGACCGTCGACGACGATCCCGCCGTCTCCCGTTCCGTCGCCCGCGACCTCCGGCGCCGCTACGGCAAGGACTACCGGGTCATCCGTGCAGATTCCGGCGCCGACGCACTCGACGCACTACGTGAAATCAAGCTGCGCGGGGACGCCGTCGCGGCGATCCTCGCCGACTACCGGATGCCCCAGATGGACGGCATCCAGTTCCTGGAGCAGGCGATGGACCTGTTCCCGCACGCTCGCCGCGCCCTGCTGACCGCTTATGCCGACACCGACGCCGCCATCCAGGCGATCAACGTCGTCGACGTCGACCACTACCTCCTCAAGCCATGGGACCCACCGGAGGAGAAGCTGTACCCGGTGGTGGACGCCCTGGTCGAGACCTGGCGCGCCACGGGGGTGCAGCCGGTCGACGAGATCAAGGTCATCGGGCACCGCTGGTCGTCGCCGTCGTACAAGGTCCGTGACTTCCTGGCCCGCAACTCGGTGCCGTACCGCTGGTACTCGGTCGACGACTCGGAGGCCATCCAGCTCCTCAAGGCGGCCGACGCCGACGCCGCCGAAATCCCGGTGCTGATCACCGCCGAAGGCCAGGTGCTGAAGAACCCCGGTGGCCAGGAGATCGCCGACGCCGTCGGCCTTTCCACCCAGCCCGCCGAGGAGTTCTACGACCTCGTCGTCGTGGGCGGCGGCCCCGCGGGACTCGGCGCGGCGGTGTACGGCGCCTCCGAAGGCCTGCGGACAGTGCTGGTCGAGCGCAAGGCGACCGGCGGCCAAGCCGGGCAGAGCTCGCGGATCGAGAACTACCTCGGCTTCCCCGACGGCGTCTCCGGCGCGCAGCTGACAGACCGCGCCCGCAGGCAGGCGCAGAAGTTCGGCGCCGAGGTCCTCACCGCACGCGACGTCATCGCCATGGAAGCCCGCGGCTCGGCCCGGGTCATCAAGTTCGACGACGGCACGGAGATCGTGGCCCACTCGATCGTCCTGGCGACGGGCGTCGCGTACCGCGCGCTCGAAGCCGAGGGCGTGGCCGACCTCGCCGGGCGCGGTGTGTTCTACGGCTCGGCCGCCACCGAAGCGCCCGAGTGCGCGGGCGAGGACGTCTACATCGTCGGCGGCGCCAACTCGGCAGGCCAGGCGGCGGTGTTCTTCTCCCGCTACGCCAAGAACGTCACCATCCTCGTGCGCGGTTCGTCGTTGCAGGCGTCGATGTCGCATTACCTGATCGAGCAGCTCGAGGCGATCGACAACGTCCACGTCCGCACGCGCACCACCGTGATCAAGGCGCACGGCGACGAGCATCTCGAGCAGATCACCTTGTGCGATCAGACCTTGTCCGATCAAGAAGGCGGCGCCACCGAGACGGTGTCGACCGGGCACATGTTCGTCTTCATCGGCGCCGCGCCCCGCACGGAATGGCTCGACGAAACGCTGATCCGCGACGGCCACGGGTTCGTCTGTACCGGGCCGGACCTCGTCAAGGAGGGCGCGCGGCCACACGGCTGGGGCCTCGACCGGGATCCGCACTATCTCGAATCGTCGATCCCCGGGGTCTTCGTCGCCGGGGACGTCCGCGCCCAGTCCGTGAAGCGCGTGGCTTCGGCCGTCGGCGAAGGCGCGATGGCCGTCACGCTCGTGCACCGATACCTGGAGCAGCAATGACCACCCTTTCGCGCGAGGAGTTGCGCGGCCTCTTCCTGTTCGAGCACCTCTCCGAAGCACAGCTGGACTGGGTGTACGAGAACGCCGTCATCGAGGAGTTCGCCGCCGATTCGACGGTGTTCAACGAGGGCGACGCGGCCAGCTGCTTCTACGTCCTGCTCAGTGGCGTCCTGCGGATGACCAGGACCGTCGGCGGCAACGAAGTCGAGATGTCCCGCACCGACCAGCGCGGCGCGTATTGCGGGGCCACGCAGTTCTTCGTCTCGGACGGCAGCGAACAGCGCTATTCGGCGTCGGTGCACGCCACGACGGACCTGACGTTCCTGACCCTGCCCGCCGCGGAGTTCGCCCAGAAGTTCCGCAGCTGGTTCCCGATGGCCAACCACCTGCTCGAAGGCATGTACCTGGGCTGGCGCAAGAGTGACATCGTCGTCGGGTCGCGGCGGCGCCTGCTCGCGCTCGGCGAGCTGTCCGCGGGACTGACCCACGAGCTCAACAACCCGGCCGCCGCGGCCGTCCGCGCGACGGCGTCGCTGCGCGAACGGGTCGCCGGGATGCGCCACAAGCTTGCGCTGCTGGCGAAGAAGGACATCGACCCCGACCTGCTCGAGCAGCTGCTCGACGTCCAGGAACGCCTGGTCAAGCAGGTCGCGGCGGCGCCGAAGCTGACCGCGATGCAGCAGTCCGACCTCGAGGACGAGGTCGGCGACTGGCTCGACGATCACAACATCGGCCAGGCTTGGGACCTTTCCTCGATCTTCGTCGGGGCCGGGCTCAACGCCGAAAGCCTGGAGCACGTCCTCGAATCGGTGGGGGAGACCTTCCTCGACGGCGCGGTCCGCTGGCTCGCGTACGCGCTCGAAACCGAGATGCTCATGGGCGAGATCGAGGACTCCACCACCCGGATTTCCGCGCTGGTCGGCAAGGCCAAGGAGTACTCGCAGGTCGACCGCGCACCGCATCAGTGGATCGACGTCCACGAAGGACTCGACTCCACGCTTGTCATGCTGGGCAAGAAGATCGGCACCGGGATCAAGGTCGTGAAGGAGTACGACCGGTCATTGCCGACACTGCCGGCGTACGCGGGTGAGCTCAACCAGGTGTGGACGAACCTGATCGACAACGCCATCGGCGCGATGAACGGCTCCGGCACGCTCACGCTGCGCACCGGCCTGTCCGACGAATGCCTGCGGGTCGAGGTCGTCGACACCGGGTCCGGGATCCCCGAAGACGTCCGGCAGCGGATCTTCGAACCGTTCTTCACCACGAAGGCCGTCGGCGAGGGCACCGGGCTGGGCCTGGACATCTCGTGGCGGATCGTCGTCGACCGGCATCACGGTGACCTGCGGATCGAGTCCGAACCGGGCAACACGAAGTTCACCGTCCTGCTCCCGCTGACCGAGCAAGCGTCGACGTGACCGAGCCCGTCGAGGACGAGGTTTTCCGGAACGAGGACTGGTACGCCGAGGAGATCACCGCGCGGTCGTACACGCGGTGCTCCTTCAGCGAGATCGACCTGACCGAGTCGATCACTCGCGGTGCGGTGTTCACCGACTGCTCGTTCGGCAACGTGCGGTTCAACGCGTCCAAGCACACGGACTCGGCGTTCACCGGCTGCACCTTCAAGCGCTGCAACCTGTTCGACGCCGAGTTCGAGGGCTGCAAACTGGTCGGGACCACGTTCACCGAATGTGAACTGCGGCCGATGCGGGTACTGGGCGGTGACTGGTCGTTCGCCGGTCTCCTGGGCGCCGACCTGCGCGGGACATCGTTCCAGGGCGTGCGGATGCGCGAAGCCGACCTCACCGGGGCGAACTGCGTCGACGCCGTGTTCGTCGACGTCGACCTGTCCGGCGGGCAGCTGCGCGGCTCGAAGTTCGCCCGGTCGGATCTGCGCGGCAGCGACCTGACCGCGTTCGATCCGTTTAACGTCGAATTGGCAGGCGCGATCATCGGGGCCGAACAGGCGGCGATGATCGCGATGGCGCTAGGGCTGGAGGTCCGCTGATGGCCGTCGTCTCCCCCGGTTTCCAAGGCCGCCCGCGCAGCGCGGACACGCGGATCCCGCCGGGCCAGTATCTGGAAAAGACGTTCCCGGTGCTGTCCGCGGGACCGACCCCGCGCGTCCGGACGGAAACCTGGCAGTTCGAGATCACCACCGAAACCGGCAAGAAGCACAGCTGGTCGTGGGCGGATCTGGTGGCTCTGCCGAGCGAGAAACCGACCGTCGACATCCACTGCGTCACCCAGTGGTCCAAGCTCGACACGACCTGGCGTGGCGTCCCGCTCGACGCGCTGCTGGCCGACGTCGAGACCGAGGCCGACTACGTCATGGTCCATTCCTACGGCGGCTACACGACCAACCTGCCACTCGCCGACCTGCTCGACGGCCAGGCGTGGATCGCCCACGAGTACAACGGCGCGCCGCTCAGCCCCGAGCACGGCGGCCCGGCGCGGCTGCTCGTGCCGCACCTCTACTTCTGGAAGTCCGCGAAGTGGGTCAACGGGCTGCGGCTGATGGTCAAGGACGAGCCCGGTTTCTGGGAGAACGTCGGCTACCACGACTACGGCGACCCCTGGCGCGAGCAGCGCTACCAAGGTGACTAGGTCGCGTCCTGGCCGCCCGCGGTCACGGCCTTGAGTTCGTCCAGTGATTCCCGCATGACCCGCGACAGGTCGTGGTCCTCGTCCGCCACGATCCAGCGCTGGAAGCCGACTTTGAAGACGGCGATCCCCGCTTCGGCGGCCAGGCTCGCCGCCGGCTCCGTGATGCCGTGCCGGCGCAGGGTGTCGGCGAGCGCGGCCGAGATCGCGGCGGTCTTGATCAGGTCGCGCTCCTGGAGCTCAGGGTTCGCCATGATCACCGCCTGTCGGGCACGCACGAAGTCGCGTTGGCCGGCGAGCATCTCCGAGATCGCGTCAAGACCCGCCGCCAGCGCGTCGATCGGCGCGGCGGACGTCAGGGCTTCGGCGACCGCCCGCACGAACAGCTCCTGAAACTCGCCGGAGTTGGCGAACAGTACCTCGCGCTTGTCGGCGTAGTGCCGGAAGAAGGTCCGCTCCGTGAGCCCGGCGCAGGTGGCGATCTCGGCCACGGTGGTCTGCTCGTACCCGCGGTCGCTGTAGAGCTCCAGCGCCGCCGTCTCCAGGCGCTCGCGCGCGTTCGGCTCCCATCTTCCCATAGGCGGATCCTACTTGATGACAGCGGCTGACATCAAGTGTAGTACTGTTGATGACAGCAACTGACATCAACAGCGAGGTTCCTCATGCGTATCTTTGTGACCGGCGCGTCCGGCTTCATCGGCTCCGTCGTCGTTCCCGAGCTCCTCGACGCGGGGTACCAGGTCGTCGGGCTCGCCCGCTCCGACGCCACCGCCGCCGCGCTCACCGCCGCCGGTGTGGAGGTCGTCCGCGGCACTATCGACGACCTCGAGGTCCTGCGGGACGCGGCCGCCGCGTCGGACGGGGTGATCCACCTCGCCTTCAAGGGCGACGTCGCGTTCAGCGGCGATTACCAGGGCGCCGCCGACGCCGATCGCCGCGTCGTCGACACTTTCGGCGACGCGCTCGCCGGCACTGACCGCCCCTTCGTCCTCGCCTCCGGGGTGATCGGCCTCCCGCCTGGGCGTGTGGCGACCGAGCGGGACATGCCCGCGATCGACGGCTCGCCACTGTCGATCCGATCGGCCACCGCCCAGGCGGCGCTCACCTTTGCCTCGCGCGGCGTCCGCTCATCGGTGGTGCGGGTCTCTCCGACCGTTCACGGCGAGGGGGACTACGCCTGGGTACCTACCTTGGTCGCCACCGCCCGCGCCAAGGGCGTCTCCGGCTACCTCGGCGAC
>NZ_DASYMU010000119.1:0-4500 GCF_036008905.1 Amycolatopsis sp. | reverse complement strand
CCGCGTGCCGAGTTCGGCCCAAGATCGGTCCTAGGTCGTGTCCTGTAAGGCTCGCTCGCGGTCTCCGCGCCCAGGCGGCCCCTGGCGGCACGGGGGATTCGACCGAGTACATCCAGTACGAGGCCGAATCCCCCGCACCACCAGGAACCACCTGGATCACGAAGCCCATCGAGCGGACTCACCGGACACGACCTAGGAGCAAGCACATGACCGCCGACCCGATCCTGTCGGTGCGTGACCTGAAGGTCCGATTTTCCACAGAGGACGGTGTCGTCAAGGCTGTCGACGGGTTGTCGTTCGATCTGGCCAAGGGCCGCACGCTGTGCATCGTCGGCGAGTCGGGCTCGGGCAAGAGCGTGTCGAGCCTCGCGATCCTCGGGCTGCACAACCCGGAGAAGACGACCGTGTCGGGCGAGATCGTCTTCGAGGGCACCGAGTTGGTCGGTGCCAAGGAATCACGCCTGCAGCAGTTGCGCGGCAAGCGGATCTCGATGATCTTCCAGGACCCGCTGACCTCGTTGTCGCCGTACTACACGGTGGGGGAGCAGATCGCGGAGACATACCGGAAACACACTGGCGCCACCAAGAAACGGGCCAAGCAGCGGGCCGTCGAGATGCTGACGAAGGTCGGCATCCCGCAGCCGGAGCGCCGGGTCGACGACTACCCGCACCAGTTCTCCGGCGGGATGCGCCAGCGCGCGATGATCGCGATCGCGCTGTGCTGCGACCCGGACCTGCTGATCGCGGACGAGCCGACCACCGCGCTCGACGTCACCGTGCAAGCACAGATCCTGGACCTGTTGCGGGAACTGCAGTCCGAGTTCGGCACGGCGATCATCCTGATCACGCACGACATGGGCGTGGTGGCGCAGATGGCCGAGGACGTGCTCGTGATGTACGCCGGGCGATGTGTCGAACGCGGCACCGTGCGCGAGGTGCTCAAGACACCGCGGCACCCGTACAGCTGGGGCCTGCTCTCGTCGATCCCGCATCTCGCGGGCGATGTCGACCTCCCGCTGGTTCCGGTGCGCGGCACGCCACCGAGTCTCATCGACGTCCCGCCGGGATGCCCGTTCAGCCCGCGGTGCGATTTTGCGTCCCGCGTGCCGGGCGAGCTGTGCACCACCGAGCGGCCGGCACTGGAGCCCTCGGACGGCCACGGTTCGGCGTGTCATCTGTCCACTTCGGACAAAGAGTTCATCTTCACCGACGAGATCCAGCAGCGGCTGGGCTGAGGGACTTACACCATGACTGAGGTTCTTCTCGAGACGCGCGGTCTCACCATGCATTTCCCGGTGCGCGCGGGTGCGGTCTTCAGGCGCAAGGTCGGGGCCGTACAGGCTGTCGACGGCGTCGATCTCACGGTGCACCAAGGTGAATCGTTCGGGCTGGTCGGCGAGTCCGGCTGCGGCAAGTCGACCACCGGACGCCTGATCGCCCGGCTGCTGGAGCCGACGGCCGGGTCGATCAGCTACGCGGGCCGCGACATCACGCACTCCTCGCGCAAGGAGCTCGCGCCGATCCGGCCCGAGATCCAGATGATCTTCCAGGACCCGTACTCGTCGCTGAACCCGCGGCACACCGTCGGCGGGATCATCGCCGGGCCGATGGAGGTCAACGGGATCAACCCGCCGGGCGGGCGGAAGAAGCGGGTGCGGGAGCTGCTGGAGACGGTCGGGCTGAACCCGGAGCATTACAACCGGTACCCGCACGAGTTCTCCGGCGGGCAGCGGCAGCGGATCGGTGTCGCGCGGGCGCTGGCGTTGAAGCCGAAGCTGATCGTGGCGGACGAACCGGTGTCGGCGCTGGACGTGTCGATCCAGGCACAGGTGGTCAACCTGCTGCAGCGGTTGCAGCGGGAACTGGACATCGCGTTCATCTTCATCGCGCACGACCTGGCCGTGGTGCGGCATTTCTCGCAGCGGATCGCGGTGATGTACCTGGGGAAGATCGTCGAGATCGCCGATCGCGCGGATCTCTACGGCAACCCGCACCACCCCTACACCCACGCGCTGCTGTCGTCAGTCCCCGACGCCGACCCGGACAGCGAGTCGCACCGCGAGCGGATCCGCCTGACCGGCGATGTCCCGTCCCCGATCAACCCGCCGTCCGGCTGCCGTTTCCGCACGCGCTGCTGGAAAGCCCAAGACATCTGCGCGTCGCAGGAACCGCCCTTGGTGCAACTCGGCGGAACGGCCGACGGACACCTCGCCGCCTGCCACTTCCCCGAGCCCCGCCAAGTCGTCGCCACGGCCTAGTTACGCGCGGGAGGAGATTTGCTGGACGGCCCAGGAGTTGCCGTCCGGGTCGGCGAAGAAGACGAAACCGACGTTGTCGAGTGGTTGTGGCACGGGGTGGGGGTTCTCGCCCAGGATCTGGACCTCGCTGACCTCGACACCGCGTTCGAGGAGTTCCGCGCGCGCCTGGGTGACATCGGGGACCACGAGCTGCAGGCCCTTGAGCGACCCCGGCGCCATGTCCGGGACGACGCCTTCGCCGATGACGATCGAGCAGCCCGACCCTGGCGGGGTGAGCTGCACGATCCGGTTGCCCTCGTTGATCTTCGTGTCGTGGTCGACGGCAAAACCGAGTTTCTCCGAGTAGAAGCCCTTGGCGCGTTCCACGTCCGACACAGGGATGATGACGACTTCGAGTGTCCACTTCATGGGGTTTCTCCTTCTGCTAGCCGGGTTTCGGTGAAAACGACGTCCAACCGTTCGTAGCTTTCGCCGACACCGCGCTTCATCGGCGACGCGAGCACGAGGTCGCGGACTTCCCGTGACGGGAACAGCAGCGTGGTCGACATCGTGGTCTTGGCGTCCCGCTCGACGAGGTCCACGGTCACCAGCGACTCACCGGGGTACCACTGGTCGTCGAAGGATTCGGTGTACACCAAGCGATCCGGCGGTGAGATCTCGCGGTAAACGCCGCTGTGCCCCATTTTCATGCCCAGCGGGCCCTCGGACACGAACCGCCAGGTGCCGCCGGCGCGCAGGTCGATCTCGCAGTCGACGAGGAACCAGCCGCGTGCGCCGTGCCAGCGTTTGAGCAGCTCCGGCTTGGTGAGTGCGTCGAACACCAGCCGCCGGGGAGCGTCGAATGCCCGCGTCATCACGATCTCGCGGTCCGACGGCGTGGTCACGGCGACGGTCACGGCTTCTCCTTGAGCGCCTCAAGCAGGCCGTCGAGGTTCTGGTAGCTCTCTTCCCAGTAGTCGCGGTAGTCCTCGAGCCAGTCGGTCGCCGCCTTGAGCGGCTGCGGTTCGAGGCGGCACGGACGTCGTTGCGCGTCGCGGCCGCGGGAGATGAGCCCGGCGCGCTCCAGCACCTTGAGGTGCTTGGAGATCGCGGGCTGGCTCATCTCGAACGGCTCGGCCAGCTCGGTCACCGTGGCCTCGCCCGACGTCAGCCGGGCGAGGATGGCTCGGCGGGTCGGGTCGGCCAGCGCCGCGAACGTCGTATCCAGCAACCCCGCACCTGCTTTCATAGCCACTTGGTTGGATAACACAGTGTTCCATAACCTTGTGGTTTTCTACGCCTTCGCGGGAACGGTGTCAAGAGCCGTGCGGACCGCCATCTGTCGACAGGTGGCGGTCTCTCGCGCACAAGACATTAGCCATCTGTCGACAGATGGCTAATGTCCGCTCGTGGTCAGGTGACGGCGGGGTGCAGCAGGTCTTTGAGGCCGATGCGCTCGAGGAACTCGACGCGGATCCGGTCGGCGACCACGGCGACCTCTTCGGCACCGTCGTTGGCGGGGTCGATATGGGTGCGGAACGGCCGGGTGCCGGCGGGCGCGTCGACCACCGCGACGATGGCGTCGGACACCGCGGAGACGTCGGCGTCGGCCGGGGCCAGGTCGGCGAGCCGCTGCGACACCTGGTCCATCATGCCCGCGTACTTGGTTTCGTACTGGTCCACAATGGACTGATCGGCCGGATGGCCGCCGTTGGCGAAGTGGTTGGTGCCGGTGGTGAACGACCCGGGCACGATGATCGAGGTCTCGACGCCGAAGCGGGCGAGCTCGGCGGCGTAGCTGACCGCGAAGGAGTCCATCGCCGCTTTGGCCGCGAAGTACGGCGCGAGGTACGGCGGGACGCCGCCGCGGGTGCTGCTGCTGGAAACCCAGACCACCAAACCGTAACCCTGCTTGCGAAGCTGCGGCAGCGCGGCGCGGTTGATCCGCTGGGTGCCGAGGACGTTCGTGTCGTAGACCCGGTTGATCTCTTCGGTCGAGAACGCCTCCGCCGGCCCGGTCACCATGTGCCCGGCGTTGTGGATGACGACGTCGAGCCTGCCGTGCTCGGCGATGATGGCCTCGATCGCCGCGTCCGTGGACTCCTGCGACGACACGTCGAGTTCGATGCCGCGCAGGTCCGTGCCGTGCTCGCCGTTGTACGCCTTGATTTCGTCGAGCCGCGGCGCGTTGCGGCCCGCGGTGTCGCGGATCCCGGCGTAGACGGTGTGACCGGCGTCGGCCAGCGC
The DNA here is from genome assembly GCF_036008905.1 of Amycolatopsis sp. Lineage (GTDB taxonomy): Bacteria > Actinomycetota > Actinomycetes > Mycobacteriales > Pseudonocardiaceae > Amycolatopsis. The sequence continues at coordinate 16 of NZ_DASYMU010000119.1, read as the reverse complement.
CCGTGCGGTGAGGGCG
>NZ_DASYMU010000118.1:0-14622 GCF_036008905.1 Amycolatopsis sp. | reverse complement strand
GTCCACAAACGTTGCCAGCCTCTCGGCGGCCCAGCTTCCTGCCGGCCGCACCGCCGGAAGGACCAAGTACATCCAGTACGAGGACCTTCCGGCGGCGCACCCGGACAGAAACCTGGATCCACCGATAGACCGACAACGTTCGTGGACACAGCACTAGAAGAAGTCCGCCGAGAGTTAGAAAAGCGTGGGCTCGTCGTCGATGGCGCCTTCGATGACGAGCATCCGGCGTTTCGTGGTGATCCCGCCGCCCGCGGAGAAACCGTGCATCTTCCCGTCGGCGGCGAGTACCCGGTGACACGGCACGATGATCGCGAACGGGTTGCGCCCCAACGCCTGCCCGACAGCTTGCGCCGCGCCGGGCAGTCCGAGCCGGGCACTGACGTCGCCGTACGAAAGCGTCTTGCCCGGCGGGATCGCCCGCGTTTCGTCGTACACGCGGACGTCGAACTCGGCCACGCCGGTCATGTCGAGCGGAATGTCCAGCAGATCGAGGGAAGCGCCGCCCAGCAGCGCGATGACGGCCTCGATGGCGTCCTGGATCCCTTGTGGTGGAACGCTTTCCGTGGCGCCGGGGAAACGGGAGGCCATCCGCGCGCGGGTCCGTTCGTCACTGTCTTCGGGCAGCTGTGTGCCGACGATGCCGCTTGCGCCCCAAGCGATACCGCAGGATCCGATGGCGGTGTCGAAGAACGTGAATCCGTCGGCGGTCATGGAGTCAGGTTAGTTCACCGCTACTATTCGCGTGTGCTGGATCACCTCGTTTACGCCGCGCCCGATCTGACCGAAGCCGTCGCTCACGTCACCGAACTGACCGGGGTCGCTCCCGTTCGCGGTGGCTCGCATGTCGGCCTCGGGACAGCGAACTACCTCGCCGGATTGGGCCGTGACGCGTACCTGGAAATCATCGGCCCGGATCCGGAGCAACCCGCACCCGCACAAGCGAGGCCGTTCGGTATCGACGATCTGACCGAAGCGAAGCTCGTCACCTGGTCCGTGCACCCCGAGGACTTCGACGCCGCGATCACCACCGCGCGCGAAAAGGGCTACGACCCGGGCGACGCCGCCGAGATGTCCCGCCGCACCGCGGAAAACGAGCTCCTGAGCTGGCGCCTGACCCCGCCCGGTGCACTCGACGGGCTCGCGCCGTTCCTGATCGACTGGGGTTCGACACCGCATCCGACGAGCCGTGGCCTGCCGGTCATCCCGTTGCTGATGATGACCGGCGTCCACCCGGATCCCGGCGCCGTCCACCAGGTGATGGACGCGCTCGGGCTGGAGTTCTTGGTACGCAAGGACAAGAAGCCCGGCCTTGTCGCGGTGCTCACCGACACGGCCGGGCGTCAAGTCAGCTTGAGCTGATCACACCGCCAGCACGCCGACGGTCATCTGCGACTCGCCCAGAGCGGAACACGCCTGCTCGCCGGGCCGCGCGACGAACATGGCCGCGGTGTCGCCGGGCGCGTAGATCCGCAGGCCCTCCGTCTGCAGCGGCTTGCACTTCGACTGGTCGAACACGCCGAAGCTGACGATCGTGAGCGGGCTCTTCACGCTCCTGCCCGGCGCCAGGACGAGCGGTTCGCCCTCGCTCTTCGCTTCCCGCTTGGCGGGCTCGCCGACCTGGATGCCGTTCTCGCGGACGAAGGACACCCCGGGCGATCCCTGAAGGGTGCAGTCCTTTGCGGACTTGTTCGTGAACTGCACGTTGACGCGGTTCTGGCTCATGCCCGCGCCGTCGCCTTCGACGATCGCGACGGTGAGGTCGGCCGCGTGGCAGTTGGTGGCCCCGGGAACGGGAGCGGGGGCCTGCGCGTTGTGTACCGGGCTGGACGCCGGAGTCGTGGGTGCCGGAGTCGACGTCGGCGCGGGCGCGCTCGACGAAGGGGTGGGAGTGGGGGCCGCCGTGCTGCCACAAGCGGCCAGGACGACGGCTGTACCTGCTGCTGCCGCCGCGATGAGCGCGTGGCGGATGGTTTTGACCGATTTATGGGTGCTCGCCATGGTCTTCTCCTCCGCTGCGTGTGATCGGCTTACGCAGAGGAGATGTTTGACAGGCCCCATGGGTTGTTCTTGGCGAAATCCCTGTGATCTATGTCGATCTTTGACAACGTCCGGCGCCCTTGGTTAACGGCCTGGTCAGACCTGTCCCTCGCGCCAGGCGTTGGTGATCGGCAGCCGCCTGTCCCGCCCGAACGCCTTCAGCGTGATCTTGGTGCCCGGCGGGTACTGGCGGCGCTTGTACTCGGCCCGGTCGACCATCCGCACGACGCGATCGATCGTCTCCGGCGCGAACCCGGCCGCGAGGAGATCGGCGTAACCGCGGTCGCCCTCGATGTAGTCGTCGAGGATGTTGTCGAGCAGCGTGTAGTCCGGCAGCGAGTCGGAGTCCAGCTGGTCCGGGCGCAGCTCGGCGGACGGCGGTTTGCTGATCGAGTTCTCCGGGATGGGCGGGGTTTCGCCGCGCTTCTCGGCCTCGGCGTTGCGCCAGCGGGCCAGTGCCCATACCTGGGTCTTGAAGACGTCCTTGATCGGCGCGAACCCGCCGACGGCGTCGCCGTAAATCGTCGAGTAGCCGACGGCGAGCTCGGTTTTGTTGCCGGTGGCCAAAACCAGGTGTCCGTCCAGATTGGACAGTGCCATCAGGAGCATGCCGCGGGTACGGGCTTGGATGTTCTCCTCGGCCAGCCCGGTCAGGTGCAGCTGGTCGACGTAGACGCGCACCATGTCCTCGACGGACTCGGTGCGGAAGTGCCCGCCGATGCGCCGCGCGAGATCCGCGGCGTCGGACTGCGAGTGCTCCGAGGAGTACTTCGACGGCATCGAGACGCCGTAGACGTTGTCGCCGCCGATCGCGTCAGCGGCCAGCGCGGCGACGATCGCGGAGTCGATACCGCCGGAGAAGCCGAAGATCACCGACGAGAAACCGTTCTTCTGCACGTAGTCGCGCAGGCCCGTGACCAGCGCGGACCACACTTCGGCCTCGTCGGAGAGCGGCTCGCTGATCGTCGGTTCCGCCGACGCTTCGTAACGCGGCAACGGCTCCTCGCCGAGGACGCTACGCCGGACGTGCAGCCCGGCCAGCTCGCCGTCGCCGCAGTGCCCGCCCGCTTCGAGGTCCATGTCCACGACCAGCAAGTGCTCGACGAACTGCGGCGCGCGGGCCAGCAGCGTGCCGTCCGCGCCGACGACAAGCGAATCGCCGTCGAAGACGAGGTCGTCCTGGGCGCCGACCTGGTTGGTGTACACCAGGGGCGCGCCCGCTTCGGCCGCGCGGCGCGCGATCAGCGGGAGACGGAGTTCGTCCTTGGACCGCTCGTACGGCGAGGCGTTCGGCGCGACGACGAGGTCGACGCCCGCCTTGCCCAGCGCGGAGATCGGGCCGCCGTCCTGCCAGATGTCCTCACAGATGACCATGCCGACGTCGACGCCGTGGAACCGGACGACGTCGAGCGTCTCGCCCGGCTTGAAGTAGCGGTGCTCGTCGAACACGCCGTAGTTGGGGAGGTGGTGCTTGAACTGCCGCGCCACGACCTTGCCCCGGTACAGCGCGGCGGCGGCGTCGCGCGCGCCGACCTCGTCACGGTCCAGGTAGCCGATGTAGGTCAGGACCTCGCCGCAGCCGGCGTCGTCGAGCGCCTTCGCCAGGTCTTCGACGGCCTTTTTGGACGCTTCGGCGAACGTCGAACGCAGGGAAAGATCTTCGACCGGGTACCCGGTCAGTGACATTTCCGGGAACACGACGAGGTGCGCGCCGGCCTGTGCGGCCTTGCGGGTCCACTCGACGGTCAGCGCGGAGTTGCCGTCGATGTCGCCGACGGTGGTGTTGACCTGGGCCAGTGCGATGCGCAGTTGCGGCATGCGCTCATTCTCGCTCACCCACCGTTCCCGCCACGACCGGATGTGCCCAATCACCTACGCGAAAAGCGGGAGCAAGGGACCTTTACTCCCGCCTAGCGGTAGTAAAGGTCCCTTGCTCCCGCCGTGGAAGCCGCGTGCCTACTCTTTGCCGCGTTTCATCATGCTTCGCACCCGCTTGAGCGTCTGCTCGAAGTCGGAGTCGAACGGGTTGTCGTGGACCAGGTACGTCCACGTCGAGTTCGCCCGCCGCACGCCCGACTCGGCGAGGTCGATGCCGTTGTCGGTGATTTCCGCCTCCGCCAGCGTCTTCGCGGACCGCTCCGCCGCCTGCGGGATGATCTTGTGGAACTCGGGGATCGCCGCGCGGTGGAACTCGTCGAGCGGCGCCTCACGGGCCAGCGCCCGCAGGTGGATGCTCTCGCGGACGTCGGTCAGGAACGCGAGGTGATCCGACCACAGCTGGTCGAGGTGGAAGAGCATGATCTCCCGCGACAGCTGGACGAGCTTGGTCTCGTCGTCCAGTTTCTCGGTGAGCTCCTTGTACTTCTCCGGCTCGGCCTTCTCCAGCGCCTCGGCCGCGAAGTCGGTGCGCAGCACCTTGTCGCGGTGTTCCAGCAGCTCGCCGCGCTGCCGCTCGATGAGCCGTGTGTAGCGCCAGGTGTTGCGGTGGATCTCGAGGTCGACGCCCTCGGCCACGCGCTGGGCGTGGTTGAGCTGCCGGTGCGCGGCGGGATCGGTGATCTCGCCGGTCTCCTTGTCGTCGGAGATGCCGTCGGGCAGGTCCGGCGCGTTCGACAGCACGAGGTCGTCGTTCAAGCTCGCGAAGAACACCGCGCTGCCCGGGTCGCCCTGACGGCCGGAGCGGCCGCGGAGCTGCCCGTCGAGCCGGCTGCTCGGGTACCGCGCGGTGCCGATCACGTGCAGGCCGCCCAGTTCGGCGACCTCCTCGCGGTCCGCGCCGTCGGCGCCGCCGAGCCGGATGTCGGTGCCCCGACCGGCCATCTGCGTCGACACGGTGACCGCGTCGCGCTTGCCGGCGTCGGCGATGATCGCCGCTTCCTCTTCGTCGTTGCGCGCGTTCAGCACGACACACGGCAGGTCGGCCTTGGCCAGCTTCTCGGCCAGTTCCTCGGACTCGGCGACGTCCTGTGTGCCGACGAGGATCGGCTGCCCGGTCTCGTGGACCTTGCGGATCTCCTCCTCGATCGCGCGCAGCTTCTGCGACGGCGACGAGTAGATCCGGTCCGGCGCGTCCTCGCGCACGTTCGGCGTGTTCGGCGGGATCACCGCGACTTCGAGCTTGTAGAACTCGCGAAGCTGCTCCGCGACGGCCACCGCGGTGCCGGTCATGCCGGCGACCTTCGGGTACCGGGCGAGCAACGCCTGCACAGTGATCGAGTCGAGGATTTCGCCGCGGTCGGTGACGGCGACCTGCTCCTTGGCCTCGACGGCCGCCTGCAGGCCGTCCGGCCAGCGCTGCAGCTCGGCGACCCGGCCGCGGGCGGCGTTGATCAGCTGGACCTTGCCGTCCCGCACCAGGTAGTCGACGTCGCGGGTCAGCAGCGCGTGCGCGTGCAGCGCGACGTTGACCGCGGCGAGCCGGCTGGAGCCCGAGTCGTCGTAGAGCTCGACGCCACCGAGGGACTTCTCGACCACGGACGATCCCGCGGTGGTCAGCCAGGCGTTGCGGCCGTCGGAGTCGGTCTCGTAGTGCAGGCCGAGGCGGAGCCGCCGGACGATCTTGGCGACCTCTTCGTCGGCGACGGCGTGGTCGACGGTGCCGGCCATCACCAGCGGGACGCGGGCCTCGTCGACGAGCACGGAGTCCGCCTCGTCGACGATCGCGATCTCGGGAGGGGGCTGGACGAGGTCGTCCGGGCTGGTGACGAGCCTGTCGCGCAGGACGTCGAAGCCGATCTCGGAGACCGCGCCGTAGGTGACCTCGGCGTTGTACGACTCTCGACGCTCGTCGCGAGAGTGCAGCGGCTCGACCCAGGCGACCGAAACACCGAGCAGGTCGTAGATCGGGCGCATCCACTCGGCGTCACGACGCGCGAGGTAGTCGTTGACCGTGACGACGTGCACGTGCTTGCCCTGCAGTCCGAACCCGGCGGCGGCGAGCGCACCGGCGAGCGTCTTGCCCTCACCGGTCTCCATCTGCACGATATGCCCGGTCAGCAGGCCCATGGTGCCGATGAGCTGGACGTCGAACGCCCGCTCGCCGATCCCGCGCCTGGCGGCCTCGCGGCCGAGCGCGCAGACCTCGACGAGATCGTCGTCGCCGAAGGCCGCGACCTCACGCAGCTTGGCCGCCCGCTCGGTCAGCCCCTGGTCGGAGAGCTTCTCGAGCTCGGGTTCCAGTTTCTCGATCGCCGGCAACAGCGCTTCGTATCGGGTCAGCTCGACGCTGCCCGGACGCTGGATGATCCGGCGCAGCCGCTTACCCACCCGGCTGATCAGTGCTGCCACCCCTGAGCTCCCGTCTGTATTGCTGAACCGCGTGCCCTGGTTCCGTGTATCCGTGTGCCCGCGCTCACCCCAACGCGGCAGTACCACGTTTGAGTTCCGCAGGCGGATGGCACCATCACGCGTGTGCCCCATCTTGCCCGCATCAGCGGCCGCCGAATAGTCGCCCTGTCCGCCGCCGCCCTGCTCGCCGTCACGCTGGGCGCGTGTACCTCGAGCAACCCGGCCGAGCCGCCGACGTCGGCGCCCGAAACCCGTGGACCGGTCGGACCGGTACCCACTGGTCTGGACAAGTTCTACGGCCAGAGTTTGACCTGGGGCGAGTGTGCACCCTACGCGACTTCCGACAGCGCCAAGTCCGCGTTTCGCAGTAATACGCTCCGGTGCGCGCGGCTCACCGTCCCGTTGGACTACGCGAAGCCGGACGCCGACACGATCACCCTCGGCCTGCTCCGGAGCAAGGCCGAAGGTCAGCGCATCGGATCGCTCGTGGTCAACCCGGGCGGGCCGGGTGCGTCCGGGATGGAAGCCGCCGCCGGACTCGCCGGCCGTGGTGGTGAGCTCGGTCAGCGCTTCGACTTCGTCGGCTTCGACCCGCGGGGAGTCGGCGCCAGCCAGCCGCAGGTGCGCTGCCTGACCGACGCCGAGCGTGACGCCGACAGGCTCGACGACGCCGAGGTCGACGGCTCGCCGCAGGGTGTGGCCAAGACCGAGCAGGAAGAGAAGGACTACGCCACCAAATGCGACGAGCGCACCGACAAGCACGAGGAGATGCTGGCCAACGTCGGCACCCGTGACGTCGCCAAGGATCTCGACGTCCTGCGGTCGGTGCTGGGGGACAAGCAGCTGACCTACCTCGGCTACTCCTACGGCACCCGGATCGGCTCCGCCTACGCCGAGGCGTTCCCGAACAACGTGCGCGCGCTGGTGCTCGACGGCGCGGTCGACCCGGAGCAGGACGCGCTGGAGTCGCTGATCGCGCAGGGCCAGGGCTTCGGCAAGGCGTTCGACGAGTTCACCAAATGGTGTGCACTCCGCCAGGACTGCGCGCTCGGCGCGAACCCCGCGGCGGCCACACAGGCGTACCGCGACCTGGTGAACCGGCTCATCGACTTCAAGGTCGACGTCGGCGACGGCCGCAAGCTGTCCTACGGCGACGCCACGATCGGCACCATCCAGGCGCTCTACCAGCAGGAACTCTGGGAGCCGCTGAACACCGGCCTCAACCAGCTGAAGCAGCAGCGCGGTGCGACCCTCATGCAGCTCGCCGACCTCTACAACGAGCGCGGCGCCGACGGCCGCTACGGGACCACGCAGGACGTCTTCACCGCGGTCCGCTGCGTGGACGATCCCCGCGTCACCGATCCCGCGACGATCCTGAAGGCGCAGGAGGAGTACGTGAAGGTCGCGCCGTTCCTCGACGACGGCCGTGGCGTGAGCGCGGCACGGGACGCGTGCGCGTTCTGGCCGGTGCCGAACACCAGCGAGCCGCATCTGCCGAAGGTCGACGGGATCCCGCCGACGCTGATCATCTCCACCACGAACGACCCGGCGACGCCGTACCAGGCGGGCGTCAACCTGGCGAAGGCGTTGAAGGGCAGCCTGCTCACCTTCGAAGGCACCCAGCACACGGTGTTCCTGCAGGGTGTCACCTGTGTGGACAAGGCGGGCACGGACTACCTCATCGCCGGCAAGCTGCCCGCCGAAGGCACCCGCTGCGCGAAGTGACTCGTGGCCCTAGGGCGTGCTGACCGGCTCGTTCAGGTTCGAAAGCGCGAGCTCCAGCATCACGGCGCCTTCGTTGGCCACGATCGGGGGAACCTGCATCCAGACCCGCATCAGGCGTCGGCTGTCGGCCTGTTCGACCCAGAACTTGACGTCGACATCGGACTGGATGCCGGGGATGACCGAGGAGATGACCGCTTTGGGGAGCTTGGCGGCGACGCGGTAGGTCGCGACGTCGCCGAGCTTCTCCTTGACCTCGGTCTTGAACGTGGTCGCGCCGGTGAGCAGCCGGTGCAGGCCGCCGGACGCTTCGAGCAGCGCGGAAGGCAGGTATTCCGGCTGCGCCGGGACCTCTTCATGGGTGCCGTCGGTGCGCGTCAGGAACAGTTTGCCGTCTTTGAGCACGTAGTCGACCTGGAACCGGTCGATGGCTTCCTGCATGTCCGCGTGGCCCTTGGCGGTGCCGTTCGGGCTGCCGGTGAGCGTCGCGTCGCCGTCGATCTGCCGGATCGGCAGGCCGGGAATCGTGCCGCTGACCCCCAGCTTGAACCGGACACTGTGCAGTTGGGTGAGCGCTTCTGCCGACGCCGACACCAGCGCGGCACCGTCGGGCAGTTGCGCGCCGGAATCGGCTGACGACGTACAGCCGCTGAGCAACCCGACTAATCCGGCTACGAGAACGGCTATCGCTGAGCGGCGGCGGAGCATTTCCCGAGCCTACCGGGGTTGGTCAGGTGCGCGAGAATGTGCGCCGATACGCCAGCGGAGCCACCCCGATAGCGGTGTTGAGCTGCTGGCGCAACGCCGAGGCGCTGCCGATGCCCGATTCGGCGGCGACCCGGTCCACCGCGAGATCGGTGTTCTCCAGCAGATGCCGTGCCCGGTCGACGCGTTGCTGGGCCAGCCACTTGCCAGGGCTGACGCCGACCTCCTCCCGGAACCTCCGGGTGAACGTGCGGACGCTCATCCGGGCGTGGCCGGCGAGCTGTGCGAGGGTCAGGGGTTCGGCGAGCCGGTTCGACGCCCATTCGCGGGTGGCCGCGGTGCTGGACCCGGTCGCTTCCGGCACCGGCCGTTCGATGAACTGCGATTGCCCGCCCTCGCGCCAAGGCGGCACCACACAGCGGCGCGCGGCGTGGTTGGCGACCTCGCTGCCGTGGTCGGAGCGGATGACGTGCAGGCAGAGGTCGATCCCGGCGGCGACCCCCGCCGAACTGAGGATGTCGCCGTCGTCGACGTAGAGCACGTCGGCGTCGAGCCGGACCTGGGGATAGAGCTGCCGGAAGCGGTCCGCGTGCCGCCAGTGTGTGGCGGCCGGCCGGCCGTCGAGCAGCCCGGCGGCGGCGAGCACGAACGAGCCGGTGCAGATCGACATGAGTCGCGTGCCCGGGCGCAGGGTGGCGAGCGCGGCGGCCAGGTCGTCCGGCAGCGTCCCGTGATAGAGCGGGCCTTCGATATGCGTGCCCGGGATGACGACGGTGTCGGCGGTGGCCAGCAGCTCCGGGCCGTGCTCGATGTTCACCGAGAAACCCGCCGTCGTGGCCAGCGGACCGATCTCGAGTCCGCAGGTGAGGACCTCGTAGCGCGGATCTTCCCCGTGCTTGCCCGCGGAGCTGAAGATCTCCGGCGGGATGCAGAGGTCGAAGCCGACGACTTCGTCGAGGGCCAGGACGACCACCCGATGCGGTGAAAGGCTCATGGCCCGATTCTTGCACATATTGGCTATCCGGCCACTTTTTCGCGGTCGCACCAGCGGTAATGCTGAGGCCGTGCAACTCACAACCACTTCACGCCGGATCCATCGCGCCTGGATAGTCGCCATCGTCGCGTTCGTGACACTCATCGGAGCGGCCGGGTTCCGGTCGGTGCCGAGTGTGCTGATCGAGCCGTTGCACCAGGAGTTCGGCTGGTCGCGCGGCACGATCTCGGCCGCGGTCTCCATCAACCTCGTGCTCTTCGGCCTCTTCTCGCCGTTCGCGGCGGCCTTGATGGACCGGCTCGGCATCCGCCGGGTGGTGAGCTGGGCGCTGGTGCTGGTGGCCGCCGGTAGCGGGCTGACGGTGTTCATGACGTCGAGCTGGCAGTTGCTGCTGTGCTGGGGAGTGCTCGTCGGCGTCGGCACCGGCTCGATGTCGATGGCGTTCGTCGCGACCGTCACCGGCCGCTGGTTCGTCGCCCGCCGCGGCCTGGTCAGCGGCGTCCTGACCGCCGCCGGCGCGACCGGTCAGCTGATCTTCCTGCCACTGGTCGCGAACCTGGCCGTGGACTACGGCTGGCGGACCCCGGCGCTCGTCGTCGCCTTCGCCGCGCTCGCCGTGGTCCCGTTCGTGCTGCTCTTCCTGCACAACCACCCCCAGGACGTCGGCACGACGGCGTACGGCGCCGATCCGGACGCCCCGCCCGCGGTCTCCGCCGCGCCGGTGACCGGGAGCAGTGCTCTCCGCGCGCTGCGGAGCCTGCGCCAAGCCGCGCGGACGAAGACGTTCTGGCTGCTCGCGGGCGGTTTCGCCATCTGCGGCGCCTCGACGAACGGCCTGGTCGGCACCCACTTCGTCACCGCCGCACACGACCACGGCATGCCATCGACCACGGCAGCGTCGCTGCTCGCGCTGGTCGGCCTGTTCGACGTCGCCGGGACGATCCTGTCCGGCTGGCTCACCGACCGGGTGGACCCGAGGCTGCTGCTGGTCGGGTACTACACGCTGCGCGGTGCGTCCCTGATGATCCTTCCGTCACTTTTCGCGCCGGACACCCAGCCGAGTATGTGGGTCTTCATCATCTTCTACGGGCTCGACTGGATCGCCACGGTTCCGCCCACGGTGGCGCTCTGCCGGGAGTACTTCGGCGACATCGGGCCCATCGTGTTCGGCTGGGTTTTCGCCTCCCACCAGGTAGGCGCCGCGATCGCGGCGTTCGGCGCGGGGCTGACCAGGGATCTGCTCGGAAGCTACGACCTCGCCTGGTACGTCGCCGGCGGGCTCTGCGTCATCGCCGCTTTCCTGTCGTTCAAAATCACTAGGTCAGGGACTACCGCGGACCCAGGAAACACGCCGTTAACAAGTGCTGGTTAGGGTGCGCCCATGGATCGCCAGCAGGAATTCGTGCTGCGCACTTTGGAAGAGCGCGACATCCGTTTCGTCCGTCTTTGGTTCACCGACGTGCTCGGGTTCCTCAAATCCGTAGCAGTGGCCCCCGCGGAATTGGAGGGCGCGTTTTCGGAGGGCATCGGTTTCGACGGTTCGGCCATCGAAGGCTTCGCACGGGTCTACGAGTCCGACATGGTGTTGAAGCCCGACCCGGCCACTTTCCAGGTCTTGCCATGGGAAACGCCGGAAGGCGGCCACTATTCGGCCAGGATGTTCTGCGACGTCCAGATGCCTGACGGCTCGCCGTCGTGGGCGGACCCGCGGCACGTGCTGCGCCGTCAGCTCTCGAAAGCGGCCGAGGCCGGTTTCACCTGCTACGTCCACCCCGAAATCGAGTTCTTCCTGCTCTCCGACCTGCCGGACGACGGCAGCGAGCCGGAGCCCGCGGACAACGGCGGGTACTTCGACCAGGCGAGCCACGCCACCGCGACGCATTTCCGGCGGCACGCCATCGAGACGCTGGAAGCGATGGGCATCTCCGTCGAGTTCAGCCACCACGAAGGCGCGCCCGGCCAGCAGGAGATCGACCTCCGCTACGCCGACGCGCTGACCATGGCCGACAATGTCATGACCTTCAGGTACGTGGTCAAGGAGGTCGCGCTGACCCAAGGGGTGCGCGCGACGTTCATGCCGAAGCCGTTCACGAACCAGCCCGGTTCGGGGATGCACACCCACGTCAGCCTCTTCGAAGGCGATCGCAACGCCTTCTACGACGCGGAGGACCCGTACGAGCTCTCGGGCACCGGCAAGGCGTTCGTCGCCGGGCTGCTGCACCACGCCAAGGAGATCTCGGCGGTCACCAACCAATGGGTGAACTCCTACAAGCGCCTGGTCGGCGGCAGCGAAGCGCCGACAACGGTCTCGTGGGGCCGGGCCAACCGCTCCGCGCTCGTCCGCGTGCCGATGTATTCACCCGGTAAGGCGTCGTCGCGCCGGGTGGAAATCCGTACTCTGGACTCGGCTTGCAACCCGTACCTGGCCTACTCGGTGATCCTCGCCGCCGGGCTCAAGGGGATCGAGAAGGGCTACGAGCTTCCGCCACCCGCGGAGGACAACATCTGGCAGTTGTCCGACGCCGAGCGGCGGGCCGCCGGGTACGACTCGCTGCCGCAGAACCTCGGGGAGGCGCTGACCGAGATGGAGAAGTCGGAACTGCTGCCCGACGCGCTCGGTGAACACGTTTTCGACTTCTTCCTGCGGAACAAGCGGGTCGAGTGGGACAACTACCGCAGCGAGGTAACCCCGTACGAGCTGCGATCACTGCTACCGGTGTTGTGACGCTGTGATGGGGCGGCGGCGGACGATGCGACTTCTCGCGTTGTCCGCCGCCGTCCTCGTTTCACCGGCTCTCGCGCCGGCCGCTCAAGCCGCCCGCGGCCTGGGCTTCGACCTCGACACCGCCACCATCCCGGAGCTTCAGGCCCGCATGGAGCGTGGTTCGCTGAGTTCGGTCCGCCTGACCGGCGAGTACCTGAACCGGATCCGCGCGATCGATCCCAAGCTCCACGCCGTTCTCACGATCAGTCCGACAGTCCTCGCCGAAGCTCTGGCCAGTGACGTCCGGCGGCGAACGGGCCACTCACGCGGCGACCTCGACGGCATTCCCGTCCTCCTCAAGGACAACATCGACACCCGGTCCATGCCGACAACAGCCGGTTCGCGCGCGTTGCGGACCAAGCCCGCTGCGGACGCGACGCTGGTCAAGCGCCTGCGGACCGCGGGCGCGGTCATCCTCGGCAAGGCAAATCTTTCCGAGTGGGCCAACTTCCGCGCCGCGAAACCGACTTCGGGCTGGTCAGGCGTCGGGGGTCAGACGAACAACCCGTATGTGCTGGACCGCAACCCGTGCGGCTCGTCGGCCGGATCGGCGGTGGCCGTCGCGGCTTCGCTGGCGCAGGTCGCTATCGGCAGTGAGACCGACGGCTCGGTCGTCTGCCCCGCGGGGATGACCGCGACAGTCGGCCACAAACCCAGCCTCGGCCTGGTCAGCCGCACCGGCGTGGTGCCGATCTCCGCCGAACAGGACACCGCCGGCCCGATGGCGCGCAACGTCGTCGACGTCGCGGTGACGTTGTCCGCGTTGCAAGGACGTGATCCCGCGGACCCGGCGACGTCGAAATACCCGGCCGGTCAGCCGGCCGATTACGCCTCGCTGCTCCGCGCGGACTCGTTGCGGGGAGCGCGGATCGGGTTGTGGCGGCTGCCGGTGCTGGGACCCGACGTCGACGCGGTGATGACCGAAACCGCCCGGGTGCTGACCGCGCGAGGTGCACAGGTCGTGCCGGTGGAGCTCCCGTACCAGGCACGACTGGGTGAACTCGAATTCCCGGCGTTGCTCACGGAGTTCCACCGGGACATCGACAAATACCTGGCCACCCGTACGAACGTGCCCCGCGACCTGGCCGGACTCATCGCCTACAACCGGGCCGACCCACTCGAACAGACTTGCTTCGCCGGACAGGAACTGTTCGAGCAGGCGCTGGCCGCTCCGGGCCCGGGCGATCCGGGATACCTGGCCATGCGCGCCGAGCTGACCGATCTCGCGAAAAGGTCCATCGACGAAGTCGTCGCGAGATACCGGTTGGACGCCATCGCCGCGCCGACCAACCCGCCGGCGTGGAAGACGAATTGCGCGACGGGGGACAACGACGTGATCCCGTCCTCGACGCCGGCCGCGGTCGCGGGTTACCCCGCGGTGACCGTGCCGGCCGGGTTCGTCGGCGAGCTGCCCGTCGGGGTTTCGTTCATGGCCGGGCAGTGGCAGGACGCCCGCGTGCTCGCCGTCGCCGCCGCATATGAACGGGCGGCGGACGCCAGACGTCCACCGCGCTACCTGTCTTCCATCGGGTGAAGCTTGCTCCAAGGGCTTGACCTGCGGCGATGACGTTAAGCCACCCCCCTGTTTCGGGGGGTTTGCCGCCATGTAATCTTCTCCATGTCGCCAAGAACACCGGGACAACGGAGCCGCAAGGCCCCGGGGAACGGGAAGCGCCAGGGACGAGCGGGTTTGACACCGCGGATCGGACCGGGTAATGTTCAGCGTCGGCCCTCGAGTGGGCCGCTAACCCCCAAGTTTTGATCTGGGGATGAGGCATCGCTTGAGACCAAAATTTAGAGTATCGCTTGAAGTAATTCAGTGTGTTGCTTGAGAACTCAACAGTGTGCTAGTGAACTAAGCCAGTAGAGCTTATGTATAAAGTAACCTCGTAATGAGGTTCCTTTGAGTGTTTTACAAGATGCAAGACAGACTGTGTCTAATGAGATGCAGTGCTAGCTGTCTTTAGTCATCGATCAAATTCATTGTTGGAGAGTTTGATCCTGGCTCAGGACGAACGCTGGCGGCGTGCTTAACACATGCAAGTCGAACGATGAAGCCTTCGGGTGGATTAGTGGCGAACGGGTGAGTAACACGTGGGCAATCTGCCCTGTA
>NZ_DASYMU010000117.1:0-55305 GCF_036008905.1 Amycolatopsis sp. | reverse complement strand
ACCAGCAAAAGGTCACTGATCGCACTCGACCACTAACACCAACTTCACGGAATCAATCATCTAGGGGATCTGGGCGGTGAAGAAGATCCGGCGGAAGGTGAACCAGGTCGTGCCGTCGGAGCGCGAGGGGTACGCGGTGTCGAGGATCGGGGCGAGTTGACGGCGGAAGCGGGTCCAGTCGTCGGCGTCCAGAGCGGCCTTGACGGGGCGTAGTGCGGTGCCGGTGATCCATTCCAGCACCGCGTCCTGCCCGGTCAGGCGTTGCACGTAGGTGGTTTCCCAGGCATCGACAGCGCAGCCGGCGGAGGCGAGGAGTTCCGCGTACTCCGCCGGTTCACTGACGGTGCCGTCCTCGCGGAAGACGACGTCGGCCAACTGGGGAGCCCATTCTGGGGTGGCCGCGAGCTCGCGGACGAGCGAGTGCGAGGGGGCGTTGAAGTTGCCTGGCACCTGCACGGCCAGCCAGGCGCCGGACGGCAACTCGGTGACCCAGCGTTCGAGCAGGGCCTGGTGGCCGGGCACCCATTGCAGGACGGCGTTGCTCAGCAGGACGTCGGTGTCCGGCGCCGGTTTCCAGTCGCGGACGTCGACGACCTGCGCGTCGATACCCCTGGAGCGGGCGGCTGCGACCATTTCCGGGGAGCTGTCGCTGGCTTCAAGCGTGGCGTCCGGCCAGCGTTCCGCCAAACTCACCGTCAGGTTGCCTGGGCCGCAGCCCAGGTCTACGACGCGGCGCGGGTCGGTCGCGGGGACGCGTCCGAGCAGGTCATAAAAGGGGCGGCCACGAAGGTCGCCGAAATCGAGGTACTTGGCCGGGTCCCACATATGAGCCTCCCAGTACGTCCATACTGCTAGATACAGTACGAGCGTACTGCTACAGCTCGGGGTTCGCCATCTTCGTCGACGCTTCGCTCGCGATCGCCGCGACGACGTCCAGGTCGGTGCCAGGGTCGGGGCGCACTTGCAGCACCGTGGTATCGGTGCCGGGGACCTTCCGCCACACGAACCACGCGCCGCCGGGCGTGAGCTCCTTGCGGTAGCGCGAGCGGATCGAGCCGTCGACGCGCTGGCGCACGAGGTGCGGCACCCTCGCCGGCTCGTCGAGGGTGAACCTCACGGGCGCGAGATCGGCCAGGAGCACGGCCTCACCGGCTTTGCGGGTCTCCTCGGCCTCGGTCAGGGTGAACACGCTGTCGGCCCAGGCCGCCTTGGCGACCAGGTGCCAGCCGACGCGGCGCGCACCGTCGGGCGCCGGGATCCAGAGCCCCAGCTGGGTGACGATCAGATGCCCGCCACCGGACACCGTCGCGACGCCGAGGACGTCTTCCCCGCGGTCGAGAGTGCCGGGAAAGCCTTCCGGGAGCCTGTCGCCGAAGAGATACCGGAGCCAGCCCATCGTCAGTCCATTCCGCCGATTGCCTGCTCGCGCAGCGCCTTCCGGTACTGCTCGAGCGCGATGAGGTCACCGAACAGCGCCCGGTACTCCTCGGGCGCTTCGACCGGCGAAGACCGCTGCAGCTTCGACTTGATCTCGTTGATCTGCCTGCCGACGAGGTTCTCCTGCACCGCGGCGAGCACCCCGCCGATGTAGCGGGAGTCCACGTCGCCCTTGGAGCGCAGTGATTCGACGGCCAGTTCGCTGAGCACCCGCCGGACCGTCCCCTGTGGACAGTGCGGGGTGGCGGCGTCGATCAGGGCCGGGCCGGTGAGCCCGGACGCGGCGCCGCCGGCCGCGAGGATCGCCTTGTGCACCGCGGCGTAAGCCGGATGGGTGAACGCGTCCTCGGGCAGCGCGTCGTACTCGGGCCCGGCGATGGCCGGTTCCTGCAACGCGGCCTTCAGGGCCTCACGCTGCGCGGTGAGCCGCGGGTCGTCACGCTTGGGCACCGGGATGTCGGGCGTGGCCGGCGTGGCACCGCTCTGCTGGGGCTCGGCCGGGCGCCGCAGCGGCTGCTTGGACGACGGCTTGACGCCCTTGCTCCCCCGCACCTGGCTGACGACCATCGCGACGTCCTGCCAGCCGACCCACCACGAAAGCTTCGTCGCGTAGCCGTCCCGGCTGGCCCTGTCGCGGATCTGGGCGACCACCGGCACGGTCTTCTGCAGCGCCGCGACCTGCCCGTCGACGGAGTCCAGGTCGAAACCAGCCAGCATGGACTTGATCGCGAACTCGAAGAGCGGGATCCGCCGGGCGACCAGGTCCCGCACCGCGGCGTCGCCCTTGGCGAGTCGCAGGTCGCACGGGTCCATACCGTCGGGCGCGACGGCGATGTAGGTCTGGCCCGCGAAGGTCTGGTCGCCTTCGAACGCCTTGAGCGCCGCCTTCTGCCCGGCCGCGTCCCCGTCGAAGGTGAAGATGATCTCCCCGCGGAAGGCGTCGTCGTCCATCAGCAGCCGTCGCAGCACCTGCATATGGTCGTCGCCGAACGCCGTTCCCGACGACGCGACGGCCGTCGGCACGCCCGCGAGGTGCATGGCCATCACGTCGGTGTAGCCCTCGACGACCACCACCTGGTGGCGCTTCGAGATCTCGCGTTTCGCCATGTCCAGCCCGAACAGCACCTGCGACTTCTTGTAGATCGGGCTTTCGCTGGTGTTCAGGTACTTCGCTTCGATCCGGTCGTCGTCGAACAACCGGCGCGCGCCGAACCCGACGACCTCGTTGCCGACGTCGCGGATGGGCCACACCAGCCGCCGATGGAACCTGTCGATCGGGCCGCGCTGGCCTTCCTTGGCGAGCCCGGCCGTGACCAGTTCCTTGACCTCGAAACCCTTGTTGAGCAGGTGTTTCGTCAGCTTGTCCCAGCCGCCGGGGGCGAACCCGCAGCCGAACGTCTTCGCCGCCGCCGCGTCGAACCCGCGCTGATTGAGAAAGTCACGGGCCGCCTGCGCGTCCGGGGTCGCGAGCTGCTCGGCGTAGAACGCCTGGGCCGCCTTGTGCGCCTCGACCATGCGCGCGCGGGTGCCGCGGTCGCGCTGGACGCTGCCGCCGCCACCTTCGTAGGTGAGCTGGAGGCCCGCCCGGTCCGCGAGCCGCTCCACCGATTCGACGAACGAAATATGCTCGATCGACTGGATGAACTTGATGACGTCGCCGCCCTCGCCACAGCCGAAGCAGTGGAAAGTGCCGTGCGTGGGGCGCACGTTGAACGACGGGGTCTTCTCGTCGTGGAAGGGGCACAGCCCTTTCAGGCTCCCCCCGCCCGCGCGCCGCAAGGCGACGTAATCGCCCACGACCTCGTCGATCCGGTTGCGCTCACGCACCTCGGCGATATCGCTGTCCCGAATCCGTCCTGCCACGATGACCACTCTAGTTCCGGCTCACCCGGCGCCGTGCGGCACACTCGGTGAATGAGCAGAGTGCCCTCGGAGTTCGACGTCCTGGCCGACGAGTTCGCCTTGTACCGCTCGCATCTGGTCGCCGTCGCCTACCGGCTCACCGGCACCGTGAGCGACGCGGAGGACGCCGTCCAGGAGTCCTGGTTCCGCGTCACCAGCCTTCGCGCGGCGCAGCGGGCCGAGATCCTGGACCTGCGGGCCTGGCTGACCACGGTCGTCAGCCGGATCTGCCTCGATCATCTGCGCTCGGCCACGGTCCGCCGCGAGCAGTACGTCGGCGAGTGGCTGCCCGAGCCGATCGTCACACCTTTGGGTACTCCTATCGGCGAGGATCCGCTCGAGGCCGTCGTGCGCGACGACGGCATCCGGATGGCCGCGATGGTGGTGCTCGACAAGCTCAGCCCGGAGCAGCGCGTCGCGTTCGTCCTGCACGACGCGTTCTCCGTGCCGTTCGGCGAGATCGCCGGGATCCTCGGCTGCAGTCCGGAAGCCGCGCGCCAGCACGGTTCGCGCGGACGCCGTGCGCTCGCCGACGCCGATCCGCCGCCCCGTGTCCCGCTCGCGGAGCAGCAAGCCGTGCTCGAAAAATTCATGGCGGCTCTCCTGACCGGGAACGTCCAGGCCGTGGCCGAGGTGCTGCACCCGGACGTCGTCCTGATCGGCGACTCGAACGGCAAGGCCCGCACCACCCGCCGGATCATGGTCGGCGCGGAGAAGATCATGCGGTTCTTCAGCGGCCTGGTCACCCTGTACGAGCCCGAAGCGATCGCCGCGGCGCGCGCGCTGATGATCAACGGCGACCTCGGCTTCTACCTACCGGCGAAGCCCGCCACCGCCGGCTTCCGCGCGCTGGACGCGCACCTGGACGCCATCGACATCCGGGACGGCAAGATCGTGGCGATCTACGACCTGGCCAACCCGGACAAGCTGACCCGCGTACCTACGGCATAGGCACGCGGCAGGCGTCGCCGGAGGTGAAGCCCTGGTCGGTGATGCCCAGGGCGCTGTTCATCCGGCCCCGCTGGTTCTCGAGCGCGATGAGGTAGGTCAGCTCGAGCAGGCCTTTGCGGCCGAATTCCCGTTCCAGTTCAGCTGTTTGCTCGTCGGTCACGGACGTCGGAGTCGCGGTCATGGCGTCGGCGTACGCGATCGCGAGGCGCTCCTGCTCGGTGTAGGCCGGCGAACTGGCGTAGTCGTCGATCTTCTTGAGCCGCTCGATGTCGAGCCCGTCGAGCCGCTGCAGCATGGTGCCGAAGTCGACGCACCACGAGCAGCCGAGCTGGGTCGCGGTGCGGTACACGGCGAGTTCGCGCACGCTGACCGGCAGCGTGGCAGCCGCCTTTTCGACCAGCAGCTCATGGATCACGCTCGCGCGCAGCAGTTTGCCGTGGTGCGCGGCGATCGCCATCGGCTCGGGCACGGCGCCGAACCGCTTGCGCGCGACGCGGTAGAAGAGCTTCAGGAACGGTCCGGCTTCGGTCGCCGGGACGGCGGTGATACGAGGCATGTCGTCTCCCCTGTTCGGTCGGTCAAGAAGCAGACGAGACCGGCGACGAGGACGTGACAGCTTCGCCGGCCGAACGCGGTGACACGCACAACGCGGCGAGCATCACGAACGCGGCAGCGGCGAAAACCACGGTGAGGCCGGCTTTCCCGAGTGAACCGGTGACGAGGACGGCGAGCCAGCCGAACACCGCGACACCGAGCACGCCACCGGCTTGCCGGGCGAACGAGAACGCCCCCATCGTCGCGCCCATGACGTCGATCGCGGCCCTGGACTGCCCGAGCAGCGTGTACGCCGACGCGCACAGCCCGAACGACGCGCCGATCAGCGCGAGGCCGGGAATCAGCGTCGCCAGGCCGCTGACGTGCGGCGACACCGCGAGCAGCGCGAGTCCGACCACGCCGAGCGCGCAGCCGAGACGGCCCCACGGCACCATCCGCGGCCAGCGCCTGGCCAGCACCGCGAACGAAACCGACACGGCCAGCTGACCGGCGGTCATCGCGGTGAGCAGCAGCCCGGTCCGGGCTGGATCGCCGTCGGAACCCGCCGCGATGACGAGCGAGACATAGGTGAACGTGCCGAACAGCGCGAGGCCGCAAAGCGCGGTCACCAGTACCGAACGCGCGACGACCGGGTCGGCGAACACCTTCGGCGGAATCAGCGGATTCGCGGATCTTCGTTGCACCACAACAAAACCGGCTCCGGCAAGCACGGCCGTCCCCAGTAGCAGCGGAGTCCACAGTGGACTCCGGGCGAGACCTTCGACGCTGCCCAGCGCGACCACCGCCGTCCCCGCGACAGCCACAAGCAGCGAACCTCGGACGTCGAAGCTCCGCGGTGGCCGGTCCGCGACGCGGCCGGGCAGACCGCGCGCGCCCAGCACGAAGGCCAACACACAGAGCGGCAGGTTGAGCAGAAAGATCCACCGCCAGCCCGGGCCGCCGGTGAGCAGGCCGCCCACCGGCGGGCCGCCGAGCGCCGACACCGCGAACAACGCCGTCTGCCAGCCCTGACGCCGGATCAGCTCGGCCTTGTCGAACAGCTCACCCAGCGCCGCGATCGCGCCGACGATCAGCCCACTGCCGCCGACGCCGTGCACCGCCCGCGCCGCGATCAGCGCTTCGATCCCGGGCGCCACCGCGCAGGCCGCCGAACCCGCGGCGAACACGGCGATCGAGCCGAGAGTGACCACACGACGGCCATGGAGATCGCCGAGGCGGGCGAGGATCGGCGTGGCGATGGTGACCGTGAGCAGGTAGGCGGCGCTCACGCCGACGACGGCCGCGCCCGCGTCCAGCTCGCGCGCCAGGGTCGGCAGGGCGGCGACGACCACGGTTCCGTCGAGTTGCGCCATCGCCATGCCGAGGAGGACGGCGGCGAAGGCTCGGTCGCGACGAGTGATTACGTGCATAAAGCACACATTATAACGTGCGATATGCACGTATCAAGCCCTAGGATCACCACCATGGATGTTGACGACGGAGCCGGGCCCGCGATGTTCCGGCTGGTCCGTTTCTGGTCACGGCAATGGGCGCCGGACGTCGTCCAGCGGCTCGACGCCGAAGCGCCGGAGACATGGACGGTCCAGAACCTGTACGTGATCCAGGCGATCCACAGCGCGTCCGGCTCCAGCGACGAAGTGACCGTCGCCGACGTCGCCCGCCAGCTGGGGCTCGACCGGTCGGTGGCCAGCCGGATGATCACCGAGGCCGCCGGTGACGGTTACGTCCTGCGCGAGACGTCGGAGCGCGACGCCCGGCGCGCCGCGCTCTCCCTCACCGAGGAAGCCCAGCGGTACCTGGCGAGCGCGATCGCCTTCCAGCACCAGGCTTTCGACCGGCTGGTCGAGCACTGGCCCGCCGAAGACTGCGAGCGGTTCTCCGGCTACCTGCGGCGACTCGCCGGCGAGGTCCTCACGGGGTGAGGGGCTGGACGTCCCACACCCAGACGCCGCCGACGAGCTCGCTGGGCACGTTGAGCAGAAGGTCCACAGTGGACCGAAGCGCGGCTTCGTTCGTCCGCGGCGGCAACACGACGACGTCGGCGTTCCAGTACCGCAGATCCTCGACGGCCTGCGCGCGCTCGACGTCGGTGATCTCCGGCGTGATCCCGGATTCCTTGACGTTGTCGAGCAGGATCGACGTCGGCCGCTGGATGGCGCCGTAGCGGCCACGCCGGTCCGTCTCGCTGTTCGGGCCGATGAAGTAGCCCTCGGGCATCTTGAAACCGAGGTCCGCGTCGATCTGCCAGTGCAGCGGCTCGGAGTTCGACCCGCTGGGCAGCGGCACGGTGACCAGGGTCCCGTTCACGCCGACGTACTGACGCCAGGTGCCGTCGGTGAAGAACATCGGCGTGCGTGGCCTGTCCTTGACGACCAGCTGCGTCGGGGCGATGGGCAACAGTACGGCGACCACGGCGCCCACCCACATCAGCCGCACGGGCAGCTGCGGGCCGTCCGGTGAAGCGGCGGCGGTGAACACGCGATCGGTCGCCAGCGCGAGCAGCGCGCCGATCAGGAACACCGAGCCCATCGCGTATCTCGACTCCAGCACGGAATCGAACAGCGGCAGCTCGTGCAACCACAGCCACGGCCCCGGGATGTCGGTCTTGTCGTGCGCGACGATGAGGTACTGCCCGGTGGAAAACCAGGCCATCGCGAACATCGCGATCGCCATCGCCCTGGCCACGATGTCGCGCCACAGCCAGATGGTCACCACGACCATCAGCACGATCAGCGGCCAGCCGAAGAACGCGTTCTCCTCGGTCCGGTTCATCGAGACGTCGGCGGCGGCCTTGGCGTCCCCGGCGATGGACTGCGTCGCGAACCGGGTGAAGGCGGCGGTGTCGTTGCCGACCGGGCCGTGCTCGATCGTCTGGTAGCTCTGCGGGCCGAAGAACTGCCACCACAGGGGAAACGCGACCAGCGCCAGCGAGATCAACGCGGCGATACCGACGCCGATGCCCAGCGGGCGGAGCATCGAGGGCACTTCGCGCGGACGCGCCAGGACGTAGACGAGCCCGAACACGATGAACGTCAGCGCGCCGATGAACAGCGGCTCTTCGCCCAGGAAGATCTGGTACGCCAGCATGAGCCCGAGGAACACGCCGTTACGGACCGGCCGGACTCCCTGGGAAAGCCGGATGACCTTCAGCGCGATGAAGGGCATCAGGAACCACGCGACGAAGTTCGGATGCGCGTTGGCGTGCGAGATGATCGACGGCGCGAAACCGCAGAACGCCCCGCCGATGGCCGCCGCGACCCGCGACCGCACCAGGTGCCGCGAAAGCACGTAGTACCAAGCCGCCGCCGTCCCGGCGATACCGCCGGTCAGCGCGATCGCCCAGGTCACCGTCGGCCCGAAGGTCAGCGTCACCGGTGTCAACGGGATGCTCAGCCCGAGCATCGCCGTGTTCGACATCATGTTCACGCCGAGCGGGTAGTTCTGGAAGTCGCTGATCAGCGGGTTGCGCAGATGCAGCACGTTGTCCGCGGTGACGGCGAAGAACCACTCCCACATGTTCTGGTCCGACGCGCTGTTCCACAGGTAGCCCTGGCTCAGGTTCAGCCACAGCCCGTTGAACAGGACGAACGCGAACAGGACGTAGCCGAGGACGATCCAGCTGTCGGCGGACGTCCAAGAACGCTTGGTCGGTAGCTCGGATTCGGGCTCGGGAATTTCCGCCTCCGGGGCGGCCTCGGTTTCGTGAAGGCTCACGCCGGCTCAACCACGCTGGTCACTGGAAGGGTCGCCCTCACTTGGGTTCCTCACGGATCGACGATGCGGGAAAAAAAGTAGACCACACCGGTTTCGGCGTGGCGCACGAGCAGCAGGAAAGGCCGGTTGACCTCGACGGTCACCGGCTCGGCGATGATCATCGACACCGCGCGGAAGGTGACCGCGGTGGCCGCCGCGCCCTCGAACCCCTGCTCGCCGACGCGCAGTACCGCCTGGTGCACGACGTCCTGGACGCACAGCCTGGGATCCGGGGTGAGCGGGGTGAAATCGGCGTCGGGCGAGAAGATCTCGGAGACGCCGAGCTCCCGCAGCCTTTCGGTGAGCAGGCTCCGGACGTCCACGTCGAACTTCGGCATCGACAGGTGGACCTGCGTGCGATGCGGCTCCTGGAGCAGCCGGGCGAGGGTCGCGGCGTCAAGCCCGGCTTCGGCTTCGGCGAGGTCGCCGCCGGGAAGCAGGATGACGGCCTCGGTCCCGCCCGCGCCGGGCAGCACGACGACCTGCCAGCCGTCGCGCGCGGCGTACGGGAAGATCTCGGACTGGCGCATGGTGAGCGCCCGCCGGGTGCCGCCCGTGGAATGGAAGTCCTCGCGCTCGGTGCGATCCTCGGGGAACGGATGGATCCACCCAGCCTTGAGGTACAACGCGTTGACCAGCGAGGCGACGGCGTCCGGCGCGATCGTGCCCGGCTCGAGCAGCTCGGGAATCAGGTTCCGGGTGATCTCCGCGACGTCGGCGTTGATGACCTGCCGCGCCTGTTCGGGATCACTGACGAAGGGCGCGGACTTGACGCGGCCCCCTGGCCAGCCTGCCAGCTCGTCCTGGAATTCGTCGTTGAGCGGCAGCTGATCCCAAGCCCAGAGCGTGTTCGACACGGCGAGCACCGGCTTCTCGCGGCCACGGTCCTCCCGCAACGTCGACGCGCCGAGCAGCAGTTCGGCCTGGCGGGTGAGCTCGTCGTCGGACCCGGCGAGCAGGCTGATCAGCTCGTCGGCCGCTTTGCCCCGCGCCGCGCGGCTGACGAGCCCGAGCGCGCTGGCGACGGAATAAGGCGAAAAGCACGAATTCCCACCGCCGGAAGCGACGGCTCTGTGCAAGGTCAGGCAGAGCTCGAGGTGCTGCCTTTTCGACTTCTCCAGGGCGGCCACCCCGCGACCGTACCGTGTTCCGCCCCGGGACATGGACGGGCCAGGCAAAGCCGTCCCGGCCCACCAACGATCACCACCTGTCGACAGATGGCGCCCCGGGATTCCCCGCGAGATGTCGACATAACGTGATACCCCGCGTCCGCAACTATCGCCGTCTGTCGACAGATGGCGGGAACTAGTTGTGGCGGCCGGTGTGCCAGGAGTGCCACGAGTGGGCTTGGGCGTCGGTGAGCGACGCGACCTGGTCGATCACCACCCGCAGCCGGGCCGGGTCGTCGGACGCCGAGTGCCACGCGGGCAGGAAGATCGGGTCGAGGGATTCCGGCGCCCGCCGGGTCAGTGCCGCGACGAGCTCGGCGACCATCTCGCGCTGGCCGTCCTGCATGGCCAGGCGCCGCCTGTCGCTCATGACGTACCGCACCGCGAGTGCCTTGAGCAGCGCGACCTCGGCGGCGACCTGCTCGGGCACGGCCAGTTCGGCCGAGTACCGGGTGAGCGGCCCGTCTCCATACGCGGCGCGGGTGCCGGTGACCGCCGCGGAGGCGAACCGGCCGACGAGTTCGCTGGTCAGACGCTTGAGCGCGACCTGCGCGGCCAACGACGTGTCGTGACCCGGCTCGGCCAGCGCGGCGACCACGGGCAGGTCGAGCAGCTCCTTCGCCGCACCTTCCAGCGTCGACACGGACTGCCCGGAAAAGTGCTTCGCCGCGGCCTCGGCGATGGCGGCGCGCTCCTCGGGATCGGCCAGCACGTGCAGTGAGATCCGCCCGGCGAGCACCCCGTCCTCGACGTCGTGCACCGAGTACGCGACGTCGTCGGCCCAGTCCATGATCTGCGCTTCCAGCGACGCCCGCCGCCCGGGCGCGCCCTCGCGGATCCAGCGGAAGACCTCGATGTCGTCGTCGTAGACGCCGTACTTGACCTGCCCCGGTTCGCGCGGCCACGGGTACTTCGCCGTCGCGTCCAGGCAGGCCCTCGTGAGATTGAGCCCGACGACGTCACCGCCACTCGTCAGGACCTTCGGTTCCAGCCGGGTCAGGATCCGCAACGTCTGCGCGTTGCCCTCGAACCCGCCGCAGGACTGGGAAACCTGGTCGAGCGCGAGCTCCCCGTTGTGCCCGAACGGCGGATGCCCGATGTCGTGCGCGAGCCCGGCGGTGTCGACGAGATCCGGGTCCGCGCCCAGTTCCTCGGCGATCCCGCGGCCGATCTGCGCCACTTCGAGCGAGTGCGTCAGCCGGGTGCGCGGCACCCCCGTGACCTCGGCGCCCTCCCCCGGCCCGACCACCTGGGTCTTGCCCGCGAGCCGCCGCAGCGCGGCCGAGTGCAGGACCCGCGCGCGGTCGCGGGAGAACGGGCTCCGGCCGTCCGAGCGCGACCCGGGCAGCACAGAGCCCTTCTCCGGCTCGTCGAGCCGGCGGGCCTTGTCGTGCGCGGAATAGGCGTTCACCCGGTCAGCTTATTCGCCGGAACCGACATTCAGCCGTTTCAGCAGGTGGAGAACCCGCTAGCCGACGTCGGTGCCGCCGAAGTCGTCGGCGGGCGTCTTCGTGAGCTGGTAGAAGAGCAGCGCGCCGGTCTCGCGGAAGATGTAGCGGAACTGGGTCTCGCGGGTCTGCACGATCGGCCCGCGGTGGACCGGCGAAGGCCACGCCTCCAGCCCGGCGTCCTCGGCCATCATCGTCGCGCGCAGCGAATGCCACGGGTCGCTGACCAGGACGGCGGTGTGCCAGCCACGTTTGTGCACCTCGTCGGAGACCGCGCGCAGGCTGCGCAGGGTGTCGTTACCCGTGCCGACGGCGATGGTGTTCGCCGCGGGCACCCCCTCGCGCCGCAGCCACTGCGCGCCGGCGGCGGCTTCGGTGTAGTTGTCCTTCGTCTTCTTGCCACCGGAGGTGATGATCGTCTTCGCGACGCCCTCCTTGTACAGCTCCTTGGCCTTCGCGAGGCGGGCTTCGAAGATCTTCGACGGCGTGCCATTGTACTGCGCGGCGCCGAGCACCACGATGACGTCGGCGGGCGTGCGGACGTCGGACCTGGCGTCCTGCCAGACCCGGAAAGCCGTCCCGCCCAGTACGACCACGATGATGAGCAGGGTGCCGAACACGGTCCGGCGCACCCAGCCGCCGAGACCCGGCTTGGTTTTCGCTGGCGTGCTCACCGGGCCATCATCCCAGAGCCGGTACGCCGAACGGCCGCAGGGGACACGCTTACAACCAGCCACGGTCTTCCACCAGGCGAACGGCTTCGGCACGGGTGCGGGCGACGTCGGCGACCGTACTGCCGTCCTTCGCCGCTTTCAGCACATCGTGTTCTCTCGCGGTGAGCGGACTGGCGCCGTTCGCGAGTGATTCCGCGGCGAGCGCCGGGTCGACCACCCTCAGTCCATTGTGGACTCGACGGACGGCGTCGACGAGCTGCTCGGGCGGGGCGTCCTTCACCACGAACCCGGCGGCACCGGCGGCCATCGCCCGCGAAAGGTAGCCAGGCCTGCCGAAGGTGGTGCAGATGATGATCCGGCACGCGGGCATCGCGCGGTGCAGTTCGGCGGCGGCTTCCAGCCCGTCCTTGCCGGGCATCTGGACGTCCAGCAGCGCGACGTCCGGCAGGTGCCGGCGCGCGGCCGCCAGCACCTCGTCCCCCGACCCGACCTGCGCGACGACGTCGATATCGGCTTCGAGACCGAGGACCGTGGCCAGTGCGCCACGGACCATCGCCTGGTCGTCGGCGAGCAACACCTTGATCATGCCGATTCCGCCCTCACCAGGAAACCGCCCTGTGCCCGCGGCGCCGCGTGGATCGTGCCACCGACCTGGGTGAGCCGTTCTTCCAGTCCCCGCAACCCATTGCCCGGCCCGGCCGCCGCGCCGGTGCCGTCGTCTTCGATCTCCATCCAGGTGTCCCCCAGCCGCACTTTCACCCGCCGCGCACCGGAATGCCGGAGCACATTGGTGACCGCCTCGCGCAGCACGTAACCGAAGGTGCGCTGCAGCTCGGGCCGCGGGTTGTCGACAGCGGACGGCAACTCGGCCTCGATCCCGGCGGCCTGGAGCGCGACCCGCGCGCCCACGAGCTCGGTGGACAACGACACTTCCCGGTTCTCCGACACGGTCGTGCGGACGTCGGACAGCACACTGCGGGTGAGCGTTTCGACGTCGCGGATTTCGATGATCGCGCGCTCGACGTCTCCCGAGCTTTCGAGCACGCGCCGGGCCAGCCCCGCCTTCACGGTGATGGTCGTGAGACTGTGGCCGAGGATGTCGTGCAGATCCCTGGCCATGCGCTCGCGCTCGGCCGCGACGGCCAACGTCGCGATCCGCCGGTTCGCCTGCTGCAGCGCCCGGACGGCGAAAACCAGCCTGGACATCATGAACAGCGTGAACGTCACCGAAACGACCGTGATCAGATCACCAGCGGAGTCGGCGAATTTCCCTGTCGACATCAGCTCGACGGCGACGACCAGCAGCGTCGCGCCGCTGAGGAGCAGCGACCAGGCCGCGGGCAGCGCGAACACCATCATGCCGGTGGCGTAGATGACCACGTACGGGCTGTTCCCGTAGAAGAAGAACAGGGCCAGGCCCACCACGACCATGCTGATGCAGGCAGCGAAGTTCGTCCGGCGGCTGCGGCGCACGAAAACGGGGAAGAACAGATAAAACAGGCTGTAGACGAGCAGCAGGGCGAACCCCAGGATCACCCACCAGAGCGGTTTTCCGGCGGTCAGCAACTGGTTCGAGGCCGGAAGGATCAGGGGCAGGAGAAAGCCGGTCATGAGGACCACCCAGCCGATCGGGCGACTCCCGGGACCGGACGTTTCGGCGATGTCGGCGGGCAGCTCGGCCCACCAGTTCGCCTTGGTGCCGAGCCCGGCGCTCAGCTTCTCCCCTTGCCCGGTCACGGTCGTTCCTCCCCTCAGACTCGCGCGCTGTCTTTACGGTAGCGCCGGATCATCGCGACCCCGAACACCAGACCGAAGATCGCCAGCACGCCCGCCGCGGTGCCGAACCCGGTCGTCAGCTCGCTGGTGACGACCGGCCGTGCGATCTGGATGAGCCAGTAGCTCGGCATCGCCTGCGACACGGTGTGCAGCCAGCCGGGCATCGACTCGATCGGGATCCACAGGCCACCGAGGAAGCCCATGCCCATCGTCACCACCATGTTGACCGGCTGCATGGAGTCGGCCGTGCCGAACTGCCCGAGCAGCAGGCCCAGCAGCACGAACGGGATGGCGCCGAGCCAGATGCCGAGCACGATGTGGAGCCAGCCCCCGGCGTCGATGCTTACGCCCTCGAACAGGACCGCGACCAGCGGGACCAGCAGGAGCGGCGGCAAGGTCACCAGCATGCCGGAGATCGCTTTGCCCGTCAGGTAACCCGGCCCCGACAACGGCGTCAGCCGGAGTTGCCGCTGCCAGCCCGCGGCCCGTTCGAAGGCCAGCCTGCCCCCGACGGACATGGCCCCGGAAATCGTGCCGAAAGCCATCATGTTGACCATCAGCACCGCGGCCACCTGAGCGTGGCCCGGCGCGTCGGTGTTGACGAAAACCGTGGCCTGCAACAGAAAAAGCAGCACGGGGAAGGCGATGGCGAACAGCACGAACCGGGTGTTGCGGAACGTCCGGAAGATCTCCATGCGGACATAAGTGGTGCTCATCGGACGCTCACGTTCTCGTCGGAGGTAAGGGAAAGGAACGCGCCTTCGAGGCCGATCGAAGTGATCTCGATGTCGTGGGCGCCGGGGCAGCGGGTCAGCAGCGCGCGCAGCGTCACGTCGGAATCACTGCTGGAGACGGCGACGCGGCCGTCGCGGAGGTCGAGGCCGGTGACCGCGGGCAGGGCCGCGATCACCGGCTCGGTGGCACCCGGTACGACCGCGCGAATCGTGCGCCCCCCTGCGAGCGCACGGACCTCGGCGACCGAACCGTCGGCCACGATCCTCCCGGCGCGCATCAAGATCACCCGATCGGCGAATTCCTCGGCCTCTTCGAGATAGTGGGTCGCGAAGAGCACCGTACGGCCGGAAGCCGTGTACTCGTACATGGACTTCCAGAACTCCCGCCTGGTTCCCACATCCATGGCGGCGGTCGGTTCGTCGAGTACCAGAAGATCGGGATCGCTCACGAGCGCGACAACGAAACGCACCCGCTGCCGCTGGCCGCCGGAAAGCTTGTTGGGGCGCCTGCCGGCGAGGTCCTCGATCCCGGCGCGGCGCAGCGCGTCGGCGACCGGCATCGGCTTGCGGTGCAGCGAAGCCACCACGGTGACCATCTCGCCGACGGTCGCGTCGTCGAGCAGCGACCCGCCCTGCAGCATCGCGCCGATGGCGCCGTGGGCGACAGCTTTTTCGGGCGTGGACCCGAAAACGGTCACGTCACCCTGATCGGGCGTGGTCAGCCCGAGGATCATGTCGACGGTGGTGGACTTGCCGGCGCCGTTGGGGCCGAGCAGCGCGACGATCTCGCCGGGCGCGATGGTCAGGTCAACGCCGTCGACCGCGCGGACGTCGCCGTATCGCTTGTGCAGGCCAATGAGGTGTACGGCCGCCCCCGCGGCGACTTGGCCCTGTGTTTTCTCCATGCCCTGAGCGTGCCGCCGCGAGGGGCTCCGCTCACGGGCCGGGCGTCACGACCTGGGCATGACATCCGTCAGGGGTGGGGCCGACACACTGAAATGAACGGACCTTTCATCTCGATTTTTGAGATGAAAGGTCCGTTCATGCCACTTTGGAGCTCGGGTCAGCAGCCGATCAGGCGGGCGGCCAGGTACGACTCGAGCTTGTCGATGGCGACGCGCTCCTGAGCCATGGTGTCGCGCTCGCGCACGGTCACCGCGTGGTCGTCGAGCGAGTCGAAGTCCACCGTGACGCAGAACGGCGTGCCGATTTCCTCTTGACGCCGGTAGCGCTTGCCGATGGAGCCGGCGTCGTCGAAGTCGGTGTTCCAGTGCTTGCGCACCATCGCGGCGACCTCACGGGCCTTCGGCGTCAGGTCCGCGTTGCGGGACAAGGGAAGCACCGCGACCTTGTACGGCGAGAGCCGGTAATCCAGCTCCAGCACGACCCGCTTGTCGGTGCCGCCCTTGGCGTTGGGGATCTCGTACTCCTTGTACGCGTCGACCAGGAACGCCATCATCGACCGGCCGACACCGGCTGCGGGCTCGATGACGAACGGCCGGTAGCGCTGGCCGGAAGCCTGGTCGAAGTACGACAGGTCCACGCCCGAGTGGTTCGAGTGCGTGGTCAGGTCGAAGTCGGTCCGGTTGGCGATGCCCTCGAGCTCGCCCCATTCCTGACCGGCGTTGAAGTCGAACCGGTACTCGATGTCGACGGTCCGCTTCGCGTAATGCGAGAGCTTTTCCTTCGGGTGCTCGAAATGGCGCAGGTTCTCGGGGTTGATGCCGAGGTCCTTGTACCACTCTGTCCGCGTGTCGATCCAGTACTGGTGCCAGGTCTCGTCTTCGCCCGGCTCGACGAAGAACTCCATCTCCATCTGCTCGAACTCGCGCGTCCGGAAGATGAAGTTTCCCGGGGTGATCTCGTTCCGGAACGACTTGCCGATCTGGCCGATGCCGAAGGGCGGCTTCTTCCGCGACGTCGTCTGCACGTTCAGGAAGTTGACGAAGATGCCCTGCGCGGTCTCCGGGCGCAGGTAGTGCAGCCCTTCCTCCGTCTCGACCGGGCCGAGGTGGGTCTTCAGCATCATGTTGAAGTCACGCGGTTTGGTGAACTGGCCGCGGTTACCGCAGTTGGGGCACGGCACCTCGGACAGGTCGTCCTCGTTGACCTGCTTGCCACTGCGCTCGGAGAACTCCTCGGCCAGCTGGTCGGCACGGAACCGCTTGTGGCACGAAAGGCACTCGACGAGCGGGTCGGTGAAGACGTTCACGTGACCGGACGCGACCCACACCTGGCGCGGGAGGATCACCGAGGAGTCGAGGCCGACGACGTCGTCTCGGCCCTGCACCATGGTTTTCCACCACTGACGCTTGATGTTGTCCTTGAGCTCGACGCCGAGAGGTCCGTAATCCCACGCCGACCGGGTACCGCCGTAGATCTCCCCGGACGGGAAGACGAAGCCACGGCGCTTGCAAAGGCTGACAACGGTCTCAATGGTTTTAGCGGGCACTCCACGCTCCGAAGCATGCGGGTACGGATATGGGACGGGAAGCTCTAAGACTATCCGCACGCCCCCGCACTCTTTCGGGCAGTGGTGACTCAGGGCCGGGAGACCAGCGAAGCCGTCGCGATCCTGTTGTCCTCATAGCCTTCCGTGCCACCGACGTACTCCCCGCCACAGGTCACGAGCACCAGCCGGTGCGGGCCTTCCTGACTGAACAGCTTGTCCGACTGCGCGGCCAGGTTGTCCTTGTGCACCGTGACGACCTCGTCGACGCGGTAAACCCAGCGCCCGCCCGCGGTGTCGGCGACCTCGACGTCCTGGCCCGCTTTCAGCCGCCACAGTTCGTCGAACGGGCCCTTGCTGCCCTTCCAGTTCACGTGCCCGGACAGCAGCACCGCGCCCTGCGCCGCACCGACTTTGGCGCCCCACCAGGTGGCTTCGTCGAGCCCCTGCGGGATCGGCAGCGAGCCGTCGTCCTTGACGTCGGCGTGGATCAGCTTCGCCGTCCCGCCGCCCGGGAGCCAGACAGTGGTGGGCTGCGCCGACGCGGGTTCCGCCGGAGCGTCGGCGTTCGACTCCTGCGACTGCCCGGCCTGCCCGCTCGCGGGGGAACCGGCCAGCGCGGTCTGCTGGTCGTCGCCGCTGAACACCGTCAGTACGAGGACGAGCGCGGCCACCACGAACACCGCGGCGCCGGCCAAAATCCACCGAAAGGGGGAACGTCGCGGCTTGGCCTCTACGACCTGATCCTCGATCAACTCATGCTCCTCGCTCGTGTGCAACCGGGCCGAACACCGACCGGCACGGCTAGACACGCGCCGGCGGACCAAGCCGGTTGCACCGAGTTTCAGGAGCTTTTCAGGGACGGACGAGCAGCGTCGCGGTGATGACGCGGTTGTCGCGGTAACCGTCGGTACCGCCGAGGTAGTCGCCACCGCAGGTGACCAGCACCAGCCGGTGCGGGCCGTCCTGACCGAACAGCCGCGGCGCCTGGGCGGGGAGGGTGTCCTTGTGCAGCGTGACGGCGTCGGTCACGCGGTAGATCCAGCGCCCGCCCGCGGAGTCCATGATGCTGACGTCCTGCCCGGGCCGCATCAACCAGAGCTCGTCGAAGGGACCCTTTTTGCCGCCCCAGTTGACGTGCCCGGACACCAGCGCGACACCGTTTCGGGCGCCGAGCTTCGCGCCCCAATACGCGGCGTCGCCGAGACCTCGCGGGATCGGGAGGACGGCGTTCGCGGTGATTTCCTTGCGCACCAACCGGGCCGTGCCGCCGCCGGGCAGCTGGACCGTGCCGAGTGCCTGGACGGGACCCGGCTGCGCGTCGACCTCGACACCGGGCGCAGGCTCGGCCTCGCCCTGCTCGATCACCGTCGGCACCGCCGGCGGTTGCGCGGCCGGCGAGCCGCTGCTCTGCGGGGTCAGCACCAGCACCCCGGCGACCATCGCGGCGACGGCCAGCACCCCGAGCACCGAGGCCAGCCATTTCCGCCGGGCGGGCAGCGGCTGCGCGGTCACGGCCCTACTCGCGGTGGTCCGCGCCGGGCTTGCGCCCCCGGAGCGTCAGCACCGCGGCCAAGGCCAGTACGAGACCGCCGCCGAACAGGGCGAACCCGAGTGCCGAGCCGTTCGAGACGCCCGCGGCTTCGGCCGCGACGGGCACGCCACCGGCGGGAACGTTCGTCGGGACGGTCGGCGTGGCCTGCGTGGACGGCGTGCCGGGGGTCAGTTTCGCGAAGCTCTTCGGCAGCGAGCAGCTCACGCCGCCGAGCACGACCTTGGTGTGGACGTCCGCGAACGAACCGTCGGTGCGGATGACATGCGTGTCGATCTCGGCCTGCCAGCCGCCGACCGTGGTGATGTCCCCGCCGCGCCAGACGCTCTGCCGGATCAGCTGGTCGAACTGCGTCACGCGGCTGATGGTCAGCTTCGCGGTGGTCTTGGACAGGTCCACGTTGTCGATCTTCATCGGCGCGCCGGCCTTGATCCCGCCGACCTCGACCTTGTCCGTGCCCGCCGGGACGCCGACCTGGACGAGCTTGTCC
Source organism: Amycolatopsis sp. (assembly GCF_036008905.1). Lineage (GTDB taxonomy): Bacteria > Actinomycetota > Actinomycetes > Mycobacteriales > Pseudonocardiaceae > Amycolatopsis. The sequence goes on along the minus strand of NZ_DASYMU010000117.1, from coordinate 36,415 downwards.
TCGGCGTCTCGGACCCACAACTTGTCCGCCGTCGTCGTCGACTTGACGGCTTTGGTGGTGGAGCAGTCGACGCTGGACTTGGCGTTCTGGAAGGCGAAGAGCGAGTTGTCGCTCGGGGTGGCCCGCCCGCGGCTGTTGTCGAGCAGCGTGTAGTTGGCCGTGGCCGACGCCGTGGGGACGTTGGTGTCCTGCAACGCGGCGATGACTTCGTGGTCCTGGCTCTTCACCCCGGCCGGGAACGGGCTCTGGCCGGAGAAGCGCCCGAGCTGCACGACGAAGTTGGGCCCCATGGCGTTGAGCTCGCCCTGGTCACCGGACTTCGGCACGCTCGTCCTGTCCTGGGAAAGCCTCGACTGACCCGCCCGCAGCGGCGACCGCTGGGTTTCGGTGACGACCTTGCCGGCGTCGATGAGGATCGAGGCGCCGTTCGCGAACGAAACCGGGCCCGTCTGCTCGTCGACCTCCGCGACGTTCTGCGCGGTGGCGACGCCGGGCGTCGCCAGCAGCGCGCAAACGGCCCCGACCAGGGCTAACTTCGTCAAGGACCGGGTCATGTCTCCCTCAGGCTCTGCTCCAGGCAACCCTCCGAGATTACCTTGCACTGTTCACGGCGAGTTGGGCAGACGAAAACGGAATTAGAGCCTAACTCACCCAAATGGAGCAACGGAAGTCCGGGCGGTAAACCGTGGGCACCCGTGTCGAACTGCGGGAACACTAGGATGGGCGGTGGGCGTTGTTGACGATGACTCTGAAAATCATGTCGAGGTAGGCTGGAGCGCGAGATGGCGACGGTGAGTTCGAGCACGGCCTCGGCAGGATCGCCCGAAGAGGCGGCAGCGGCGTCCCCTGCCGCCTACCCGGCGAAGGTCCTCGTCGACGCGGGAGATCTCCTGCGAGCTCTGGCCGCGCCGGTGCGGATCGCGATCGTCCTGCAGCTGCGCGACGCCGACAGGTGCGTCCACGAGCTCGTCGCCGCGCTCGAGGTCGCCCAGCCCTTGATCAGCCAGCATCTCCGGGTTCTCAAGACGGCGGGCGTCGTCCAGGGCGACCGACGGGGGCGCGAGGTCGTCTACCGGCTAGTGGATGATCACCTGGCGCACATCGTGATCGACGCGGTGGCGCATGCCCAGGAGGGGAAGTGACGATGAGCTCCGCAGAGACCCGCAGCACCGCACCGGTTCCCGGCCGCCGGTCCACCAAACAGCGATCCGCCGTCGTCGAGTTGCTCAACGAGATCGACGACTTCCGCTCGGCCCAGGAACTGCACGACGAGCTGCGCAAGCGCGGCGACGGCATCGGCCTGACGACGGTGTACCGCACGCTGCAGTCGCTTTCCGACGCCGGCGAGATCGACGTCCTGCGGACGGGCTCGGGCGAGGCCATCTACCGGCGCTGCTCCTTACACCATCACCACCACCTCGTGTGCCGCGTGTGCGGGTACACCGTCGAGGTCGAGGGCCCGGCCGTGGAACGGTGGGCGGACAAGATCGCCTCGGCCAACGGCTTTTCGGACATCAGCCACACCGTGGAAATCGTCGGCACCTGCGACAAGCACTAGTACTCGTAGGGATCCTGAGGGGTTAAGACAGGCCGGATGGTCGCCACGGTGAAATCGGGCGTGTAGCTGTTCGCCTTCGTCGCGGTGCCGGGCACGACCGTGCCGGTGACCTCGATCCACGCGTCGCTCTTGTAAGCATGGGCCGCGTCCCCGGTGAGCTTGACCGTCACGGGATAGGCGTCCGCCGCGCAGCAGCTGATCACCATCCGCGCGAGCAGCGTGCCCTCGTCGGACTGCACCACGAAACCCGACAGCGCGATCGTGCGGCCGTTCAGGGTGCCGTTGCCGTCCCAGCCCGCGCGGCTCACGAAGTCCGACATCCTCAGCGGGACAACGTCTTCGGCCGGAAGCGGCGGGAAGGCCGCGGCGTCCGTCGCGGTGGCAGAGAGCGGTGCCCTGGCTTCCGTACGGGTCACCGAGTCGGCGCCCAGCGCGGGCGGCGCGACGAGGAAGACGGCCAGCACCGGCACCATCAGCAGCCACGCCGAGCGCGCCGGATGGTGGTGCTCATGACCGGCGACGGGCTCGGCGGCACGTCGGGACGCCAAGAGGTCACCGATGATGGCGAGCGCGCCGAGGCCGATCATCACCGCGCCACCCGCGATCATCCACGGCTGCTGCGACGGCTTGACGTAGCGCAGGTAGTCGCCGTTGAGGGCGATCTTCAACAGCGCGCCGCCGAGCAGGAGCAGCAGGATGTTCTGGGTCTCACGCTTCACTGGACGCCTCCGAGCAGGAGCACACCGGACAGCACACCACAGGTGATCGCCACGACGAAGGTCACCGGCGCGAACCGCAGCGCGAACGACTTCCCGAACGTGCCCGCCTGCAGCGCGAACAGCTTGATGTCGATCGCCGGGCCGACGACCAGGAAGACCAGCTTCGGCAGCAGCGGCAACGCCGAAAGCGATGCCGCGACGAACGCGTCAGCCTCGCTGCACAGCGCGAGTACCACCGCGAGCACGGCCATGACCAGCACGCCGAGCACGATCTGGTCACCGAGGAAGCCGAACCAGTGGGCCGGGACGAGCACGTTCATCGCCGACGAGATCAGCGCGCCGAGCACCAGGAAGCCACCGGCCTCGACCAGGTCCGTGCGCGCCGTCTCGACGAACGTCTTCCAGCGCTTGCCGCTCTCGACGTCCGGCATCCGCGCCAGCGCCCGCTCGGTGATCCAGCTGAGCTTGCCGAACCGGGCCCAGAGCCAGCCCATCACCATCGCCGTGGCCAACGATCCCGCGAACCGCGCGAACACCATCTCGGGCTTGCCGGGAAACGCCACCGCCGTCGCCACGAGTACCACCGGATTCACCGCTGGCGCGGCCAGCAGAAACGTCAACGCCGCCGCCGGCGCGACCCCCTGCCCCATCAGCCGCCGGGCGACCGGCACCGACGCACACTCGCACCCCGGCAACGCGACACCGGCAAGCCCCGCGACCCCCACCGCCGCGCTCTCGCGCTTGGGCAGCACCTTCTGCAACACCCTGGCCGGCACGAACGCGGCGATCGCCCCGCTGATCAGCACCCCGAGCACCAGAAACGGCAGCGCCTGCACGCACACCGCGACGAACACCGTCGACCCCGTGCGCAGCGCCGGGACGTCGAACAGCTGCTGCAGCCAGCTCTGCCCGAGGATCGCGATCAGCAGCACCGCGCACAGCACCTCGATCGAGGTGACCCGCGCCCGGCGCCATCCCGACCGCGTTTTATCGGAAATCATTACCACCAGTCAGATACTGCCACCCCGGGAAAAACGTCGACACTTTCCCCCGGCCCAAGCACCCCTGAATGGATCGCCAGCTGTCGACAGATGGCGATCTCTTAGCTACCAAGAGATCACGTGATGTCGACATCTCGCGGCGCGGTGCTACTCGGAAGGTGAGGATTCTCCAGGCACGGCACCGAAAAGCTCTGTCCGCAGCTGGGAAGCCGTGGAGACGACGAGCATGAGGAGAGTCCCCAAGGGAGCCGGATCCATCCCCTCGGCCGGGAACGCGTACCGGAGCGTCACGTCCATCCCCTGCTCGGTGTAGATCACGCCCAGCGTCCCGAACAGTCCCTGCCCGGCCCGCTCGGCCGCCGAAGCGGCCAGCGACTCGTCCTTCGGCAGATCCCAAGCCACGACACAAGTCATGCTCAGCACCGTCAAGCCCTCGGCAAGCTGAGAAGCCTGGATCACACACGGCACGTCCGCATGCCGGAACTTCAACGCCCCGTCATCGTCGACCTGCACCTCGAGGAACCGCTCCAGCGATTCCCGGGCCAGCGTCAACAACGAAGCGGTGGCAGCGGCCTCGGCAGTCACGACGTCCCCTTAGAAGAAGTAGCAGCGGCAGCGTCCACAGCGGCCCCGAACCGCCGGTCCCGCTTGGCGAAGTCCAGGCAGGCGCGCCACAAATGGGTCCGGTCGAAGTCTGGGAACAGCGTGTCCTGGAAGACGTACTCCGCGTAGGCCGACTGCCACAGCATGAAGTTCGACGACCGCTGCTCGCCCGACGGCCGCAGGAACAGGTCCACGTCCGGCATCTCGGGCTGGTACAGGTACTTGGCGATGGTGCGCTCGTCGACCTTGTCGGGGTTGATCTTGCCCTCGGCGACGAGTTTCGCGATCTTCTGGACGGCGTCGCCGAGTTCGGCGCGGCCGCCGTAGTTGACGCACATCGTCATGTTGAGCGCGGTGTTGTGCTTGGTCTTCTCTTCGGCGATCTGCAGTTCCTTGATGACGCTCGCCCAGAGCTTCGGACGGCGGCCTGCCCAGCGGATGCGCACGCCGATCGAGCCGAGGTAGTCGACCTGGCGGCGGATGGTGTCGCGGTTGAAGCCCATCAGGAAGCGGACCTCTTCGGGGCTGCGCTTCCAGTTCTCCGTCGAGAACGCGTAGACCGAGAGCCACTTGACGCCGATCTCCACCGCGCCGGCGGCGACGTCGATCATGACGGCTTCACCCCGCTTGTGACCCTCGATGCGAGGCAGGCCACGCTGGTTGGCCCAGCGGCCGTTGCCGTCCATCACCAGTGCGACGTGGTTGGGCACCAGTTCCTTCGGGATCTCCGGTGGCTTGGCCCCGGACGGGTGCGGTTCGGGCGCCCGCAGTTCGATCGCCGACGCCTTGTTCTCGCGTCCCCTGCGTAGCACCGAAACCTCCTACTTAGCCGTGCGCGACACGCCCGACCCTACTGCCCTGGAAGGGTGGCTTCCCGGGCGCGCCTCTCCACGAGCGGCAGCGACCGGAGCTGGCGTTCCAGATGCCATTGCAGATGCGCGGCGACCAGGCCGCTCGCGTCACGGCGCGAGCCCTGGAGCGAAGACTCGGCGACGTCCCACTCGCCGTGGAGCAGCGCGCCGAGCAGCGCCAGCACCTCGGGCGCGGGGTGCACGGAGCCGGGCGCGCGGCAGTTCTGGCACATCGAGCCGCCCGCGGAGACGTTGAAAGCGTTGTGGGGGCCCGGCAGTCCGCACCGGGCGCATTCGTAGATGGCGGGCGCCCAGCCCGCGAAGGCCATCGCCCGCAGCAAGAAGGCGTCGAGGACCAGCGAAGCGTCACGCTGACCGTCCGCCAGCGCCCGCAGCGCGCCCACGACCAGCAGATAGAGCCGCAGTGACGGCTCGCCTTCCTCGGCGGAGAGCCTGTCGGCCGTCTCCGCGATGGCACTGGCCGCGGTGTAACGCTGGTAGTCGGCGACGAGCGGCGACGCGAACGCGTCCACCGTCTCCACCTGTGTGATGACGTCGAGTGTGCGCCCCGAGTAGAACTGCACGTCGACATGGCCGAACGGCTCGAGACGCGCGCCGAACCGCGAAGAGGTGCGGCGGACGCCCTTGGCGACGGCACGGACCTTGCCGTGCCGTCGCGTGATCAGGGTGATGATCCTGTCGGCTTCGCCGAGCTTGTGCGTCCGCAGCACCACACCGGTGTCGCGATAGAGGTTCACCACTCGTACATCGTCCCACTACCGGACGACATTCGAGCGCGGCGACCCGGTTTCAGCAGTAGCTGCCGTAGCAGGTGGTGACCGAGGCGGCGGCCACGATCGCGACAATGATCGCGACGATGAGGACCACACAGCCGATGCCGCCGAGGATCGTCGAGACCAGGCAGAGCGTCTTGGTCGTCCTCGACGCCTGCTCCGCCCCCGCGTAGTTGCCCTGCATCTTGAACTGGCCGACCTCGTTCGACTTCATGATCGCGAAGATGCCGAGGATCAGCCCACCCAGGAAGAGCGAGACGATCGCCCAGCCCTTGTAGTCCGGGATCGCGTTGATGTCACCCTGCGGGCTGCCGCCATAACCACCGGGGCCGCCGTAGGGCTGGCCGTACGGCGCTTGGCCGTAGGGAGCCGGCTGGCCGTAAGGGGCGGGCTGGCCGTACGGCGCGGACGGCGGCCCGTAGCCCTGAACCGGCTGCTGGCCGGACTGCGGCAGGGGCTGCGGGCCCGACTGCGGTTGCTGCCCGAACGGCGGCTGCTGGTCGTAAGGATTGGTCATGAAAGAGTTTCCCCACTCGTTCGTGTGCCACCCGGCACAGAAATCCCCGCTACGCGGTGGCCGAAATGATGATCGAGACCAAGACGAAGAAACAGCCGATGCCACCGAGGATGTTGCCGATCAGGCACAGCGTCTTGGTGGTGCGGGACGCCTGCTCGGCCGCCGGGTAGTTGCCCTGCATCTTGTATTGGCCGACCTCGTTGGACTTGAAGATCGCGATGATCCCGAAGATGCCGCCGAAGAAGATCGAAATGATGGCCCAGGTCTTGTAGTCCGGGATCGCGTTGATGTCGCCACCGGGACCGCCGAAACCGCCACCGGGCGCGCCGTAGGGCTGCTGGCCGTACGGCGCTTGTCCGTAAGGAGCCTGCTGCCCGTAGGGGGCGGGCTGGCCGAACGGCGCCTGCTGGCCATAGGGAGCCGGAGCGCCGGGCTGGCCGTAGGGCACCGGGTTCGCGCCGGACTGCGGCTGGCCGTACGGGGGCGCGGGTACCCCGCCCGAAGGGGTGCCGTAGCCCTGCTGCGGCTGCCCGAAAGGCTGCTGGCCAGGGTCCTGGCCGTAGCCCGGTTGCTGGCCGTAAGGATTGGTCATCGGGTGTGTCCCCCCTGCTGAATTCATGTCACATCACACCGTCATGGACAAGCCGGTGCGCGGGAGCGTACCCGGTCCGGCCGACCTTCCGGTCACCAGGAGGCACAACGAAAAAAGGCCTGCCCAGCGTCGACTCCGACGTCCGGGGTGGCCTCTTGGTTCCGCGTCAAACGGCCAATCCGGTGAAGGGCGCGAACGGCAGGTTCCGGATCACGAACCACACGGCGAAGACCACCGCGAACGCCAGCGGTGTCCAGCGCCAGTGCAACCAGCTGTCGATCCAACGGCCCCGGAGCCTGCCGAGCGCCCAGGCGACCGTGCTCCACCCGAACAACAGCAGGAACACCAGCGAAACCGCGTTGTAGTGCAGTGCCGCGGGAAGATCACCGTGCAGCAGGCTGTAGACCATCCGAAGTCCGCCGCAGCCCGGGCAATCGATACCGAGCAACGCCTTCGTCGGGCACAACGGCAGCGGCCCGCCCGGCGTGGTCGGGTCGCCCAGCCAGATCCCCACACATCCGGCGCCCGCCGCCGCCACGATGGCGAGCGGCGGGGCCACCGCCCGCAGCCGCGCTTTGAAACCGCGAGCGGGCAGTCCGGTGTAGACGGTGGTGGTGGACACGACCTAGTTCCTCGATGTGAAGCCACCGGCGTTCGCACCGACGACGAAGATCATGATCAGGATGAAGGCGATGTACAGCAGGATGATGATGCCGACCGCGATGGCGGACCAGATGGACCACTTCTTCGCGTCGTCGGCGGCCTTCTGTGCCTCCGCCTGCCGTCCCTGGAACCAGAGCGTCTGGACCTGGTTGGCCTTCACGATCGCGACAATACCCAGCGGCAGGCAGCACATAACCGTCGACAGGATCGCCCACACCAGGTTGTTGTCCGGCGGAGGACCGTAGTTGGGCATGCCGCCGTAGTACGGCTGACCGCCGTAACCCGGCTGACCGTAACCCGGCTGACCGTAAGGCGGCTGCTGGCCATAGGGCGGTTGCTGCCCGTACGGCTGCTGGCCGGAGCTCTCGGGATACTGCGGGAACTGATCGGTCATCTCAGAATCCGAGCCTTCTCAACTGTTTCGGGTCACGCTGCCATTCCTTCGCCACCTTGATGTGCAGGTCGAGATGCACCCTGGTGCCGAGCAGCGCTTCGATGTGCTTGCGAGCCTCGGTGCCGACCTGCTTGAGCCGCTCACCCTTGTGCCCGAGGATGATGCCCTTCTGGCTCGGCCTTTCCACGTAAAGGAAAGCGTGGATGTCGAGCAGGTCGTCGCGGCCTTCGCGCGGGATCATCTCTTCGATGGTCACGGCGATGGAGTGCGGCAGTTCGTCGCGGACGCCTTCGAGCGCGGCCTCGCGGATCAGCTCACCGACCAGCGTCTGCTCGGGCTCGTCGGTCAGGTCGCCGTCCGGGTAGAGCTGCGGGCCCTCCGGGAGCTTGCTCACCAGAAGATCTTTGAGCGACTCGACCTGGAAACCGTCCACAGCGGACACCGGGATCAGCTCGGCGAACTCCATCACCTTCTGCAGCGCCATGAGCTGCTCGGCGATCTGCTCGGGCTTCACCAGGTCGGTCTTGGTGACGATGCCGATCACCGGGGTGCGCTTCGCGATCTTGGCGAGCTCCGCGGCGATGAACCTGTCCCCGGGGCCGATCTTTTCGTTGGCGGGCACGCAGAACCCGACGATGTCCACTTCGGACCACGTCGAGTGCACGACGTCGTTGAGCCGCTGGCCCAGCAGCGTGCGCGGGCGGTGCAGGCCCGGGGTGTCGACGAGGATCAGCTGCGCGTCGTCACGGTGGACGATGCCGCGGATCGCGTGCCGGGTGGTCTGCGGCTTGCTGGAGGTGATCGCGATCTTGGTGCCGACCAGCGCGTTGGTCAGCGTCGACTTGCCGGCGTTGGGACGCCCGACGAAGCAGGCGAACCCGGAGCGGTGACCGTCGGAGACGGGCTTCACTGAAGTACCTCTTGTACTGCGCCCGAAGGGTCCGCACGGTAGATGGGCGCCTTTTCGGCGAGGTCTCGCACTGCGTGCACTGATGCCTCTTTCAGCATGGGTTCTCCACTGACCACCACGGCGGCCTCGATGCCCTCGGCTCCGCTGGACAGCGCCGCGGCGATCGCCGCCTGCACGGCGGTGAGCTGGAACGACGGCTGGTTCACGGTACCCGCCGCGTAGGTGCGGCCGTCAGTGTCACGCACCGCGGCGCCTTCTTCGGCCTGGATCCGGGCCCTCGCCGACCGCGCCAGCGTCACCAGCTTCTGGTCTTCCGGATCGAGTTCAAGCATGTTCGACGCTCCTGTCGCGGTCATCGTCTTCTTCGGCGCCGGCCACGCGCACCCGGCGCCCGGCGATCCTGTCGTCGCAGGCGTGCACGACCACCGTGGTGATCCGCATCCGGCCGCGACGGTCCTTGCCGCCTTCCGCGTGCAGGCGCAGCCCCGCGACCTCGGCCTCCGCGCCGGGCAGCGGAACCCTACCGAGGCGCTGCGCGAGCAGGCCGCCCACGGTCTCGACGTCGTACTCTTCGAGTTCCAGGCCGAACAGCTCGCCCAGGTCGTCGACCCCGAGCCGGGCCGAAACCCGCACGGAACGGTCGTCGAGATACTCGATCGGGGGACGTTCGTCGGTGTCGGACTCGTCGGTGATCTCGCCGACGATCTCCTCCAGGACGTCCTCGATGGTCAGCAGGCCGGCGGTGCCGCCGTACTCATCCACCGCGATCGCCATGTGGTTGTGCGAAAGCTGCATTTCCTTGAGCAGTTCGTCGAGCCGCTTCGAATCCGGCACGTAACTCGCCGGGTTCATCAGTTCGTGGACCGGACGGCTCGGGCCGCCTTCGGCCATGTACGCGGGCATCAGGTCCTTGATATTGGCGACACCGACGATCTCGTCGACCGACTCGCCGATCACCGGGACCCGGGTGAACCCGGTGCGCAGGGCCAGCGCAAGCGCTTGCCGCACGGTCTTGGTCTGCTCGATCCAGACGATCTCCGTGCGCGGCACCATCACCTCGCGGGCGACGGTGTCCCCCAGTTCGAAGACCGAGTGGATCATCTCGCGCTCGGAGTCCTCGACGACACCGCGTTCCTGCGCGAGGTCGACGAGCTCACGCAGCTCGACCTCGGTGGTGAACGGTCCTTCGCGGAAACCCTTACCGGGGGTGATCGCGTTACCGATGACGATCAGCAGTTTGGACAACGGCCCGAGAACCGTGCCGAGCACGCGCACCGGGCCCGCGACCAGCAGGCCGACACGGTACGGGTGCTGACGGCCGATCGTGCGCGGCCCGACCCCGATGAGGACGTAGCTGATCACGACCATGCTCACCGCGGCGACCAGCATCGCCAGGCCCACCGGCTCGATCCAGCGCAGGAAGGTGACCGTGACCAGTACCGTGGACGTCAGCTCGCAGCTCATCCTGAGCAACAGCAACAGGTTGATGTGGCGCCTGCGGTCGGCGACCACCATGGCCAGCTGGCGCGCGCCCGTGCGGCCGAGCCGGACGAGACCTTCGGCCCGTGCCTGCGAAACCGTGCTGATGGCCGCGTCCGCCGCCGCGAAAACCCCGGCGAGCAGGACCAGCGCGACGGCGAAGACCAGCAATGCCGTTGAGCTAGCCACGGGCGTCCGTCCTATACGGAGTCGACATCGTCGGCCGTCTTGACCGGCGCCGGAGGCGCGTCGAGACCCGCGGTGCCGAGCAGCCTGTCGTCGGCGTCACGCTGCGCGTCACGACGTTCGAAAGCCGCGGCCGCCGCCTGGTACTCGCCGAGGATCCGCTTCTGCAGCCCGAACATCTCGCGCTCTTCCGCGGGCTCGGCGTGGTCGTAGCCGAGCAGGTGGAGCACGCCGTGCACGGTGAGCAGGTGCAGCTCGTCGAGCAGCCCGTGCCCGGCCGTCTTGGCCTGGTCCTTGGCGAACGCCGGGCAGAGCACGATGTCACCGAGCAGCGCGGGCGACGGGTCCGCCGCGTCCGGTCGCCGGGACGAGTCGAGCTCGTCCATCGGGAAGGCCATCACGTCGGTGGGACCGGGGAGGTCCATCCAGCGCTCGTGCAGGTCTTCCATCACGTCCAGGGTGACCAGCATGATCGACAGCTCCGCGAGCGGGCTGACCTCCATCTTGTCCAGTGCGAAACGCGCAGCCGACACGATGGTGGTCTCGTCGATCGCGACTCCGGACTCGTTGGCAATTTCGATGCTCAACGTCGTCCGCCTTTCCAGCCGTTACCAGTTTTTTTGAGGTCTTCCGCGTCCTGGAAGGCCTGCCACTTCTCGTAGGCGTCCACGATGTCGCCGACGAGCCGGTGGCGGACCACGTCTTGGCTGGTCAGCGTCGAGAAGTGCAGGTCTTCGACGCCTTCGAGGATGTCGCGCACGACCCGCAGGCCACTCTTCTGGCCGTTGGGAAGGTCGATCTGGGTGATGTCGCCGGTGACGACGACCTTCGACCCGAAACCGAGGCGCGTGAGGAACATCTTCATCTGCTCGGGCGTGGTGTTCTGCGCCTCGTCAAGGATGATGAACGCGTCATTCAGGGTGCGGCCGCGCATGTAGGCGAGCGGCGCGATCTCGATGGTCCCGGCCTGCATGAGGCGCGGGATCGACTCTGGCTCGACCATGTCGTGCAGCGCGTCGTACAGCGGGCGCAGGTACGGGTCGATCTTCTCGTTCAGCGTGCCGGGCAGGTAGCCGAGGCGCTCGCCGGCCTCGACGGCCGGGCGCGTCAGCACGATCCGGGTGACCTGCTTGGCCTGCAGCGCCTGGACGGCTTTCGCCATGGCGAGGTACGTCTTGCCGGTACCGGCGGGGCCGACACCGAACACGATCGTGTGTTTGTCGATGGCGTCGACGTAGTGCTTCTGGTTCAGCGTCTTGGGCCGGATGTTCTTGCCGCGGCGCGCGATGATGTCCAGGCCGAGCACTGCCGCGGGCGAATCGGAACCGCCGTCGGAAAGCATGCCGATGGTGCGGCGCACGGCGTCGGGATCGATCTGCTGGCCGCGGGAGGTCAGGGTCACGAGTTCGGCGAAGACGCGCTCGCCGAAGGCCACGTCGGCGGGTACGCCGGTGAGGGTGACTTCGTTGCCCCGGACGTGGACGTCGGCGACGAGGAGGTCCTCGACGACCCGGAGGTTTTCGTCACGGGAGCCGAGCAGCGAAAGCGTCGCGGCCTCGGGGATGGGGAATTTGGATACTGCCGCCTGTGGGACGTCCCTGGGGACGTCGGATCGGGCGGCTCCACCCTGTGCGGTACCGGCCACGTGCCCTCGGGCCTGCTTTCTGCGCAATCGTCGTGCCTGTTTCGAACTTTGACCCCACCGATGCTAGTCGCCCGACCAACCCACGCGCAGTCAGGTTTCCCCAGCCAGCTACGCCCCGGCCCCATGGCGACCGAAAAACCCCAGCTGCTCCCCACCCAAAACATGCGCGTGCACATGAAAAACCGTCTGCCCGGCATCCCCCTCGGTGTTGAACACCACCCGGTAGCCGCTCTCGGAAATCCCCTCGATCTCCGCCACAGCCTTAGCCGCCAACACCACGTCCCCCAACAACCCGGCATCCGCAGCAGCCAACTCGGCGACATTCCGATACCGAGTCTTCGGAACCACCAAAACATGCACCCTGGCCTGCGCATTGATATCCCGAAACGCCAACACAGTCTCGGTCTCGTACACCACATCAGCCGGAATCTCACGAGCGATGATCCGCTCAAACAACGTCTCCGCCACGTCACTCATACCCCAAACCCTAACCACCCCACCCCCACCCGCCACACACAACTGGGAGCCACACCTACACAGCCGGGAAACACGACTCCGCAGACGGAAACACGCGTACCCAGATCGCCGACACGCGCACACAGACGGCACTCACACGTACATGGATTGCACTTAGCCGCGCACAGACTGCACTCGCGCCCACAATCGATATCGAAGACGAGCGGCTGGCAGCAGGGGCGTGACGCACCGTGGGGGGCTCGGCCCCCCAAACGGATGCGGAACCGCCGCGGCTACGAGGAAGCGAAGCGACGAGTAGACGCCGCGGGGCGGTGGAGCCTGGGGGTCGCTCCACCGCCCTCGCGGCTCCGCCGGACCGAGGGGGGAGGTGTCCGGCGGGGATTGTGGGTGCGTCCGGGGGTTTGGCCGTCGGTGCACCCGAGTCTGTGGTGTTGCCTGCTAGTTAACAAGGGTAACGGGTCGGAGTGTGATCGCGCCATAACTGGGCGCGAATTGCAGGGTCGGGTTTTATAGGGTTGTTCAGGCCCAGCGGGTGGTGAGGGCGCCCAGTGCGCCGAGTGCAACGGCGGCGGCTGTCGAAGTGCGAAGGACGGTCGGGCTGAGGCGGACGATTTTGGCTCCGGCGTCGGTGAAGGTGGTGATCTCTTCGTCGGTGATGCCGCCTTCGGGGCCGACGATGAGGATGAGGTCGCCGCTTTCGGGGAGTTCGACGTCAGCCAATCGTTCGCTGACAGCGGATTCCAGGACGAGCGTTACCGCGGACGCGCTGATCAGCTCGGTCAAGGCGCGGGTGTTCACCGGTTCGCCGACTTCGGGGACACGTGAACGCCGGGCTTGTTTCGCCGCGGCCCGGGCCGTGCTTCGCCAGCGCGCCAACGCCTTTTCGCCGCGCGGTCCGTCTTCCCATTTCGCCACGCTGCGTGCGGCGCGCCACGGGAGCACGGCGTCCGCGCCGGCTTCGGTCGCGAGTTCGACGGCGAGTTCGCCGCGGTCGCCTTTCACCAGTGCCTGCGCCACGATCACGCGCAGCGCGGGCGCGGGTTCGGTCCAGCGCTCTTCGATCGACAGCCGCAGCGACGCGTCACGACCTGCTTGAACTGCGTCGACCACACAACGCGCCAGGCCACCGTCGCCGTCGGACAGCATGAGCCGCTCGCCGACCCGCAGCCGACGCACGGTGGCCGCGTGCCGGGCTTCCTCGCCGTCGAGCACGACCTGCCCGCTCGCGGGCACCGTTTCGACGAGGAAGACCGGCGGGGTGGCAGTGGTCCCGGATTCCCGAGTGCTCACCGGTTCTTGGCGCGCAGCTTCGAGAAGAGACCGCCGTGCTTGGTGCCGTTGGTGGCCAGCGTCGGGACCTCTTCGCCCCGCTGCTGCGCCAGGTCGACCAGCAGGTCGCGCTGGGCGTCGTCGAGCTTGGTCGGCACCTGGACGTCGATGTGGACGTGCAGGTCACCACGGCCGTCGACGCGCCCGGACGACCGGATCCGCGGCATGCCCATCCCGGTGAGCACCAGTTCGGTGGCCGGTTGGGTGCCGGGCTCGATGTCGAGCTCGTAGTCGCCGTCGATCAGCGTCTCGATGGGCACGCTGGCGCCGAGCGCCGCGGTGGTCATCGGGATGCGGAAGTTGCAGTGCAGGTCGTGGCCCTGGCGGACGAAGACCTCGTGCGGCGCTTCGTCGATCTCGACGTACAGGTCACCCGCCGGGCCACCGCCGGAGCCGACTTCGCCCTGGCCGGACAGCCTGATCCGCATGCCGTCGCCGACGCCACCCGGGATCTTCGCGGTGACAGTGCGCCGCGCGCGGACGCGGCCGTCGCCGCCGCATTTCTGGCACGGGTCGGTGATGACCTCGCCGAACCCGCGGCAGACCGGGCACGGCCGCGCGGTGACGACCTGGCCGAGGAACGACCGCTGCACGGACTGGACCTCACCGGCGCCACCACAGGTGTCACAGGTCTTGAGGGTCGCGCCCGGGGCGGTGCCGTTGCCGTGACACAGGTCGCACAGGATCGCGGTGTCGACGGCGATCTGGCGATCGGCGCCGGTCGCGCACTCCTCCAGCGTCAGGCCGAGGCGGATGAGCGCGTCCGAACCGGGCTGGACCCGGCTGCGCGGCCCGCGGCCACGAGCGCCGCCTCCGCCACCGGAAGCGCCGAAGAAGGCGTCCATGATGTCGCCGAGGCCGCCGAAACCGGCGAACGGGTCCTGCCCGCCGCCGCCACCGCCGCGACCACCGTCCATCGGATCGCCACCGAGGTCGACGACCTTGCGCTTCTGCGGGTCGGACAGCACCTCGTAAGCGGTGGTGACCTCGCCGAAGCGGTGTTGCGCGTCTTCGGACGGGTTAACGTCGGGGTGCAGCTCGCGGGCGAGCTTGCGGTAAGCGCGTTTGATCTCCTGATCGGTCGCGTTCTTGGCCACCCCGAGTGTGCCGTAGTAATCCCTCGCCACCGTCTTGCCGTCTCCTCTGTATTACTAAAACTCTGTTCGATCGAACCACTGCCGAACGACTATTTACTGGACAGAATCTGTCCGACATAGTTGGCCACCGCGCGCACCGAAGCGATCGTGTTCGGGTAGTCCATCCTGGTCGGCCCGACCACCCCCATACCGCCGAGCAGCAGGTCGTCCATGCCGTAGCCGACCGACACCACCGAGGTACTGCGCATCTGCTCGTCCTCATTTTCCTCACCGATGCTCACCGTGATCGCACCGGGGTTGCGAGCGGCCGCGAGAAGCTTCAGCACGACGACCTGTTCTTCGAGCGCTTCGAGCACCTGACGCAGTGAGCCGGGGAAGTCCGCGGCGTTGCGGGTGAGGTTCGCCGTGCCACCGAGGACGAGCCGCTGCTCCGGATGGTCCACGAGTGATTCGATAAGAACGGTACAGACCCGGACGAGCACGTCGCGCAGCTCGTTGGGCGACTTGTCGGGCAGCTCGGCGACCCTGGCGGCGGCTTCGGAGAGTTTCCGGCCACCCAGCGCGGCGTTGAGGACCGTGCGCAGCCGGGCGACGGCGTCCTCGGTGATGACGTCGCCGAGGTCGACGGTGCGCTGGTCCACGCGGCCGGTATCGGTGATCAGCACCAGCATCAGGCGCGCCGGGGAGAGCGGAACGACCTCGAGATGGCGGACCGTCGAGTTGGTCAGCACCGGGTACTGCACGACGGCGACCTGGCGGGTGAGCTGCGCGAGAAGCCGCACCGAGCGCCTGAGCACGTCGTCGAGGTCGGTGCCAGAGTCCAGGAAGTTCGTGATGGCGCGGCGCTCGGCGGCGCTCAGCGGCTTGATGTCGGAGAGCCTGTCGACGAACAGGCGGTAGCCCTTGTCCGTCGGGATACGACCGGCGCTGGTGTGCGGCTGTGTGATGTAGCCCTCTTCTTCCAGCGCCGCCATGTCGTTGCGGACCGTAGCGCTGGACACGCCGAGGTTGTGCCGGTCGACGATCGCCTTCGAGCCGACCGGCTCCTGGTTGGACACGTAGTCCGCAACGATCGCGCGCAGCACCTCGAAGCGGCGCTCATCCGAGTTGGCCACACTTCCAGCTTACGGGAAGACCGGCCGGACCCATGCTCCGCGGCGCTCCCTCCGCCCGGGGGAATATGGACTTGTTTACCAGCCGGTGACCGTATCTGATGGCATCTGCTGGCTCGTAAGGAGGAAGGGAACTCCATGATCCTGCGGCTACTCGCCGGCCTCATCGCCACCGCACTGCTCGTGATCGGCGTCGTCGCGCTCACCGGCACCGTCACCATGGACGACGCCTGGAGGGCCACCTTCGACTGCGGCAGCGCCGTCAACCCCGACTCCCGCGAGGCCATATACTTCGGAACCGCCGACGACTATTTCAAGACACTCACCGGCGCCCCCGCCCGCAGCACCAGCTCCGTCACGACCTACACGGCGGCCTGCCGCGACGCCGTCACCGGCCGTCGACTCTGGGCCTGGCCACTCACCGGCCTCGGTGTGCTCGGCGTCCTCGGTGCCTTGCTCGCCCGCCGCAGACGTTCGACGACCTAGTGTTGGGTGATCCTGTTTCCTTGCGAACGTAAGACGAACAGGACACGGCCTGGCCGTACCCGGGAAACTGCCGGCGTAGTCCCCGAGGTGCGTCAGGAGTTGCGGGGGAAGCCGAGGTTGACGCCGCCGTGGGACGGGTCGAGCCAGCGGGAGGTGACGACCTTCGTCCGGGTGAAGAAGTGGAACCCCTCCGGCCCGTAGGCATGGGAGTCGCCGAACAGGGAGTCCTTCCAGCCGCCGAACGAGTAGTAGGACACCGGCACCGGGATCGGGACGTTGACCCCGACCATGCCGACCTCGACCTCGTTCTGGAACCGCCGCGCGGCGCCGCCGTCGTTGGTGAAGATGGCGGTGCCGTTGCCGTACGGGTTGCCGTTGATCAGTTCCAGCGCTTCGGCGTAGCTCTCCGCGCGGACCACGGCGAGCACGGGACCGAAGATTTCGTCGGTATAGATCGACATCTCGGGCCGGACGTGGTCGAACAGCGTCGGGCCGAGCCAATACCCACCTGCCGCGCCTTCGACCTCGATGCCCCGTCCGTCGACGACCAGCGACGCGCCCGACTCCACTCCGGCGTCCACATAGGACTTGACGCGGGTGTGGTGCGCGGCGGTGACCAGCGGGCCCATCTCCGACTCGGGCTCGTGACCATTGCCGACACGCAGCCCCGAGATCCGGTCGGCGACCTTGCCGACCAGCTCGTCCCCGACGGGACCGACCGCGACGACGACCGAAACGGCCATGCACCGCTCCCCCGCCGAACCGAACCCGGCCGACACCGCCGCATCCGCCGCGAGGTCGAGATCGGCGTCCGGCAGCACGACCATGTGGTTCTTCGCGCCGCCCAGCGCCTGCACCCGCTTGCCGTTACGCGTGCCGGTTTCGTAGACATAGCGCGCGATCGGCGTCGACCCGACGAACGAGATCGCCTTGACGTCCTTGTGCTCCAGCAAACCGTCGACGGCGACCTTGTCCCCGTGCAGCACGTTCAGCACACCATCCGGCAAACCGGCTTCGGCGAACAGTTCCGCGATGAAATTGGCCGCGGACGGGTCCTTCTCACTCGGCTTGAGCACAACCGTGTTGCCGCTGGCGATCGCGTTGGGCACGAACCACAGCGGCACCATCGCCGGGAAGTTGAACGGCGAGATCACGCCGACCACCCCGAGCGGCTGCGCGATCGAATAGACGTCGACCCCCGTGGACGCGTTCTCGCTGAAGCCGCCCTTGAGCATTTGTGCGGCGCCACAAGCGTATTCGACGTTCTCCAGTGCCCGCGCGATCTCGCCGGCGGCGTCGGATTCGACCTTGCCGTGCTCGCTGGTGACGATCTTCGCGAGGTCTCCCTTGCGCGCCGAAAGGAGCTCACGGAAGGCGAAGAGCACCTTCGTCCGCCCGGCCAACGACGTCCCGCGCCAGCCCGGGAACGCCCGGGACGCGGCCGCGACGGCTTCGGCAACCTCTGAGGTGGAAGCGAAATCGACCTTCGAGCTCACCTCGCCGGTCGCCGGGTCGAACACGTCACCGGTGCGGTCCGCGACGCCGGACCACGGCTTGCCGTCGATCCAATGGCTGATACGTCCGGTCATTTCGCCCTCGACTCCTGTGCCTTCGCGATGCTTTCGCCGAGAATTCCCAGCGCTTCGGTGGTTTCCTCGTCGGTCAGCGTCATCGGCGGCGCCAGCCGGATCACGTTGTTGTGCAGCCCGCCCTTGCCGACGAGCAGCCCGCGTGCCTTCGTCTCCTCCATCACCTGCGCCGCCGCCGGCGGGCTCGGCTCGACACCGCCCGGCTCGACGAGCTCGACCCCGATCATCAGCCCCTTGCCACGGACGTCCCCGACGACGTCGTGACGAGCGGCGATGTCCCGCAGCCCGCTGAGCAGCTTGTCGCCCTGCTTCGCCGCGTTGCCCTGCAAATCGTTGTCCAGCAAGTAATCCAGCGTCGCCTTGGCACCCGCGGTGGAGATCGGGTTGCCGCCGAACGTCGAGATCGAGTTCGCGTTGAGGCAGTCCATCAGGTCCCCGCGCGCGACGATCCCGCCGATCGCGAGCCCATTGCCGAGCCCCTTCGCGAACGTCAGCGCGTCCGGCACGACACCGTGCGACTCGAAGCCCCAGAAATGTTCACCCGTCCGGCCCCAGCCGGTCTGCACCTCGTCGGAGATGAACAGGATCCCGTTCTCGTCCAAGACCTCCTTGTACCCGGCGAGCAACCCGTCCGGCGGCACGTTGAACCCGCCGACGCCCTGGATCGGCTCGACGATCATCGCGGCGACGTCACCGGAAGTGGTGGTCTGCAAGACATCCCGCAGATCCTCGACACACGCGGCGACGTAATCCGCGTCGGAGTACGCCGAAAACGGGCCACGGTAACGGTAACCGCCGTGGACGTAACTGACCTTGACCGGCGAGAGCGAGCTGGCCGACCAGCCGCGGTTGCCGGTGATGCCGATCGTGGCGAACGCCCGGCCGTGATAGGAGTTCCGGACCGCGAGGATCTGGTTGCTGCGGCGGTACTGCGTCGCCAGCATGAGCGCGGTCTCGTTGGCCTCGGTACCGGAGTTGGTGAAGAACACCTTGGCGTCCGGGATGCCGGAGAGCTCCGCGATCTGCTCGGCGAGCTCGACCTGTTTGCGGATGAGGTAGAGCGTCGAGGTGTGCAGCACCCCGGTGTCGAGCTGCGAGCGGATGGCGTCGGAGATCTCGGCGACGTCGTAGCCGATGGCGTTGGTGAGGATGCCGGCGAAGAAGTCGAGATAGGTCTTCCCGGTCGAATCGGTGACGCGCCTCCCCTCGGCCCGCACGATCTCGATGGGCTCCTGGTAGTACAGGGCCAGCCAGTTCGGCATGACCGCCCGATGCCGGGTCACCAAGTCGTCGCTCATGGTCTGAGTCTCGGGGTGCGCGCCGCGCGGGCGCGACCGTCAACATGTACCGACTCCCGCTCCCGGCCGTACAGTCTGTGTCTTATGTATCCCACGGTCGCCGAGGTGCTCAAGCTTCCCGTGCTCCGGCACGGCAGGCCGCACGTCGTCGCGGGTGCTTCCGGGCTGGACGCGGGAGTCCGCTGGGTCCACGTGGCCGAGGTCGCCGACATCGCGCATCTGCTCAAGGGTGGCGAACTGGTGCTCACCACCGGCATCGCACTGCCCGACGACGACGACGCCCTGACCAAGTACATCGGTGAGCTGGCCGCTGTCGGCGTCGCGGGGCTGGTCGTCGAACTCCTGCGGCATTGGAGCGACGAACTGCCCGCCGCACTGCTCGACGCGGCGGACGAGCACGGGATCCCGCTGGTCACGCTGTCGCGGGAGACGCGGTTCGTCACGGTGACCGAGTCGGTCAACGGGCTGATCGTGGACGCGCAGGTCGACGAGCTGCGGGCCGCCGAGCAAGTGCACCAGACGTTCACCACGCTGACGGTGTCCGGCGCCGAGCCCGACGCGGTGCTGCGCGAGGTCGCGCGGATGACCGAACAACCGGTGGTGCTGGAAACGCTGTCCCACGAGGTACTCGCCTACGACGCGGCCGGCACCGACCCGAGCGAGCTGCTGTCCGGCTGGCTGACGCGTTCACGCGCGATCCAGCTCGGCGAGCGCACCGGGTATCACGCGGGTGCGGGCTGGCTGGTCACGATCGTCGGCGCGCGCGGGCACGACTGGGGACGGCTCGTGGTGGTCTGCGCCGAACCGCCGCCGCATCGGCATGTCGTCGTCGCCGAACGCGCCGCGTCCGCGCTCGCCGTGCACCGGCTGGTCGCGAAGGACTCCGACAGTCTGGAACGGCAGGCCCATCGCGCGGTGCTGACCGAGTTGCTGGCTTCGCCGGTGCCCTCGGCGGAGCTGCTCGCGAGGTCGTCCGCGCTGGCCGTGCCGCTGACCGGGCGACGGCTGGTGGGTGTCGCCGTCCGGCCGAAGATGACCGTGTCGACGCAGCCCGCGCTCTCGACTCCGCCGCTGCTGCGGGCGTTCGCCGAAGCGGCTTCGCTGGCCGCGCGGCGGGCGCGGGTGTCACTGCTGGTCTCGACGATCGACGACACCGGTGTGCGCGCGCTCGTCTCGTTGTCCCCGGAGGCGAACGCCGAAAGCGTGCTGCAGCGGCTCGCCACCGATATCCACGAAGCGCGGCCGGGCTCGGCGTGCGTGATCGCCGCCGGGACCATTGTGGACGGGCCCGCCGACGCGCGCCGCACCCTCGTCGAGGCCGCGCAGGTCGCCGCCGCCGCGTTGCAGGGGAACGTCGACAGGGTGTTCCACCGGCTCGACGACGTCAGGTTGCCCGGCCTGCTGCAACTGCTCGCCCACGACGAACGCCTCGAAGCCTTCGCCGCCCGCGAACTCGGCCCGCTCCTGGTACGCGACGCGACCACCGGCAGCAGGCTCGTGCAGGCCCTGCGGCACTACTGCGAACAGGGCGGCAACAAGTCCGCCGCCGCGGCCGCCGCGCATATTTCCCGTACGGCGTACTACCAGCAGCTCGCCCGGATAGAGCAGATCCTGGGTGTCCACTTGGAAGACCCGGCGTCGATGCTGTCGCTGTATGTCGCCTTGCTGGCGCACGACGTCCAAAACTGAGGTGCCACCACGGCCGAAGCGGCCGTGGTGGCATCCCGGTTACTCCGATGCGAGCGCGAGCTCCGGTTCGGCGGCGACGGCTTCCTGGCGCCGACGTCCGGCGATTCCCGACAGTGCGACCAGCAGGCCGAGCACGGCGATCCCGGTGACCACGCTCAGCGCCGGGGTAAGCCCGGTGAGCAGCGCGGCCGGTGAGGCGTCGCCACCACCGTTGGCGGTGAGCACCGCCGTCACGATCGCGAGCCCGATCGCGCCGCCGACCTGCAGCGAGGTGTTGAGCAGGCCACCGGCGAGGCCTTGCTCGTTGTCGGGGATCCCCGCGGTGCCCTGGATGTTGAGCGAGGAGAACGCGAGCATGAAGCCGATCCCGAGCAGGATCATGCTCGGCAGCACCGAAGCCGCGTAGCCGGAGTTCTCATCGACGCCGAGGAACAGCGCGTACCCGACCACGTGCGCGAGAACGCCGACGAAGATGACACGCGAGGTGCCGAACCGATCGATCAGCGGCTCGATCCGCGGTGAGCCGAAGGCCACGATCAACGCCGCGGGCAGGAATCCCAGCGCGGTCTCGAGCGCGGACCAGGCGAGCACCGACTGCAGGTAGAGCATCACCACGAACTGGAAGCCGATGTAGGCACCGAAGAACAGGCCGCCACCGAGGTTGGCCCTGGCCAACGGACCCGAGCGCAGGATGCCGAGCCTGAGCAACGGGTGGCTGCTGCGCTTCTCGATGAACACGAAGGCGACGAGCAGGGCGGCCGCGACGACGAAGGAGATCAGCGTCCGGGGCGACGCCCAGCCGGCGTGAGGAGCTTCGACGACGGCGAACACCAGCAGCAGTGAACCCGCGGCACCGGTGATCGCGCCCGGGATGTCGTAGCCCGCGCCGGAGCGGTCCGGCCGGTAGTCCGGGATCAAGATGAACGCGGCCACCAGCGCGATGAGCGCAATCGGCACCGGGAGCAGGAACGTCCACCGCCAGCCGACCTCGGTCAGCAAGCCGGAGAAGACGAGCCCAGCCGAGTACCCGCTGGCGCCGAACACCGCGAAGATGCTGATCGCCCGGTTGCGGGCGGGTCCTTCCTTGAACGTCGTGGTGACGATGGACAGCGCCGCCGGTGCGGTGAACGCCGCGGCGAGTCCCTTGACGAAGCGGCTGGCGATCAGCAGCGCCTCGTTGTCGACAAGGCCCCCGAGCAGGGAGGCGACCGCGAAAACGCTGACCGCGACGAGGAAGACCCGGCGCCTGCCGAGCAGGTCGGCGGTGCGCCCGCCGAGCAGGAGCAGTCCGCCGTAGCCGAGCACGTAGCCGCTGACGACCCATTGCAGCGCGCTGGTGGAAAGGCCGAGGTCAGCCCGAATGGAGGGAAGGGCGACGCCGACCATCGAGACGTCGAGTGCGTCGAGGCCGACGACGGTGGACACGGTGAGCAGTACGCCCCACAGGCGCGCGTCCCACCGTGTCGAGGTGGTGGACAGTTGAGTGGAAGAGCTCATGCGGAGCACACTACATGCGTGTGCATCTAATGCAAGAGAATTAAACCCGTTTGCATCAAATTCAGGTGCATGCTATCTTCGTGTCGTGAGCGATGTCGCGGAACGAGGTCTGGTCCAGCAGTGGCATGGGCTGCTCGCCCGCCACGCCGCGGTGTTCGGTGCGCTGGAGGCCAAGCTGCAGGAGCTGCACGGCATCGGTGTCAGCGAGTTCGAGGCACTCGAGCGACTGGCCAACGCGGACCGTCAGTGCCGGGGTACCGACCTCACCGAAGCCGTGCACTTGAGCCAGAGCGCCACCTCCCGCCTTGTCGCGAGAATGGAGCGCGAAGGTCTCGTGGAGCGCGCGATGTGCGAGCAGGACCGGCGCGGGATCTTCGTCACACTGACCGAAGCCGGCCGGTTGCGCCACGAACAAGCGAAGCCGACTCAACGCGCGGTGCTCAAGGAAATGCTGGGCGACGACTGACCACCCGTTCGTGGGGTGATCTTCACTCAGGTGAGTGGGGAGTGAACGGCTGAAACTGCCGATAGGTCAGGTATGGCTTTCTTCCTTGTCGAACCGATCACCGCCTGCGCGCTCACCCTCGCGTGCCTGGGCGCCCCGGCACAACCCGCCGGCTCCTCCTTCGAGCTCCGCATGCAGACCGTGGACGGTCGTGCCAGCTCGGTGTCCCTCCAGTGTCAGCCGGCCGGCGGCACCCACCCCGACCGCGCGCACGCCTGCGCCGAACTGGCCGCCGTCGACGGCGACTTCGAGAACATCCACTCGAACCCCGAGGCGTGCACGCTGATCTACCAGCCCGTGGACGTCTCCGTGGAGGGCCACTGGCGCGGTAAACCGAAGACCTTCACCGCGTCCTACGGCAACCCGTGCCTGGCGGCGGTCAGCTCGAACGGCATCTTCGACTTCTGACCCACCGCCACCTGTCGACAGATGGCGATAGTTGCGGACGCGGGGTATCACGAGATGTCGACATCTCGTGATGTCCAAAGCGCGCTATGAACGGACCTTTCCTGGCCTCTCGTGCAAGGAAAGGTCCGTTCATGTCAGTTTTCGTCAGAATCGGCTGCACGGCTCGGAAAGAGTCGGGTACGGCAGGCTCCGCGCGTAGGACCGGGCGGAGTTCCACTCCCACCACGTGTCCTGTACGCGCTCGCGGATCCCCACCAGGACACAGGCGCGGATCGGCTCCGGCAGCCGGGCCAGCGTCGGCACCACGTCTGAGGAAAGTGTTCGCAGGTAAGCGATGTCGATCGACTGCGTCCGCTCGAACCGGTCGATGTTGCGGTCCGCGATGAACCCCTCCGGGTTGATCGCGGCCAGCGTCACCAGTCCCGCCACCGCCGTCCCGATCACAGCCCGCGGCAGCCATCGCTGCTCCAGCCGGATCAGCGCCACCAGCATCAGCAGGTACAGCACGCCCAGCCAAAGCTCGGCCGCCTCCACCAGCAGCCGCAACACGGTGAACCCGTACGCCTGCTGGTAGGTCCACATCCGTCCCAGCGCCGACGCCACGATCACCAGCGTCAGCACGCTCAACCCGCTCAGCAGCCCCCGCAGCCAGGCCCGGTCGCCCGCGGTTTCCTTGGGGGCCCACCGAAGCGCTGTCGAAATGACGGCCAGCGTCAGCACCGTGATAGCGACCAGCTGATGGAACCCAGTCCGCGCGTAGTCCGAGTACCGCAGGCCGGAGGTTTGCAGCACGTAGGCGTCCCCGCCGAACAGCGCCACGAACTGCACCGCCACGAACACGGTGAACAGCGCCACCAGCACGCCGACCGGCAACGCCCATTCCACCCGGTCGAGCTGCCGCCGCGGCCGTTTCGGCGAGCCGGCGGGCGCGGGTGGTGCCGCCAGGACGTAACACGCGCCGACCGTGCCCAGCCCGACCAGTCCGAACGCGAACAGCCAGCGGAACGTGGTGGGCCCGTTCACGTCGGGCATCAGGTTGGTCAGCAAATCGGCGAACGCCTCGTCGGCGCCGGCCAGCAGGGGCACGAACACCGCGAGCAAAGTGACACTGATCGCCACCGCGATGCTGACCCTGTTGGTCTTGGCGGCGTCGCGCGGCCGGAGTTTCGCCGTGCCCCGCATGATCCACGGCAGGCTCCGCAGCGCTTCGAGCGGCACGGCGAGCATGTCGTAGGCGAAGCCGTGGGACGAGCGGCGCCCGACGACCGCGAGGGAACCGGCTACACAGGCCGCGAAAACGCAGAGCGCGAACAGCCAGCCGGAGGTGCGGAACGTCCCGACGCCCAGCAGGACGATCGCCGCGCCCGCCCACAGCACGCGGGCGGGCGAGAACTTCTTGGCGGAGCGCGTCTTCCGGTGGACGAGGTACACCGCGGCGGTCACGACCAGCCCGACCAGCAGCCACCCGACACCCGGCCGGTCCATCGGCAGCATCGCCGCGGCGGCCACTCCGGCGACGCCCATGGCAGGGAGCACCGCGGGCGGCAGCGGCACGACGGCCGACTTCGGCAGCACCGGCGGCCGTAACAGCATCGGTTCCGGGATCTTCGGCTTCGGCTCGGCAGTGGCCACACTGGAACCGCCGGTCGGCACTGCGACATCCGGCACCGCGACATCCGGCGGCGTGGCGTGGGCTACGGGCGGGGACGGGTCGGTCATCGGGTCCTCCAGGGTGTGCGGCATCGCCCCGTGACCGAGAACGGTCCGGGCTATACAAGGAAAAGAAGACTTTTAGCGGGCGGGCAGCGTCACGCGGATATGGCCCCCGGGTGCTCCGCCCGCGGGGTCGACGACGGCGATCGTGCCGCCGTGCAGGTCGACCACCCAGCGCACGATGGCCAGGCCGAGCCCGGTCCCGCCGCCTCCGGCGCGCCCGCCGCGGGTGAAGCGCTCGAACACCTGGTGCCGCTCCTCCCGCGGGATACCAGGGCCTTCGTCGCGGACTTCGATCGTCACGTCGTCGCCCATCGTGCGGACGTGGACGCCGACCTCGCCCCCGGCGGGGCCGTGGCGGGCGGCGTTGTCGAGCAGGTTGATGACGACCTGGTGCAGCCGCCCGCGATCGGCGAGCACCCGCACCCCGGGCGGCTCGACGTCGATGGCGAACCGGATCCCCCTGCCGGTGGCGGCGTCGGTGACCTCGGCTTCGGCGACGGCCTCCTCCACCAGCGGCCCCAGTTCGAACTCCTCACGGTCGAGTGCCAGCACACCGGCGTCGATCCGCGAAAGGTCCAGCAACTCGCCGACCAGCAGGCCGAGTCGTTCGGTCTGGGCGAGCGCGGTGCTCAGCGTCGCCGGATCGGGCTTCTCGACGCCGTCGACCAGGTTCTCCAGCACCGCGCGCAACGCGGTGATCGGCGTGCGCAGCTCGTGCGACACGTTCGCGATCAGCTCACGGCGTTCCTGGTCGACCGCCGCCAGATCGGCCGCCATCTGGTTGAACGCGTGGGCCAGTTCGCCGACCTCGTCACGAGAAGTGGCCGGAATGCGACGGGTGTAGTCGCCGCGAGCCATCGCCCTCGCCGCGGCGGTCATCTCCCGCAATGGTTTGGTCATGCCGTGCGCCAGCAGCTGCGAAAAGATCAACGCGCCCAGCAACGCCGTGATCGTCGTCCGCGGCGGCAGCCAGCCGATCTGCGACCAGAAGAACGCGAACGCCAGCCCACCGGAGGCGACCAACAGGATCGCCAGTTTCAGTTTCATCGACCGCACCGAATCGAGCGGCCGCGGCACCATGTCCAGATACCGTCTCGTGGTCACCCTGAGGCTCATTTGGCCACCTCCAGCGCATAGCCGACGCCGTGCACGGTCCGGATCAGGTCCGCCCCGAGCTTGCGGCGCAACGCCTTGATGTGACTGTCCACCGCGCGGGTCCCGGACGCGTCGCTCCACGACCACAGCTCGGCGAGCAGCCGCTCCCTCGGTTGCACCGCCCGCGGCCGCCTGGCCAGATGGACGAGCAGGTCGAACTCCATCGGCGTCAGCTGCGCGGCGACTCCGGCGCGCGACACGCGTCGCTCGGTCGTGTCGATCTCCAGGTCGCCGAGGACGATCCGCGACTCGTCGTGGTCCGTTTGCGTCGCGCGTTCGACCCGTCGCAGCAGCGCGTGGACCCGCGCCGCCAGCTCACGGATCGAAAACGGCTTCGTCAAGTAGTCGTCGGCGCCAACCCCCAAGCCGACCAGCAGATCCGTCTCGTCGGCGCGTGCTGTCACCATCAACACCGGCACGGGCCGCTTCGACTGGATCCGGCGGCACACCTCGAGCCCGTCGAACCCGGGCAGCATGACGTCGAGCACCACGAGGTCCGGCTCGGTGGCCTCGAACGCCGTCACCGCGGACGGCCCGTCGTGCGCCAGATCCACGGCGAATCCCTCGGCACGCAGCCTGGCAGCGACCGCTTCGGCGATCGTCAGTTCGTCCTCGACGACGAGAATCCGCCGTGCTCCCGGTTCCATGGGATGAACTGTAGGGAATCGCCGTGGAGAGCCTCGGCGTGATTTGTGGAGATCCTGTGGAGGTTGAGGTCGGGTTTCAGGCGTGCTACGGGCAGGGGTGTGACGTACGCCATGCACCGGAGGGCCTGCGGCGCAATCGACAGAATGCGTCTCGACACCGGCAAAAGTGAACACTCTGCCACTGACGTCGACGCTTCGCGGGCGCGCAGGATTCCGCAATGGAGCCGACCGCACGCGGAACGCAGATCGTGCACAGTGATGGCCGGGTGGAACTCGGCGACTTGACGTCCATTCAGGACAGCCGGTTCTACAACGACGAACTCGCCCCGGTGCCGGTGGAAAAACGCACCTGGAGCACCTACAACTACTTCGCGCTCTGGATGGGGATGGCGCACAACATCCCCAGTTACGCCCTCGCCGCTTCGCTCATCGCGCTCGGCATGAACTGGGTGCAGGCGCTGCTCACCATCACCATCGGCAACATCGTCGTACTCGCCCCGATGCTGGCGAACAGCCACGCCGGGACGAAGTACGGCATCCCGTTCCCCGTGTTCGCCCGCGCCTTCTACGGCACCCGCGGCGCCAACTTCGCGGCGCTGCTCCGCGCGTTCATCGCGTGCGGCTGGTTCGGTATCCAGACCTGGGTGGGTGGCGAGGCCATCTACATCATCGTCGGGCGCCTGGCCGGGTCCGGCTGGAAGGACTCCGCGGTGGTCGCGGGGCAGCACTGGACGCTGTGGCTGTCGTTCGCGGTGTTCTGGGTGATCCAGATGCTGATCATCTGGCGCGGGATGGAGGCGATCCGGAAGTTCGAGAACTGGACCGCGCCGCTCGTGTCGGTCGGTTTCCTGATCCTGCTGGGCTACGTCCTGATCAAGGCCGGCGGCTTCGGCCCGATCCTGTCCGAGCCGGGCAAACTGGGCTGGGGCCCGGACTTCTGGAAGGTCTTCGCGCCGACACTGATGGCCATGATCGCGTTCTGGTCGACGCTGTCGCTCAACATGCCGGACTTCACGAGGTTCGGCGGGAGCCAGCGCAAGCAGGTCCGCGGGCAGATCCTCGGCCTGCCGACGACGATGACGTTCATCGCGATCGTCGCGATCCTGACGACGTCCGGCGGAAGTGTGCTCTACGGCGAGCAGATCTGGGACCCGGCCAGGCTCGCCGACAAGTTCGACAGCCCGGTCGTCGTGGTGGTCGCGCTCGTCGCGCTGGTGCTGGCCACGATTTCGGCCAACCTCGCGGCCAACGTCGTCAGCCCGTCCTACGATTTCTCCAACGCCTTCCCGAAGAAGGTCACCTTCGCCATCGGCGGCCTGATCACCGGGGTCATCGGGATCCTGATCATGCCGTGGAAGCTCTACTCCGATCCGAGCATCTACATCTTCGCGTGGCTCGGGTTCTACGGCGGGCTCCTCGGCGCGGTCGCCGGCGTGCTGGTCGCGGGCTACTGGGTGGTCAACCGCACGAAACTCGACCTGGCCGGGCTGTACACCGAGCGCGGCGCGTACTGGTTCAAGGGCGGCTGGAACTGGAAAGCGCTGGTCGCGACGCTGGTCGGTGCCGTGCTCTCGGTCGGCGGTGCCTACGGCGGTCCGTTCCCGGCCGACGGCCTGATCCCGTTCCTGAAACCGCTGTACGACTACAACTGGCTGGTCGGCCTGGTGGCCGCCTTTGTCACGTATCTCGCGTTGTCCTTGCCGGGTCACAAATCTCTACCCCTGTCCGAAATGCACACTGAGGAGGAGTCAAGTGAGCGATCTGGTGCGAGCCGCATTGATCCAGCAACGATGGACCGGTGACAAGGAGTCCATGATCGCCGCGGCCGTCGACGCGATCGGCAAGGCCGCATCCCAGGGCGCGCAGGTGGTCTGCCTGCAGGAGTTGTTCTACGGCCCGTACTTCTGCCAGGTACAGGACGCGGACTACTACTCCTACACCGAGCAGATCCCCGACGGCCCGACGACAAAACTGCTGCAGGAGGTCGCGGAGCGGCACAGCATCGTCATCGTCGCGCCGATGTACGAGGTCGAGCAGCCGGGCGTCTACTACAACACCGCCGCGGTGATCGACGCCGACGGCACGTACCTCGGGAAGTACCGGAAGAACCACATCCCGCAGGTGAAGGGCTTCTGGGAGAAGTTCTACTTCCGGCCCGGCAACACCGGCTACCCGATCTTCGACACCGCGGTCGGCCGGATCGGCGTGTACATCTGCTACGACCGGCATTTCCCCGAAGGCTGGCGCGCGCTCGGACTGGCCGGGGCGAAGATCGTGTTCAACCCCTCGGCGACGAGCCGCGGGCTGTCGGAGTACCTGTGGCGCCTGGAACAGACCTCCGCGGCCGTGGCGAACGAGTACTTCGTCGGCACGATCAACCGCGTCGGCGTGGAACCCTTGGGCGACAACGAGTTCTACGGCCAGACGTACTTCGCGGACCCGCGTGGCCAGCTCGTCGGCGACGCCGCGTCGGACACCGAGGAGGAGATCGTCGTCCGAGACCTGGACATGGGCAAGCTCACCGAGGTCCGCGACCAGTGGGCCTTCTACCGTGACCGCCGTCCCGACAGCTACGGCCCATTGACGGAGGCCTGAGCGATGCGCACGCTGATCAAGGGCGGAACGGTTCTGAGCACGACCGGCGCTTCGGCGGCGGACGTGCTGATCGACGGCGAGACGATCGCCGCCGTCGCCGCGCCCGGTGTCTTCCCCGACGAGACCGCGGACACGGTCATCGACGCGACCGGGAAGTACGTCATGCCCGGCGGGATCGACGCCCACACCCATATGGAGATGCCGTTCGGCGGCAGCTTCTCCAACGACACCTTCTCCACCGGCACCACGGCCGCGGCCTGGGGCGGGACGACCACGATCATCGACTTCGCGGTGCAGGCCAAGGGAACCTCGCTACTGGCCACTTTGGACAAGTGGCACGAGAAGGCCGACGACAACTGCGCGATCGACTACGGGTTCCACATGATCGTGTCGGACGTCAACGACACCTCGTTGAAGGAGATGGAGACCTGCGTCAGCGCCGGGGTCACCAGCTTCAAGATGTTCATGGCCTATCCCGGGGTTTTCTACTCGACCGACGGCGAGATCCTGCGGGCGATGCAGAAGGCACGCGAAAACGGCTCCACGATCATGATGCACGCCGAAAACGGCATCGCGATCGACGAGCTGGCCGCACTGGCCGTCGCCTCGGGCAAGACGGATCCGGTGCAGCACAGCTACACCCGGCCGCCGGAGCTCGAAGGCGAGGCGACGTCACGGGCGATCACGCTCGCGAAGGTGACCGGTTCCCCGCTCTACATCGTGCACCTCTCCGCGTCGCAGGCCTTGGCTGCGGTGGCGCAGGCACGCAACGAGGGCCAGAACGTCTTCGCCGAGACCTGTCCGCAGTATCTCTATCTGTCCATTGAGGACATGGCGAAACCGGACTTCGAGGGCGCGAAGTACGTGGCCTCTCCCCCGCTGCGCGAGAAGTCGCACCAGACCGATCTCTGGCGGGGACTGCGGACCAACGACCTGTCCGTGGTGTCCACCGATCACTGCCCGTTCTGCTTCAAGGACCAGAAGGAGATGGGCCGCAACGACTTCCGGGCCATCCCCAACGGCATGCCCGGCGTCGAGCACCGGATGGACCTGCTGCACCAGGGCGTGGTCGCGGGCGAGATCTCGCTCGGCCGCTGGGTGGAAACCTGCTCGACCACCCCGGCGCGGATGTTCGGGCTGTACCCGCGCAAGGGTGTCATCGCGCCGGGTTCGGACGCGGACATCGTGATCTACGACCCGGCCGCGAAGCAGACGCTGTCCGCCGAAACGCATCACATGAATGTCGACTACTCGGCGTACGAAGGATTCGAGCTCACCGGCAAGGTGGAAACCGTGCTGTCACGCGGGAACGTCGTCATCTCGCCGGCGGGCTTCAGTGGCAGCACGAAGCACGGGCACTTCCTTTCGCGTGAGCTGAACCAATACCTCAACTGATTCGCCGTTTTCTTTGGTTATTGCTTCGACAAGAGAAGGGGTCCGGAGTGGACTTCGGAATCGTGCTGCAGACGGACCCGCCTGCCCGTGACGTCGTGCGGCTGATGAAAACCGCCGAGGACAAGGGTTTCCGGTACGGGTGGACATTCGACTCCTGCGTGCTGTGGCAGGAGCCGTTCGTCATCTACTCGCAGATACTGGCGGCGACGTCGTCGCTCGTGGTGGGCCCGATGGTGACCAGTCCCGGCACGCGGGACTGGTCGGTGCTGGCGTCGCTGTTCGCCACGCTCAACGACATGTACGGCAACCGGACGGTGTGCGGGATCGGCCGGGGCGACTCGGCGCACCGCGTGATCGGCAAGCCACCGTCTACTTTGGCCACGCTGCGCGAGTCCATGCACGTGATCAAGGAACTCGCCGAGGGCCGCGAGGCGATGCTCGGCGACACCGCGGTCAAGATCCCGTGGGTCCGCAACGGGCGGCTCGAGATGTGGATGGCCGGGTACGGGCCGAAGGCGCTGAAGATGGTCGGCGAGCATGCCGACGGCTTCATCCTGCAGTGCGCGGACCCAGCGATCGCGCGCTGGACCATCGGTTCGGTGCGGGAAGCGGCTCGCGCGGCCGGGCGCGACCCGGCCGGGATCACCATCTGCGTCGCGGCGCCCGCGTACGTCGGCGACGACCTGGCGCATCAGCGTGAGCAACTGCGCTGGTTCGGCGGGATGGTCGGCAACCACGTCGCGGACCTGGTGGCCCGGTACGGCGACGCGGGGCAGGTGCCCCGCGAGCTGACCGACTACATCCGCGAGCGGCAGGGCTACGACTATGCGCACCACGGCAAGACCGGGAATCCGACGACCGATTTCGTCCCGGACGACATCGTCGACCGGTTCTGCCTGCTCGGCCCGGCGGGCGCGCACGTCCAGCGCCTGGAGGAACTGGCCGAGCTCGGCGTCGACCAGTTCGCCCTGTACCTGATGCACGACGAGCGGGAACAGACGCTCGACGACTACGGCTCGCAGATCATCTCGAAACTGACCACCTGAGCCAGCCTGGACAACGCCTGTCGTGATGACAGGCGTTGTCTGGTCTAGACAACCCCGTCCGCTCAAGACATCCGCCACAATCCTTGATAATCCCTGCCAAACTGTTGCCTTCTTTCGTGGGGAATTCCTACTATGAGCGCCCTCTACACCAAGCAGGAGGCGTTCATACATGGGAATCTCGCGCCGATCTTTTCTCGCGCTCGCGGCGGCCGGATCGGCACTCGGCGTCCTCTCCCCGAACGTGGCCAGCGCGGCGAGCGGGCCGGGTGACGTCGTCGGGAAGATCACCGTCGGCTACCAGGGCTGGTTCGCCTGCACCGGTGACGGTTCGCCTATCAACCGGTGGTGGCACTGGAGCCAAGACTCGAGCCAGCCGCCGTCACTGAGCAACACCACCATCAAGTCGTGGCCGGACATGAGCGAGTACTCGCGGAGCTTCCACACGGCATACCCCAACCTGAACAACGGCCAGCCGGCAAACCTCTTCTCCTCCCACGACCAGCAGACCGTCGACGTGCATTTCCGCTGGATGCAGAACTACGGCTGCGACACCGCCGCGCTGCAACGCTTCAACCCCGTCGGCGGCGAGGGCCCGACCCGCGACGCGATGGCGGTGAAGGTGCGCTCCGCCGCGGAGGCGACCGGGCGGAAGTTCTACATCATGTACGACGTCACCGGCTGGACGAACATGCAGGGAGAGATCAAAACCGACTGGACGAACAAGATGAAGGCCATGACGTCGTCCTCGGCGTACGCCAAGCAGAACGGGAAACCGGTCGTGTGCATCTGGGGCTTCGGCTTCAACGACGCCGGGCGCCCCTTTGGTCCCGCGGCCTGCCTCGACGTCGTCAACTGGTTCAAAGCCCAAGGCTGCTACGTGATCGGTGGCGTACCGACGCACTGGCGCAACGAGAACTCAGACTCCCGACCGGGTTTTCTCGGCGTGTACCACGCCTTCAACATGCTCTCGCCATGGATGGTCGGGCGGATCGGGAACGCCGCCGACTCGGACAATTTTTACCACAACGTCAACCTGCAGGATCAGGCGGACTGCAACGCCAACGGCATCGACTACCAGCCCTGTGTCCTGCCCGGCGACACCCAGGCACGGCAACGCGCGCACGGGGATTTCATGTGGCGGCAGTTCTACAACATGACCCGCGTGGGCGCACAAGGCATCTATATCTCGATGTTCGACGAATACAACGAAGGCAACCAGATCGCGAAGACCGCCGCGAACGCCTCGATGGTCCCGGCGGGTTCCGGCCTCTGGGCTCTCGACGAAGACGGCACGGCCTGCTCGTCGGACTACTACCTCCGGCTCACCGGAGACGGCGGCCGCATGCTGAAAAAGCAAATCGGCCTCACCCCCACCCGCCCCACCAGCCCCGGGTGAGCTCACTTTCGCCATCTGTCGACAGATGGCGTTTCTCTTAGCTCACTCCAGCAGGGCTTGGTAGACGAGGGTGCGGAGTTCCTGGCGGATCGGGTGGGTGCTCGAAGGCAGGAGCTGGGTGAAGAACAACGCGGTGATGTCCTCATCAGGGTCGACCCAGAACGCGGTGCTCGCCGCGCCGCCCCAGGCGAATTCCCCGGCACTGGCCAGGGTTTTCGCCGCGATCGGGTCCTGCAGTACGGAGAAGCCGAGCCCGAACCCGTGCCCGTTGAACGGCATTTCCGCGAACAGCGGCCGCCCGAACTCCTCGAGGTCGACGTTGCCCGGCAGGTGGTTGCTCGCCATGTGCCGGACCGTGCGCGGTCCCAGCAGCCGGACGCCGTCGAGTTCCCCGCCGCGCAACAGCATCTGTGTGAACCGGTGGTAGTCGGCGGCGGTCGACACCAGTCCTCCTCCGCCGGACAGGCACGCCGGGGGCTTGGTGCCGAGCGCGCCGAAGGTGTCGTTGCGGACGGCGAGTTTCGTGCCCGGGGCCGGAAGGTAAAGCGCGGCAAGGCGTTCGAGGTCCTCGGTCCAGAATCCGGTGTCGGTCATCCCCAGCGGGCCGAAGATCCGCTCGGCGAAGAACTCGTCGAGCGACTGACCGGAGATGACCTCGACCAGCCGGCCGAGGACGTCGGTCGACACCGAGTAGTTCCATTCACTGCCGGGCTGGAACACGAGCGGGAACCCGGCCCACGCCTCGGAACAGCCCGCGAGGTCCAGCCCCGGCGGCGTGCCCCATTCGTACCCGGCCGCGCGGTAGATCGCGTCGATCGGGTGCGCGTGATGGAACCCGTAGGTCAACCCCGAGGTGTGCGTGAGCAGGTGCCAGACGCGGATGGGTTCCGTCGCGGGCTCAGTGAGCGGGCGCAGCGCCGAACCCTTGACGTACACGCGCGGCTCGGCGAATTCTGGTAGCCAGCGGGAAATCGGGTCGTTGAGGTCGAAGGCGCCCTCTTCGTACAACATCATCGCCGCGACCGAGGTGACCGGTTTGGTCATCGAATAAATGCGCCACACCGTGTCCGGCTCGACCGGCAGCGACGCTTCGACGTCACGCTGCCCGGAACCGGCGACATGCGCGATCTTGCCGTGCCGGGTGATCACGGCCAGCCAGCCGGGAAGCAGTCCTTTGTCGACATACCGGGCGAAATGCCCGTCGATCCGACCCAGCCGCCCCGCGTCGAACCCGATCTCGGCCGGGTCGACGTCCACCTTCAGCTCCGTTGCCATACAACGGGACTTTACGCGTTTTGCGCTTTGGCGCGCTCCGCGGCTTTCTCCGCTCGCCAGGTCTCGTCGTCGGCGCCGCGCCGCCAGTAACCCGAGATCGACAGCAGATCCTTGCGGACACCGCGCTCGTCGAGCAGGTGCTTCCGCAGCTGGCGCACGAAACCCGCCTCGCCGTGGACGAACGCCTGCACGACCCCCTCGCGGAAGTCCGACGCCTGCACGGCTTCCGCCAGGTCGCCACCGGACGACCGGTGCAGCCAGGTGATCTGCGCATCGCCCTTGGTCGAGAGCGGCTGCTCCTCGGCCTTGTCCTCGACGAGGATGAACGCGTGCACCGGGGCACCCGCGGGGACGGCTTCGAGCGAAGCCGCGATCGCCGGGAGCGCGCTTTCGTCGCCCACCAGGAGATGCCAGTCCGCTTCCTCATCCGGGATGTACCCGCCGCCGGGACCGGCGAACATGAGCTCGTCGCCCGGCTTCGCGGCCGCGGCCCACGGACCGGCGAGACCCTCGTCGCCGTGGTGCACGAAGTCGATCGTGAGTTCCCCGGCGGCCTGGTCGTAGGCGCGGACGGTGTAGGACCGCACCTTCGGCCACTGCTCGCGTGGCAGCTCGGCCCGGATCTTCTCCAGGTCGAACGGCTCGGGATAGCTCACCCCCGGCAGCGGAAGGGTGAGCTTGACGTACGCGTCGGTGAGGTCGTTGTGCGTGAACGTCGCCAATCCCTCGCCGCCCGCGACGATCCTGATCATGTGCGGCGTGAGCTGCTCCTTGCGCAGGACACGCAGCCGCGTCAGCGGGCGAGCCTTGCGGGCGGGCTGTTCGGCCATTAGGACGCTCCTCACTACAACTTGCCTTGTTGCGGTAAGGCTACCCTAACCGTAAGGGCCGCGTCGATTAACGACCATGAGTGGACACGACCGAGTAGAGCCGGGGCTCCACTTTGGCGAGCGAAGCGACCTCTGCCAGGTGTTTCTTGGCGACGGGGTCGGCGAGCATGGCTTCGAAATCCTCCTCGCTCCGCCATTGCGCGTAGTTCGCGACCGTGACCCCGTCCAGTCCGGCGTGGATGTTCGCGGAGACGAACCCCGGCTGGTGCCGCATGACCGTTTCGGTCGCTTCGCCCAGCAGCCGAACGAGTTCCGGCTGGTCCTCCGGCTCGACGGTGAAGACGTTGATCAAGGTGACGACCGGTGCCTCGGTGCTGATCGTGGTGGCCATCGGCTCCTCCTTCTCCTGTTCGTGCCCCCAGTGTGCCGACCAGCACCGACAATCCGGCTCACCCGCGGTTATCGCAACTGCTTGAGGAACTCCGCGAACCCCGCTTCGACCTTGGGCCGGAAGCCGATGAACAGCCGGTTCGCCAGCGGCACTCCCCACCGCATCCAGGTCGCCACGTTGTAGACCCGATGGGTGACCCGGCTCCCGCCGGGATGATCGTCCACTGTGTACTCGCCGCGATACCACCAGCCACCTTGGATCGCCACGGTCCGGCCGGGCGGGTCGATTTCGACGGCCGGATAATGGGCGCCCCGCCGGGAATCGAAGTACTCGAACACCCGATCCACAACGACGTCCGCCGGCGCCGCCACAACCCCGGAGACCTCGACCATCGGTTTCACGACGTCGCCCGCGGGTCGCTGACACGGGTGTTCTGGAACGCCGTGATCAGCCAGCCCACGTCCTCCTTGACCAGGACGTAGCTCACCATCGACGCCGGGCCGGATTCACCGCCGAGCGACCGTCCCCCGCCGGACAGCACGAGCGCGACGCCGGGCCGCACGAACCGGA
>NZ_DASYMU010000116.1:0-39573 GCF_036008905.1 Amycolatopsis sp. | reverse complement strand
CCCCCGCTTTGGGGTAATCCCACGACATCCCCGGCGCGACCCCGCCATCTGTCGACAGATGGCGGCTCAGGCGGGCAGCATCGCGACGGCGGTTTCGGCGACACCGACCAAAGTGGACTCGTCGAGTCCCGACCTGGCAATGGTGTCGATCCCGCGGATCACGGTCAGCATCAGGTATCCCAGGGTCTCCGCGTCGGCGTCCGGGTCGACTTCGCCCGCGGCCTGCGCATCCCGCACCGCCGACGCGAAAGCACCGGCGATCCGCTCGAAAGCCTGCTTGGCCACTTCCGCCACCGAGGCGTCGAACCCGGCCAGGTCCACTGTGGCCTTGGTCAGGAAACAGCCCCGCCGAGGCGACTCGGCACCGAACTCATGGGCCAGCCCGACCAGGAACCCCGAGATCCGCGCCCGCGGCGAATCACCTTCCGTACCACCGAGCGCGACCTCGGCCCCGGCGACGAGTTCGTCGCAGTAGTCGGAAAACGTGCGCAGGTAAAGCTCGTGCTTGTTGCCGAAAGCCTTGTAGATACTGCCTTTGCCGAGCCCCGTGGCGTCCATCAGGTCGTAGGTCGACGTACCTTCGTAGCCCTGTGCCCAAAACCGTCCCCGGATGGTCTCCAGCACCGTCGCCTCGTCGAACCCTCGTGTCCTGCCCATGCCGCCAGCATACTCATTCTTGACCAGCTGGACCACAAAAGTGATCGCCTAGCGGGTCGCCGGCCAGTAGCGGAGTTCGTCGCCGGTCGGGATGAGATAGCTGATGTAGCGCTGTTCGGGTGGCCCTCGGCGAGTTCGGCGGCATCAACCGAGCCAGACACTTCATTTCCGATCAAGCCAAGCGAGTAGTCGACACCGGCATATACCTGCCTCGCGATATCCGCCAGCCACTCATCGATCGGCCGCCACCAGTCGAGGTCAACCCGCCCACCCTCGCCGTCGAACGGATACGGGAAAGCGTCCATCCGTGGATAAGCACGCCCCAACGCACCCAACGGCAGATATTATAGAAGTCCAACCAGTCACTCCCGCACACTTCGCGGACGGCGACAACACCACAGACGACCGGCGTCCCATCGGGCAGTTCAACTACACGCAAGTGCTGATACCGCCGCAAGGACTCGAACGTACAGCTGACGGCCATCTGCTCGTAAGGCTCGCGGTCGCGACTCCCATACCAACTCGGAACCGCAACGACCTCTCCCAACCGCGTCAACGCGCGCTCCAACCGCGCGTCACTAGTGGCCCCGAGCTCCAAAGAAAGCTCATAGAAGCCGCCATGCCAGTTGTCAGCCAAGGTGAACGCCGCAGACTTCGTCACCACACGATCTTGCACCAAAGTGGTGGACGAACGCCGCCTCGGCCGCTGTGGCGCTGGTTTCCGGGTTGGGTACCCGGGTGTTCATGAGAAAGACCGGCTTGCAGATCGATCCCCGTCAGCGTGCCGGTGTGCCGCGAAAGCCCCACCATGAGGGACCCTAAAGCCAGACGAGAGGCAGGACATGATGCGCTCCCAACGGATCACTGTGTTCGCGACAGGCTTCGCACTCGTGGCGACAGCGCTCATCAGCTCGGCGCCGACGGCCGAAGGAGCCCGCAACAGCTGGTTCACCTCATGGGCACAATCCCAGGAGGGCCTCGCCACGGCGGCGTTGAACAACCAGTCCGTACGCATGGTCACCCATCTCAGCCAGGGTGGCTCCGCGGTGCGGATCCGCGTGCAGAACACGTTCGGCAAGACTCCGCTGACCATCGACCGTGCTACTGCCGGGCACAGTGCGGACGCCGCATCCGTGGCAGATGCCCGCCCGGTCACCTTCGCGGGCCGCGGCACCATCACCATCCCGCCCGGCGGCGAAACGTGGAGCGACGACGCGGGTTTGGTGACCCGCCCAGGAGACGATGTCGCGATGAGCATGTACGTGGCGGGCACGACCGTTCCCGGCCTGCACCGCTCCGCGTTCCGCGACAACTATCTCACCCCGCCCGGCTCAGGTGATCACACCGCCGACGGCTCCGGCGCCGCATACACCCAGAGCGTGACTTCGACCTACTTGGTCAGTGCGGTCGACGTGCGCAACCCCGCGCTGGAGGGCACGATCGTGCCCTTCGGCAGCTCGGTCGTCGACGGTGTCGGCAGCACCAACTGCGGCTCCGGCTGCACCGAGACCGGAACCAACCGGCGCTGGTCGGACGATCTTGCCCGGCGCATCGTCGCCGAACTCCCCGCCTCCACCCAGCTCGCCGTGGCCAACGCCGGGATCAGCGGCACCACCAGTTCCGCCGCCTGCCCGAACATCCCGGGGCAGTTCACCGGACTCGACGCACTGGCCCGGCTCGACCGCGACATCCTCGCGCTGCACGGCGTCTCCGCGGTCATCTACTACTACGGCACGAACGACCTCGCCTACGGCTGCGCCGTGTCACCCATCCTCGACAGTTACCGGCAGGTGTTCCAGCAGCTGCGCGAAAACGGGATCGCGGTGTACGTCTCGCCGATCACCGCACGCCCCGGCTACAGCGACCAGAACAACCTCGACCGTCACGCCGTCGACAACTTCGTCAAACAGTGGAACAACTGCGCCGCCACCTGCCAAGGCGTGCCCGACTTCGACCAGGTGCTCAAAGACCCGCTCAAGCCCAACAGCATCAACCCCGCCTACGACAACGGTGACGGCGTCCATGTCAACATCGCCGGGCAGCAGGCGATGGCCGATTACATCTCGCTTCCCATGCTCACCCAAAAGCGGCACGAAATGTCCAGTGGCCGGTGACGCCGGAAAGACGATGCGCCTTGTGAGATCGGACGCTCATGAACGCTTTGCCGCGACGCAACCTCGCGGCCATCCGGCGCGCGCACAGTGCGGCCCATGCAAAGACGGCGAAGACAACTGCACTGCGAACTCCACCGCTCCCCCATCGCCGAGCACGGCTGGTTCGTCACGCTCACCGACGCCCACGGCGGCGAGACGACGGGCTGGATCGGCAAACGCAACCGGGTCGGGTTCCTCGGCAGGCGCCCGGTCCCCCGCGATCTGCGGCGCGCCCTGCGTCACGTCGCGCACACGCTGGAAACAGCACAGAAAACCCATCGTTTCACCTGGCGTTGATACGCGTGTAATCAGTCACGAGACTTGAGCTGACGGAGGGTGTAGCCGTCACCCGCCGGGTCCAGCGATTTGGTGGCCTGCTTGAAAAGATACTCGGCCCGTTCGTAGGAGAGACGTCGCCGGCCCGTTTCCGGGCACAGATCGGCCGACGTCGGCATGCGGCCCGGACCGGGCCGCCGGTCGGCGAGGAACACCGGCCCCCGAGTCCGGCCCGCGAGCAACTGGGGCAGGAGCCGAGCGGTTTCGGCACGCCAGTTCACCCAGGTCTCGCCAACGCGGGCGCGGCGGTCGTCCAGGTCCAGATCCTCGACATTCAGGGACAGAACCGCACCCGGCCCGGCTCCCGATTCGTGCAGAAGCCGCCACAAAGTGCGCTCCCGCAAGGAAAATTCAGGTCCGCTCCACAGTGTGTCAAGCTGTGGAGGGCCGAGTGCCGAGACCCTGGCCCGGGTTTCGGCACGCCGGTCGACACTCACGGTCAGGTCGGTCAAGGCCGCCCAGGCGCCGAACGAACGGACCGCCGAACGGTGACGGTTCCACGTCTTCGCGGCGGCCCCGCCCCAGGCCGTCGTGAACACGCGCGCCACCTGGTCCGCGGTGAGGGAAGCCAGCGGCAGCCGTTCGCCCACGGCGAGGCACAGGCGCCGCAGCGTCTGCCCGTACGAGCGGATCGTCGCGGCGTCCAAATCCTCGCGCGCGAGGAAATCCCGCACGGCCTCGCCGAGGGTGACGCCCGAAGCCCCAGCGAAAGGGAGTTCGTCCGCACGGCGCAACAAAAAAGCGCGCTCGGCGGCATTGCGGGTGAGCGAGGCCGCGCGTTCGAATTCCAGCCGCGCCTCTTCATACCGTCCCAACCGGACCAGAAGATCGCCACGCACCCCCGGAAGCAGGTGGTAGTCCCGCAGCGCTGGATCGTCCACAAGGGAGTCCACCAGGGCGAGCCCGGCCTCCGGCCCGTGCGCCATCCCGAGCGCCACCGCGCGGTTGAGCTGCACGATCGGCGTCGGCAGCAGACCTGCCAAGGCCTGGTACAGCGTGGCGATCTGCGCCCAGTCGGTGTCCTCGGCGGTCCGCGCCTGCGCGTGGCACACCGCGATCGCCGCCTGCAGCACATACGGGCCTGGCGGGCCGCCGACCTCGCGCGCCCGCAGCATCGCGGTGAACCCGCGGCGGATGAGCAGCTGGTCCCAGCGTCCCCGGTTCTGTTCGTGCAGCTGGACGGGCTCACCCGACGGCCCGGTCCGCGCGGCCGCGCGCGACGCCTGGACCTCCATCAGCGCGACCAGTCCGTGTACTTCGGCCTCGTGCGGCGCCAACTCGGCCAGCAGCCTGCCCAGGCGCAACGCCTCGAGACAGAGCCCGGGCCGCATCAGGTCGTCCCCGGAGGTCGCCGAATAGCCCTCGTTGAAGATCAGGTAGATCACTTCGAGCACCGAAGACAAACGCGAGGCCAGCTCCGGACCCTGCGGCAGTTCGAACGGCACCCGCTCCTCGGCCAGCGTCCGTTTCGCATCGGTGATGCGCTGGGCGATCCGCGACTCGGTGACGAGGAACGCCCGCGCGATCTCCGCCGCCGTCAGGCCACC
The DNA here is from genome assembly GCF_036008905.1 of Amycolatopsis sp. Lineage (GTDB taxonomy): Bacteria > Actinomycetota > Actinomycetes > Mycobacteriales > Pseudonocardiaceae > Amycolatopsis. The sequence goes on along the minus strand of NZ_DASYMU010000116.1, from coordinate 34,880 downwards.
GACCAGGCGCAGCGTCAGCGCGGCCCGTGCCTCGGTGGGTAGCACGGGGTGGCAGGAGATGAACATCAGCCGCAGGACGTCGTCCTGTTCGACGGGCAAAGCCGACGACTCCAGCTCGTGGGCTAGCTGCTCCTGCTTGCGTTCGAGCCGCTGCGACCGCCGGATACGGTCGATCGCGCGGCGTTTGGCGATGGCCGTGAGCCAGGCGCCCGGGTTGTCCGGGACGCCTGACTCGGGCCACTGTTCGAGCGCGGCGACGAGCGCGTCCTGCGCCAGTTCCTCGGCGAGGCCGACGTCGTGCACCATCCGGGTGAGCCCGGCGATGATCTTGGCCGACTCGAGCTTCCAGACCGCGTCGATCGTGCGGCGGGTGCCGGTCACCGGCTCACGGGCCGAAGACCTGCTGGATCACGCTCTCGCCGTCGCCGACGATCTTGCGGAAACGACGTCCCAGTTCGATCGCCTCTTCCTTGGATCGGACCTCGACCAGCGCGAACCCAGCCACTGCTTCCTTGGCTTCGGCGAACGGGCCGTCGGTCACGGTGATCTCGTCACCGCGGGACGTCATGACGACACCGCTCGGCTCGAGGCCGCCGGTGGCCAGCAGCGCGCCCGTCGCGGTCAGCTCCTCGATGAACTTGCCCATCTCGACGTACAGCTTCTCGTCGGGGGCGGTGTCGGTGTCGGAGGCCTTGGACATCATCAGGTAGCGCATGGGGTTCTCCTTCTCTTGGTTGCTCTGCTTACGCGACCACGTCGAACGGGTCAACCTGACAGGGAATAGTGGCGTTCCCTGTCACATCGCCGGATCGACGTGAGAGCGAGAACCAGCCACGAAAGGACCGGCCATGACCGCCATCCAGCTCCCCGCCACATCCACCGCCAAGACCCTCTCGACCCGTTCCCTGGTCACCGCCGCCGTCGTCGCGGCGCCGCTGTGGGCGGTCGTCTCACTGGCCCAGGCGGCCACCCGTGAGGGTTACGACCTGACCCGTCATCCGCTGAGCGTGCTGAGCAACGGCTCCCTCGGCTGGCTGCAGATCGCCAACTTCGTGGTCGCCGGTCTGCTGACCGTCGCCGGGGCGATCGGCCTGCGCCGAGCGCTGCACGGCACGCCGGGTGGCACGTGGGCGCCGCGGCTGGTGCTGCTCAACGGCGTCGGGATGATCGCGGCGGGCCTGTTCGTCATGGACCCGGCCGACGGCTTCCCCGTCGGTACCCCTGCCGGGATGGGAACGCTCAGCTGGCACAGCTACGGCCATCTGGCCGCCGGATCGATCGCCTTCATCGCCCTGATCGCCGCCTGCTATGTCCTGGGCCGTCACTTCAGCCGGGCCGGAAACCGTGGTTACGCCATCGCGTCCCGCATCGCCGGAACGGCTTTGCTGCTCGGCAACGGCTGGGCGATGAGCGGCGGCAAGGCCGGCTCGCTGACGTTGGCCATCGGCGCCATCACCGCCATGCTCTGGGTCTCCTTCGTCGCCGCCCGCTATCGCCATGCCCGCTGAAACCCTTACCCCAGAACAGAAAAGGACACCGATCATGGCCAAGTTCGCCACCGTGGAGGACTACCTCGGCTCCCTCCCCCGACCCCTCCGGCCGCCTCGAAGCCGGCGCGCCATGTGTCCCCGGGATCAGACGTTCGCCTGCCAAGCAGTGGCGGCGTTCATCAGTCCGATCATCCCGGAAACAAGCCGCATCTGGTCCACCGTACGGATATCGGCCTCGACCAACCGTGAAGAACACACCAACACCGCGACGGCCTGGGCACGCGACAACGCGACGTTGAGCCGGTTACGCGACAACAGGAAATCCAAGCCACGGGGCAGATCCACCGCGGCCGACGAGGTAATGGTGGCGATGACGACCGGCGCTTCCTGGCCCTGGAACCGGTCCACCGTGCCGACTCGGACCCGCGGGAAGCCAGCCTTTTCCAGTTCTCTCGTCACCACCCGCGCCTGAAGGTTGTACGGCGCCACCACGAGGATGTCTTCGTCGGTCAGCGGGCGGACGTCGCCGCCGTCCGTCCACTCGCGACCCATCAGCGAGCCGACGATCGACACCACTTCGGCGGCTTCCTCGACCGAGCGAGTGGTGTTGCCGCTGTGGTCGACTTCGGAGAGATAAAGCCCGGCGGGTACGCCCGCGACACCGCGTCCGGCGGCCGACGGGTGGGCGTGCAGCAAACCCGCGTAGGATAGCTGCGACACCGGTTCGCAGACCGCGGGGTGCATTCTCCTTGACTGGTCCAGAAAATAGCCCAGTTCCGCCGGGATGACCTCGGCGTCACCGATCAGATGGCCCAGCGCCGACGCCTCCGCACCGGCCGGGTGCGTGCCCTGCACGACCTGCGGCAGCTGCTGGGGATCTCCCAGCAGCACCAGGTTTTTCGCGCACATCGACACCGCGAGCGCGTCGGCGAGCGCGAACTGCCCGGCTTCGTCGATGACGAGCACGTCGAACGGTTCGGCGCGCAGCGCGGTGTTCGAGAAGGTCCACGCCGTGCCCCCGACGAGGTGCCCGGTGTCGTGTTCGTCGCGCCAGCGCACCAAGGCGCCGTTGTCCTTGGGCTGTTCCCACGGCAGCTCCGGGTCGACGGCCTTCTTCGGGCGCTTGGCGCACGGCAGTTCCGGCGCGCTCGCCTTCGCTGCCGCCATCACGTTTTCGACCGCTTTGTGGCTGGTGGAGGTGACCGCGACGGTCCGGCCCGTGCGGACCAGATGCGCGATCAGCTTGCCAGCCAAGTAAGTCTTGCCCGCACCCGGCGGACCCTGCACCGCGAGCGTGGAACCGTCGAGCGCGTCCACGGTCTCGATCACTGTGCGCACAAGGTCTTCGCCGGGTTCGGGGAGCGCCCTGCCTCCACGCAGCCGTGGCGGGGTCCGGCGCAGCAGGTCGATGCCGGGATGTGCCGGGAGCACGGGCAAGGCGTCGACGGTCAGCTGCGCGAGGTCCGCGACGGCTTCGTCCTTGGGCGCCGGGCGGACCGGGCTGCCGGGCAGCACCGCGGACGGACGCTCACTGGACGTATCATCGACGGCGGAACTTTCTTCCAGCGTCAGGGTTTCCGCGGTCGCGGCGTTGACACGGGCGTCGCGGGTGGTCGCGCCGTAGCGCAGGCGCACCTGGTCTCCGGGGGCGAACGGATGCGGCCGGTCCGGGTCGCACGCGATCGTCAGCAGGCGTTTGGCCTTGCGGACGCGGCCGGCGGGCGGCACCCAGTCCTCCGCGCGCACCGAAACCGGGACCGCGCAGGTGGTGTCCGTCTCCAGGTCCCCGAGCGGCGCCGCGACCTGGCGGAAGAACTCCCACCAGGCGGGGTTGGTCTCGCGCCGGTGGTAGCCGACCGACGCCGCGAGCAGGGCACGCGCCTTTTCGTCGTCGGTCGCGTCGACGGGATCGTCCGGCAGCCCGGCCATCAGCGGGTCCACGAGGGCGGCGAGCCGTTCCGCGCGCTGGGCCCGGCGTTCGGCGGCGAGCTGTTCGGTGGTGTCCTCGAGCAGAACGTCCTCTTTGGACTTCTCCGCCGCCGGGAGCAGCTCGATCTCCGCTTTGATCCGGATCTCGTGCAGGAACTGGAAAAGCTTCAGCGTGGAGACGCAGTCGTACTCGTTGTAGTCGCTGATGCCGCGCAGGACCTCGTCGGCGCGCTCGGGCTCACCGATCTGGGACAGCGTCAGGTATTCCTCGTACGCCTCGATGCTCGACACCGCTGTCTTGACGTCGCCGTCACGAGCGGTCGGCATGTACAGTGGCTCGAGGTACTTGATCGAGTACGAGCGCTGCGAAACCAGCAATGCCTTGCGTACCACTGCGTAGAGGTCGACGAGCGCACCGCCGCGCAGCAGGTCGTCCACCGCTTCCTCACGGGTGCCGTGCAACGCGGCGAGCCGCTTGAGCGCGCTCATTTCGTAAGGGGCGTAATGGAAAACGTGCGCTTCGGGATGCTCGGCCAGCCGCGCGGTGGCGAAGTCGACGAACTCCTCGAACGCGCGTTTCTCCTGTGCCCGCGAGTGCGCCCAGAACGGCGTGAACAGTTGGCTTTCGTCTTCGGTGACCGCGCCGAACAGGTACTCGAGCCCGGTTCCGCCCAGCGCGTACGGGTCGCCTTCCATGTCGAAGAAGACGTCGCCCGGGCTCGATGGCGGCAACGCGGCCAGCACGTCGGGGTCGATGATCTCGTACCCGACCTCGCCGGTGACGTCCTGGCGGACCTGGATCGCGGACTGCGCACGCAGCGTGGTGAACGTCGTGACGGACATGTCCCGCGGCCGGTCGGCCGGCTCGGCCTCGGCGAGCGCGTCGATGGTGCCCAGCCCGGCTTCGACGAGCTTGCGGCGCTGGTCCGTCCGCATCCCGGCGACCAGCGAAAGGTCCCGATCGGCCTCGCGGCCGGACGCGCAGTGGTCGGCGTACCCACAGCTCGCGCAGGCCGGGCGCTGGTCGGCCCAGAGTTGCACCGGAATCTGCGCCGGACGGGCGCGCAACCGCGAGCGCAGCCTTTCCAGCAGGGGCAGGAAATCGTCGACGCGCAGGGTGCGCTTGCTGCCGTCACCGAGCAGCAGATGCATGTTCGGCCCGGTGGGCACTCCGGTGCGCCGCAACGCGTCGGCGTACGCGGCCAGCTGCAGCACCGCGGACGGTCGCGCATGCCGGGCCAGCTTGGTGTCGTAGACCTCGTAGTGGCCGTCGGCGTCGGCGATCACGAAGTCGGCGCGGCCGGTGAAGTCCTCGTCCAGGAACACCGCCTGGTAGAGGACGGGCGCACCCGCTCGCAACGCCGCGACGGTCGCTTTCGCGGCCTCGGACCGGTCGCCGGACTCGATCTCGACCAGCCCGGAGCGTTCGCGTTTGAGGCGGTCCAACGTGGTGCGTTCGAAGGCCTGACCGTGTTTGACCGCGAGCTGATCCGGGCCGCCACCAGGGCGGGGAGCGCCGGGCAACCCGGCCGCGAGCGCCTGCTTGAGCTTGCTGCGGTGGTCGCACTCGAGCAGGTCGGCAAGATCGCTGGGGGTGTACATCGCCGGTGGAGTCTGACACGCGGCACGGCCGATTCTCGGACGACACGCCATCTAGGACAAGAACTGGCCTATATGAGCTCTACCGTCAGTGGCCCAGCACACCGACAAAGGAGCCCACCGATGAGCCGCGTGACCGTGAACCAGCCCGACGGCACCCCTACCTGGATCGAGCTCGCCGTCCCCGACCTGGACCGCGCGACGGCGTTCTACCGGGCGTTGTTCGGCTGGGAGTACGCGGACGGCCCCGGCTACACGACCTGCCTGCTGCGAGGACTGCCGATCGCGGCACTCAAGCAGGCATCGGCCGCGCGCCGCGAGTGGACGATGTACTTCGCCGCGGACGACTGCGACGCGACGGCCAAGCGCGTCGCCGAAGCGGGCGGCACGCTGGTCGCGGAACCGGCGGAGGTCGACGACGAAGCCCGCACGGCCATCGCCGAGGACCCCACCGGCGCCCGATTCGGTCTGTGGCAAGGCCGTTCGCACCCCGGCTGCCAGCTCGTCAACGAACCCGGCACGCTGGTGCGCAACGACCTGGTCACCGCCGCGACCGAGCCCGCCCGCGCCTTCTACCCCCGGGTCTTCGACCACACGCTCGACCGCAACGAGGACATGCCCGGCTTCGACTTCACCTTTTTACGACTCGCGGACGGTCACGAGATCGGCGGTATCTTCGGGCTCGCGGACGCGAAGACGTCCAGCTGGGCGACCTTGTTCGAGGTCGACGGCACAGACGCCGTGGCCGACCGGGCGCGGGAAGCGGGTGGGACCGCGGCCGAGCCCGAGGACGGCTTGTACGGGCGAACGGCCGTCCTCACCGATCCGTTCGGGGTGGAGTTCTCGATCATCACGAGGCCGTAGTCCGCCGCTCCGGGTCGCTCTGGAAAGCGCGCCGGTAGGCATGGGGATTCGTGCCGGTGACCCGCTTGAACCGGTCGCGAAACGCTGTGGGGGAACCGAATCCGACCTGCACGGCGATCCGGTCGACGGAGTGCGTCGTCGATTCCAGCAGGTACTGCGCCTGCCGGATCCGGGCTCGGTGCAGCCATTGCAGGGGGGTCGTCCCGATCTGCTCGCGGAAGTGGCGGTTGACCGTCCGGGTGCTCATCCCGGCCTGGGAAGCGATGTCCTCCAACGTGATTTCGCGGCTCGCGTTGTCGTCCATCCAGCGCAGCAACGGTTCCATCGTCGATCCACGCGGCGCCGGAGGCTGCGGATGGACGATGAACTGGGCCTGGCCGCCGTCACGTTCGAGCGGCATCACCGAAAGCCGGGCCGCGTCGGCGGCGACCGCGGAACCGTAATCACGACGGACCAGGTGCAGGCACAGGTCCAGCCCGGCGGCGGCCCCGGCCGAGGTGAGGAACTGGCCGTTGTCGACGTAGAGCACGTCGGGGTCGACCTTGATCTCGGGATGACGCGCGGCGAGCAGCCCGGCGGCGGCCCAATGCGTCGTCGCGCGCTGGCCGTCCAAGAGCCCGGTGGCGGCGAGGACGAACGCGCCGACGCAGATCGACGCGATGCGGGTGCCGTCGGCCGCAGCGGCCTTCAAGGCGTCGAGCACCTCGGGCGCGATCGGCACGTCGAGGTCGCCGCAGCCGGGCAGCATGATCGTGTCCGCCTCGGCTAGCGCGTCGAGCCCCCACGGTGCCCGGAGGGTGAACGCGCCGGTGTCGACCTCTTTGGTGGCCGAGCAGACCCGGACCCGGTAGGCGGGGCGGCCGTCGGGCAGTCGGGTGCGGCCGAACGTCTCGATCGGGGTGGCCAGATCGAAGGGGATGACCCCGTCCAGCGCGAGAACAGCCACGGTGTGCATGGCTGGAATATAGCCCTTCACTTAGCACCATATCGACAAATCCGCAGATAGGCCGTGTGGCGAGAATCCGTTGTCATCTGGCAATCCAGCCACTTCCGGCGCGTGGATGCCCTGGCTAGCGTTTGGCCGGAGACCACGAGGAAAGGACCGAGCCGGATGCTGGCCCAAGTCGTACTGTTCGACGGATTCGACCCACTGGACGTCATCGCGCCCTTCGAAGTGCTGCACGCCGGTGGCAGGTACACCGACGGCGCGCTCAGCGTCGAACTGGTCTCAGCGGAGGGGCCGCGCGAAGTCCCCAGCGGTCTCGCCGCGGTGACGCTACGAGCGTCGGCCACGCTGGATCCGGCACGCGCGGACCTGATCGTCGTCCCGGGAGCGGTCGGGCGGATCACCGAGGACGGTCGCGGCGACACGATCCCGGCCATCCTCGGCCGCACGCTGCAGACGGACCTGCCCGCGCTGCTCAAGGAAGCGCTGGACAAGCCCGGGCTGACCGTGTCGACCGTCTGCGGCGGCTCCACGATCCTCGCCATGGCGGGCCTGATCGAGGGCCGCCACGCGACCACCCACCACCTCGGCCTGGACCTGATGGACGCCACCGGCGTGATCGCCGTCGACGCGCGAGTGGTCGACGATGGCAACCTGGTCACCGGCGCCGGCGTCACCTCCGGCCTGGACCTCGCGCTGCACCTGCTGGACCGCCACCTCGGCCCGCGCATCGCGCACGCCGTCGAAAAACTCTTCGCCCACGAACGCCGCGGCACCGTCTGGCGTGCCCAAGGCCCTGTCCCCGCCGCCACCTATTGACGCAGGATGCCCTGAACGACGCGTTGAGGTCATTGAGTGACACGAACGCGTCGTTCAGGGCATCGCTGGTCGGCTGCCGCGGTGGGGTCGTGAGTGGCAAAGAGTGTTAGAACACTTGTTGCCACTCACGACCCCACCTGACCTACGGAAACGTCCGCACGACCGTTTCGCACTCCCGACTGTCCGCTCACGTCGCACACCCTTGATCGGCGATGTCGCAAACGCGCCGTCAGGGACGCTCAACGTCGCTAACGGGCCGTTTGCGACATCCCGAGCCACGCCACATTTCCCATCAACAAGTGATCGTGACCACCAAGCCGAAAGTGTGTCTTCCCATGTCCGTCGAAGGACTCTGGACCCTCGTCATCGCCACCCCGATCGGCAAACAGGTCGCCGAACTCGAACTGTCCACAAAGGAGGGAACACTGCACGGCGTCGCGCGGTCCGGCGGCGAAGAAACCGCGCTGACCGACCTGGCACTCGACGGCAATCGCTTGACCTGGGCCCAATCCATCACCAAACCGCTGCGGCTGAACCTGACCTTCGACCTGACCGTCGACGGCGACGAGATGACCGGAAAGTCGAAGGCCGGGCGCCTGCCGAGTTCGAAAGTCACCGGGCGGCGCGTCCCATGACGAAATTCCTGCTCTCGGTCCACGTCCTGGTCGCGATCCTCGCCATCGGCCCGGTCACCGTCGCCGCCAGCATGTTCCCCGCCGCCGCCCGCCGTGGCGACACTGTGGTGGCACAGAACCTGCACCGCGTCTGCCAGGTCTACGCCGCCCTCGGCATCGCGGTGCCGGTGTTCGGCCTCGCCACCGCGAGCAGCATGCACGTCCTCGGCGACACCTGGCTGATCGTGTCGATCGTCCTGACCGCCATCGCGGCCGCCGTCCTGGTGTTGCTGGTGCTGCCACGGCAAAGCCGGATCCTGGCCGACCTCGGCTCCGCGCCCGCTACGGCCGGGCGGCTCGCGATGCACACCGGCATGTTCAACCTGCTGTGGGCGACGGTGACCGTGCTGATGATCGTCCGACCCGGCTCCACCACCGGGACCTGAGCAGCTCTGCTGAGTACAGTCCCCCGCACCACCAGGAACCACCTGGATCACGAAGCCCGTCGACCAGACATACAGGACACGACCCAGCCGACTCTGCGAAAGCTCAGGCGTGCAGGTTCGCGCCGTAGAGTTCAGCGAGGGCGGTCCAGTGGCGCTCGGCCGCGTCGGCGTCGTAGGTCGGGTTGTCCCCCACGGCGAATCCGTGGGCGGCGGGGTAGGTAGAGATGGTGTGCCGCACCCCGGCGCCGGTCAGCGCCTGCTCCAGCCGCTCGAACTGCTCGGGCGGGAAGGAGCCGTCGTCTTCGGCCCCGGCCACGAGCACGGCGGCGCGGATCCGGTCGGCGAGCAGGTGCGGGCTGTTCGTGTCGTCGGCCGCGGCCAGGTTCCCGCCGTGGAAGGACGCGGCGGCGGCGATCCGGTCTGGGTGGTGGCCCGCGACTGTCAGCGAAATCCGGCCGCCCATGCAGTAGCCGGTGGTGCCCACTCCGGTGCCGGACACCTCCGGGCGGTCGGCGAGGAAGTCGAGGAAAGCGCCTGTGTCCTGGACGATTCGTTCCGGGGTCAAAGTGCCCATGAGCTCGAACAGGCGCTTGCGCTCCTCGGGCTCGCCGAAGACCGTGGCGAGGTCGAACGGAGCCCACTCGGAGCGGTAGTAGACGTCGGGCAGCAGCACGGTGTAGCCCAGCTCGGCGAGCCGGTCGGCCATCACGGCCATGGTCTCCCGCCGCCCGCCCGCGTCGGGGTACATGATCACTGCGGGGCGACTGCCCTGGTCCGAGGGCGTGTGCAGACTGGCGGCGCAGGTGCCGTCTTCGGTGCGGATGGCTACTTCGGTACGTGGCATACGTTGATCATGCAGGAAAGGCGCTTTCGGGTGCCAGGGGGATGGTCACTGACGACGGCGTCGACGGGCCGGTCTTCAGCTGGTAGATCCCCAGCAACAGGCGCGGAAGCTGGGTCAGGGTCGGCGTCAGGTGCGGGGTGTCCGCGGTGGTCACGACGACCCGGATCCGGTGTCCTGCCGCGAGTTTCGCGAACACGGGGAAGACTTCGACGTCGTAGCGCGTGACCTTGTTCGGCTCGACCCACTTCTCCGAAGCGACCGTGTACGGGTGGTACGGCATCAGCAGCCTGCCGTCGGCGCCGTACCAGCTCTTGGCCGGATCGATCGCGCGTTGCGAACCGATCAGCGCGCCTTCGCTCAGCGGACGGGACGTGCCGTCGGGGGCGACGTCGGTCACCGTGACCACCCATTGGGTGTCCAGGGTGTTCGACTGGGCGTAGATCGTGGCGTTGATCGGACCGGCGAGCACGGTCGGCTGCGACACCGGATTTCCGGTGTACACCAAGGAGTTCGGGCCCGTTTCGCGTTCGGTGTTGCTCGTCTCGCAGCCCGGCGCGGAGAGCAGGTTGGCGCCGCCGAGCCATTGGAACGTCGACCGCGTGCAGGTGCTGTTGACCGGGGTCCAGGTGATCCAATCCGTGCCGGAGCCGGTGGGCGGCGCCGCGGTCAGCGGGCCGTCGTTGGCCGAGCGCGGGGCGGTGCCGGTGGCGCCCTTGCCGAAGTACAGCGTCGACGGCGTGGTCCCGGTGAACGGGTACGTCGTCGTGTCGAACCACTGCCCGCCGTTGACCTGGTAGGCGTGCAACGGTGTCGCGGTGTCGGCGACGCCGTTGTCGGCGTCCTTGAGCCAGTGGTCGTACCACCGCAGTTTCAGACCGGCGACGTCGAAACCGGGCTGCGAGTAGTGCGACCACGGGCCCATCAGCAGCTGGTAGCGGCCCGTCACGGGCTGTCCCGGGTTCATCGCGGCCGACGTCGGCCGCCCGGCCCACGCGTTCTGCAGCCCGGCGTAGTTCATCAAGGCGCCGCGCTGGAACAGGTCGTCCCAGCCGCCGACGAGATACGCGGGGATGCCGTTCGCCACCACCTCGTCGAGGACGTTCGCGGGATTCCTGGCCTGCCAGTAGTCGCCGTCGAACGCCTCGGCTCCCCCGGTGAGCGACGCTGTCAGCAAGGGCAAGACGTTCTCCGCGACACCGCCGACATGCTGCAATGCCACCCGGGCCGCGTCGAGTACGCGTTGCGGGTCGCCGCTGGCGAGCGCTTCGGTGAGCGGGTTGGTCAGCGATTGGGTGCCGGTCAGCAGCAGCCAGAGCGGGAGGAATTCGGCGTTGGGCAGGCCGCCCATGTTGAACACGTCTCGATACAGATCGTTGCCCGCGACCACCGGGAACAGCGCCTTCACCGGCGAGTTCGGGCCGACGGCGGCCGCGGTGGTCAGCTGGTTGATGCCCTTGTACGAATCGCCGTAGAGCCCGAGTTCCCCGGTCGAGCCGGGCAACGCCGCGGCCCAGTGGACGAGTTCGACGCCGTCGACGGTCTCTCGCGGACCGAACGGCACCCAGGCCCCTTCGGAACTACCCGTCCCGCGCACGTCGACCGACACCGCGATGTAGCCCTGTTTGACGAAGTAGGACATCTCTTCGTTGAGCACCGCGCGGCCGTACGGCGTCTGCGCGAGCAGGACCGGGAACGGCCCGGGGTCCCCGGCCGGCGACTGGATGTCGGCGCGCAGCACGGTGCCGTCCGCCATCGTGATCGGCACGGCCTGCCGCAAGGAGACCGGGTACTCGTCAGCAGCCGCGGATACGGGGTTCACCAGGGAGATCAGCATGAGGACGACCGCGGAGAACACCGCCGTCGAGCGTCTCGGCATGGGTCGCGCCTCTCCCAGAAGTGTCCCCGTGGGTCGAACACTACGGTCGTGGCGCGGCTTTCAGCGTACGAGTCGCCCGTGCGGCCTAGTCAGGACGTCAACGGCTGCAACAGTTTTCGGGGCTGCGCGAGGGCCAGCGTGACCGGATCCGCGTCCTCGGCGGGCTTCGCGAATCCTGGTCCGGGACGCATCATCGTCTCCGCCAGCGACACGTTCTCACCGCAGCGCGGGCAACGGCCCATCGGATCGGGCTCGCCGCCACAGTCCCGGTGGGTGAACACCCGGCGCGGGCCGCCCGGCGCGTAGAACGAGTCGCCCCACACGGTCAGCGTGCGCACGACCGGCCAGAGCGCGAGGCCCTTCTCCGTGAGCTCGTACTCGAGGCGGCGGCCGGGACCGGGAGTGCGCACGAGCACGCCTTCGCTGATCAGGAAGTCGAGCCGATCGGTCAGCACTGCCCGAGGGATCCGCAGGTGGGATGAGAAATCGTTGAACCGCCGGATGCCGAAGAACGCGTCACGGACGATCAGCAGCGACCAGCGTTCACCGACGACCTCCAGCGACCGCGCCAGCGAGCAGGCCTGGTTGGTGTATTCGCGGGGAAGCGCCATGACGCCCATCATGTCACAGAAGAGTTCGTTCAGCGAACTTATCTGCTAGCCTCCGAAGAGTTCGGTGAACGAATCTAAGGGAGTGTCCATGGAAACGCCGAAGGCCGAAGCCCGGACGGGCTTGAGCCTCACGATCACGGCGGGTGGGACGCTGCTCGCGCTCTTCGTCTTCACCGCACCGCTCGCGATAGTCCCGTCGGTCGCCGAAGGCCTGCACGCGGGCACGGTGGCGACCTCGTGGATCCTGAGTTCGATGAGCCTGGGCCTGGCGATGGCCCTGCTCAGCGCGGGCGCGATCGGTGACGACTTCGGGCGCCGCCGGGTGTTCGTCTGGGGCGCGGTCGTGCTGGCCGCCGGTTCGGCGATGAGCGGGCTGGCACCGAACGCGCTGACCTTCGTCCTCGGCCGGGTCGTCGAGGGAATCGGCGCCGCCGCGGTGATCGCCTGCGGCCTGGCCGTGATCAGCCACACCTTCCCGCCGGGACCGCCGCGCGCACACGCCACCGGCATCTGGGGCGCCTGCCTGGGCGCGGGCATCGCCATCGGGCCGCTCGTCGGAGCCGTCGCGGACACCGCCGGGGACTGGCGCTACACCTACGCGATCATCACCGTCCTGTCTGTCGTCCTCGCGGTGGCGGGCAGGGTCTGGCTGGCCGAGTCGCATTCCGGCCGCGCGCGCAAGATCGACGTCGTCGGTTCGGTGCTGCTGGGCGCGGGTCTGGGCAGTCTGCTGGCGGCGCTGACCGAAGGCCGCCAAGGCTGGACGAGCCCGCTCGAGCTGACGCTGATCGCCGTCGCGGTGGTCCTGCTCGCGGGATTCGTGGCACACCAGCGCAAAGCGTCCGGCGCGATGCTCGACCTAACACTCTTCCGCCGCCCCGCCCTGATTTCGGCGTCCGCCGGATCGTTCGTGACCGGCGCCGGGGTCACCGCGCTGATGGCGTTCATGGCGACGATGCTCGAACGCGGCATGGCGTACTCGACGATCGCGGCGTCGCTGGTGGTACTGGCCTGGTCGGCGGCGAGCGTGCTCACCGCGCTGCTCACCCGCCGCATCCCGCCGAGTGTTTCCGGCGGGGTGAAGATGAGCGCCGGGCTGCTGGTGATCAGCGCCGGACTGGCTCCGCTGACCATGCTCACGTCCGGCTCCTCGACGTGGCTGCTCGTCATCGGACTGGTCGTCGCCGGTATCGGCACGGGCGTGGTCAACGCGACGCTCGGCCGCGAAGCCGTCGCGAGCGTTCCGCCGACGCTGGCCGGGACGGGCAGCGGGATCAACAACACGAGCCGGTACGTCGGCTCGGCGATCGGGGTCACCGTCGTGACGATCATCGCCGTGCACCCCGGCGGCGACCTGGTGGCGGGCTGGAACATCGCGGCCCTCGTCTGCATCACACTGTCCGTCGTCGGCGCGGCGCTGGTGTACCTGTTCCACCGCGCGGATGTGAACTGGTCGGCCGCGGCGAAGATCACTGCCACACGGGAAAAGGTGACGTCATGAGGATTCTGGTGGTCGGCGCGGGCGCGACGGGCGGCTATCTCGGCGGACGGCTCATGCAGGCGGGCCACGATGTCACGTTCCTGGTCCGCCCAGGGCGCGCCCAGCGACTGAGGGAACGCGGCCTGCGACTCGTCGGCCTCGGCGAGAACACCGTCCTGACGCCCAAGCTGATCGTCACCGGCGAAGTCACCACGACCTTCGACCTGGTCGTGCTCTCGGTGAAAGCCACCGGGCTATCGCAGGCGCTGGACGACCTGGCGCCCGCTGTCGGCCCGGACACGCTGATCCTGCCGCTGCTCAACGGGCTCGGTCATCTCGACGCGCTGGTCAAGCGGTTCGGCGAGCGCGCGGTGCTCGGTGGCGCGGTGAAGGTCGTGACCACAGTGGACGCCGAGGGCGACATCGTCCGGCTCGCGGATCTGCACACCCTCACCTACGGCACGCTCACCCCGGGCCGGCCGCTCGACGACGTCCACAATGTACTGACTGACATCGGCTTCGACGTCAAGGTATCCGACGACATCCTCGGCGTGATGTGGGCTAAGTGGGTGTTCATCGCCTCGACCGGCGCGGTGAACTGCCTGATGCGCGCCACGATTGGCGAGGTCGTTGCCGTTCCCGGCGGGACGGAGTTCGCGGAAGCCGTGATCGCCGAATGCGCCGCGATCGCCGCCGCGGCCGGGCACCCGGTGCCTCGGCCGGAACTCGACAACACCCGCACCACGGTCACCACACCGGGCTCGCCCTTCGCGGCATCGCTGTACCGCGATCTGGTGCAGGGCAACAGCATCGAGGCCGAGCACATCTTCGGCGACCTCGTTTCGCGGGCCCGCGACCTCGACGTCCCCACTCCCCTGCTGGACCTCGTCACCCTCCACCTGCGGATCTACCAGTGCCACTGAAAGTGCCACCATAGTTGCGCTCAACGCGACTAAGGTGGCCATGGTGGCATTGATCCGTAACGCATTCGCGGCGGGAGCGGTGGCGGGTGTCCTCAGTGGACTGCCGTCGACGGCGTACGCGCTCGTCCGGGGTGACGACCCGCTGGACGCGTCACTGGCGGCCGGGACTCTCCTTACGCCGCGGGAAACCCGCACCCTTCCGTTGCTCGCCTCAGGTGCGGCAGCGCATGTGGCGTTGTCGCTGGGCTGGGCGTTCGTCCTGGCGGCGACGCTGCCCAAGCGGCACACCGCACTCGCCGGAGCCGCCGCCGGGCTCGCCATCGCCGCGCTTGACCTCGGCGTGGTCGGCCGCCGGTTTCCCCGTATCCGGGCCCTTCGACCCGGCCCGCAGATCGCCGACCACATCGCTTTCGGCGCCATCGCCGGGGCCGTCCTGGCGCGCAGGGGAACCCCAACGGTGAAGCCAATTCACCTTGGTGGCCGCTAGACTCATCGCGCTGCGCTATCGGCGCGGACGATGTGTCACCACCGAGGAGCGCAGTGTCGGCTACCGGGTAGCAGCCCACCCTCCAGGAACGGGTCGCGGCCCGCCTCGATTCACTCACCGTGACCGAGCGGCGCGTCGCCCAGTACCTCGCGGACCACCCCCAGGAAGCCGCGTTCGCCTCCGCCGAGGAACTGGGGCGGGCGACGGGCACCAGCGACGCCAGCGTGGTGCGCACGGCCAAGGCACTCGGTTCGACGGTCTCCCCGGCCTCAAACGCTCCCTGCAGGGACACCTCGAGGCGCTGCTCACCCCGGCGCACCGTCTCCGCAACACCATCAGCGCCACCGGGAACCTCCCCGAGGGAATACTGGCCGCGACCCGGCTGACCCGGATCGGATACCGGGCGCGGTGGGCCATCGACAGTGGTGTCCGGCTGGTCGACCAGCTCCTTCCCCTCGGCCCGGACGACGTCGTGCTCGCCGTCGCCCACAACCGCCTCGCCCGCGAGATGCGCGTGGCACTGGACTTCGCGCGCAAGGTCGGTGCCAAAGTGGTGCTACTGACCGAAACCCTCGGGGAAGCGCTGCGCAACCACGCGGACGTCATCCTTTCGGCGCCCATGGGACGGCCGGGGATGTACGGCGGCCAGACCACCACCCTCGTCGTGCTGGAAGCGTTGACGATGGCGGTGGCCGCGCAGGACGAGGTCGTCGCTCCCTCCCCCGCGAACGGCACTCCATCCCGCAAACGCCGCCCCTGACACGGAGGCGTGGTTACTCGACGACACCGAGCGATGGCCTGAGCACCAGGTGATCGACGTTGACGTTGCCCGTGTCGTTCCCCGACCAACTCAGCGTGATGGAGTTCTGACCGGCTCGCAGCGGAACCACTCCTGCGGGGGCGATCGTCCAGCGACGCCAACGCTCGGCGTCCTGACCGGTGTTGGCGAACGCCACCTTGTCCGCGGACACGTCGTTGACCGACAACGACAGCTGCCGGTCGAAGGGGGCGATGACCATGCCATTGGCGTAGCGCAGCGACAGGTCGTAGTCCAGGCCGACGGGAACGGTCGGCAGGAACGTGACACCGGCACCCTCACGGGTGAGGGCCTTGACGAAGCCGGTTCCGGTGAAGCCCGGGTGCTCGGTGGAGACCGACGCGCCGCCGGCGAGGGTGCCGGACTCGGCCTCCAGCCGCTGATCGGCCTGCAGAGCGTCGAGGATGGCCCGCAACGCGGTGAGGGACCGGCCGGGATTTCCGATGCCCGCCACCCGGTCGCGCAGCGAGGCGAGCTTCTCGCGGGCCTCTTGGTCGCCACCCGTGACGGCGACTGTCGCCGCCGACGTGGCCGCGTCGCGCAACTCCTTGAGGACAACGGCTTTGACCTCGTGTGTTCCCTCAAGCTTGCGCAGCGCTCTGAGAACCGAGAACACACCGCCGGCGTCTCCCAGGTAGGGCTGGGTGAGGTCGTCGAGCGCCCTGCTCGCGCGGTTCGAGATGTCCTTGGTGGAAGCCGAGTCGGCGAGCAGCCGGAGATCCTGCATGGCTTTCTGGGTGCCCAGGAAATCGCCCTGCTGGGCCAGGTTGATGGCTCGGTCGAGATGCGCTGTCGCGGCGGCCTTACTGACATCGTCCAGTTCACCGCCGCGCGCGAGATCGCGCAGGACTCTCCGGTCATGGACGGTGGGGACAGGCAGCAGGCGTACGCCGACGTTGTCCGCCTTACCCCCGACACCGTCGCTGACCGACAACCTGGTGCCGGCGGGATAGGGGACGTCGTCGACGTCCAAGCGGAGCGTGACGGTGGCTTTCTGCCCCGCGTCGACGCGCGTCGCGGGACCGGCCGGGCGGCCGTCGAGTTCGACCACTGCCTGACCGACGGCCGAACCGTTGTTGTGTACGGGCACCTCGACGACGACGGTGCGGTTGCCCGCCTCGAACGTGACCCGCGGTTGCCCGGCAAGCTTCGGCTCGGGTGCCCTGTAGGCGGGAAGGTGAGCCTGTTCCTGTTTGCTGGCCACCGAAAGACGCATAGCCTGACCGCCGCCGCCGACCATCGACGAAACCAGCGTGGTCCGCGACGTGACCAGTGACCTGGTCACCTCCACCGGCAGGGGGTTCCCTTTCCACGTGGTGCTCGCCGCGTCGGAGTAGATCTCAGCGACGTAAGTCTTCCCGCGGTCGAGGAAGGTCAACGGGGTCGTGAGAGTCCGGTCGTTCTCGTCCGTCACGGCACCGACGTACCACGTGCTGCCGGAGCGCCGGGCGGTCACGGTGTGGTCCCCGATGACCGCGCTGGTCACGTGGCTCTCATCCCAGCTCGTCGGCATGTCCTTGAGGTACTCGAAGGCCCGGGGATTGAGCGCGTAGTTCTCGGGGGTGTCGGCCAGCATGTTCAACGGGCTGTAGAAGGTCGTGTACAGCGCCAGCTGGGCGGCGACGGTGCTCTGCACCCGCGTGCCCAGCCGGGCAGGGTCCCAGGTCACGTTCAGCACGCCCGGGGTGTAGTCGGCCGGTCCCCCGATGAACCTGGTGAAGGGCAGGATGGTGGCCTGGGCGGGGGGATTTCCCTGTGGCCCCATGTAGTTCTGCTGCTCCATGCCGGCGACGCCCTCGCCGGTCATCATGTTCGGATAGGTGCGGCTGAGGCCGGTCGGCTTGATCGCCTCATGCGCGTCGACGGTGATTTCGTGGCGGGCCGCGGTTTCGACGACGCGCTGGTAGTGCCGGACGGCCTGCTGGTCGTAGTGGCTCCGGTTGACACCCCCGAGGAGAAACTTGGTGGCGTATCCGGTCTTGATCGCGTGGATTCCGAGCGACTGGTAGGTGCTGAAAATCTTCTCGAGGTTCTGCTCGTAGTAGTCGACCGACCCACGGGTCTCGTTGTGCGCGATGAAGCCGACTCCCTTCGACGCCGCGTACGCCAGGACCCCGGGGAGGTCGAAGTCGCGCTGCGGGGTGAGGAAGTCCTGGTTGGCCCACTGGCCGCCGGAGTTCTGGTTCCAGCCCTCGGCCAGGACGAACTTGGCCCCGGCATCGGCCGCGAGATCGATGTAGGCCTTGGTGCGCGCCGTGGTGGCGCCGTGGTCGGGCCCCGCGTTCCACGTCGTCGCCCGGCGCTGCAGCTCCCACCACACCCCGGTGTAGGTGGCGGGTTCGATCCACTTGGCCGTGTCGGCGACCCTGTCACCGTTACTGTCGACGTCGCAGACGGCGCACGGATCGTTGAGGTTCTCGATCAGGTGTGACTCGGCGAGCGCACCGGCGTCACGCCCGATGGTCAGGGTCCGCCATGGGGTGTTGAAACCGCTCGGGCCCAGGTCGACGACCGCCCGGTCACCGTTGGGCAAGGCGATGAGGTCGCTGACCAGCCCGCCCGGCACCGAGGCGTTCCTGCGCAACGTCATGCTGGGAAAATCCGTCAGGTCCGCCTCGTGGACCGTCACGAACAAACCGTCGTCGCGCGACATCGTGATCGGTGTCTGCGCGGTGGGAACCTGGGGCAACGGCACGGTTTGGTAGTGCTTCTCGTCCGCGTTCCAGTCACGTCCGGCCGCGATGTAGTAGGCGGTCATGTCCGGCGGCAGCGAAAACTCACTCGACTCGGCCGCCACCACGAACTGGGCACCCAGCTTGTCCTGGGACGGGAAGTGGTAACGGAAGCCCACCCCATCGTCGAAGACGCGGAACACCACGTCCAGCCGGACGCCGGACGGCTCGTGGACCGTGTGGACGGTGAGCTCGGCCGCGTGATTTCGCACGGTGGACGAGGTTCCCCACGCCGGTCTCCACGTCTCGTCGACCTTGGCGCGATCGATCGATGTGATGCTCAGGTCTTTGGTCAGGTCGACCGCCGGCTGCCGGAGGGTGAAACCCAGACCCGAGGGCGAGACGACGGTGGTGGTGTGGTCCCTGACCACCTGGTAGGTCAACCTTCCGCCCAGCACGGTCACGGTCGCCTCGAGGGAGCCGTCCGGGGAGGTGACCGTGTGTCCTTCGAGGCCGGTGCCGAGCGCCGCCGAAGCGGTGCCTGCTGTCGCCGCGGCGCCGGACAAGGCGACCGCGGCGCACACGAGCAGGGCGAAGGTCTTCCTGCCGAATCCAAGCTGCATGGGCTCACCGTCTCAAGAACGCCAGGCTGAAGCCAGCTTGTCCGATCGACAAAAATGATCAGCCGGGCCGTCGCTCGCTCTCCGGTGAACGGCAAGAAGTCGCGTAATACGACCTAAAGCGAGTTCAGGTCGACGGCCGCGGCCATGGCGTGGTACCCGGCGCCGTTGGGGTGCAAGGCATCTCCGCTGTCGTACGCTGGGTTGAGCCGGTCCGGGTCGCCCGGTGCACCGGTGGCGCGGTCGAGATCCACCACCGCGTCATACGCCCCGCTGGTCCGGATCCAGTCGTTGAGCCCGTCTCGCAACGCTTCGTTCGCGGGTGTGTCGTAGAACGAGCCCTTGATCGGGGTGAGGGTCGCGCCGATCGCCTTGATGCCGCGCGCGTGTGCGGCGGCGATCAGCTGGCGGTGCCCGTCGATCAGCTGCGGCAGCGTCACCACCGGCGCTGTCGGGTCGAACGTCGATGCCCCGATGTCGTTGATGCCCTCCAGCACGATCACCGTCCGGACGTCCGGCTGACTCGCCACGTCACGCTGGAACCGTGCCGTCGCCCGCTCCCCACAGCACGGCAGATCGCTCAACACCTTGTTCCCGCTGATCCCGGCGTTGGCCACCGCCGTCGGCCGGTGCGCGGCGACCAGCCGCTCGGCGAGTTCGTCGGGATACCGGTTGTCGCCGTCCACCGTCGCGCCGTAGCCGTCGGTGATCGAATCGCCGAGGGCGACCACGGTCCCCCGCTGCCGCTGACCGCTCACTTCAACCCCGGCCAGGTAGTACCAGGACAGTGTCGACTCGGTGAACGCCGAGGCCCGGGCGTCGAACCGGTGGTCACCGGCAGCCCGGAAGCTGGTGGCGAGCGAGGTGGCGTGGAAGGTCGCCGGGCCGGTCGATCCGGCGAAGTAGAACGTCACCGACAGCTCGTCCAGCGGGGAGGTCGGCAGCAAAACCACATCGCTCAGCAGGTCACGCCCCGGCTGGACGGTCGTGGACAGCGAGTGCCCGAACGTCACCGGCCGCACCGTGCCCGGCCGCACGGCCGCGCCCTCGGCCGCCTTGCCGATCGTCGCGCCGGTCAGCCGCAACGGTGCTGATCCAAACGCATTCGACACTCGGATGCGCAGCAGCGGCCCGCCCGTGGTCACCCGGACCACCTGGCGTACCGACTGGTGTGAGAACCCCTCGACCGACCAGTTCGGGCCGAAGATCTCCGGCGGCACGGGCTGCTGCACCGACGTCGACCAGCCGGCGGCCCAGCCGAGCCTCGAGGCGCCATCCCCCGCGAGTGCCGACGTCGTCGAACCGGCGACCAGCGCCCCGAGGAGCGTCACCACCGCGGCTGCTCTTCGCACTATCGATATCTGCATGGTCAAAATCCCTTCTTCCCCAGTAAACGAGCTCGCCCAAGACGCTAGCGCGAACCACCGACAAAACCTTCCGCCGAGAGCGAAGCCCAGTGGTATACCGACACCGTGCGCGCATCCCGACTCGTCTCCCTCCTGCTGCTCCTGCAGACCCGCGGCCGGATGACGGCCCACCAACTGGCGAAGGAACTCGAAGTTTCGGTCCGCACGATCTACCGTGACGTCGAATCGCTGCATTCCGCCGGTGTCCCGCTCTACGGCGATGCCGGGCACGCGGGCGGCTACCAGCTGCTCGACGGCTACCGGACCAAACTGACCGGCCTCACCGCGGGCGAAGCGGAATCCCTGTTCCTGACCGGCCTTCCGGGGCCTGCGGCGCAACTCGGGCTCGGCAACGTCGTCGCCGCGACGAAACTCAAACTCACCGCCGCACTGCCCCCGGAACTACGCGACCGGGCCGGTCGCATCCAGCAGTCGTTCCACCTCGACGCCCCGAACTGGTACCACGACGGTGAGGAAACCCCGCAGCTGACGGCCAGCGCGGGCGCGGTCTGGAACCAGCGCCGCCTGCGCGTGCTCTACCACCGCTGGAAGGAACCGCGTGACGTCGAACGCGTCCTCGATCCGTACGGTCTCGTTCTCAAGGCCGGCCGCTGGTACCTCGTCGCCGCGAGCGAAGGCCGCCCGCGCACGTACCGCGTCTCGCAGATACTCGAACTTGACGTCCTCGACGAGACCTTCGAACGCCCGGAAACCTTCGATCTGGCAACCTACTGGCAGGGCTACCTCGCCGACTTCGAATCACGCCGGCACGGTGGCGTCGCCGTTCTCCGGCTCTCGCCGTCCACAAAGGACAGATTGCCGGACATGATGGGCGCCGCCGCCGTACAGTCCATTGAGGACAGCGCGAGCGAACCGGACGCCGACGGCTGGATCCGCGCGACAGTGTCGATCGAGTCCCTCGACTACGCAGTCACCGACTTCCTCCGCTTCGGCGCCGGCCTCGAAGTCCTGGAACCACCGGAACTCCGACAACGGCTCACCGAAACAGTCGCCGCACTCGCCACGCTCTACGGCTCGTGAGTGCGGCTCGCCATCTGTCGACAGATGGCGGTCTCTTGGCAACTAAGAGATCACAAGATATCGACATCTCGTGGCTGGACGCCCACGCTCTAGAAAATGGACCAGCCGGTGATGGTGGTGAAACTGTCCATCGCGGCCATGCCCACCACCGAATTGCCCCGCTCGTCCAGTCCCGGGCCCCAGACACACAGGGTGCACCGCTGCGGGATGACCACGAGAATCCCGCCGCCGACGCCGCTTTTGCCCGGCAGGCCGACCCGGTAGGCGAATTCACCGGCGGCGTCATAGGTGCCGCAGGTCAGCATCACCGCGTTGATCTGCTTGGCGCCGCTGCGGGTGAGGAACCGCCCGCCGTCGCGCCGCACACCGTGCCGGGCGAGGAAAGTGGCGGCCAGCGCGAGATCCTGGCAGCTCATCGCCACCGAACACTGCCGGAAATAGTGCTCCAGCACGGTTTCGACCGGGTTGACCAGGTTTCCGTAGCCTGCCATGAAATGCGACAGCGCGGCGTTGCGATGGCCGTGGTCCGCCTCGGAAGCGGCCACGACCCGATCGAAGTCCACCGTGTCGTTCCCGGATTCCTCACGCAGGAAGTCCAGCAGCACACCGGAAGCGTCTCCCCCGGTGAGGCTCAGCAATTCGTCCGTGACCACCAGTGCGCCGGCGTTGATGAACGGGTTCCGCGGGATCCCGTTCTCCAGTTCCAGCTGGAGCAGGGAATTGAACGGATTTCCGGACGGCTCGCGGCCCACCCGTTTCCACAGCGATTCCCCGCCCCGCGCCAAAGCCAGCGCGAGCGTGAACGTCTTCGAGATGCTCTGCACCGAGAACGGCTGCTGCCACTGGCCGACGCCGTACACCCCGCCGTCCACGTCGGCCAGTGCGATCCCGAAGGACTCCGGGTCCACCGCGGCGAGCGCGGGGATGTAGTCGGCGACGCGCCCTCGCCCCACCGTCCCGGCGACCTCGTGCGCGACGTCTTCGAGGATGCGCTGGTAGTCCGCGGTTTCCATCACGCGGGCGGGCGCAGCGCGTCGAGCAGCAGGTCGGCGTAGTGGTCGCCGACCTGGCGTGCCGACAGCGTTCCGGTGCGGCGGTACCAGGAACCCAGGTGATGCACCGAGCCGAAGAAGAAGTCGACGACGACGTCCGCCGGCTTGTCGGCGCGGAACTCCCCCGACTCCTGGCCTTCTTCGATCAGCGACCGGAACCGCTCGTGGTACTTGCGGCGCTCGGCCCGCACGGCCTTGCGTTTTTCCGCGCTGAGCTGGTGCATCGACTGCATGAAGATGGTGTTGTCGTCGAGGTTCGCGATGGTGCTGACCACGACGTCGGACGCCGCGGACGTGAGCCGTTCCCGCAGCGGCGCCTCGGTGACGGCGACCTTCTCCAGCTGGTCGGTCTGCTCGCGCAGGACGCGGGCGTAGATCTCGTAGAGCAGGTCGTCCTTGGAGTCGAAGTAGTGGTACATCGCCCCTTTGGTGACCCCGGCAGCCTCGACGATCTCCTGCACCGAGGTGCGGTCGAAGCCCTTCTTCGCGAAAAGTTTCGTCGCATGGGACAGGAGCCGCCGCGGCACCGAATCCTGCTCGCCCGCAGTCACTTCGGTCATCGCGTGACCCCCTTTCCCTCGCTCGCCAGTCCCACCCGGACGCCACAGCCTACCCAGTGGGCCGTCTGACCTCGCAGTTCACCGGCGGTTCAGTATCCGCCCTGCCGTTCGAAGTACCGGCGGGGGTTGTCGACGAGCATGGTGGTGATGTCCTGCTCGCTCACCCCGCGCGCACGCAACGCGGGCAGGACATCGCGCGTGATGTGGAGGTAGTGCCAATTGGGCGCGATCACCGGCACCTGGTCGTGCGGCAGCCAGTCGATATAGCAGGACGCGTCATGTGAAAGGACCATGCTGCGCGCGTACCCGCGTTCGCACAGCGCGGCGACGGTCGCGACGCGGTCCTCGAACGGCAGCAGCACGTCGAGGCCGAATCGGTCCATCCCGAGCAGCGAGCCGCGGTCGGCGACCTCGGTCAGGTAGCCGAGATCGGTGGTGTCACCCGAATGCCCGATCTGCACCCGCGAGAGATCGACGCCCTCGGATTCGAGCACGTCCTGCTGCTCCAGGCCACGCCGGGTGACGGCGTGCGTGTGGGTCATGATCGGCGTGCCGGTGACGCGGTGCGCCTTGGCGACGGCCCGCAGGACCCGCTCGACACCCGGCGTCATCCCCTCCTGGTCGGTGGCGCATTTGAGCAACCCGGCCTTGACGCCGGTGTCCGCGATGCCCTCGGTGATGTCGCCGACGAACATCGCGACCAGCGGATCCTCGCCGCCGAGCATGGTGCCGGGACCGCGGTAGTGCAGGTAATGTGGCACGTCGTTGTAGGTGTAGAGCCCGGTGGCGACGACGATGTTGATGTCGGTCTCGGCGGCGATGGCCTGGATGCGCGGGATGTAGCGGCCGAGGCCGATCACGGTCGGATCCACGATCGTGGTGATCCCGGCGGCCCGCAATTCCTTCAGCCTCACGATGGCCTCGGGGATCTGCTCGTCCTCGCGGAAGCCGTTGTCGCCGGGATAGTTGGCGACGAATTCACTGCTGAGCACGAAGATGTGCTCGTGCATGAGGACCCGGCCGAGTTCCGTTGTAGGCACGCCGCCGCGAACGGTTTCCACAATGGACATACGCCCCGCCTTATCCTCGGTCCCGCAGCTCGCGCCGGAGGATCTTGCCGCTGACCGTCTTCGGGAGCTCCGCGAGTACTTCGACCACTCGCGGGTACTTGTACGCGGCCAGCCTTTCCTTGCAGTAAGCCACAAGATCGTCGGGGTCCGCCACTTGTCCCGGCCGCGCGCTGACGTAGGCCTTGACCGACTCGCCGCGGTAGGCGTCGGCCACCCCGACGACGGCGGCCTCCCGTACCGCCGGGTGGGTGTAGAGCACGTCCTCGACCTCGCGGGGCCAGACCTTGAAGCCCGAGGCGTTGATCATGTCCTTCTTGCGGTCGACGACGTAGACCCAGCCGCCGGTGTCCATGAACCCGATGTCGCCGGTGAGCAGGCGCCCTCCCGGTAGCGCGGCCGCGGTGGCCTCGGGCAGGTTCCAGTAGCCGGGGACGACCATGGGCCCTTCGACGGCGATCTCGCCCGGCGTGCCGAACGGCACCTCGGCGCCTTCGTCGTCGAGGATGCGGACCATCGAACCGGGCACCGGCAGGCCGATCGAGATGGTGCCCGACGCCGGGTCGATCGGCGCTTCGAGCGTGGCGGGCACGACGATGCAGCCCGCGGTCGTCTCGGTGAGCCCGTAGCCGTTGTGGATGTAGTGGCCGAAGCGGTCGCGGAAGGTCTCGACGACGGCGGGCGGCAGCGCGGCGCCGCCGGAGTAGAGCAGCTGGAACGACGCGAAATGCTCCGGGCTGACGTCCGGGTGGGCCATCAGCGCCATGTACGCCGTCGACGGGCCGACCATGTAGACCGGTTTGGTCTCCAGGAGCGCGTCGAGCACGACACCGGCCTCGAACCGGTAGGTGAGCACGAGCGTGCCGCCGAAGTCGATCGCGGAGGCGACCTGGCACACCATCCCGGTGATGTGGAACAGCGGCGCCAGCCCGTAGATGGCGGCGCCCTCGCCGAGGTCGTTGTAGGCGTTGAGGGTGGCCGCGTTGGTGGCGATGTTGCCGTGGGTGTTGGTGGCGCCCTTCGGCGTGCCGCTGGTGCCCGAGGTGTAGCTGATCAGGGCGACGTCGGCGGCGGTGAAACCCGGGTCGGCCAACGGTTTGCCGACGTTGGCCCTGGCCACGGTCAGGAGGTCGCCGGCGCCTTCGGTGGGCTGGCGGGTCACCTTGCCGAGCACGCGGGAGTCGTTGCGTTCCTGCAGTTCGAGCTCGCTCGTGGTCAGCGAGATCGACACGGCACTTTTCGCGACCACACCGGAGATATAGGCGTTCCATCCGGTTTGCGAGCACACGACCGCGCGGACGTCGGCGTCGGAGAAGACGTGGGTCAGCTCGCCTTCGCGGTACATCGGGTTGACCGGGACGACGATGCCACCGGCCTTCCACGCGCCGAGCAGCGCGAGCACGAACTGCGGGATGTTCTGCAGCAGGATCGCGAGGCGCTCGCCCCGCTGGAAACCGTCGGCCAGCAGGTGGTTCGCGACGCCGTCGGAGAGCTCGTCGACCTCGCGGTAACTCAGCTTCGCGTCGAAGTACGCGATCGCGGTGGTCTCGGGGAAGCTCTCGACGCTGTGCCGGAAGCTGGTGAGCAGGCTCGACGCTGCGGGTGGTGGAGCTTGCATCCGCTCTTCGTACTGAGCGACCCAAGGCATCGTGTCATACCAGCTCATGCAACTCCTCCAGTCCACACCGACCAGTCGGTACGGACGCTAGAAGGCGCCGCGCGTGACGTCAAGGGCTCGACCAGTGCGTTGGCTCGTGAGTGGCTACGAGTGCTAGAACCCCCGCAGCCACTCACGAGCCACGCTCTCAGCCTGACGTCACCCGATAGCCTCCACCCACACATTGCGGAAGCGCGGGTTCGCGCCAGGGTCGCCGTGGTCCTGGAGACGGATCGCGCCCGGGGACGCGTTCTCCGGGTTGCTGTCGCCGGTGCCGCCGTCGATCACCACATCGTTGTGGACTACGACGCCGTTCCAGACGACCGTGACACGGGCGTTGTCGGTCTTGTTCCCGGCGCCGTCGAACCTGGCCGCACGGAAGGTGACGTCGTAGGTCTGCCACGTGTTCGGAGCAGTCGCCGCGTTGACGGAGGGCGCCTTCTTCGTGTAGATCGCGCCGGCTTCGTTGTCGGCGAGGGTGGTATCGCCGAATGAGTCCAGCACCTGCAGTTCGTAGCGTTCTTGGAGGTAGATGCCACTGTTGCCTCTGGCCTGACCGGTCACCTCGGGCGGATAATCCGGTTCGAGCCACTCGGCATGCAGCCGGAAGTCGCCGAACTGCTGCCTGGTACGGATGTCACCACCGTTCGACTCCATCGAGCCACTAGCCACCGGCCAGGTCGCCGCGCCGCCCGCACGCTTCTCCCACGCATCCAGGTTGCTTCCCCCGAACAGCTGAATTCGCTGGTTGGCGGTGATGGTGAGGTTGTCGAGGTTGACGTGCCCCGCGTCGCCCGCGTCGTAGCGGTAGGAGATCGAGTTCGTCCCGGCGGCCAGGTTGAGGGTCTCCGGTTGTGACGCCCAGGTCTCCCAGTCCCCGGTACTCGCCAGCCGCACCTGTCCGACCTTGGCGCCGTTGACGTAAACGCTCACCGATTTGGTCCCGGCACTGGGGTTGGGGCCGTTCGAGTAACGCAGGTTCGCGTTGTACGCCCCGGCGGAGGGCACCTGCACGGAGAAGGTCGTCGCGGCGCCTTGCGCCTGGTAGCCGTCGACGAAACCGGTGCCGGTGTAACCGTGGTGGTCGGTGTTGACCCCGGTGCCGCCGCTCAGTGCGGCCCGTTCCGCTTCGTAGGTGGTGGCCGCCGCCGGCCCGCCGACCAGGGAGTTGAGGGTGTACCAGGCTTCGGTGCTCCAGAGTGCCGTACCGGATTCCGCCGCGAACGGGCGCGGAGACCGGACATGCACCACGTAGCCCGCCTTCAGACCCGCGAGCCGCAGGGTGACCTTCTTCCGATCGGCGGACAAAGTCGCGGAGCTGACAGTCAGGGTTTGTTCGTCGACCTTCGGGCCGCCGTAGGCAGACGTCGGCGCGTAACGCCATTGCTGCGCCTGGTATTTCGCCGCGAGATTCTGCGCGGTCTCCGCCGACAGGGGCTGGGTGTACTCGATTTCGAACCCGCCTTGGACGGCCCGCATCGCGAGCATGTCGAAGGATTGCGTGCTGTTCGGCGTCAGCTTCTGGAGACCGTAGGCGAGCTTGCCCGGCTGGCCCCAGTTGCCGCCGCCGTCGATCCCGCCGGTGTAGATCGCGCCGTCGGGGCCGAGGCTGATCCGGCTGACGCCCGACTCGAGCCCCTGGGTGAGCCGGAAGACCGCACCCTGGTACTCGCCGTTGACCTTCTCCAGGAACGCACGCTGGAGGCCGCCGTAGGTGACATCGCCGTAGACCATCTGCCCGGCGAAAACACCGTTCGGCAACAGGATCGGGTTGCTCGGCGAGTTCGCGATCTCGTTGTGCGGCAACCACAGTACGGGGGCGGTCACCGGCTGGGAATCGAACGGGCCCGGCGGGTTGGTGTAGTGGTTGAAGAACCGGTCCTGCTTGATGCGCACGAGTTTGTTCGCGGGCAGCCAGCCGCCCTGGTTGTCGGTGACGAAGACGTCGCCCTCCGGTCCCCACCCGATGCCGTGCGGCGTGCGCAGGCCACCGGCGACGTAAGTCACCGCGCCGGTCGCCTTGCTGATCTTGATCGTGGTGCCCCGGTTCGGCGCGGGCTGCGGATCGGTCGTGGCTCCGCCGTAGTTGATGGACACGGAAAGGTTGGCGTAGAAGAAACCGTCCTGGTATAGCAGGCCGAACGCGAACTCGTGGAAATTGCCGCCGAACGGCCACGTGGCGACCGTGCGGTAGTCGTCGGTGACACCGTCGCCGTTCGTGTCGTTCAGTTCGACGAGCCGCGTCTTCTCCGAGACGTACAACTTTCCGTCGACGTACTTGATGCCCATCGGCTCCTTCAAGCCGCTGGCGACTCGTTGCGTCCGCACCTTCGACGCGTCGGTGTTACCCGTGACGTTGCTCAGCAGGAAGACCTCGCCGAGCAGGTTGTCGGAGCCGCCCCAGGTGGCGATGGCGAGCCGGCCGTCGGGCAGCCAGTCCATTCCGGTCACCTGCGGCTGGAAACCGTTGGGGCGCAAGTCGGTCAGCGTGAAGCCAGGGTGCACGCCGGTCAGCGGCAGACCGTCACCCGGCGAGTCCAGAGTGCCTTCGCATTCCTTGCGGCCCGGCGAGGTCACCCGCACGACGCCGGCGTCGGTGCTGAGCACGGAGTTCGGCACGACCGCGAAGTCCACCGCGCCCGGCGGACGCCACTCCAAGGTGATCTGCTGGTCGTTGGTGTTGTCGAAGTGGTCGATCCGCAGCGCGTGATATCCCGTGGCAAGCTGGGCCGAACCGGTCGCGGCCGTCGGCGCGTGCAGCCCGTCATGGTTGATCACCAGCTGGCCGTCGATGAGCAGCCGTGATCCGTCGTCACTGGTGAGCCGGAACTCGTACATGCCGGCGGTGGCGGTGGTGATGTTGCCGGTCACCTCGGACACGAAGCGGTCACCGATACCGAAGTCGGCCGTGGTGGTCCAATTGATCACCGGCATCAGCTTGTCGACGTTCGGAGTCTGGCCGGGTTTGAGCACGCAGAGCTTGTCCAGCGGGTTCTGAAGATCGAAGACGCGGAGCGTGACACCGGGCTGCTGTGGCGGCACGGCGGCCGCGGCCTCCTGCACCGTCCCCAGACCGGCTAGCGCTGTCAACAGCACTAGAACAGTCGCGATGGATCTACGAAAGGGGTTACCGAGAGTTAGAAGCATCGTTGCTCCTTGATGACGGCGGGCGAGGACCTCGCAGCGTCCTGCCGAATCTAGGAAGACTTTCGCCTTAAGTCAACGAAAGCATGCACAGTCTGAGCGAAAGTTAGACTGAACGGCGGCACCTGCTAGGCGCTTCCGCTGTTCAGAGGTCGTGAGTGGCAACAAGTGCTAGAACACTCGTAGCCACTCACGAGCTTTCGCGTCAGAGGTCGACGACGAGCCGGGGCGACAGCGCGCGGGACACGCGGGCGTACATACGGCCCGCGGGAGCGCCGATGTCGTCCCGGTGCTCGGGTTCCCCGTCGAGGACGGTGAGTTCACAGCTGCCGCAGACACCTTCGCGGCAGCCGGAGGGCACGGGATGCCCCGCATAGGTCAGTGCGTCCAGCAATGATTCGTCCGGCGGGACCTGGATGGTCTGTCCAGATCGGACACAGGTCACCTCGAACGCCGTGTCGGGTGCGAAAGTCTTGGCCACCGGCCGGAAACGCTCGACGTGCAGCCGTTCCGCGGGGAACACGGCCTCAGCCGCATGAGGGATCAGTAGCGACCGCTTAGTATGTATGTCCGAGACCAAGGGAGGCCTCCGTGTCCGAACCATGGGAATCCGGTGTCAGCTACGAAGTGGCGGCAGGTATCGCGACGCTGACGTTCGACAAGCCCGAGCGGAACAACGCGATGGACCTGCCGATGCAGGCCCGCTACGGCGATCTCCTCCGGCGGGCCGACGCCGACACCGACGTCCGCGCGATCGTCGTCACCGGTGCGGGGCGGGCCTTCTCCCCCGGCGCGGATCTGGGTCTGCTGAGCGACATCACCACCGGCGCGCCCGCGGATTCCGGACAGCGTAAGGGTTTCCAGGACGTCTTGGCTGCCGTGTACCTCGGCAAGCCGGTGGTCGCCGCGATCAACGGCGGCTGCGCGGGACTCGGTTTCGTGATCGCCTGCAGCGCCGACGTCCGGTTCGCCGCCGCGGGCGCCAAGTTCACCACGGCGTTCGCCCGGCGCGGCCTGGTCGCGGAGTACGGCATCGCGAAGCTGCTCCCCGAACTCATCGGCGCCGGCCGCGCGAGGGACTTGCTGCTGTCGGGCCGCACCTTCACCGCCGAGCAGGCCTTCGACTACGGACTCGTGCAGGAAGTCGTCCCGCCGGGCGAACTCTCGCTGCGCGCGCACGCCTACGCGACCGAACTCGCCACCTACAGCGCACCGCGGTCGATGGCGGTCATGAAACGGCAACTGACCCGCGATCCAGAGCTGTCACTGGAGGAATCGGCGGCGGAGGCCATCGACCTGATGCACGAATCGTTCGGCCATCCCGAGCTGGCCGAGGGCCTGGCGAGCTGGAACGAACGCCGCCCACCGCAGTTCCCCGGAGTCGGCCGGTAACGTTCGGCGCTCCCCCGGCGAAGAGTGATCGACTGCTCGCTCTGACCACTGGGGGTTTGGATGGCAACGCTGTCCTGGTTTCGTCGTGTCTCGACCACACTCATCGTGGCCGGGGTGATCGCGGGCGGCCTGGCAGTCCTGCAGGCCACCCCGGCCGCCGCCGAATCGGTCAACACCTTCCCGTCAACCTCGTCCGCGCACACCGATCTCCTCTCGCCGTTCAAGAGCTTCGCGAACAGCGGTGGGGATACCCCGGTCGGCGCATGGTTCGACGCCCAGCGCGGCTACCACGTGACGAAGTCCTACTTCACCTTCGACCTGAAACCCTTTCAGGGAGCCAAGATCACGTCCGCGGCGAGCTGGGTGCCGGAGACCTCAGTGGCGGACTGCACCAAACCGCGGTCGACCGAGCTCTGGGTGACCGACCCCGCCGAGCGCCCGACCTGGCTGAAACAGCCCGCGGAAAAGGTGAAACTCCCCGGCCCCTTCGCCCCCGAAGGCGGCTGCACCTGGGAACGCGTCACGTGGGACACGGCCGCGGCAGTGACGGACGCCCTCGCCGCCGGTAAGACGTCGCTGACCGTCGCGATGCGACTGCCCGACGCCAAGCAACTGGACCCCGCCTTCGGCCGCCGGGTGGCGAGCACCCTCCAGATGACGATGTTCTACAACCGCGCGCCGAACACCCCGACGGGTCTCGGCATAGACAACCGGCCCTGCGGGAGCGACACACTTTTCCTCCACCCCGGTTCCCAAATCGTCTACGGCAACGTCAGCGATCCGGACCTGGACGCGGTCGGCGGGAAGTTCGCGGCCTGGGACATCGCGGATCCGAGCCAGCGGGTGGACATCACCACCACCGTGAGCAGGGCCGGCTACGCGAACACCTCGCTGCCGCAGGGCTTCCTTGTCGACGGCCACACCTACGACTTGACCATGCAGGCCATCGACGACCGGGGCCTCGTCTCACCGGGCGCCGCGACCTGCAGGCTCACCGCCGACAAGACCGCGCCGGACAAGCCGCCCACGGTCAGCTCCACCGACTACCCCGTCGAAGGCGGCACGGGTGAACCGGGCAAGCCCGGCCAGTTCACCTTCACCTCGAACGGTGTCGCCGACGTCGCCTCGTTCCGCTATGTCCTGACCGGGGGTGGCACCAACGACATCACCGCGGACGTGCTCGGCGGAAAGGCCGTCGCGACCATCACACCGACCACCGCCGGTGGGGTGTACCTGCAGGTATGGAGTGTCGACCGGGCCGGGAACAGGTCGGCCGAGGCGCCCTACATCTTCGACGTCAAGGACAACTCGCCGCTGCTGTCGCACACCCCGGAGAACGGCGGCCTCGGTGAACCGCGGGAGTACACCTTCACGCCCCGCACCGCCAACGTCACCGCGTACGCCTACACCTTCAACGACGACGCCGAAATCACCGTTCCCGCCAGGCCCGATGGAACAGCCACCGCGACGATCACGCCGAACCGGGCCACTGGCAACACCCTGAAGGTGCGCAGCAGGAACGCGGACGGCCAGTTCTCTTCGGTCGCCCAGGAAAACCTGCGGCTCCCCAGCTCGGCGCCGGTGGTGACCAGCGACGTCTACGGCACCTCCGGCCCCAGCGGCGGGCCGGGCGTCCCGGGAACGTTCACCTTCACGACCACCATGGCGACTGTCACCGAGTACCTGTACTCGATCGACTTCAGTGGCGAGTGGGTCGTCGTCCCGGCCGGCCCGGACCGCAAGGGCACGGTCGTCATCACCCCTGAGCGAGCGGGCACGATCTTCCTGGAGGTCATCGCGCGCAACGCCGATGGCGTGGAGACCCAGTCGACCTACTACGACTTCGAGGTCGCGCCTTAGGACAATGCGGTGAAGGGCACCTTGACGGGCTCAAAGTGCCCTTCACCACCGCTACCCTCCATTCATGAAACTTGCTCGCATTTTGCTGGTGGGTCTGCTGGGAGCGGGGATCCTGCTGGTGCCGTCGGGTATCAGTGGGGCCGCGGGCTCCGATGAGGCGACCTGGGTGGGCCCGCTGAGCACCCGCGGGCGCTACGTCGTCGACGCGCGGGGCGACAGGTTCAAGCTCCGCTCCGGCAACTGGCACGGCGCGAGCGGAACCTGGAACGGCTCCGGCGACATCAACGATTCGGCCAACCACCACGCCGGGGAGAAGGCCGACCAGATCCCGCTGGGCCTGGACCGGGCGCGCGTCGACGTCATCATCGACAGCTTCGCCGAACTGGGCTTGAACAGCGTCCGCCTGCCGTTCTCCAACCAGATGATCCACGACACGACACCGCTGCCGGACGCCTCTGTCGCGGCGAACCCGGAGCTGCGCGGCAAGACGCCGTTGCAGGTGTACGACGCCGTGGTGGATCGGCTGACCGCGCGAGGAATCGCGGTGATCCTCAACAACCACACCAACACCTCGCGCTGGTGCTGCGGCCTCGACGGGAACGAGCGGTGGAACACCGCCCAGAGCGCCGGGCAGTGGGAGGACGACTGGCTCTTCATGGCCCGGCGGTACGCGGCGAACAAGCGAGTCGTCGGCGCGGACCTGTACAACGAGGTCCGGCGCACGGTGCTGGACGACCCGAACTGGGGCTCCGGCGACAACCACGACTGGCAACTGGCCTCTCAGCGCGTCGCCGACCGGATCCAGCTCGAGGCCAATCCCGATCTGCTGATCATCGTCGAAGGCATCAACTGGACGGGCATCCCGCTCGACGGCCTGCCGCACGGGCGACCGACGCTCGAACCCGTCCGGACGCTCTCGCACACCCTTGTCCAGTCGGGAAAACTGGTCTACTCCGCGCATTTCTACGGCTACACCGGTCCTAATCACTCCGGCGCGACCGGGACGGGAGAGACGCACGACCCGCGCTACCAGGATCTCAGCCCGGCGGAACTGCGGGATATGCTGTACCGGCAGGCTTTCTACGTCTCGGCCGAGACCGGCGAGCATTTCACCGCGCCGGTGTGGATCAGCGAGTTCGGCGTCGGTGGGCGGGAGGAGACCAATCCCGTGGCCCGCGCGTGGTTCGAGAACTTCGTCGACAATCTGATCCAGGCCGACGCGGACTTCGCGTACTGGCCACTGGTCGGTTTCCACACCAACCGCACCGGCAACGGCTGGGCGCTGGCGCACTGGGACGCGGCGGGCAACCGGATGGGACTCTACGACGGCGACGACTGGCGTGCCCCGGCATGGTCGCGTCTGATCGCCGCCACCGGCCGGACCGGCCAGATCCCGGCGGTGACACCGTGGTCGATGCTGACCTTGGACCACGGCGACTTCCAGCAGTCCAAGGCTGTCAGGGCGCTGCCGGACTGGAACTCGGGCGCGTACAAGGCCGTGTGCCCGGACGGCCAGTGGCTGACCGGACTGAGCCACACCGGCAACCGCGGCCTGTGCACCGGCTCCTTGACGGCACCGGCAGCGTTCACGACCGTCCGCGATGAGTCCTATGTGGACAACGATTGGGCGTCGGGCTATACCAAGGCGCAATGCCCGCCGGACCACTACCTTGCCGGATACAGCATGACCGGGGCGGCGTTTTCGGCCGGACTGTGCGCGCGATCGCAGACCCCCTTGGGTCGCAACGGCCGCACGGTCTGGTTCGACCGCGGCGACAACCGCCCGGCGGGCGACTTCGGCGGCGACTTCGCCTACGGCCGCTACAAAGGCCAGTGCGCGCCCGACGAGTACGTCGCGGGCGTCGCCTACACCGGGCGGATCGGCTCGTCCCGCACCCCCGACGCCCTCCTCTGCCGCCACTGACCCCAGAACCATGAGGGGTTAGTGTCCCCCTCATGGTGGCCTTCACGGCGCTCTGGTGACGGGTGCGGCGGACGTTTCCGTTGATCAGGGGTCGTGAGTGCGTAACAGTGTTAGAACACTGTTACGCACTCACGAGCCACGCTGGGTGGTGAGGAAGGCGCGCCAGGCCGGGCCGGGGAAGGCGAGGGTGCCTGCTGGGCTCTTGGTGTCCCTGACGCCGACCGAGCCTGGCGCCAAGACAACCTCGACACATGCGCCATTGCCCGAAGTGCCGCTGTAGCTGCTCTTATGCCAGGTCGCTCCTGCGTGGGTCTGCTCGGTCATCGCGGGTGGACTCCACTCGTTCGTGTTGGCTTGCGAGGTCCGCAAGCAAGTCCCGCGATTGTCCCCCATTCAGGGCAACCGCCCCAAGTTCGTTATCAAGATCCCGGTAGAACGGGATGTGTTCCTCACCTTCGAGGAACACGCTCGCGGTGTGGGTCTCGGCGGACACCACCGCGGGATGATCGGTGTACTCCATCAAATAAAATCCACCGCCGAAGACACCCATAAGCTGGGCAGATTCAGGCACCACCCGGATTTCGCACCGCGACCAAGAGGTCGCGAGCACGAGGTGTAAGGCCTGCTCGTACATCACCAGCGAGTCGCCGACCATGGATCGCAGTGCGTACTCGTGGATGAAGAACGTCATCTTCGGTGGCCAGCGACGGTTGAAGAGCCCTTGCCTGGCCAACCGCGCC